>NZ_JHXT01000009.1 GCF_000687795.1 Mycoplasma testudinis ATCC 43263
TCAATGAAACCATTCCGGCGATTGGAGTTTTCAGAACGCTCGTATTCGCTTCTTCCTAAATGTTCATCCATTTCGGCTTTAAGAAGTGCATTCAGTGGTTCAGAAAATACTTCTGTCATTGATTTAATTAAACTATTGGCACTGCTAGCATCAAAAATATCTGGGTTTCCTAGTACCAATTGGTTAAATTGGTCCATTACTTTTCGATAATTTTCAGATTTAGGTGGTTTTGGAGTTATTTTCTTTGCCATCTTGTTAATCATCCTTAATTAATTATTTGAATTTTAACACGATGCCAATTTAACACACTTATTTCATTACTACCTAGCTTACGAAAATTTTCAAAATTTTAAAAGTGAATTTAGATCCAAAATGTATCTTGAAAAGATAGGTTATAAAGTTACCAAATCTACTGTTCTGTTGGACTCAATGTTTTCAGTTGATTTACTAGCCACGAAAGAAGATACACGACTAGCGATTCAAGTTAAGAAAGCTAAACATAACGATTTGAATCTTAGTAAATTGATTTCATGAAGTTACAAGAACAGATATAAGCCTGTACTGTTGCTAGTTTATCCTAGCAGAATTGTTTGAAAAAATCTTTAATATTTATTAAATCTATAAAAATTATACTATTACTTAGTAATAGTATTTTTTATTTTAACGAGCCTTTTTTATTGATCTTGTAATTATGAGTTACAATAAAGCATAAACAAATTTGAGTTTTTTCTTACACTCAATTAGTTATTTCGGGACTATATTTTTATAAATATAGTAATCAAATTGTAATGTTTCAGGAGTATCACCAGATTGAGTAGGAATTTCCTTAAAATTATTTATGGTTACATCAAAACCTTCAGGCAACGAAGGTGCCAAATCTTGACCAAAAATATCAGTTGCTTTTTGTTGTAATGAGGCGTAATTATTTATTAAAGTTTTAGCATCATTTAAAGTCACTCCATCTTTGGCAGCTAAAAAGAATCCGCCACCTGTAACATTATTATCTACTGTTACAGCGTCTTTTAAATCTTTTTGATTATTTGCTGGTGCTTTCAAATTAGTAGCAGTAACTGTCACCACACTATCAGTATTCTTTAAATTCTGATCAGGTTTACCATTAAGATCCATCACCACGCCACTTGGATTCGTAATATTAAAACTAATGTCTAGTGTTCGTTTATCATCATGTGCAGTTGTTCCGGTTATTTGAAAATTATAGACATCGTTTTGCAATCGGAAGAAAGAATTTAGTAATTGCTTTTTGAAAGTAGCATTGATTGCATTTACAAGACCTTCATCTTTATTGTGTGGAGCAATATTTTGATCGATAAATTTCTTGGCCTCAGTTGGGGTTTGGGGCCCTATTGGGGTGTTACTAACATCTCCACCACTTGTAGTTCCAACCTTGGCGTAAAAGGCTTTTACATCTTGTTCTTGTTGGGCCAATGGTCTTGGAACTTTTTTGAAACCATCAATTGCAATATTGACTCCAGCATCAGCTTCGTTTTTGGAAACATTTCCATCTTTATCATAAAAATTAATACCATCAGTAACAACCAATTTAATCGTTAATTCACCTGCATTATCATCAACTGGTGTGGCAGCAGTGAAATCTGTTCCGTCAGTTTTGGAGGCTAATGTAAACTTTAAACTAAAACCCTTTAGGGATGGATCCAAATTTAAAATTTTATCATTCGTGGTTAGCAAAGAGTTTACCTTAGATAAAGAATCAACATCGGTTGCTTTAATGGAAGATGCTATGACAGATGAATCAACTGTTTGTTTATTTTGAAGAGTTAAACCACTTGTATTAGTATTAACGCTATCGTAAAATGTTTTTATCCGATCATTCTGTGTTATCACGACATTCCCAGATGGAGAATTATCTTCCTTTGTTTCAGGTTTTTTAGTTTGAGAATTATTGTTGCCACAAGCACCTGCAATAACACCAACAACCGGTAGTCCTAAAGCTATGGCAGAGAATCATATTTTCTTTTTCATAATTTTATTAAATCTCCCAGAATTATTCAATTTCACTTCAATTTATAAAAACAAATGAGAGTTTGGAATCAGACGTTTGTATTCAATAAATTTCAAAATGCAACTTAAAATTATAGACACTAAAAATAAAAAATGTTTTTTGGTGTAACACCAATTGATTAACGGTATTTTTAACTAGATATTTTGTTTATAAACTTATTTAATTTACAAAAAATAAAAATTAGTATATGCTAAACAATTTTTAGTGATTTGAACCTAAAAACCAATGGATAAAAATTCATAAATCAGAATAAAAATCAATTTTAGTCCTCTTCTTATTGTTTGCCAATTAAACATATAATAAATTTATTTATAGCTACAGAATACAGACTTAAGAATTTATGTAAATTAATAAAAACTACAAGTTTTTTAATCATCATCACAAAAAATAAAAATTGTTGTTTTTCCATCATAAATTTCTAAAAAAAGAGGAAAAATTTATTTTAGTTAATTGCACTAATTGGAATCGCATGAACTTTTTGAGAAATTGCATACAATTTTTCTGCAGTACAAATTACCGCACCTCTTCCTATTTGATATTTGCTTTTGTTCATTTTTTCAAAAGCTAAAACATCTTTTTTAGAGTATGTGGTACCAGATTTGATTTCAACTAAATTTAACTCACCATTTTTTAATAAAACTAAATCAATTTCACAGCCTGTTCGATCACGATAGTAATACAAACTTGGTGGCGCTATTTCTGCGTTTTCAAAAGATTTCAAAATTTCATTAAAAACGTATGTTTCTACAAACGCGCCAGGATTAGTTCTGGATAAAGTTTTTGAATCATGCTGCCCAGCCAAAAAACAAGCAAGGCCTGTATCTTTAAAATAAATTTTTTTACGTTTTAAAACACTTTTTTCAACAGATGATTCAAAATAAGGATCTAATAAATAAATAATATCTAGCACTTCTAAAATCCCTACTCAACTTACTAAAGTTTTTCTGTCAACAGATAAATCCTTAGCTATGCTTTCATAAACTAATTCTTGTCCAGTGTGTAATGCAAGCAATTTAATAAAGTTCTGAAATGTTTTCAAATTCCTAATGTTGATTATTTCGTTTACGTCTCTTGACAAATATGTTTGCACATAATTTGAGTAAAATTGAAAAATTTTGGGATTTGTACTTGTAAAATTTTTTGGATAAGAACCTCTAATAATCATTTCATAAAGTTTTTCTTTTGAAAAATTTTTATCTGTTCGCATCGCCATAATATTGGGATTTATTTCAAACGGAATTTCTTCCCTACCTGTTATTTCACTATAAGATAAAGTAGATAGATTTAATATTCCGATTCTTCCAGCCAGCGATTCTCTTAAATTTTTCATAAGAGTATACTGTTGTGATCCAGTGAGCAAATACATACCGCTGATATTCCCATCTTTTAATCTTGCATTGTTAACAATTGGAGCTATATATTCGAATAATTCAGGAACCTTCTGTATTTCATCGATTATTAGAGGTCACCCGTGCTGCTCTAAGAAAAAACGCGGATCATTTTTAGCTTGATCATATTCGTATTTATCATCTAAAGAAACATAATTTCATTTATACTCTTCTTTAATCTGATTACAAAGAAACGATTTGCCAACTTGTCTAGCTCCTGTAATTAAGGTGACAGGATATTCGTTTATAGTATTAACCAGTTTTTGTTTGATTGTTCTTTTGATCATAATTAAAATCCTATCTTATATTTTTATTTTATTATATAAAAAAGAAAAAAATTCCTGAAAAAACAGGATTATACTCCCGAAAAGACAGGAATTAATTCCCGAAAAATCAAGAATTTATTTTTGTTTACTACTCAACAAGATCAAACTTTTAATGTCTTTGTTTGCTTAATACTATTTTTTGTATTTAATTTCTTCTAAATCTAAAAGCAGTTTTTTACGATCTAATCCGCCACTATATCCGCCAATGGTTTGATCGTGAGCAATTACTCGATGACACGGTACAATTACTACAATTTTATTTTTAGCATTAACATTAGCAACTGCTCGATAACCATTAGGCTTATCTACCTTTTTGGCCAATTGCTTGTAGGAGATCGCTTCACCATAAGGAATTTGAGTAATTGCATTTCACGTTTGAATTTGAAACGGCGTTCCTATAAATCCTAAAGGAATACTAAAATTTTTCAGTTTCTTAGCAAAATACTTTAACACTTCATTTTTAGTTAATTCAATAATTGAATTAGTCTGATGTGTTATCTCTAAATTAAGAGTTCTGGCAATATTCTCTACTTCTTCGTTGCTATCGACATCACAAACAAACTGTAAATAATACAATTTACGAATATTCGCCCCTACTTGCATTGCTCCTAGTGGTGTTTCAAAAGTTTGTAAATAAAAATACTCAGGGGCTAATTTATTTTTCATATTTAGTTAATTTTTACAATGGATTCAGAACTCTTGATTTCGGGTTGATCTAAAGTTTTCCCTTCTGATACTTTTTTATTATTCAAAAGTTGAGTATCAATGATCGTTTTTAAATTTGCTAATAATTGTAAAAACACAATGTCATATCCTGCTTGTCTTCTTAAATTCTCAGCAAAATTAGAAATACTTTCGTGTAATTCTAATTTACTATTCATAAACATTAATGGCGCTGTTGCGATTAAATACGAAGCTGTGGGAGTATTAAAAAAATCATATTTTCTTGAAGTATGTGAGGGATTAAACAAAAATTGATCGATGACATCAAAATCTAATTCCTGTTGGTGATCATAATCCTCATTTTCCAAACCATAAACATGAAAACTTTCTGTTTTCCCTTGGGCTACAAGTTTTAAATTATTTACTAAAATGTTTTTATCGTCCGCAAAATTAAATGTTTCTCCTGCAAAATAAAAAGTGTTTTTTGAGACAGAAGCACATTTAACAACCACTATTTTTTTTACATTTCCTTCAACATTTATTAAATCTTTTCTATAAGGGCTTTGGTATAGTGAAAAAAAATACTCAATACCTAAAGTTTTTTCATTTTTAAATTCTAATTTTAATCACTTTGAATTATCAATAAATTTATAAGCATTTGGGATTCATGAACTAACTTGGAGTGATCCATCCGGTTTAGGTAAATCAGGGATCTGAAAGTCTTTAACTTCAGGATTAGTCAAATAATGATTAAATAAAAGTTGCGTATAATCTCCCTTATTAAAGTGATTGTAACGATGACCTTTTAAAAAAGATAACAAAACAGTTAACAAAAACAAAATGACAGTCCCTGCAATTGTAATTGCAAGCAAGGGAATATAAGCTAGAGTTTGTTTTAAAACTAATTCGTTTACAACCAAAACAATTAATAAAATAACGATTATAAACATTAATATTTGAACAATGGTTCTAAAGTTTTTAGTATTTAAAACTAACCGATCTAACCAGTAAATATCTTTATTTTTATTTGTTTGTTTTTTATTTATTTTTTTCAAGTTCATACTCTTTCCAGTTTCGATAAAAACTTTCAATTAACAAGTAAATAAATAATGCACCACTATCATATAAACCAATCGCTCTTGTACCAAGATAACGCGCGGGTCAAACTTTACTTTTTAACAACCGAGAATTTTCTAAAGCATTTTTGGCTGTTTTTTCTATTCCTTCTAATAATTGACTTACGGGTAGTTCTTTATTGAAATATGCTCAATCACAAACCGCATACAGAACATCAAAAAAAGTTTTTTGATTCCGTGCTAATTTATTTTCAGCCGCTAATTTTCGACTACTTAAATACATACTGGTACAAATATTATCAACATTATAAGGAAGTCCATGCATACTGCGTGCAAAATGCATCATGTAACCAGATATTAATACTGCAAAGTAACCTTCGACTTTTTTTAAAAATTTTTCGGTAATAACAATTATTGCTTTTGATATTTCTTCAAATCTTATTTTATCAAACTCATATGATAGATCATCAAAGAAAGCTTTAATACGGGTGCCAAAATTTCCGCTTCCTATTTTGGCGTCTATTTTATTAAATATGGCTTCATCGTTATGAAACTCAAGAATTAGATTAAAGATATATTTTTTTAGTAAAGTCATAAAGTGAATAAAAAATACGATGGCTATGCTCAATCGTATTTTATTTTATTAAATGGTTTTAATAAACCAATAATTTGTATATTTTATCGCGCACTACCTGAAGCTTGGTGATTATCATCAACTGGGTCGTCTGTTGACATATTCATTTTTTTCATCTTAGCATCTTCAGCTGCTTTTTGTAAATCAATTGCACCTTGAGGCATCTTTTTATGTTCGTGAATGTAATCAATATCTCGTTTTACAATAGTTTCTTGAATTAATAAGGTTTGAACAATTAATTCGTGTTCTTCTCGGTTAGATTCAATAATTTGTTTTGCAACTTCATATTGTTTCTGAATAATTTCGTTAATTACTACATCGATTGATTCAGCGGTTTTATCTGAATATAATTTGACATTTGGGTTAACAGCACCTTCACTAGGAATAAATTGGGTCATTCCCAAACGACTCATTCCCAATTGTGTTACCATTGCTCGAACTATGTTAGTGGCTTTATAAAAGTCATTAGAAGCACCTGTAGTAATATTTTCGGCACCAAAAATCACTTCTTCAGCTGCACGTCCACCTAAGGCGCCAGCAACCATGTTTAATAAATCACTTTTACGCTTCATTAACATTTCTGCATCCTTAGGAGTAGACAAAGTGTATCCACCTGCTTGACCACGAGGAATGATGGTAATCTTTTGAACTTCATCGGCTCCTTTTAAGTGCAGACCAACAATTGCGTGACCAGCCTCATGATAAGCAGTTAACTTTCGGTCTTGTTCACTCATTACTCGAGATTTTTTAGCAGGACCTGCCATAACCCGGTCAATCGCTTCATCTAAATCTTCCATTGTTATGGTATTACGTTTTGCCCTTACAGCCAACAATGTGGCTTCATTCAAAACGTTTTCTAGTTGGGCACCACTAAATCCTGGGGTTCTTCTAGCAATATCTTCAAGATTAACTTTACTTGATAAATTTTTATTCACTGCATGAATTTTCAAGATTGCTGTTCGTTCTTTCACATCTGGCAATGAAACTTGAATATGGCGGTCAAACCGGCCCGGACGCAATAATGCATCATCTAGAACATCTAAGCGGTTTGTTGCAGCCATAACTACAACTCCAGTTCGACTACTAAATCCGTCCATTTCTGCTAACAACTGGTTTAAAGTTTGTTCAGCTACAGAATAATTAGACACATCTAATTTACCACGCTTCGAACCAACCGAGTCAATTTCATCGATGAAAATAATACAAGGTGCTGCTTTCTTTGCTTTATTAAACAAATCGCGAACCCGCTTTGCACCTACACCAACTAACATGTCTTCAAAAGCTGAACCTGTAACCTGAAAGAAAGGCACACCAGCTTCACCAGCAACAGCTTTTGCTAACAAAGTTTTACCAGTCCCTGGAGGACCATATAAGATAACCCCTCGCGGTGATCTTGCACCCATTTGAGCATAACGACCTGGGTTTTTTAAATAATCAACAATTTCGATTAATTCATTCTTTTCTTCTTCGATTCCTGCAACATCTGCAAAGCGAACAGTGGATTTAGCAAGTTTTGCTTGAGATTTACCAATTGTAAAAACGTTGTCGGTTCCTTCACCGTCACCGCCTCCGCCTCCGCCAAGGCCACCCATACCGCGACGTAAGAAGCGGTAAATAAAGTAAAAAATAATAACGTAAAAAATCAAAGGGATAAGAGTTATAACAACATTCCCTATAATTGCTCCAGTAGTATTTGGAGTAGCTACTGTACCAATAGCAAATAAACGAGTAAGTTGTGCAGGAACAGAGGTTTGTCCAGCGGCAGGTCCAAATACTTGAGGGGTCGCTTGACCTGTGATTGTAATTGTGCCTGCAGCTTTATCAATTATTAAATTAGCAATTTGATATTGACCTGCAATAGTTACAACTGGTTGAGCGCCTCCAGTATTAATAGTGGACCCACTAATAAAGTCTCCTGAAACAAAGACGTTATTGCCACCTATATTTAAGGCAATATTAAAGTGGTTAGCATTTGTAAATGCTGTCGCAAAAGAAGAACCACCAAGATTTATATTAGATCTACTGCTAGCATTATTTATAAGAGCAGACAAATTGGTTCCATCCCAGCGAACGTCACTAATTGAAACTGTTGGAGTTCCTGGTAAAGTGGCTACAACAATTAGCGCAATAATTATTCCAATAATTACTAATCAAATGATTGTACTAATAATTATCGATCGCTTGCGTCTAGGATCCATCTTTGATTCAGTAATTTTCTCTCCTGAATTAGCTTTGGCTTTGGCCATTGAATTATCCTTTTTAAGTAAATAAACAACATAGTTAACACTGGTTAACTGATGAATTAAGTTTTTAGATTATATATTAAATATATTAACAATAGAAATCTAAGAATTAAACAAATCGCTTTGAAATTTTATTTAATTAGTAATTCGAATTAAAAAAACGAAAAGAAAAATTCTTATTTTTTAGTTTTGGCTTTACCTTTTGGCTCATAAACACTGCGTTTCAATGTTCCAATAAAAGGTAAATTTCTTAAATAGCCTTGGTAGTCCAAACCAAAACCAACCAAGAATTTATCTGGTAACTTATAACAACTATAATCGATTTTAACATCAACTTGGCGTTTTGTTGGTTTGTCCACAAAAGTCATTAAACTAACACTCTTTGCACCACGCAGTTTTAACATGTCTAAGACTAATTTAATGGTATTACCAGTATCTACGACGTCTTCAACAAGTAAAACATGTTGGTCTTTAACACTGGTTGCTAAGTCCATTACTATTTTAGGAGCTCCAACCGCTTTAGTTTGACCTTTAAACGAAGAAATAGTCATAAAGTCTAAAAGGACATCTGGCTTTACTTGAGAAATGAGCTTTCCAATAAAAGGAATACAGCCTTTTAAAATCCCAACCATCAAGAACTTTTTATTTTTATATTTTTTATTAATTCATTGTGCTGCTAGCATACAGCCTTTTTCAACTTCTTCAGACGAAATAAGTAATTCGTCAATTCTTGGATCAAAATCAGTCATGCTTTGCGAAACTTTAACAACTTTTTTAGTGCTAGTTTTTTGCGATAATTTCATTTTGATCTACCCAATCTATTTTTGCAACATCACAATTACTTGGCAAGAAATTTCTTTTTTTGGTTCTTCGTAATGCTTTGCTTTAATGTTGATGTTTTTAATTTTTAATATCCGTTCAAGATTCTCAACTAATAAATATCTGACTGGGTCAATTTTGATGTGCTCAACCACTATGTTGATATCTATGTTTACTATTTGCCACTTAGGTTTTTCAATCATCTTCAAAGTATGTAAGAGAATTTTTTCTGAATCCATATCTTTTGTTTTTGGATCACTGTCTGCAAAGTAAACACCAACATCTCCAAATCCGGCCGCTCCTAAAAGAGCGTCCGAAATTGCATGAAAAACAACATCACCGTCTGAATGAGCTACAACACTGTAATCACACTGTACTGGCATTCCACCAATTTTAATGATATTGTTTTTCTTAGCTTTCAATAAGTGGCTGTCAAATCCTAAACCTACTCGGTATTCCATGATATATAACTGCCCTGCTTTCTAAGTATTTCTTTTAGAATTACTCTGTTTATTTAAAAAATATTGAACAATAAAATCTCTAAAAATTGTTCGCAATTTTTTAATCTGTTATTTGTCTCTTAAATCTATTTAAAAAACTAGATAATTTTATTGTCTTCTAGCGACTTTTTAACAGCTTCAATTGCTTGATCTTCGTCTTCACCTTCGAAAATTACTTCAAAGCTATCGCCTTGTTTAACAGCTAAAGCCATCAAGTTAATAATAGACTTAGCATCCCCTGTAGCACCTGTTTGAGTTTTGATTGTTGTCTTAGATTTAAATTTAGTGGCCGCTTGGACTAAAAGTGTTGCTGGGCGTGCATGTAATCCTGTGGGGTCTTTAACTATTGCTTTAAAACTTTTCATAATAAAATAGCCTTTCGAAAATTGTTGATAGTTACTCCTATTTTACCAATTTTTAGTCTTAAAAAAGCAATAACCTCTATGTAAACGAACACAGAGTGTCACCAAAACTGATAAATTTTTACAAACATTACTATGTAATTATTGCAAATATTATTACCTGAAAAAACTATGAATATTCCCCATAAACTTTAAAGTAAATCGAAATATTAAAAATTATCAGTCAACAATTTAAAGTGAAAGACGTTTCTGACGCGTTATCTAAAATTAGCAGTATATAATTAATTTGCAAAGGTATGGAGATGCATATGTCTAAAATAATTAAAACAAGAATTACAGCTGTACAAGATCCTGATACTAATCAAACAATTTTTGAACAAGAACTTCTTGAAAGTGCTGATAAAAACGATAAAGTTTTATTAACTTGACTGGAAATTGAAAATGAATTAAAAAACATTGGTTATAATAATGATTTTATAAGCAAATACACTCAATACGTGAAACAAAATCCTAAGATAAGTGAAGACGATTTTAAGAAAAAATTATTTTCAGAATATAAAAAAACACCTGAATTTCAAGAAGAAATCCGTCAATTTGACGGAACAAAACTAAAATTAGAAAATGAAGTTAAAAGATTGACTGAGTTAACGTATTCCAAAGATGCGGAAAAGAGAATTTTGGAAGATCAAAAATTTCAAATTTTTAAACAAATGGATGAGTTAAAGAAAAATTACGAAGAAAAAATAAATAGTTTGCTGCAAAAACATGAAGAAACATTCGCATTGAAAGTTAAGTCAAAAGAAGAAGAACTAAAAAATAAATCTCAAGAAGAAATTAATAATTACAAATTAGAAGTTGCTAGACTAGAACAGGAATTAAAAACAATTAAGTCTCAACAAGAAACCGAATTAAAAGCCAAAGAAGAAATTTTACAAGCACAAATAAAAAGCACAAAAGCTGAAATTGAAAAAACAAAACTTGAAGAAATTGCAGAAAAAAATGAAAAACTCAACATATTACAAAAACACATTGATGAGTTAGAAAGAAATAAAAAAGTTCTCAATATCAAGCGAGTTGGGGAGAATTTAGAAAACTGGGTTGAAAACCAAGTTAATGAAAGTTTTCTAAACAACGAAAAATACACTTTTGAAAAAATTAATATTTCAAAAGAAGGAACAAAAGCAGATTTTTTGTTTAAAACCTTTGACAGCGAAATTTCAGACAAAAATAAAAATTTATTGACAAGTGCAGTAATTGAGGTTAAAAGTGAAACTGTCGATGCTGAAAATAAGAAAAAAAATAAAGATCACATTGATAAGCTTATTAAAGACCGTGATAAAGAAGGCGCTGAGTACGGGATATTAGTTTCTGAACTTGAGTTGGATTCAGAAGATGGAAATTTCTTAATTAAAAAATCAGGAAATGAATCTAATATATTTATTGTTCGACCCCAATATTTAGTATCTCTATTATCTTTATTACAAAATTTTTCATATAAGGGGAGAGATTTAAAATTAAAAGATCTTAAGTTCCGTAAGAAACAGGAAATATTACAAGATTTCAATGATTTAAAAAACGGTATTTTAGAAGTCACCTTCAAAAATATCCAAAACAATTTTGATAAAATTCAAAAACAAGCAAACAATATTAAAGATAATGCTGCTGCCATCTCGAAAGATGCTGAAATCATCTTGGGTTCTATCCAAGTTATAGTAGAAACCCATTTTGAAACAGCTAAGAATAAGTTAAATAAGTTTACTCCATTAAAACTCAGTAGAATGGGGTTAACGGATGAATTAGACGAAGAAGAATAAAGCTTAAAGTTATTTTTTTAAGAAAATTTTACAAGCATTTTTAAATGTTGTTTCTGCCACTATTTCCGGATTCAAATTTTTTAATAAACCAATTTGTTTAATTGTGTATTCAACGTACGAAGGTTTGTTCGTTTTTCCTCTAAATGGTGCTGGTGTCAACCACGGTGAATCCGTTTCTACCATTAACTTTTCTAAAGGTAAAATTTTTACAGCCTCCTGAAAAGGAACAGCATTTTTAAATGTAACAATCCCCGGAATTGAAAAATAAAAATTTAGTTCTTTAAGTTCACTAAGTATTTTGTTAGAAATTTCAACTCCTTCGCTAAAGCAATGAAAAATAATTGGAACACTTGGCTTGTGTAATTTTAGAAAATCAATAATTTCGTAATGAGCATCTCTGATATGCAACATTAAAGGTAATTTAAAATCAAGTGCTATTTGCATTTGCATCAGTAAAAATTTATATTCTAAATCTACATATTTTTTGGTGTAATGAAAATCTAATCCGCACTCACCAATAGCAACAATCTGATTTTGATATTGATGACATCATAACCTAAATGTTTTTTCAACTTCTTCGTAATTGTGGGTTTGAACGTCATTGGGGTGGATTGCTACGCAAGCCTTAATAAAATCGTAATTAAGTGAATACTCAATAGCCTTCTTTGAAGAGGCAAGATCAAAACCTACAACGTTCATTAGCATTTCTTTTTCTTTTGCTTCTTGAAAAACTTCTTCATTAACATTTGATAAAGGGTCAACCATTAAATGACAATGCGTATCGTAAAGTCTCATTTTTATTTTCCTAAACAAAAAGTTTTAAAAATTTCACTAATAAGATCATAATCTTGAATTTCACCAACAATTTTAAGTAAATCCTCATTAGCTTGTTTCAATGGTTCAATAATCAAATCTAAATAAGGTTTTAGTTTGAGTAATTTAATAAATTCTTCCAAATGCAAAATACAACTACGTGCTAAATTTAGTTGCCATTCTCTATTGAAAATCAAGGCATCAGTATCATTTAATTGTTCCTGTTTTAGTAACATTTCTAAATAGCTTAATAATTGGGAAATCTCATTTTGCTTTGCACTAATTTGGATGACGTCATTCTTTTTATTTGTAGTTTTTTGTTTAACTAAGTCTTTTTTGTTTTGACAAATCACATATTTCTTATTTTTTTGTTTCAAATAAGATATTAAATCGAGCTCATCTTTAGATACTTTTTTGCTAACATCCGTTAAAAATATAACTAAGTTTGCTTCGTCAATGGTCTTATATGTTTTTATAATCCCCATTTTTTCTAGTTGGGAACGGTGTTTGTGAATTCCTGCTGTGTCTAAGAAACTTACGGGAAACCCGTTGAACTCTGTTTGTGCTTCGACAACATCTCTAGTAGTCCCTGCTTGCGACGAAACCAGTGCACGGTCCTTCTTTAATAAAGCATTTAAAAGGGATGATTTCCCCACATTAGGTCTTCCTATAATTGCAATTTTAAATCCTGAATCTAAAGATATTATTTTAGAGGATTTAATAATTACGTTTTCTAAAACCTTTTTTATTTCTGTGGCTTGTTTATCAAAGATTTTAAAATCTTTGGTTACATCCTCAAATTCTGGGTAATCTATTAATACTTCAATAGATCCAATTAACTTAAAAATTTCATTTTGTAAATTTTTCAATTTTAATGAGGTTTTCCCAAGAATTGAATCAAGCGCTAGTGAACGTACGAAAGGATTTTTTGTCTTTACTAAAACATCTACAGCGGCCGCTTGAGTCAAATCTATTTTATTATTCATAAACCCTCGTTTTGTAAATTCACCAGGAGTTGCTAAATCTGCTCCATTTTGGGACAACAATCTAAATATTTCATTAACAATTTGCATATTCCCGTGGCAATTTATTTCAACTAAATCTTCACCAGTATATGTTTTTGGAGACAAAAATTTCATCAAAAGAACATCATCTATTTCTTGTTTTTTTTGAAAGTTATAAATCGTGTTTCTTTCAATAGAAAAATGTTTCTTTTCAATTTTTTGCTTACAAACTTTCTGTAATATACAAAAAGTTTTAGGACCAGAAACACGAATTATATGAATCGCACCCATTCCGGGAGCTGTGGCTAACGCATAAATTGTTTTAACCATTTTTTTGGCATCTTTCTATAACTCTAATTATTTGCCAAAACATCGCGCTCCGAATTGGATTTAATTTTAAATCATTCGATAATCTGACTAATACGTCCCAACAAGTAATGTCAAGATTAACTATCAAATAATTTAAAACTAGTTGAATTTGGCGAAAGCTTAAACTTTTAAATTTTTCAAATATAGCATTTAATTCTTCAAGACTTTTTTTTGTATTTAAAAAGCGAAAACTTAGTTCTGAAACTTCACTAAAAGTATTGTCTTTTAAAGCAGCTAAAGCGTCATCAATTGTTCAATATATATCGGTGAGACTTTTTATATCTGCTTTTTTTAGATTGTATTTGATTGCTGTTTGAGATCAATCGAAATTATTCTTTTTTAATAATACTCGTTGACAACGACTAGTTATTGTTTGTGGAATAACTAATTGGTTACGTGTAGTCAAAATCGCATAAGTATTGTTTGGGGGTTCTTCCAAAAATTTAAGTAACGCATTAACAGCCTGACTTGAAGCTAATTCAATTTGATGAATAATATAAACTTTTTTATTGCCTCTTTCTAAACCCATTCGTAAGAAACGGTTTTGAATTTCGATGATCCGATCTTTTGAAATTGTTTCAACGCTGCCATCAACATCTATTATGTCGTAATATAAATTATTTTTTATCTTAGTACAATTCTCACATGCATCACATGATTTGTTTTCAATTTTAGAAGTACATACAATGGATTTTAAATAAGCAGTTAAAAATGGCGTCAGATAACTCCCCTGGCTTTCTGTTATTAAAATCGCATGTGAGTGATGCTGTAAGTTAAATTCCATAATTATTTGTAATGCTTAGTAATGACTTCTTTCATTTTAACAAAAACATCGCTATATACCTTTTCTTCTGATTGACTAGCATCAATAACTATCGCCCGTTTTTTATGTTTATTAATCATAGTGGTATAAGAGTCGTAAACGCGTTGGTGAAAATCAATTTCAAGTTGGTCTAAACGGTCTGGATTATCGCGGTTTTTTTTAATACGATTTAAACCCTCGTAGGGTTTAACCATTAAAAAGAAAATATAATCAGGTTTTATTCCTTGTGTAGCAAAACTATTAATATCTGATACTAATTTTTCTCCTAGTTGTCTTCCCGCACCTTGATACGCAATCGAAGAATCTACATAGCGATCACAAATTAAAACATTACCATTCTTCAAATGTTCCAGTCCTTCTCCATGAAAAAGTTCAGCCCTGCTAGCTGCAAATAAAAAAGCTTCAGTAATTGAAAGCATGTCGCTTTTTACAGATAACAACAAATCGCGAATTTTATCTCCTATTGGTGTTCCACCCGGTTCTCTTTTGAAAATAAATTCAATCGGTTTGTTATCTTTTTTTTGACAAAGTTTTTTTTCGATTGTAAAGTAATCAAAAATTTCTTTTTGAAGTCGTTTTAAAACAGAACTCTTACCAGATCCATCAGGTCCTTCAAACGAAATAAAAAGTCCTGGAAGACTCATTATTTAATAACCTCAACTCCCATATAAGGAACTAAAACTTTAGGAACTAAAATAGTCCCGTCTGCTTGTTGGTAGTTTTCAACAACCGCAGCGAATAAACGATCAATCGAAACACCAGTACCATTTAATGTATGTACAAAATTAGTTTTTTTAGAAACCCGATCTCGGTAACGGATTTTGGCCCGTCTTGCTTGAAAATCACCACAATTAGAACACGAAGAGATTTCTTTATAATCATTATAAGATGGTAATCAAACTTCTAAATCATAAGTTTTTAAAGCACTAAATCCCATGTCACCTGTGCATAAAACAATTCTTCGAAAAGGTAATTTTAATAACTTCAAAATATTTTCGGCATCTTGTGTTAATTTTTCATGTTCGGATTTAGAATCTTGAGGTAAACAAATTTTAACTAATTCTGTCTTGTAAAACTGGTGTTGGCGAATTACCCCTCTTGTATCTCGTCCTGCACTTCCGGCTTCAGAACGATAATTTGTAACTGATGCTACATAGTATTTAGGCAAAACTTTCTCTTCGATAATTTCGTCACGATGATAATTAACTAATTGCACTTCAGATGTTGAAGACAAATAATAATTACTATTTTCTAGTTTGAAAACATCTTCCTTAAATTTTGGAAATTGGCCAGAGCCATAAAATGACGCCTCATTAACAATTACTTGCGGCATTATTTCTGTATATTTTTTAGTATGTGTGTCTAATGTAAATGTTCTTAAAGCGCGAATCAGTTTTGCCCCCATACCTTTGTATGTGACAAATCTTGTTCCCGTTACTTTTACAGCTCTTTCAAAATCAACCATATCTAAAGTTACCGCTAAATCTCAATGCGCTTTTGGAGAAAATTTAAATGAGGGCTTACTACCTTCTTTAAAAATTTCTAAATTGCTTTTTTCATCTTTACCGACAGGCACAGAATCGTCTGCTAAATTTGGCATCACGTAAGCAATTTCGTCTACTTGTTTAGCAATTTCGTTATATTTTGCTTCTTGCGCATCAACCGTTTGTTTTAAACGGGCACCTTCAGATTGTAATTCCTTAATTTTAGAAGCATTATCTTTGGTTTTGGCTAAACTTATTTTTTTAGCAACAGCATTTCGCTCTGCGTTAAGGTTTTCAATTGAACGTAATAAAGAGTTAGCTTGTTTGTCTAGTTTTAAATACTCATCAAAAAGAGTTAATGAGAATCCCCGGTTAACTAATTTTTGTCTTAATTCTTCTGTATTTGTTTTAAGTAGTGCTTTATCTAACATAACTATCTTCTTTCTATTTTCTTATAATTTTAAAACGGTTTTAATATCTTCAACGTTTTGTAGAAAACATCAAGCGTCGCAACTGTTTTCCCATATATTTAATCACTGAATAAAAATTTTTAAAAGTGGATTCTCCAGCAATTCGGTTTTCAATAACAACAGGTAATTCAGCAAAAGTCATTTTCTTAACCCGAATGGCATAAGCAATCGTAGACGGCTCCACTTCAAATTTTTCATACTCTAAATATGCTTCGTAAAACTTTGAACTAAAAACTCTTAATCCATTAGTAGGGTCAGTAATTTTTTTTGATGTTTGTTTTTCAAAATAATGCATAAAAACTTTTCTAGCAATTTCTTTTAAAACATTTTGATGGCGTAATTTTTTGGATTCGTGTAAAAACCGCGATCCACTTACAATATCGAGATCGTTCGTAATTGCATAGTTTGCCAAAAACAGCAAATCCTCTGGTCGGTGTTGACAATCTGCATCATATTGTGCGACAAATTTATATCCGTGCTTTTTAGCATAAATCATCCCTGATCGAAGAGCACCAGATAAACCTTTATTTTTACTATGATTGATTAAATTAAATCCGTGATCTTCACAAATTTTCTTTGTTTCATCTGTCGAAGCGTCATTAATGATTACATAATCAAAACTAACAACAGCTTGCAATTTTTTAACAGCGTGTACAATACATTCTGCTTCATTATAAGCCGGAATTATAACCAACAAGCTGTGTTTATCACGTTTTGTAGTTCACATAACACTAAACTTTACATATCTGAATTTTCGGGTTTATTTTCATCGTTAGATGAATTTTCGTTGATAGGCTCAGATAAATCAGCAATGTTATTACTATCAGCTGGTTGAGAAACACTATTTGCTGTCTCTACATTTTCTTGATTATTGGGTTCATCTAATGAAGACTGCTTTTCAAAAATTGCTACAGTTTGCAATTTTTCATTTCCTTTAAGATTAAACAATTTAACCCCTGAAGCAGATCTTCCTGTTTGACTTACTGAATTTAAATGAATCCGAATAATTTTTCCGGATGTAGAAATCATCAATAAATCTTCATCACCTTGAACCAAATTAGTTGAAATTGCTTTCCCTGTTCTTACGTTAGTTTTTAAAGTTACAACACCTTGTGATCCACGGTTTGTTAATCTGTATAAGTCGCGGTTTGTAACTTTTCCAATTCCATTTTCACCAATTGATAAAACTAAATCTCCGTTTGATGACGAAGACAAACCAATTACATTGTCTTTAGTTGGATCTAAACGAACTCCGCGAACTCCGGCGGCTGTTCGCCCCATTGCCCGAACATCGATTTCTTTGAAGCGGACCATTTTTCCATTAGAAACGCCGATGTAAATTTCATTATCACCGGTTGTTTTAATAACTGAGAATAAATTATCTCCATCATTTAAACTAATTGCTATTTTCCCGTTCCGGTTAATTCGTTCAAACTCTGCTAAATTAGTTCGTTTAACTACACCTTTTTGAGTACAGTAAAAGAAGAATCCTTCTTGATACCCATCAACAGAAAGTAAGGATTGAATTTTTTCATCTTTGTCAATGTCAATAATATTTACTGCTGGAATTCCTTTTGAAATTCGAGATCCTACAGGAACCTGGTGGGTTCTAATTCGGTAGACTTTTCCTTTATCAGTAAAAAACAATAAATCTGAGTGGGTAGAACAAATTAATAATTTGCTAACGTCGTCATCTTCATGAGTATTCATTCCTTTAACACCAACACCACCCCGATTTTGGGATTTATATGTATCAACAGGAATTCTTTTCAAATAACCTAATGCAGACATAGTAATAACTACATCTTCTACTGGAATTAAATCTTCGTCTTCAATTGATGATGAGGCGCCATAAATAATTTCCGTTTTTCTGACATCACCATAGCGTTTAGCTATTTCATCTAATTGTTGGCTAATAATTCTTAATTTATGATCGATGTTTTTTAAAATGTCTTCAAAATCTTTAATTTGTGCAAGCAAATCAGTTAACTCGGATTGAAGTTTTTCCCGCTCTAATCCACTTAAATTCCTCAAACGCATTTCTAAAATAGCTTTTGCTTGGATTTCAGTTAAAGAGTATTTTTCCATTAATTGTTTCGTAGCTACTTCATTATTGGCCGCTTCGCGAATTAATTTAATAATAGGGTCTATATTTTTTGTAGCAATCACAAGACCTTCTAAAATATGAGCCCGTTCTTTTGCTTTTTGTAACTCATATTCTGTTTTTCGAGTTAAGACTTCTATTTGGTGTTCCAAATAAATTTCAAGCGCTTGCTTAATATTTAAAAGTTTTGGTTCACCCTTAACAAGTGATAACAAATTAACGTTAAAATTTGTTTGTAATTGAGTGGTTTTGAATAATTGATTTAATAAAACTTCTGGAACAACATCACGTTTAGTTTCTATCACCAACCGGATTCCTTCGCGTGAAGATTCATCTCTTAAATCAGCAATCCCTTGTAATTGTTCAGTTTTAACTAACTCAGCTATTTTTTCAATTAATGTTGCTTTGTTCACCATGTATGGAATCTCGGTCACAATAATTGAAGCTTTGCCGTTTGCATGAGTTTCAATGTGAGCCTTGGAACGAACCGTTACAGTTCCTCTTCCGGTTGCAAAATAATCTGCAATCCCTCGTTCGCCTAAAATTTCACCAGCAGTTGGAAAATCAGGACCATGAATTACTTTTCTTAATTCTTCAGTAGTAACATCTTTATTACTAATTAATAATTTAACCCCTTCAACAAGTTCACGCAGATTGTGAGGAGGTACGTTTGTAGCCATACCGACAGCAATCCCTGAAACTCCGTTAGCTAGCAAATTAGGAAATAAAGCCGGTAAAACTAATGGTTCTCTTTCGGTGGCATCATAATTGTCGATAAAATCCACTGTATTTTTATCAATGTTTCTCAACATTTCAGCAGCTATTTTTGACAATCTTGCTTCTGTATACCGAGATGCAGCAGCGCTGTCACCATCGATTGATCCAAAGTTTCCGTGGCCATCAATTAACATATATCGCATCGAAAAGTCTTGAGCCATCCGCACCATGGTTTCGTAAATAGCAGAATCTCCGTGCGGGTGAAATTTACCCATTACATCTCCGACAATACGTGCGGATTTTTTGTAGGGTTTGTCGTATGTCATTCCCCCGACATGAGCTCCGTATAAAATCCGTCGGTGAACTGGTTTTAATCCGTCACGAGCGTCAGGTAATGCCCGAGCCACAATAACAGACATGGCATATTCCATGAATGATTCTTCAAGTTCAGAAGAGATTGATGTTTCTTTTACAGTTGACTTTTCAAGAGCATTACGAATTTCGTCTTTTATATCATTTGGTTTCATTACTATATCCTGTCCTAGAAGTCAATGTTTCTGACGTTTTTAGCGTTCTTTTCGATAAATTGTTTTCGAGGCAAAACTTCATCGCCCATTAATAATGAAAAAGCTTTATCTGCAATTGCAGCATCTTCAATGCTTACTTTTAAAAGAACTCGTTTTTCTGGATCCATTGTCGTTTCCCACAATTGAATCGCATCCATTTCCCCTAAACCTTTATATCTTTGCAAATCGTATTTTTGAGTTGGGTTTTTCCGTTTTCATTCTTCAAGTTCTATTTCCGAATGCATGTAAATGTTCGTCTTTCCATAACCAACTTTAAATAACGGTGGTTGGGCAATAAAAACATGTCCTTTTTCTAATAAAGGTTGCATGTAACGGAAAAAGAAAGTCAATAACAAAATTCGGATGTGTGCACCATCGACATCGGCATCGGTCATAATAATTATTTTGTTATAACGAATTTTTTCTAAATCAAATTCTGGATTAATTCCCGCGCCAATTGCAGTTACCATGGTTGAAATTTCGGCGTTTTCAAATATTCGTTCAAGTTTAGCTTTTTCCACATTCAAGATTTTTCCCCGTAAAGGTAAAATTGCTTGAAAGTATCGGTTTCTTCCCATTTTAGCTGAACCACCTGCCGAATCTCCTTCGACAATAAATACTTCTGAGATCGATGCATCTCTGGTAGAACAGTCTGCTAGTTTTCCTGGAAGAGATCCAGAATCAAAAGGAGACTTTCGTCTAGTTAAATCTCTAGCTTCTTGTGATTTTTTTCTAGCTTCCATTGCAAGAAGTGCTTTTTTAATGATTAAAACACTTTCTTCAGGGTTTTCTAACATAAAGCGTTCGAAGATATCACCCACAACTTGAGATGTGAAAGAACGCACTTCAGTATTTCCAAATTTTCGTTTGGTTTGTCCCTCGTATTGTGGGTTTGGGTGTTTCACTGAAATTACTGCCGTTAAACCTTCACTAACATCTTCTTTCGATATTTTTTCATCACCCTCTTTTAAAAATTTCTTTTCAAGAGCATATTTGTTAATAATTTTAGTGATGGCAAATCTAAAACCATCTTCGTGAGTTCCTCCCTCAGTAGTATTAATGTTATTACAGAAACTATAAATTGAGTTGTTGTATGTTTTGTTGTATTGGAAAGCTACTTCGACTTTTACACTATAGACATCATTGTTGTTTGGGGCTTTAACGTTATCTTCTTTTTCGCCATAAATAATTGAAGCTATTAAGGGTTCTTTTTCTGAGTTTAAATACTCAATATATTCTTTTATACCACCTTCATAATGTCATTCGTTTGTAGTTTCTTTACCAACACGTTTATCTTCAAAGATAATTTTCAAGCCTTTATTCAAAAAAGCTAGTTGTTGTAAACGACTTTGAATCCCGTTTGAATCGTATTCTCATTTTTCCATGATTGAATAATCTGGCTTATATTCGATCATTGTCCCGGTTTTATGCTCTTTAAGTTCATCAATAACTTTTAAATCTTCAAGTGGCAAACCACCATCTTTAAATTCCATAAAAAACACTTTCATGTCTCGATAAACTCAGATTTTGAAAGAAGAACTTAAGGCGTTAACAACTGAAGCACCAACACCATGTAGCCCTCCAGAAACTTTATAAGAGTTGTTATCGAATTTACCACCAGCGTGTAAAACTGTTAAAACTGTTTCAACTGTAGATTTTCCGGTTTTGGGGTGAAGGTCAGTGGGTATTCCCCGACCATTGTCTTCTACCCGAATTCATTCGTCATCTAAAATGGTTACTTTTACAGTATCTGCAAATCCACCCATAACTTCGTCAACCGCATTATCTACGATTTCCCAAATCATGTGGTGTAATCCTTTTTCTCCGGTTGAACCGATATACATACCAGGTCGTTTTCGAACAGCCTCTAATCCTTCAAGGACTTTAATATTATCGGCATTATAGCTTTCAATTTCTTTAGTTTTAGCCATAGCAAACCCTTTCTAAATCCGTATCAAATAATTCAACAAAACTAACAATTTACTTGATATGATTCGTTTTCTATTTCAATTATGTCTCCGTCGTATAACTTTCGCCCCCGACGTTTTTCAATTTCTTTATTAACAGTAATTTGATGAGTAGAAATAAAAGCCTTTACTTCTCCACCACTCGAAATTTTATTAATAAGTTTAAGCAATTGCCCAAGCGTAATAAATTTTGTTTTTAATTTGACTATCTGGTTCATTGGACCTCAATTTATATATAATATATAATATTATATCATCTATCAGGTTTTATAAATAGGCAAACCATTATAAAACGCAAAATAAAAGCCGCCAAGCCACAAAAAAACCTTGGATAACCATCTTTAAGGTTTTTGTAAAACAAAGCCTGTAAATTAATTGAATAGTTTTAGGCGGTTTTTGTGGGTTTTTCTAATAAAAAAAGATATTCAACATTCTTTTTAGAATCTTTGGTTCACTCATCAGTCCACTTCATCGTGCTCATCACATTTTTTTTATAATCAACTTCAATTATTTTTTTGATTTCAGTTGCTTTTGAAAAAATTTTAATTAAATCGTTTTTAGACGCTCGTCCGTTATTGTTGTAAGAAAACAAAATGTATTTTGCATTTATATCATTAATTAATTTTTCGATAGCTTGGATGGCTATATATTCGTTTTGATCATTTTTCCTAAAATCTTCAAAAACTGAATATGTAAACATATCACGAGAATCCTCTCGTCGGCTGGCTTTTCCAAATAATTTTGGTTGATCATTCAAAATAACAGTAGTTCAGAAATGATAATATGCTGCGTAACGTATTCTACTTGTGGGCATTTTTTCGTTATTTGAGCCGTAAGGAGGATCTAAATATGCAAGATCAAAACATTTGTTATTAATAACTTTAAAAATATCACCTTTAATCACTTCGTGTTTTACCGAATAATTATTTAATTCAGGTAGTTTTAGTTTTAAATCCTTAAATGATCTAGAAGATCATTTAGATAAATAGGAAGAGTAATGACCAATTGTACTATCGACTTTATCTAAAGCTAAAATTAAACTTGTAAGTAAAACACTTTTATCAACGAA
Organism: Mycoplasma testudinis ATCC 43263; assembly: GCF_000687795.1. Taxonomy (GTDB): domain Bacteria; phylum Bacillota_I; class Bacilli_A; order Mycoplasmatales; family Mycoplasmoidaceae; genus Mycoplasmoides; species Mycoplasmoides testudinis. The sequence continues at coordinate 23,253 of NZ_JHXT01000009.1, forward strand.
ATTTAAATGGTATTCATCTATTTTTTGTCTAATAGCATCCAACTTCATTGTGTTTTTCAGTTGAAAGGGTTTTTTAGAAAAAGGATTTTTTGGATCGCCGCCGTATTGTTTGGAAAACCACCCTAACTTTCCGTCAAGATTATTTAATTCATCAATTTTTTGTTGATAAAACCCGCTTTTAGATTCTTTTGCTATTAAAAAACAATTTGCAAAAGCTTCAGATCAAACAGAGACATCTGAAGATGTAACAACATAACCTTGTTTTGCTAAAATTTGAGATACTCGTGTTGTTCCGCTAAAACCATCCAAAACTGATTTAACTTTTAGATTGTTAATGATTTCCAAAATATAAGGTAGCAATTTAAGTTTAGAACCAGCGTATTTAATTCCAACAGTTAAATTATTAAATTTGATATTTTTTTTCAACTTATCTGCACCAGAGTTCTTCGCGGTAATTTTTTAATTATTAAAAAATTAATAATTGGTTTTATAATTTTTTAATCTTTGTATTCGTATGTCTTATAATCAAAAATCCTATTGTTAGGATTTTCTACTTTGTTATTTGGAATAAAAAATCACAAATGGGTTCGGTCCGTATTTAACATATTCGAATAAATCTTTAAACGGCGAATTACTTGTGGCACAACTTTCATTGTAATAACCAAATCCCCTTGTCAACCTAAAGCTTTATTACCTTTATTAAAAAATTCTGAAATTTCACCATTTTGGGTGTTTGTCGGAATATTGAAAGCGTAATTTCGTAATTCTTCATGTCAAATTTCATAACGCCGATCATCATTTATAACTTTTATTTTTAATGGCATTTTAATATTTGAACTTTGTCTAATTTCTTCAGGTGTTAATTCTAGGATAGCTTCGATATCAAAAAATCTTTTAGTTTCTATTCATGCTGAATAATCGTATTTAAGTTTTAAAAACTCAATAAGATTTGATTGATTTACTCGATTAATCTTCATTTCTGGTTTAACCAAAAGGCGTTGTTGCAAAATTGGACTAATTTTAAAATCTTTGTAGATTTCATAAAAAGCTAAGGATATATCTTTATCTAAAAAAGCTCCTAAACCGTCTACTGTTAAATTTTGGTAATTATTTGTTTGAACATTTCTTGTTGGTTCGTAAGCAGAAGAATAATCAAAATTTCATTGTCTGGTTGGGGTGTTATTTTGCATAAAGGATTGGTGTCATAAATCGCTTTGGCTCATATAATCTGCTTGGGGCCCAGAATTTGAAAAAATTTCAAATGTACGCGAATTACTTATATTCACCATCATATCGTATTTAACTTTTTGTATTGGATCACTCAAAATAGAATAGGCATTGTTTATTCTTACAAACATGTCTTGACCATTCTTATTTATATCTGGGTGGTATTTTTTTGCAAGTTTTTTATAAGCATATTTAATTTCCTTCGGACTTGCATCCGAAGATATTTCTAACAAATCATATAAGGTCATATGTTAAAAGCTTCGCATTGGAACCAACACTTGTAAAAACCCTGGTTGTTCTTCATCTTCCAAATTAAAAGGTTTAAGATCACCCTCTATTTTAAAAATAACTTGATCGTGATCAAATGCTTTAAGGTGCTCAACCAAGAAACTTGCATTTACAGAAAACTCTATTGGTTGTCCTGTAAAATCATCAATAACGATATCTTCTTTGGAACTACCTAATTCCAAACTTTTGTATTTTATCGAAAACACACTATTAGTTATTTTGATATTACAAATAGAAGATTTTTCAGAGATAGCAAAAGTAATAACTCGATCTAATGCTTCAATCAATTTGTGTCTAGATATTTTTAAAGTTGTTTCTCCAGAACAATTTATTAAAGAATCTATTTTTGGATAATCAGAATCAATTACATTACACGATAAAATAAAATCTTTAGTTTCAATCATTACATTTTTGTTTTTTGTAAGAAATGTTACTTCTTCATTTAATTTTAAGAAAGAACTGATTAAATTCATAACGTTTGCATTTATTAAAAATTTAAAAGGATCTCCTTCGTAAGAAGTTTTAAAAACCGAAAGCTTAAATGAATCTGTTGCAACTATTCGTAAAACGTTTTTTTCGCTTTCACTATCAAAATAAATTCCATTTAATCTGTTAACTCTTTCTATTTGTTGTAAAGCTGAGTGAGAAACTTTTTTTACAGCAGTAGATAGAGTTTTACTATTTAGTTTAATTTGTGTTCATCCTGTTGAATCGAAATCAATGTTCGGAAAAGAAGAGTGATCTAATGTATTTATGTTTGAAATATAATTTTTTGTTTTTATTTGTAAAGATGAATCGATTTCTTCAAGATCAATATTTTCTTCTTTTATTTTTGAAACGATATTAAAGAAAAGTTTCCCTTTCACCAATATTTTTCCAGGAGATTCTATATCTATATTTTCTTTTATTTTATAAACTGATGATATGATTCCGTTAGATGATATCACTTTAAAATCAGTGTCTGTTATTTCTAGCAAAACACAAGATAAAGCTGCATTCGAAATATTGTTTGAAATGATGTTGTTAGAGAACTTTAACGCTTCTATTAAAACATTTTTGTTAATTGTTACTTTCATAAAACCTTACATCTTTATATATAATTAGTTAATATATTTTATATTAATTATTAATATTAGCATAGAGAATTTTGTGGAAAACTAAAATATTAAACTTAAAAGAGAAACAAAAATGAAGAAAAACAAATTTTACGAAATAGACGATTCTTGTTCAATTGACAAAGGATTCAAAATATATCCTGGAGTAGTAATAGAAAAAAATTGTAAAATAGGAAAAAATGTAACCATTCAGAACGGGACTTTAATATCTAATAATTGTGAAATAGGAGATAATGTTTTTATCGGACCATTTACAGTAATTAGAGATAAAACAAAAATTAAAAATAATTGTGTCGTAGGACCTCATTGTGAAATTGTGAGATCACAACTGAAGAATAATGTGAAAATTTATCACAGGACATTTGTTGGAGATGCTGAGCTTAGTGAAGGTGTACAAATAGGGTGCGGTACAGTAATTGCTAATTCAGATTTTTCAAATAAATTTAAAACCAAAATAAGAAAGAATACAAAAGTGGGTGCCAATTGCACAATCATATCACCAATCGAGATCGGCGAAGATTGTTTCTTAGCTGCTGGTAGTATTATATCAAAAAACCTTGAAAATAAATCTTTTTACAGAATTTCGTTTGAAAAAATAATAAAAAAGAATTAAATATAAATATTTAATTCTTATATAATACGAAAAAAACGAAAAAAACGCTATTATATATAAGGCTATAAATAAATAATAACTATATTACTATGTAATATAGTTACTTTTTCCTCATCAATGTGGAAAACTATAAAACAACAACAAGCTATCACATAAAAACGGTAATGAATAGTTTAAAACAAGTTAATAATAAGTTCTAAAAGCATTAAATAATACTAAAAAAATATCATTAAGATATTATTTTAGTATTATCTCTAAGTTATATTAGTGGTATGGTTATAACATATAAATGGTCAAAACTTTATAATCTATATAAAACTAATGTGATATTTTTTCAATATCTTTATGATAGTGTTAAAAGATTAAAATGATATTATAAAAATACTGTTAAGATATTGTAATAATACTATTATCATATTTAAACAATAGCAAAAAGATACTTATAAAATATAAAAGAAGTATTATTTTAATAGTAATATAATACTATTTTTATATTAAAAAAGTATTTTTATAATACTATTAAGGTATTCAATTTGTACTACATAAGTATTAATAAAATACTGTCTTAGTATTTTTAAAGTATTAACTTTATACCAATATAATACTTTTTTAGTATTTTTTAAGTATTACTTAAGTACTTTTTAACTATTGAACAAGTATTTTTAAAGTATTATTAAAGTATTTAATACATATTAAAATAGTATTGTTATAATATCAATTAAATGTTAGAAAAATTAAGGGAAAAGAATTATGATAATTTCATTCATAAATAATAAAGGAGGAGTTTTAAAAACAACTCTTTCTACTAATATAGCGGGAGCGATTTCAAAGATAAACCCAAATTCTAGAACCATCATCATTGATTTAGATGGTCAAGGTAATGTGTCTGCTACTTTTGGTCAGCATCCAGAACGCTTAAAAAATACGTTAATAGATATATTTAGAGGCGAAAAGGAATACGATGAGTGTATTCTTAATGTTTACCCCGGAATAGATATTCTTCCATGTAATTTCGAATTAAGTTTTGTAGATTTAGACGTGTCTCACGGGGAGTATAAGGCATCAAATATTAAAGATTTGATTAAGAATCTAGAAAAAATATATGATTATGTCATTGTAGACACTCCACCTGCTATGTCAACAATAGTTTCTGTAGCTATGAGTATTTCTAGGCTTGTAGTTATTCCTTTTGAACCTGATCAATATTCCATTTTAGGACTTATGAGAATTGCGGAAACTATAGACAGTTTTAAAAAGAAAAATGTAAAATTGTCAGCATTAGTTGTTCCAACAAAAGTCAATTTGAGAACAAGATTGCACATGGATGTTATGGATTTAGTAAAAGCTAAAGTTAGCAAGAAAAAAATCCCAATAAGTAAATCGTTTGTGTCATATACTACTAAATCTGCAGCAGCGGTTGGTTATGAAAAACTTCCTATAGTTTTGGTTGGAGCAAAAACCAAATATCAGGATGAATATATTTCAATCGCAAAAGAAATATTAAATATTGTTAAATCAGATACAAGGAAGTAAATTATGAGTTCAACAAGCAGTAAGAAAAGAAAAACATTTATTGATTTATCAGATGACGATTTTTTTTCTATTTCTAACAATAAAAACGAAAAACTTAGTACAGTTTCTAAAACAAGAATTACAGATAAATCTAAAGAATTAAAAAATACAAGAATTGAATCACCAACACCAACAGAAGAGGAAAAATTCACACCCATAGAAAAAAAAGAAGAAAAATCCAGAAATTTAGAAACTGATTTAAAAATATCTGATTCTAAAGAATCTTCTACTCAGCAAGAATCTACAAACGAACCTAAAAAGAATACTGTTATATCCAACGTTTTAAATATTGAAGGAGAAGAACCTTTAGTTAAAGGTTTTCATTTCTATTCAAATGACAGAGTAATGGACAAAGTAAAAAGATGTGCCAAAGAAAAAAATATTAAACTTTCAAGACTTATTACAATGATCCTAGATAAAACAATAAGAGAAGAATAATTTATGGATTTAGAAAAACTAAAAGCACTTTGAAAAGAAATTTTAAAAAAAGCCGAAGGATTTATTGAACCTTCTATTTTTTTTGAAACGCACGTTAAGAATTTAACTCCGAAAATATTCCGAAATAATACTATTTATGTAATACCAAATTCAGCATTTGTCCGCACTGTTTTAAACGAGTCGTATATTGATAAATTTAATAAAGCTTTAATTTCTATTTCTGGAGAGAATTATAAAATAAAGTTTGTCTCACAGGATGAATTGACAGCAAACAATATTCAAAAAGAAAAAAATATTCACACAGTTGTTCAAGGCGTGAATAAAAATATGTTTTTTTCTAATTTTATTGTTGGTAAATCTAACAAACAAGCATTTGAAGCAGCAAAAGCAGTAGCTTCACAAACAAATACGAAATGAAACCCCCTATTTTTATTTGGTTCTACTGGTTTGGGAAAAACACATTTGGTTAATGCTATTGGAAATGAATTTTCAAAGAATTTTCCGGAGAAAAAAATAGTTTACATCAATAGTGATGATTTTACAAGAGAAGTTTTTGCATCCATAAGTAATTCAACTGTCGAAGATTTTAAAAATAAAATTAAATCATTTGATTTATTGATTTTGGACGATATACAGTTTTTGGCCACACGGGAAAAAACAAACGAAATATTTTTTAATATTTTTAACGATATGATAACTAACAAGAAAAGAATTGTCATGACATCAGATAAACGTCCAGACGAGCTGCACGATTTTGATAAACGAATGATTTCTCGTTTTTCATCCGGACTCTCTGTTGAAGTTTTTAAACCTGATGCAGATACAATGTGTGATATTCTTTCTTTGAAGTTAAAAGAAGCTGATTGTTCTTTCAAAATGACAAATAACGCAATTGCTAAAGTAGTAAATTTATTTAATACAGATGTAAGAAAACTTGAGGGTATTTTGAACCGAATAGTTTTTTATGTTATGACCAATTATGAAAATTTAACTTTGTTAGAAGAAACACACATTGACAAAATATTGGAATCAGAATATAAATCTATAAATGCTGAATTAAATAAAAATCCTGACGGAATAATCGAAAGAATTTGTCGAAACTATAATGTTTCTAAAGAGGGGGTTCTTTCTGATTCTAGAAAAAGTGAATTAACCAACGTTAGAAAAATATGTATGTACGTTTTAAAAAATAAGTTAAATATGACTCTTGCAGGAATAGGCAAAGTTTTTCAACGTGATCATTCAACAGTAATGAGTTCCATTAACGGGGTTGAAAAAATGATGGAAAAAGATTTAACTCTAAAACAATTTATTGAATCAATGCTTTCTAAGTTGTAAATACTTTTTTGGGCTTGCCAATATAAATTGCTAGTGTAGTGTTAAAATATAGTGTTAAAAATTTACAGCTTGGAATATTATGAAAAAAACAAATAATTTCTTTGTGAAGTTTTTCCGCAAATACAATTTTATGTTTTTGTTTTATGGAAATTCTTTTTTGCGTTCTAAAATGGGTGTCGCTTCAGCTGTTTTGTTTGGTCCAGTACTAACATTAATTCTTATGGGGTCAATTTCTTTTGCTTCTAATTTATTGGCGCCTTTTCTTTTAAGTTTTACGGCGATAGCTATGCCTTTCTTTTATTAGCTTTCGTTTTTGATAAGTATAAAAAAGAACTCAATTGTAGATAAGTTTTTTGTCTTTGCTAAAAGACCAATTTATGCTAATTTATTCCCCGCTACATTTGTTTTTGTACTTGTGTTTTTAATGTATTGATGAAATGTTTTAATTATGGGTTTATTTAATCTCGCACCAATGTTTGCGACAGCAAATTTGTTTACCGCAACAAACTGAGGAGACTTAATTTTTACCTCAATTCTGACAACTTTATTAACAACCTCTTTGTTAAGTTTTGGATATACTTTTTTTAATTCGCAATTAACTGCAAATTTAGTTGCTATTCTATTTGGTTTATATTTTATTTTCATGGCCGGATTTACAGGTTCAGTTTCTCCTTATTTGTCGTTTTCACCAAACCAAGATCCGAACGCTTTACCAAGCGCTAAAATAGCTTCGTATTTCTCGCCATATACATATGTCAATGGTCTAGGTTATGAATCTATTAATAGCTTTACCCAAAATGTTAATAACAACCCTACAGGATTTGGTAATCAAGCCGGCTCCCCGGTGAACATCGACAATACAAATATTTTTAATTTTGAAAAACCATTTACTGTATTCTCTCCATTCGGTAGCGGACCAGGAACAGTTGATGCTGATGGTAATTTTGTTCCACCGCCTCCTACAAAATCGTTTATTTACTATCATTGAGACCAACCTTTAAATATATTCATTCCAATCATTGTGATTGCGGCCATTTTCGGCTTGACTCTTAATACAAGACAAGGTTTAAAAAAATAATATGAACACTATAATAAAGTTAAATAATATTTTCAAACAATACAAAAACAAAGGAAGTATTAAAACTACTGCAAACAATCTAAACCTTGAAATTTTGGAAAATGACCGTTTAGGAATAATAGGAAAAAATGGTGTAGGGAAAACGACTCTAATTAATATGATCTTAGGGAAAACTAAACCAAACAAAGGAAAGGTTGAAATTTCAAACAAGTTGCAAAACAGATTTTATGATATAGCCTATTTGCCACAGGAATTTTTGTTTCCTAAATTTTTCAAAGTTAGAGAAATTTTTCATTTAATTATGAAAGATACTAAATTTCAAGGATTATTTGATAAAGAATGAATTTTAAAAATAATTCATTTAACCGATATAGATAATCTTTACCACAAAAAATATAAAAGTCTTTCAGGCGGAGAAAAACAAAAGATCAATTTATTTTCAATTCTTGCTTGTAAACCCAAGATCATTTTTTTAGATGAATTCTCCAATAGTATTGATTTGGAAACAAATCTTAAAATCCGAGAATTTTTAATTCAATCTGGGATTACTGTTGTTATTGTTTCGCACAACACATATGAAATATCTTCAGTATGTAACAAAATTATTTGTTTAAACGAAGGATTGATTTTTAAATCACTCCAAGCTGAAAAATTTAATGAAAGTGATATTGTTAAAATATTTGAAGAAGTAAAAATAGCAACCGATGATGAAAAAGAGAAGCATAAAAATACTATTCCAGGAAAATTCTGAAATATTAAAGATAAAGATCTCGCTCCATATTCGGTTTCAACTGCTGATAAAAAAATGCTTAAAAAAAATATAAAACTTACAAAAAAATCAAAAAAACATCAACCTGTTGCTTAGAGAGTTTATTTTCTATCATTTTTAAGGTATAATATAAAGTCATTTAATCGCCTCGGCCAATACAAAAAGTTAAGGATTTTTTATTGTTATGAAAAGAACATATCAACCAAATAAAAGTAAACGAGCTAAAACTCACGGTTTTCGAGAACGGATGGCTTCTGCTTCCGGACGAAAAATACTTAGTGCACGTCGTAAAAAAGGTCGGGAACGACTAACTGTTTCTGACGAAAACTAAATTTTTGTAGAGCAGTGAAAAAGGTTTATCGATTAGCAGAACGAAAAGTCTTTGAAACCATAACTAAAAACCGAAAAAAAATTGCTTCTAAAAAATATTTAATTCATTTTCAGAAAAACAATTCTAAACATTTTCGGATAGCTATCATTACTTCCAAAGCCAATTTCAAATCTGCAGTGGTTCGAAATAAGATTAAACGTCAAGTAAGAACCTTTTTTGATAAAATTCCGAACAAAAATATTCCTCTTGATTTGTTGTTAATTGTAAGCCCAGGTTATATCACTGATAGTTATGCTAAGAATCAAACAGATTTTTTAATACAGATAAAAAAAATCGTTACTTCATTTGAATCAAAAAAAGGATTGTAGATGCCTAAATCTAAAACGACAAAAATTTCGGCAAGAACATTTAACCCCTTTTGGTCGGCTAGTGTAGCAAATGAAAATAAATATAAAGAACCGCTAAAAAAAGCCGGAGCTTTGATTTTTAAATTTTTCAAAATTTGTATATATCTATTTTTAACTGTTGTTGGTTTGTGAGGGTGTACCCAAATTTTTGCAGAACCTTGAGTAGGAACTAACCCAACTCTTGGTACAGGTCTTGAAATTGGTTTTAATTATGGAACTACTGGAGATTTCCGATACGATTTACAATCCAGTGGAGGTGCGCCGTTCTTCGCATTCTCGAACTGATCGCTTAATTTTGGTCCTTTCTATGCGTTCTTTGTCTGACCAGCATCACAAATAGTTTTACAATTGATGTATGCTGCAAGAACACCTTTGACTTTCGGGACACCTGAACTCGGATTTAATACTATTCTTTCTATCTTCATATTGTTATTGATTATCCGGATCATTACAATGTCAATTACATTAAATTCAATTTTTGCGACAGAACGAATGACTGAAATCCAAGGTAAAGTTGCTGAAATAAATGCGAAATATAAAAACCGAAAAGACCCGGCTTCTAAACGTGCAAAACAATTAGAAACAATGCGTTTGTATAAAAAACACAAGATTAAGTCTTCTGCCATATTTGTTCAAATGTTTGTTACTTTACCGATTTTTTTAATTGTCTTCCGTGTGGTATCAACCCTTCGCCCAATAAAAGCTACTATTCTATTTACGATTTGGGATTTATCGAAAACACCAACGTCAGAATTGTTTAGTAATTTTACAAATGGTGGATGAATCTATATCTTCTTCTTAGTAATTGTTATTCCAGTTCAGTTTGTTGCTCAAAAACTTCCACAAGTATGAGCCCAAAAACGAAACCGAAACGCCCGGGCTCAGTCGTTAAAAGGTGCAGAACAATTAAAGAAGACCAGACGTATTCAATTAATTTTCTCAGTTGTTATTGCCTTTATTACAGCTTTCTCAGTTGCTGGGGTAGGTCTATACTGATTTATGAACTCGTTCTTCACAATTGCGCAATCTTATATCACTCACTTATTGATAATGAAGCGCCGTCAAAGAGTTCAAGGTTCTTCAAAACTAGATAAAATAGTCCATCGTGAAGTTTAGCGAAACAGTAATTAATTATTTAAAAAAACAAAAATTTGTTCCATCAAAAAAAATGGGGCAAAATTTTCTTGTTGATTTGAATGTTATCAACCGGATCGTTGAGCTAGTACAAAAAGAAATCAAGAGTCATAATATACTAGAAATAGGTCCTGGGTTAGGAGCTTTGAGTACAAATTTACAAAAACTGAAAAATCCTTATTTTGCGATCGAATTAGACAAAAGAATGAATGCCTATCTAATTGAACAAAAAATAATACCCAAAGACTTAATTAAAAACGATGACGCTTTAAAAGTGGATTGGAACGAGTTGTTTAATGATAATAAACCAATAGCTGTTGTTGGTAATTTACCATATTCGATTTCGACGCTTTTAATGGCTAAATTTATCGAAACTAGTGCAGCCAAGGTAGCCATTATTATGGTTCAGAAAGAGATGGCAGAACGCGTATGTGCAAAGGTTGGTTCTGCAGATTATAATGGTTTTAGTGTTTTTTTACAAGCTAATTTAACAGTCAAGAAACTTTTATCTATTGCTAATAATTCTTTTATACCAAAACCTAAAGTAGACTCTTCTTTAATTTTGTTATCAAAAAATGAAAATATGAAAGATCAAGCAAGCGAAGATTTTCAAAAATTTTTAAAAATCTCTTTTTTACAAAGACGCAAAACATTGTTGAATAATTTACGCCCGCAGTTTAAATCTGAACACATTTTGCAAGCATTAAAAAACATGAATAAAAAAGAAAATATTCGCCCACAAGAGTTGTCTCCGTCCGAATTTTACATATTATTTGAGGTGTTAAATGGTTAAACTATTATCTCCTTCTAAAGTAAATTTATTTTTAAAAATAGATTCTTATGATGAACAAATAAAAAAGCATCGGTTATCTAGTGTATTTGTGCTTTCAAAACAGTTTAAAGATACAATTAAAATTTACCCAAATAACGTTAATTCGGGCGTTTTTTATTTTTTCAATAAGAAATGCAAAATTATTGAAAATGATTTAGTTTCTAAAACCTTGAGTTTATTATCTAAAAAGTACAAAAAAGAAATTGATAGCTACCGGATAGAAATATATAAAAAAATTCCATTAGGGTCAGGCTTAGGCGGGGCATCTTCAAATGCCGCAACGATTATTTTTTGATTTTATCAAAAATTTAAAATTGCAAAAAAAAGACAGTTAAGTTATTTTTATATTGCAACTGAATTAGGATCAGATATTCCCTTTTTTTTGAGTGGTTACGATGTAGCTTTTGTTTCAAATTTTGGTGATGAGGTCACATTAATAAATTCTCGCAAAATTAATCATCGTATTATAATTAATAATATTAATTGTAATACTACAAAAGTTTTTGAAGAGTTTGAAAATTCTAAGGATAAAAAGAAATTCAAAAGAAATCAATTAATGGCTGCTGCCTTTGCGGTTTATCCTGAATTAAAAAAGATTTATTTGCAGTTAAAAAAACAATACCCTCACATTATTATGTCTGGATCTGGTAGTTCATTTGTCAATTTTAAAGGATTAAATTATGAATAAAGTTCGCACTCGATATGCACCTTCTCCAACTGGATATTTTCACATAGGTGGAGCAAGGACTGCTCTTTTTAATTATTTATATGCCAAACACTATAACGGTGAATTTATCGTTAGGATAGAAGATACAGATACTGAACGTAACGTTGAAAACGGTGCTGAATCACAATTGGATAATTTAAAGTGATTAAATATTTTTCCTGATGAATCTATTTTAAATCCAACAGAAAATGGACCATATCGACAAAGTGAAAAACTGCACGTTTATGAAAAACTTGCAAACCAGTTACTTGCCGAAAATAAAGCTTACCGTTGTTTTTGTACATCAGAAGAGCTGGAAAAATCTCGTTCGCTTGCCTTGGAGCGAGGTGTTACTCCCAAATATGCACGGACTTGTTTATACTTGTCTGAACACGATATTCAAAAAAAACTGGATGCTAAAATTCCTTTTGCTATTCGCTTGAAATTGCCTGATGATCGAATTTATGAATGGCACGATTTAATTCGGAAAGATATGAGTGTGCCATCTTCTGCTATGACAGACCCTGTTATTTTAAAGTCTAGTAAAATTGCAATGTATAACTTTGCTGTGGTAGTAGACGATCATGATATGAAAATTACGCACATTTTCCGTGGAGAAGAGCATATTTCTAACACTCCTTATCAAATTGCTATCAAAGAAGCTTTAGGATACAAAGATAATTTTATATATGGCCATTTATCAATTATTGTCGATGAAACAGGAAAGAAATTGTCTAAGAGAAATTTAGCCTTAGAACAATTTATTGAAGGATTTAGAAACAAAGGTTATTTACCTGAAGTAATGGTAAATTTTATGGCTTTGCTAGGTTGAACTGATGAAGGTAATCAAGAAATTTTAAGCATGAATGATTTGATAAAAAAATTCACCATTGAACGAGTTAACTCATCCCCAGCTTTTTTTGACATTAAAAAATTAAATTGATTATCTAATGAATATTTTAAAAAGATGGACGAAAAGGCTTATTTATCTTTTGTAGAGCCTTTTTTTGAAGTTAGCAATCCGGTTTTAGTTTCTAAGAAAAAAGAATTAGCACTATTATTTAAACAACAATTGTCATATGGTCAAGAATTGACTTCATTAATTAATGAAAATTTTCACACTAAATTATCATGAATGCAATTAGCAGAAAACGACAAAAAGTACATTAAAGAAAGTTCTCATGTACAAATGTTGCTATCTACTTTATTAAAGAAGTTAAAATCGTTGTCATCATGAGATGAAACAGAAATCAAAACAGCTATTAAAGAAACAGGGAATGAATTAGCCATCAAAGGTAAAGATTTGTTTATGCCGATTCGCTTAGCTGTGTCTAACCAAGCGCATGGCCCTGAACTTGCAAAAATTATGAACGTTTACCCTCAAGAAAAACTTTGTTCAATCATCGAACAATTTATTCACGGTGCAGGAATTTAGTAAAGTGAAAAAATCAAACCTTTCGAAAAAAATTAGAATTTTGTCTTCTAATTCAAATGCTAAAAGTCAGTTTTTAAAAGACCCTATTCATAATGAAATTCTTTTTGAAAACAATAACAAGTGGATGTTTAAACTTTTGGAAACCAACGAGTTTAAACGACTTGAAAAAATTAAACAATTAGGCTTGTCACCCCGGTTTTTTCCCGGAGCAACTCATACGCGTGCGTCACATTGTTTAGGTGTTTATGAAGTGATGCGTCGGATACTTAACAACACTAGCTTTTCGCAGGTTTCCCAAAAATGTCGCAAGACGTTATTGACCGGTGCATTACTTCACGACATAGGTCACGCGCCGCACTCGCATGCATTTGAAGAATATTTTTATACTGACTTTACTTTAGATAGTAAAAAAATTTTTGTTCACGAAGATATGTCATCTGAGTTAATTACCAATCCTCTTGGCGAAATTTATCCAATTTTAATTAAAAGCGGTGTTAACCCACAAGATGTTGCTGATTTAATTACAGCTAATGAATCCAATAAGAACTTAAATCCTTGAATGATTCAATTATTATCTTCTCAATTAGATGTTGATCGGATTGATTATTTATTAAGAGATACTTATTATTCGGGAACCAGTTATGGTCAAATCGATGCTAATGTACTTTTACACTGAGCTTATTTTATTCCTAAACAAAACTGTGTAGCATTTTCTAGAAAAGCTATCCCAACTATTGAAAATTTTTTAGTTGGTCGTTTTCATATGTACCAAACAGTCTATTTTAATGACAAGACTGTTTTAGCTAGTGCTGTTCTATGATTTGCTTTTAGACGAATCAAAGAATTGGTAAAAGAAAATAATTTTCAATGAGGCCCTTTCGATTATATAGGTAGAGTTTTGAAGGTTCTGTTTAACAATAAGCAAATAGGTGGAGCAAATATCGATGATTATTTAAGAATGGATGATCATTCATTTGAAACCTTTTTAGCTCATTTGTATGAACATTCCAACGATAAAATTTTGTCTAAAATATTTGAGTCGTTCTTTGTAGAAAATAAATACAAAATCATCTTTTTTAATAACAAAGAGCAACGCGATTTAGTTTGAGACGAAATGAATTTGCAATCAAAGGAATTGCAATATCAAGCCGTTTTATATGATTGACAGCATACTAGTTTTTATCGCGGATCTAAAAATAAATCGATTATGGTCTGTGATGAACTTGGCGAAAAAGCCGTTCCAATTGAGCACGAAAGTGCTTTGATTGCCAACGGCAATAAAATTTTTGAAACACAGGCTTTGTTTCAATTTGGTATTTTAATTCACAGCGACTTAGAAAAACAATTGCCTGTTTTAAAACAATTATTGGCTCGAGCAAAAAGATAATTTTTGCACGTTTGTTTACGCTTGTTAAACAAAATTTACCTTTTTTCTAAAATATTGTTTTTTATTCTTTAGGTTGCTTTTTGTCTTTTTATTTTCCTTTTTAACATCTGTTGTGTAACCAAATTTTCTAAATCGATTAGTTAATTAAATTTTTATGATTTTTCATTTAAAAATATTTTTTGTTATATCTTCACTTGAAAAAAATTATATTTTATATAATTGATAGGTATTCAAACAACTCAGATAATCAGGAAACGAAAATGTCAGATTTAATTAATAAAGCATACGATATCGCCCTTAAGGAATTTAAGGACAAACCTTTTGCTTTTACAAGACTATGAAGTGAAGTTAGTAAAGCATCTAAAATATCAAAACAAGAAGAACCAAATCTAATTGGTGGATTTTATGTAGATTTGTTGCAAGATCCCAGATTTGTTCATGTTGGAGATCGCAAATGACGGTTGCGAACAACTATGAAATATGAAGAATGGGACAAAATTTCTCAATCAATGTATGGTGTTAAAGAATATTATGAAGAAGGCTATGAAGATTTAGTTAACAAAGAAGAAGATTCAATGACTGAAGAAATTGGCCCAGATATGAGTAATGAAGATAATGTTTCAGATACAAGTTATGTGGAATCATTATTAAGTACTAACGTCCCTGATGACGATGAAAATAATTAAGGAGATTTATATGAATCACACAACACGTTTACAAAATACTAAAGCCATGATTGAAAAGGCTTTTAAGAATAATTATGCTGTTCCGCACATTAACATCAACAATTTAGAATGAATTAAAGCTGCGTTAACTGCTGCTCAAGAAACTAAAACTCCATTAATTTTAGGTGTTTCTGAAGGTGCTGCAAAATATATGGGAGGTTATAAAATTGCTTTCCATATGGTGGATGATCTTATGGAAACATTAGATATTACTGTTCCTGTAGCATTACATTTAGATCACGGTTCTTTTGACGCAACATTTAAGGCTATGGATGCAGGATTTACTTCTGTTATGTTTGATGGTTCACACTTACCATTCGAAGAAAATTTTGCTAAATCTAAAGAAGTTATAGCAAATGCTTTAAAACACAATGTTTCCGTTGAAGTTGAAGTTGGAACTATTGGCGGTGAAGAAGATGGCGTGATTGGTTCTGGAGAATTAGCTGATCCAAAAGACTGTATCAAATTGCTTTCATTAGGAAACATAACCATGCTAGCGGCTGGTTTTGGAAACATTCACGGAATTTATCCAGCCAACTGAAAAGGATTAAACTTTGAACGTTTACAAGAAATTCGTAAAGTTACAAATATGCCTCTAGTTTTGCACGGAGGTTCTGGAATTCCTAACGAACAAATTCAAAAGGCAGTAAACCTCGGAATTAATAAAGTTAATGTAAACACTGAGTGTCAATTAGCATTTGCTGAAGCGACCCGAAAATATATCGAAGAAAAAAAGGATTTGGACCTACACAAAAAAGGCTATGATCCTAGAAAATTGTTGAAACCAGGAACAGATGCAATCAAAGCAATGTGTATTGAAAAGTTCACTTTGTTTGGTGCTGTTGGTAAGGCATAATAACTTCACTAGGTTTTTAAAAATAGGTTGTACCTATTTTTATTTTTTGTTTATTTTTAATTTAGGAGACTTGAAATGTTATCAGCCGGAATTGTTGGCTTACCTAATGTAGGCAAATCAACTTTATTTAATGCTATTACAAATTCGCAGGTAGAAGCAGCAAATTACCCTTTTGCAACCATCGATCCTAATGTTGGAATTGTGAATGTTCGTGATCCTAGACTATTAGCTTTAGCGGAGTTAATTCAACCTGATAAACTTGTTTTTAGCACCTTTCAATTTGTAGATATTGCAGGGCTTGTCAAAGGCGCTTCACAAGGTGAAGGTTTGGGTAATAAATTTCTAGCAAATATCAGAGAAGTTGACTGTATTTGTCATGTTATTCGTTGTTTTAATGACTCTAGTATCACTCACGTGAATAATGTTGTAGACCCGATAGCGGATTTAGAAATTGTAAATACTGAATTAATAATTGCTGATTTAGATGTTATAACAAACCGAATTGCCCGCATTTCTAAGAAGGCCCAATCTGGTGATAAACTTTCTCAAAAAGAACTAGAACTTTGTATTCGCATAAAAGAAGCTTTGAATGAAGGTGAATTTGCTTCTTCTGTAACTGAATCTACAGAAGATCAAATACTAGTAAAATCTTATAATTTATTAACTTCTAAGCCTTTTATTTACGTTGCAAATATCGCTGAATCAGAAATATCAGAACCAGAAAAATCAGAACTCTTCATTAAACTTAAATCTCACTTAAACCAGAAAAAAGCAACCATAATTGCAATTAGTGCAAAAATTGAAAGTGAACTTGCAAAAGCCAACTCTGCTGAAGAACGGAAAGAAATGATGGATTTGCTAGGAATGGGAAGTATTTCAGGATTAGATAAAATAATCAAAAGTGCATATGATATTTTAGGTCTTTGAACATATTTTACGTTTGGAAAAAAAGAAACTAGAGCCTGAGCTTTTTTAAAAGGTAAGAAAGCTCCTGAATGTGCTGGCATTATTCATACGGACTTTGAACGAGGTTTTATTAAAGCCGAAGTTATGCGGGTTGAAGATTTACTTCATTATAAAACTGAATTGAAGGTGAAAGAAGCTGGTAAGCTACGTTTAGAAGGAAAAGATTACGAAATGCAAGACGGAGATGTTTGCAATTTCAGGTTTAACGTTTAAGTCAAGTAAAGCATTTTGTCTTATATACAATACAAAAGGAATTATCATGTAAGTAAATATTTACTTAATAACGATTTTTGTTTTTAAATATTTTGCCCATTAGTTTTATTTTTAACATTTTGAAATCATAAATAAATTAAACTAAAAATGTAAAAAATTTAGTTTCTAGGCATCCTATGAAAAAGAAAAATGGAATTAGGAGTAATATCTATTACATCACCCGCCGTTTCGATGAAATAACTAAAAAAGGAATTGGCTGAGTAGTAAAATCAGAAAAAGCCAAAAAAATTGCTGGGTTTTTCAAAACTAAAGAAGAAGCCATTGAAAAAGCCCAACGAATGGCTAAAAACAAGTCAGCCACCGTAATCATCGAAAGTCTCAAAAAAACTAATTGGAATTTGGAATAAATTTAAGTGATTTAGTTGTCGAAAAAAGTTCCATATTTTTAATATTTTTGTAATATTTATAAACGTATTAAAATACCTTTTAATATTTTATTTATTCCTTAATTTAAAAATTTACAAACGGAGACATTTATGGCTAAAAAAAACGCTTTATCTTATCAATCAGGCTGAGTGGAAGTTATTTGTGGGCCGATGTTTGCCGGAAAATCAGAAGAATTAATTAGAAAAATAAATCGAGTGCGTTATGCTGAAGTTAATTTCCTAGTTTTTAAGCCTTTAGTTGATTCTCGTTCTAAAGGTGTGGAATCCCGGGATGGCAGATATGTAGATGCAATTGTTGTTTCAGATGCTTACAAGATATATGATCATGTTGATGAGAAGCACCCAGATTTAGTGGCTATTGATGAAGCACAATTTTTTGGAAACGAAATAATTGAAGTAGTTCAAACACTTGCAGATAATGGAATTAATGTTCTTATTGCTGGTTTAGAAAGAGATTTTAAAGGAGAACCTTTTGGTCCGATTCCAGCTTTATTAACTATTGCAGAACGAATTACGAAATTGACTGCCATCTGTACTGAATGTGGTGCTGAAGCAACTCGCTCGCAACGTTTAATTGATGGCAAAGAAGCCCCATATAACTCACCTCAAATTTTAATTGGTAACCAAGAAAGTTATACTGCAAGATGTCGTCATCACCATCGCGTTCCTGGTAGACCAATTCATGATCGTACAACTAATTTTAAAAAGAAATTAAAAACTAGAGAATTGTACGAATTAGGTAAACAAAATTAAACATGTGTAATATAACTTTTGTTTGTTTGGGTAATATTTGCCGTTCTCCATTAGCAGAACATATTTTTCGCGATTTAGTGTTTAAAGATCATAGCGAACACTTAATTGAAATAAAAAGCGCAGGAACAGCTGATTTCGTTCGCGGAGATCCTATGCATTATGGATCTACAAAACAACTAGAAATGAATAACATTACTTATTTACCCAGAAAAAGCCAACAACTTTCAAACCAGATATTTGACTGAAGTACTTTTGTAATCGTTATGGACAACCAAAATTACCAGGACGTCTTAGATAAGTTTTCGTCTCGTAAAGATTTAGCAAAAGTTTTAAAATTTTCTCAATTTATTAGTGAATTAGGTTTGACAGAAGTAGCCGATCCGTGGTACACTCGAGATTTTAAAAAGACCTATGATACATTATTGCATGGGTGCAAAAATCTTCTTCAATTTATTAAAAAAAGTTTCATTTAACTAATATTTTATACTGGTCAAAATTTCGTTTTGAAAGTTATCGGCCTTTTTTAATCTGTGAATAATATTTTTAACTAAGATTTTTGGAATATCTATTTTGAGTCCAAGTCTTTGTATCATCCTTGAACCTGTGACATCTTCGATTTCGTTTAGTATAAGTTTATTCGCTTTTCAAAAAAAGTCCAAGCTATAATATCCTAGCGGAAGCATTTTAATAATTTTTTTTATGTAAATTTTTTCTCAAAAAGTTAATTTGTAAACATTTCCCCCGCCACCAACGCTTACGTTACTACGGAAATCATCTTGCGGTGATTGTCTTTTTATCGAACTAAGAATCTTGCCAAACATTACATAGACCCGAACATCAACATCTCCATTTTTAAAAAATTCTTGCACGATATGGCTTTGAGGGTCTAGATTTTTTAGCTCTAAATCTTTATATGAATTAAATTTATAAACTTCAGATCCACCATGACCGTCGCGTTTTTTGACAACTATAGGGTATTTATAATCCTTAGCTTTTCTAAAGTTTAGAAGTTCAGTTGTTAGACATCTTATAGAATTAAATTTCATTCATTGAAATGTTAAGAATTTGTCGTTAGCCATTTTTGTAAAATCAGGCTGATTGAAAATGTGGCGTTTATTTTGAAATCCTTCCAAAAATTCTATTTTTCTAGAGCGATTAATGATTACGTCAAATCCCGTTAGGTCAATTTTTTCATCTTTATTAGGATCAATTAATATTAATTTAGCTAAATGATTATGTGTTTCAAATTCTTTTAATATTGCATCCGCAAAGTGATGATTAATTTGATAATCATTTTTTGCATAGATTAAAGCAATACTTGTTTTGTTTTCTTTTTTTTGCTTATTCATCTTAGTTTTTGTAATACTCCTTGTCGCTCATTATGGCTTGTAATAATTCATCTCCAATATTTTTATTTAATGCTTTGGAAGCGTTTGATAATTGGACATTAGAATTAGCCTCGCAAAATAGTAATTGTAGATTATTATCAAACAAGAAATCAATTCCACTGTAAAAAAGACCAAGAGTCTTGCTGATTCTGGTCGCACAATCTTTGATAGACTTATTTAAAGATACGTATTTACTAGTGGCCCCAAGAGTTAAATTAGAACGAAAATCTTTATTGTTTTTTTGATGTAAACTTCCAATTACTTTGTTTCCGGCGACAATTACGCGTATACTTTCACCTATTTTTTTGTTTAAAAAAGGTTGAACTATAACTTGCCCACCACTTGTTGAATTGATAATTTTTATTGCCTCTTTTTGATCGTTTACTAAGTGAACATTTGTACCAAACGATCCATAAACATCTTTAATTACTAGTGGATAAGAGAATTTTTTGTTTATGTTTTTTATGAAAGTACTTGTTTCATCAATTTTTCCGTTTATGAAAAGCATGGGTCCAATTAAGGTTTTTACCTGTTTTATTTTTATGTGCGAAATAGACGCATGAGTTAAGGCCTTATTATCGCATGAATTTATTGCGCAAGTTTTGTTATAAACCCAATATCCAGAATTTTCAAGAAGTTGTGAAACAGCAATGTTTTTATCTAAAAATAAAATTTTTTTTCCAAACGCATTTGATTCAAATTTTTTGTCAGCAAACCAATTTACTGTTTCTACACTTATGAAATTAGTTTTTATTTTTAAATTTTTGGTAGATTGTTTTAAAAGTTTAATTTGCTCAAAACTTTTATTCTTGCTAATAAAAGGATTATAAATAATGGTTAAATTATTTTTTTTCATCTTGAATCCTTTTTAGAATAATCAAATTTTTAAGTAACATCACAATTGTTAGCGGACCGATACCACCAGGCACAGGGGTTCCAAATGATGCTATTTTTTCAGCAATTTGATAATTGATATCGCCTGTTACTTTATTATTTTGGTTTCTCGATATACCTATGTCAAAGAAAATAACGCCAGGTTTTAATTTGGTAGTATCAATGACTGAAGAATTGCCTATTGCCGTAATTAAAATATCAGAATCTTTTATTTTTTCGTTAATATCAGGATCGTTTTTTTCATAATTATAAGTTTGGTAATTGTTTTTTTTAAATCAATTAATTATGGGCTGTCCACCCGTTCGACCTTTCCCGATAATTACAATTTTTTTACCATCTCACGAAAGTTTGTAAGTTTGTTTCAGATGAAGTATTCCATTCATTACGCAAGGTAATGGAGATTTTCCGTCTTTTGTTTTTAATTCTAAAGTTTGGTTTAAAAAAACATCAACATCCTTCACAGGAGCAATTGCTTGTAAAAAAACGTCAGGGTTCATTTCTTTTGGCAATGGCAATTGTAATAAAATTCCATGAACTCTTTGATTCTTATTTAGTTTATCAATCGTTAGTAATAATTCTTCTTGAGTGGGTTTTTCAAGTTTATAAAAAGATGTCTTTATTCCTATGCGCGAGCACACTTCCATTTTTTTCTTAATATATATGGAACTTGAAAAATCATTACCGACTTGAATGATGGCCAAATGATGCAAGCTTTTGCTTGTTTCTTTTTTTAATTCTAGTTCAATTTCTGAAGCTAATTTTTTTCCATCTAATCTTGTCATAAGTTATCTCGATAATATAAATCTAAGCAGTAAGATATTTTAAATATTTTCTGGAATTATAAGACAACAATGTAGTTTTTCAAAGTTTTATTTTTTTGGACTAACAGATTACTCGAAAGATTAATGTTTACCATTTAAACCGTTATCTATTTTTCGCTTTTTTATTTTACTTTCAATAATTTTAGTTAATTTTTTAATCTGGGAATTATCGTCTGATTTTTTTGCTTTTAATTCTCAAATTGATTTATTGAAGTAGTAAGAAAATAAATCTTTGTGAGTAATATAAACTCAAACGAAACCGTTGTGTTTGATTAAGTTTTTAATATTAACTATTCGTAACTCGCTTCTTACCTCTTTTAAAGCACTGCCAACAATGTCCCCGACCGGACAGGTTCTTTCGATAACACAGATAGTTACATACTTTATATGAAACTCCATTTTTATTATTTTGTCCTATTACAAAAAGAAATCTCTTTAATCTCAATAAGAGGTAATTTTTTAATTCTTGTTTTTCATATTGCATATGCACTTAAATCTTTTTATTAGGATGTAAAATATAGGTATGCAAAACAAAAATATTGTTGGCTATCAAATTTATTTACGATCTTTTTTTGATGGTGGAACTACAGGCAACGGGAATATAAAAGGTTTAATTGAGAAGCTTGATTACCTTCACAATTTAGGTGTTAACTTAATTTGACTATGCCCCATTTATAAGTCCGATATGATTGATGCAGGATATGATATTACTGATTTTTTTAAGATATACCATAAATATGGAACTCTAAACGATTTTAAAAGACTTGTTACTAAAGCAAAAAAATTAGGAATTGAAATTATGATGGATTTGGTAATTAATCATATTTCAACAAATTCAAAATTATTTCAAAAAGCCAAATTATCAAAGGCAGCCCAAGAATATGATTTTTTTATTTGAAAAGACAACCCTGATATTACTCAACAGTCATATTTTGGTGAAACTGCCTGACAGTATAACGAAAAGACCAAAAGTTATTATCTGCATCTTTTTGCGAGCAATCAGGCAGATCTCAATTGAGATAATCCAAAGGTTCGCATTTGAATGCAAGAAATTATTGTTTTTTGGGCAAAGCAAGGTGTTAAATATTTTAGACTTGATGCTTTTGAACATATTGGGAAAACAATAAAACCTTTTGTTATCAAATATGGTAAGCATCATTACGAATATATGCATGAACTTGCCGAAAAAGTTTTTTGGCCTTACAAATTAAAGGTTTTTGCGGAAGCTTGGTCATTAACTAAATCAATTGCAAAAAAATTTACAAACTCTAAAAACAAAATTGTTGAAGGATTTTTTTATAGCGGGTTACATGATTTGGATTGAAGAAATAAGTATGCCGCTTTTGCGCCAGTAAAAAATAAACCTGTTTTTAAAGATTTGCAAAATTTGTATAAATACATTGAATATGGCGGGGTATTCATTAATTCATGAAGTAACCACGATACTCCAAGAGCCATTTCTCGTTATTTCCCTGATGTTTCGGATAGCTTACATTTTTATGCACAATCGTTAATGTTCATGTTTTTATTTACTAATAAAGGATTACCTTTTATTTTTCAAGGTGAAGAATTTGGCATGCTTAAGCCCGAATACAATAGTTTAGACGAATATCCCGACTACACAATTAAAGATCAATTTTCCGGACGGGTTTTAAAACGAAAAGAATTAACAACTGAAGAGTTTATTAAAGCAGCAAAATCAGGTGCCAGAGCACTTTCAAGATCCCCTTTATACTGAGATAATAACAAAAAATATGGTGGGTTCTCGAAAGGCGTTCCTTGAGTAAAATTAGGGCAAAAAATTGTAAATCCAAACCAAGTATCTGATTTTAAAAAAGAATTTAGCATATCTCGTTTTTTGACTGAGTTAATTCTATTTAGAAAGAGTTTTAAAGGTTCAATGTTAACAAGTTATAAAAGTTTTAATATTGTGGAATTTAACAACAAAAAAGGGATAGTAGAAATTATCAAGAATAAAAAGATTTGAAGGTTAGAATTTAATTTTTCCAAAAGAAAAATAAAGAGGGTAGAATCTCCAAAAGAGAAATTAATTAAATCGAATTACCAGAAATCCATATCTAATTATTTATTTCCATACGAGGCACGAATTTATGAAAAAAAATAGCATCAAAAAGACACAGCAAAAAAGCAGAACCGGACTAATTTATGACAACTGAAAAGTTATTCAAAATGAATTGCCTTTAAAAGAAGAAAATATTTATTTTAGTGAATCCATTTTTTCATCTACTAACGGGTTGATCGGATCACGCGCTACATTTGAAGAAACCTTTAGTTCATTTAAGCATTTAGGAAATTATTTGGGAGGCGTTTGGCTGCCAGTTCCAACTCGGGTAGGGTGATGAAAAAACGGATATCCTTTATATTTTGGGAAAATGATTAATGCTGTTGATTTTTTAGATACTCAAATTTTTATTGATGAAATTGAATTAGATTTATCAAAACTTAAAATTGCTTCTTTTTCTCGTGAATTAGACATGCAAAAAGGAACATACACCCGAAAAGTAACATTCAAAATTAATAATAAATTAGTTTCTTACGAAGTATTACGATTTTATAGTATTGTAGATACTGAAAGAGTCTTAACCCGTTTTTCTTTTAAAGTTCCAAAAGATACAAAAATAGAGTTTTGCACTCGTGTTCGCAATGATATTACTAATTATGATGCTGCTGAACAAGTTTCATTTTGAGATTTGATAGATATTGAAACAATTTCCAAAGATTTGTTCGTCATGCACACAAAAACTAAAGAAAACGATTTTAACGTTAAACAATTTAATGTTTATAGTGGTTTTAAAATTTTTTCAAATCAAATAAATTCAAAAAAAATAATCTATAAAAAATTTATATCCGGATATCAAGCATCTTTATCTTGAACTTCAAAAGAAGATGGTGATTTATTAAATATTGATAAGCATGTATTTATCAAATCAGATTTTAATATGGATTTTAAAAAAGCTAAAACTTATGTAGTTAGCCCTTTAAAAAAACTCAACGAATCAGATTTTGATGAACAATTATTGAAACAAGCAAAAGCCTGATTGATTCGTTGGGAAAAAAGTGATATTTTAATAGAAAAAAACATTCCTTTACAACAAGGTGTTCGATTTTGTATTTATCAACTTTTATCGACATATTCTGGCGCAGATCCTTTATTAAATATTGGTCCTAAAGGTTTTTCGGGAGAAAAATATGGTGGGGCTACTTATTGGGATACAGAGGCCTTTTGCTTATCATTTTATTTAGCAACCGCAGACCAAGAAATAACTAAAAATTTGGTTAAATACCGTTATTTGCAATTACCGCAAGCAATTGAAAACGCCAAAAAACTTGGATTGAACGGGGCTTTATACCCGATGGTTACTTTCAACGGGGTTGAGTGCCATAATGAATGAGAAATCACTTTCGAAGAAATTCACCGTAATGCTTCGATGGTTTTTGGTATTTACAATTATGTTAGATGAACCAAAGACGAAAAGTACTTGCAAGAATTTGGTTTCCCAGTAATTTTTGAAGTTGCCAAGTTTTGGGCTAGCCGTGTCCATTTTGCTCAATCCAAAAAACTATATATGATTCATGGCGTGACAGGGCCAAATGAATACGACAATAATGTTAATAATGACTGATACACTAATTATATGGCCAAATGATGTTTGGAATACGCATTAGAATGTATTGCTAAATATCAAGTTTCCAATCTTAAGAAATATAATCTCACTGCCAACGATTTAAAGCAATGAGAAGCGATTGCTAAAAAAATGTATTTACCTTATGATGAAAAGAAAAAAATATTTGTTCAATCAGATACTTTTTTAGATAAAGATTTAAAACCCAAAAGCGAAATTCCTGAGAACGAAAGACCAATTAATAAGCACTGGTCCTGAGATAAAATTTTGCGTTCTTGTTATATCAAACAAGCTGACGTTTTACAAGCAATGTTTTTCTTTCCAGAAAAATTTACAAATGAAGAAGTTGAACGAAATTATTCTTTCTATGAACCGTATACAGTCCACGAATCTTCATTATCTCCATGTGTTCATATGATTTTGGCAGCGCGTTTAAATAAACCAACAGGAACTTTATTAGAAACGATGGCTCGCACTTGCCGCTTAGATTTAGATAATTACAACGATGACACTGACGATGGTTTGCATATTACTTCTATGTCGGGAGCTTGGCTTGCGATGGTAGAAGGGTTTTTAGGATTAAGATTTTCCCAAAATAAAAAACTTGAAGTAAACCCGTATATTCCAAAAGAATTAGGACAGATTAAAACAAAAGTTAAATTTTTAAATGAATGAAAAGAAATTATTGCAACAGGAGATAAATTAATTTCATTCAATTCAGTTACACTACAACCAACAACTAAAAAAACTAAATAAGGAAATTTCTATGTTTATTAAAAATGATTTTGTTTTTCACAATCCGTACTGGAAAACAGCTTATCAAATTAACGAAGATACGCTAGGCTTAATTGTCCAAATTCGTAAGGACATTAAACTAAAAAAAGTTTTATTACATTATGGCGATCCTTATACGGTTTTAAGAAGTGATTCTCCCTGAGTTAAGAAAAATGAAAAAATAGGGAATATGCAGGTATGAGAACACTCATTTAATCAGCAAATGGAGTTCTTTGTGTCAGATGGAGTCTTTGACTATTATCGTGCAAATACAACAATAAAAACCAAACGTCTGCATTATTTTTTTGAATTACAAGTTGGTAAAAAATCACTTTATCTTACGCGATTCAATTTATATGATGAATGACCGAAAAATATTCACGACGAGTGCTACACATGAGCTTATTTAACAAAAGGAAATTTGAAAACCATTCCAGATTGGTTGCCAAACACCGTTTGATATCAAATTTTTGTTGATCGTTTTTTTAAAACTGGAAAGAAAAAACGCAAACCTTTAGATCTATGAGGCAAAGAACCAGGACGGTTAAATTATTTTGGTGGTGACCTTAAAGGAATAATAAAAAAATTAGATTATCTTAAAAATTTAGGAATTACAGGATTATATTTAACTCCAATTTTTAAAGCCGAATCTAATCACAAATATGATACGACAGACTATTTAAGTATAGAACCAGATTTTGGGGATGAAAAAGTTTTAAAGCAATTAATTGATAGTGCTCACCAAAAGGGTATTCGCGTTATGTTGGATGCTGTATTTAATCATAGCGGATGATTTTTTCAGCCGTGGCAAGATGTTATTAAAAATTTAGATAAATCAAAATATAAAAACTGGTTTTATATTAATAATTTTAATCAGTTAAAAAAGCTTCGATCTTCTATTGATTTAACAGATGAAAAGAATTTCAATTTTAATTATTATCCGTACGAAACTTTTGCTTTTGCAGCTTATATGCCTAGATTAAATTGAATGAATCCAGGGGTTCAAGAATATTTAAAGAAAGTTGTTACTAAATGAACAAAATTAGGGATTGATGGATGAAGATTAGATGTTGCCAACGAACCCGCTTTTGAGTTTTGGAGAAATTTCAGAAGATGAGCTAAAGAAATTAATCCTAATATCTATATTTTAGGCGAGATTTGATACGATTCTACACCCTGGATATCAGGGGATATGTTTGATGGAGTTATGAATTATCCGCTACGAGGGCTAATTATAGATGCAGCACTGCACCCTAACAAGAAATTTTTTGAAACCAACTTTTCTAAATTTTTACTTTCTTATAACGCGTACGATGCGACAGGGATGTTCAATATATTAAGCAGTCACGATGTACCGAGATTATTAACAATTTTAAAAGGTAATGAGCATAAATTCTTGTTTGCTTATCAACTATTATTTTTGTTTAGTGGTTCGCCATGTATTTTTTATGGAGATGAAATTGGTCTGGATGGAGATCAAGATCCAGGGTGTCGCAAGTGTATGATTTGGGATTCAAAAGAACAAAATCAGAACCTTTTGTCAGAAATTAAAAACTTAATAGCACAAAGAAAGAAAAACGATATATTTGCGAAAGGGGAATGAACTCTTGAAAAAACAAGTGATTTTCATTCAACGTCGCTAGTTAAAAAATATAAAAACAAAAAAATTAACGTTAAGATAGATTGAACTAATTTAAAGATTAAATTGACTTAAATATTAAATTTTTCGATTTTTGAAGATATATAAACAAAACATTTATAACATTTTTATGTGGGGTAAAAGTGTTATGGATTACATTTTTATGTGGGGAATAAATGTAATTAATTAACTAATAAAATATAAAATTATATTTATAAACAATAAACAAGGTCCTCTTTCGGCCTGGAAAGTGTAATTTAGTGAAAAGATTTGCTTTAGAAAAACTTATCAAATGAAAAAATAGCTTTGACCGAAAACCTTTGATTGTTCAAGGTGCAAGGCAAGTTGGAAAGACGTGGCTTATTTCAGAGTTTGGAAATAGTGAATTTGAAGATCTTGTGTATATAAATTTTGAAAAAAATAAAATTCTTTCAAATTTGTTTTTAAATGATCTAGATCCAAAAAGAATAATTAATGATTTAGAGATTTATTTGAGCAAGAAAATTGTTCCTAAAAAGTCGTTAATTTTTTTCGATGAAATTCAAATGGTAGAAGGAGGCCTTCAGAGTTTGAAATATTTTTGTGAAGATGCGCCTGAATATTTTGTTGTCGCTGCAGGATCGTTATTAGGTGTAGCTCTTCACAAAAACAATTCATTCCCTGTAGGTAAAGTACAGTTTTTAAATTTATTTCCCTTTAAATTTACAGAATTTTTATTAGCCTTTAATGAAACACGTCTTGTTGAAATTCTGGAACAATGTGATTACGAAACAATGAATCGTTTTTCTAATACATATGAACGTTATTTAAAACTTTATTACCTTATTGGGGGAATGCCAGCAGCAATTAATTCTTATTTACAAACTCAAAATTATTTGCATGTGCGTCAAGCACAAAATGATATTTTAAAAACTTATGAAAACGATTTTTCTAAACATCCACCGCTAGCCCAAGTACCTAAAATCAAACAGGTTTGGCGCAGTTTACCAAGCCAATTAGCAAAGGAAAATAAGAAATTTATTTATAAATTGCTGCGCACGGGAGCAAGGGCTTCTGAGTTTGAACAAGCTATGCTTTGGTTGTCCGAATATGGTCTGACTACTAAGGTCAATTGTGTTAACCAAATTGGATTACCACTAAAAATTTATGAAAACATTAATATATTTAAACTTTATTCGTTAGATGTAGGGCTTTTAGGATGTTTAGCAGGTGTTGAACCTGATTTAATCCTAAAGGAAAATAGTTTGTTATCAACTTTTAAAGGAGCGTTAACAGAACAATTTATTTGCCAAGAATTAAAAGCAAAGGAAGATTTGATGTTTTTTTATTACGCAAATGACAAAAATACTAGTGAAGTCGATTTTGTAGTTCAATATAAAAATGGTATTGTTCCTTTGGAAGTTAAGGCTGCGTTTAACACAAAGTCAAAATCATTTAGTGCCTTTTTGTCTAAATTCTACCCTAAATTAGCGTATAAAATTTCACTAAAACAGTACTTAAAACATAAAGACTATGTCGATTTGCCTCTTTATGCTGTTGACACAATTTTCAAATAATGGTTTAATTTTTGGCCGTTTGATTACCAGAAAAGGCTTGATAGATTTTTTCAAGATCTAGTAATTCTGTTTTTGTTAAATAATATCTAGAAAATTTTTTTACATATTCATCATGAGCATTAATGCCAACAGAAAAAATGTTGCCCGCATTTAAGCCTTCAATCCCAACAGAAGCATCTTCGAGCCCAATACATTCTTCGGCCAGTAAATTCAAACCTTTAACACCCGCTAAATAAATATCTGGGTGTGGCTTTCCATTGATAATTGTTGCGGGATTTACAAAAAAATCAAATTTATCCTTGAGTTTTAGTAACTCCATAATGTTCGCTGCATTTTTAGAACTTGATGAAATTGCCATTTTTAGATTTGCTTCTTTAATTTGTTTGATAAAGTCTTCAATTCCAGGCAAGATATCTTGCGGAGATAAATTTGTTATTAATTTTTTATAAAGTTCATTTTTTTCAAAACACAATTCATCTATTTTTTGTGTATCTAATTTACTGTAATTAAAAATTTCTAATATTTTTAACAGCGTATCTTTTCTGGAAAGACCCTTAATTTCTTCGTTGATATCTATAGTTAAGTTCATTCCAAAAGGTTTGATAATTGCTTTTCAAGCCAGATAGTGATATTTTGCTGTATCTGTGATAATTCCATCCAAATCAAAAATTACACCTTTGAGTTTTTTTGCCATATTTTTCCTGCTTTTTTAAGATTTGTTCACTTGCTATTTAATCACATTTATATTTTTTGGGTTGAATATGCAAAATCTTTTAACAATGTTTCACAGGCTTAGAATTAATAAATTGCTTGTTTGTCTAAGCTAAAGTTTATCATTTGAGGATATCATTTATAAGTGGATGCCGCGGTAGAAGTTAACCGAACTAGAGTTCGGTTTACTGCGTAATTTATCGTAAAAATATCACTAAACAATATGATTAATTATGCTGTAATTTTATTCTCTGTTTTGATTCATAGCCATCTTTTTAACAGATTTTTAGCTTGTAATTAATGTAACTTTAATTTTTATTTAAAAGTTAAAACGTCATTTATCAAATAATGAATGAGCCCTTTTTTATTAAGAAGTTAGATGAATAAAATAAATTGCACTTGTTAAAAAAGTGTTGAAGAAACATTGAATTTTATTTAGGTAGATTCTAATAATAAATACAACA
Source organism: Mycoplasma testudinis ATCC 43263 (assembly GCF_000687795.1). Lineage (GTDB taxonomy): Bacteria > Bacillota_I > Bacilli_A > Mycoplasmatales > Mycoplasmoidaceae > Mycoplasmoides > Mycoplasmoides testudinis. The sequence continues at coordinate 53,773 of NZ_JHXT01000009.1, forward strand.
CTAAAAATTAGAAAACCCATAAGAGTTTCTGTAAAATGTTATTGAAAAACGTAAACAATAACAGAGGTACTCTTATGGGTTTTAATAATCTTAACATGTCCACACGAAGTCAGATTTCAATTCTTCTTAAGGCCAAAATATCTGCACGACAAATTGCGAAAAAAAATCAACGTTGCTGCTTCTACAATAACACGAGAAATAAACCGTTGTGGTGGTAAAGAAAATTACGACCATGATTTAGCCCAGCAAACATCCGAAGAACTTTTGAAAAAACGTGGCAGGAAAACCAAATTGACGGAAGACATAAAAGCTGAAATTGAAAAGCACATCAAGTTAAAATGGTCTCCAGAAATTATTATTGGCAGAAATTATCAAGGAAAATTATCATTTAAGACTATTTACAACTGAATCTACAACGGATTGATCGATGTAACGACTAAAGATTTGATTTGTAAGAGGAAACGTAAAAAAGGCGAAGAAAGGCGCGGAAAAACAAACATAGGGATAAGTATTCATCTAAGGCCTAAAATCATCGATAATCGCGGTAGAAATGGCGATTTAGAAGGGGATACGGTCGTTGCGCCCCGCAAGGCTTACCAAAAATTGTGTTGCAACCTTCATCTGTCGCCGGTCACGTAAATATTTTTTAATCCCGATTATAGACCGAACAGCTGCATCAATGAATGGCACAATCAAGGAATTAATTAGTGACCATCCACTTGGAACGTTTAAATCATTGACAGTAGACAATGGGAAAGAATTTACAAACCTTGAAATTATTCGTGAAGAACACAAACTACCAATTTATTCTGCTGATGCATACGCTTCTTACCAGCGTGGATCA
>NZ_JHXT01000010.1 GCF_000687795.1 Mycoplasma testudinis ATCC 43263
GCGAAAGCGTTTCCGTTTTTTAGTATACTTTTAATAACACGATGTCAATGGTTTCAAAGAAATCTAGACATTAACACACTTAAATCATTACTTCCAAATCTTTTTTTCAAAACAACTCAGGTATGCAAAATCATTATAATCAGTTTTTCTAAAAAGTAAATTTTGATATAATCAGAAAAATGTGATAAATATTTCCGATTTATTCTATTAAATGTTCTATTCGAAGCAAATCAACGAACATATAGTCAATATAACAAGCTTTGCCTTGTTACCGCATATTTAGTATTTGCAAAACTAATTTTGCTGGTTTGTTTTTTACTTTGTCTTTTTATTAAGTAAGAATAATTTGACATATAAACGAGGACTTTATGAAAAAATAAATTTTAATGTGAGAAAAACTTTTTTAACAAATAATGATAGTTTTTTAAACCTAGATGGGTTAAATTTAAATGGTTTGAAGTATAACAAAGCTGCGATCGATATAGGTGGCTCCGGATGTGGAGGATGTGGCGTTTCTAATGGCGGTGGATTAGGAAGCAATGGTAATATTCCTGCAGGTGGTGGAATTGGAACTGGTTGCGGTGGATGCGGTGGTTGTTGTTGCTTATGTTGTTGCTGCTGCTGAGGAAAATAAAATATGGGCAAAAAAAAGATAAAAAATAGGCTTTTATCAAAAATTTATTTAACAAATTTTTTAAATACATATTCATATAATTCAAATAATTCTTTTTTGAAATATTCCCCATTAAACAGAAATCAAAACATATATTTAACAAATGGTTTTAATGAAAATTTAATATTTGACTTCTTTTTGAACAATTTTTCGTTGTACGATTGATAGTGGCCTCAAAAAGTTGGACTAAGAAAACCAACCGAAGGGACCTTTTTCATGAAACTATCGTGCTCAATACGTAAAAAAATAATTAAACTGACTAAATTAAAAACACCAAGGTGAATAATTGCAGAAAAATTGAAGATTTCGGCTACAACGTTATATGGCTTCTTAAATATTTGAAAGTATCATGGCGATGAAGCAATAAAACCAGACCGAAAACGCCGTGACAATACTTTTGAGTTCAAAAAAATGATTGTCGAACAAATTTGTAAGGGAAAATCCACTTGAGATCTTGCTGGAATTTACCGGATTGATAAAAATTTACCAGGTTTGTGGTACAAACTATGTGAAAAATTTGGTTATAATGGTCTTAGAAACAGTCGCGGGGAGCGCAACATGCCTAAAAAATCACATATAAAAACTCATTTAAATGAATCTTCTAGTGAAAAGCCAGACAAAAGTGCAAGTAAAATCACTACAGATAACCCAAATTCGCAAAAATCACATAAAGAACCAAGCAAACCTCGTTCCAATGAAGAATGGGAAAAATACTGCAAAAATTTAGAAGAACAAGTTGAGTTTTGAAAAACCAAAAGTGCTTTTTCTGAAGAACTCGAAAAGGTGCTTCAAGAAATGTCAAAAAAAACATAAATTTAGCAAAAACAAATGCGATTCTTAGGCTACTAAATCGCAGTCACAAACTTAAACTTTTTTTAGTTGTTGCTCAATTGTCAAAATCAACATATTTTTACAACGTTTCATTACTCAATAAAGCTGATAAATATGAAGATTTAAAGTCAAAGATTAAGGCAGTATTTGAAAAACACAAGGGCAGATATGGTAATCGAAAGATTACCATTGAATTAAATGAACAATCCGGCGACAAAAAATTAAATCGCAAACTTGTTGCCAAATTGATGAAAGAAATGAATCTTGAAGGCAAACGTGCTCAAGCCAAAAAATATAAAAGTTATATTGGATCTGAATACAGAAAAATTCCTAATTTATTACGCGTTAAAATTTATGATTCAACAACTAAAAAATTCAAATGAGTTCATAAATTTAAACCGGAAAACCCATATGCCGTTTTTGCAACTGATATTTCGGTGTTTGTTTACCGCGGAATTCACATTTATTATTCCGTTCTACTTGATTTATTTAATCAAGAACCTGTGGCGCACACATTTTCGTTAAATCCTACTGCTGAACTAGCGATTGAAATGATTCAAAAGGCAATAAATGCAATCGGCCTTGACAAAATGAAAGAAGCAATCATACACTCTGATCAAGGGATTCAATACACTAGTAATGAATACATGTCATTTTTAAAAGACAATGGGTTCATTCAAAGTATGTCCCGAAGAGGAAAAACAGTTGATAATATCATTCCCGAAACTTATTTTTCAAGAATGAAACGAGAAATGTAGCACGGAATGAGAAATAAGTATGAATCAGTAGATGCTGTATACAATGCTTTTGAAGATTACCGAGAATATTTTACCTTTAAACGCATTATGTTATCACTTGGAGGAAGAACTCCTCATAGGTACAAAAATGATTACTTTTGTAAAAAAGCAATGTTGTAATTTAAAATTAACTTAATTAGTCCAATATTATTGGGCCACCATCTTCCATTCTCTTGTTTTATTCTCTTTTCAGTACAATAATTTACTTTTTTGAAATTTTTATTGGCATTGTCGCGTTTAGCGGAACAGCCACTGCGTCATTTATATTGATAAATTGAATAAATACTTTGCTTGTAGTTTTAACTTGCTGTTTTTTTGCTGGTGCTCTTTCATTTAAAGTAAATGGAATTCGTAATTATGATCTTATATTGAATATAGTTTACACTGTTTTTATGCTTTTTTCTGGTTACACTATTCCCTATTTTTTATTTAATGGCACGCTAGACGTATTCGCTAAAGGATGATTCAATTATTTTCAAACTTTGATTCCAATTGGTGTAAATGTGCAATTAGCTGTTTATTTTAATAACAACTTGTTTGGTAATGCAATGCTAATTGTAAACGACGGTTGGTATATTTTATTCTTGATCAGTATTTCTTACCTATTCTTGAGTGTCTTGTTATTTTTAATCTTTTTAAAGAATTTAAATAAGCAAACTGCACTTCATTAAACTGCTAGATTTAAATATTTTTCAGACCTAATTTTTTGAAAAGGTATCTTAAATGTTGCATAGAATCCATTTTTTCTTATTTCTTCGTTAATTATTTTTTCAGGTTAGCTTTTTCTGCTTTTTTTGTCGTTTTTATGAAGTCCCATTTTTATTTAATTATTTTCGGTAGTTAAATAAATTTATAATTAATTACTACTTTGAGGTACATTATGGCAGGCGCTTTATATCAGAAATATCGACCATTTAGTTTTGCGGAAGTTTTTGGCGAAACTCACATTGTTAAGGCTTTAACAAATGCCATTAATGGTGGACAAATGTCTCACGCATATATTTTTTCAGGACCACGAGGAATTGGAAAAACCACAATAGCCAAAATTCTAGCAAAAGCTATTAATTGCTTAACTCCTAAAAACGGAGATGCTTGTAACGAGTGTACGAGTTGTACTAAAATAAATAATCTTCATACAATGGATGTTCAAGAGCTTGACGCTGCAAGTAATAATGGTGTTGCAGAAATAAGACAAATTATAGATTCAGTTAATTACTTACCAACTGATTTACAAAAAAAAGTATATATTTTAGATGAAGCGCATATGCTTACCACTGGGGCATGAAATGCCTTACTGAAAACGTTAGAAGAATGTCCATCTCATGTTGTCTTCATTTTTGCAACCACGGAATATCATAAGATTCCTTTGACGATTATTTCTAGGTGTCAATGCTATAGTTTTAAACGGTTAACTGTCGAATTATTAAGTGAATTGTTGTCAAAAGTTGCTAAGAAAGAGCAAATTAAAATAGAACCAGAAGCAATAGAAAAACTAGCAGTACTTGCCGATGGATCTGCACGAGATGCGATTAGTTCCTTAGATCAAATCAGCTCGTATTCCATTAATACTAAAATTAACACCGAAGATATTGATAGTATTTTTGGTCTATTGGATCAATCCAAAAAAATTGAATTTATTAATTTGCTGGCTCGCAACGATATTAGCGCAGCGTTATCTCAAATTGAACAATATGAGGCTGATGGCGTCCACTTTGGACAGTTGATTGAAGATACTTTTGGTTTTTTTATAGATATCTATTTATATACAAAAACTAATTCTAAAAGCAATCCAAAAAATTTTCATAAAAAAGATTGAAATAAAATTGAAATGAGTGGTTCGCAAGCTCTTGTATTTGCTGAAATTTGAGAAGAACTAACTGGAAAAATTAAACATAATCAGAACATTAAATATAATTTGGAGTTAGCAATCTTTAAGGGAATTAATACTAACTCAAAAAACTCTAATAACACTGCTGTTATTTCATCTGATTCATTAAAAAAAGTTCATGTAGTTTCTAGAAAAGACACTAATATTGCAGATGATTCTTCTTTATCCAACCAAAGCTCTTCCAGACAGTCTGCGGATTTTATTGTTCCTTTAAGTGATTTAAAATCTTCAGATATTCATGAAATAACACAAAAAAATATAGAAAATCTAGATGCAGTTTTTGAAACAAAAGAATATGACTTACCTCAAGATAAAGGTGTTAAAAGTGTCTCTGCTGATGTAAAAAATGATGATAAAAAAGACGGTTCTAATTCATTAAACATACAAGAAAATCATAAATCCGCATCTCAAGATACAACTTCACAAATATCTAAAAAAATTGATGGCATTAGTGTTGAAGAAATATTTATTAAATTAGCCGCTTATCATAACCCTAAAATTCAAAAAGATAATCAGGCGATTTTAGAAGTTTTAAAAAGTAAGGAATGGTTTCAAAATGAACCAATTTCGAATTTGTTAATTGATGCGACAAAAGTCTTGATTGCAGCAGACGAAGGAATTGTTGTTTTATTTGAAAATGAAGATGAAAGCATCTTATTGAATGCAAAAAGTCAAACCGTTGAATTTATTCATTTTTGCAATCAGTTATTTGGTAAACCATTATACGTAATTGGAGTTACTAAATCAATGGCCAAAAATTGAACTAATAATTTCAAGAAAATTAAAAGTGAAAAGACAATTGAACGTTTAGACTTAAGCCAGATTAGCAAGTTTATTATTAAAAAACCTTCTACTGAAGAAATTGCCTTAGATTATTTCGGTGACGATTTGAAAATCGAAGATTCATCAGACGAGTAATAACTGTTTACGGGATTGTTAAATGAAATACGAATTTATAGAATTTGAATATTTGGTAGATGCAATTCGTGTTTTGCCAGGAATTGGTACTAAATCAGCTCGGAAAATAGCTTTTTTCTTAATTAAGAAAGATCATCGTTTTATTAAAGAATTTATTGAACGATTAAATCATGCACGGAGTTCTATTTTAGCCTGTATTAATTGCGGAAATTGATCAAAAGACAATATTTGTGAAATTTGTAACTCTTCTAATCGTGAAAAAGATAAATTATGTATAGTAGCAACCGTAGATGATTTAATGACAATCGAATCTTGTCAAGGTTTTAACGGTGTTTATCATGTTTTAAATGGAGAATTATCAAAAGCAAAAAATATTAATCCAGAACACCTTAATCTTGATACTTTAATTCCCCGTATTAAACGTGAAAAAATTAAAGAAGTATTGATTGCTACTAACTTTACCATTGAAGGAGAACTAACAGCTAACTATATTAAAATTTTATTAAAAGATAGTGATGTTTCAATTTTCCGAATTGCTTTTGGATTACCAGTAAATTCCCAAATTGATTATGCTGATGGGATGACTTTAAAGCTGGCAATTGAAAACAAAAATAAGATTAAATAAAGATTAATTTTTCTGGCTTAAATATTTTAATTTTGAAAAATTCAATTTACTTTAACAACTCTTTTTTTGAGTGCTTTTGTACTTAACGTCATTAAAAAAACTAGGGGTAGCCCTAGTTTAAATATTAAAAATATTTACCATATCAAAAAAAGACAATTTATGATTTCCAACTTTTTGTCTTATGTGAATTTATTCTAAATCCGGTTTAATTTTTGCAACTCAGTCCTTAACTTGATCTTCAATTTTTTCTGGAAAGTTATCGTAGTCCAATGGCAAACCTACAAATTGATCACCGACAACAGCTAATGAATCGCCAAAATTATAGTCTTTTTTATCAACAAAGCCAACAAATTTAGGATGTTTTTTTTGAAGGTGTTTATATAAACTTCCTAGACCATTGCAAAATGTAAAGGCATATATTTGGCTGTCTCCCAAACCAAATAAAGCTACTGTTTTGTCTTTAATTTCTAATTTTTTGAAATCAAATTCTAATCAATCATCTTGCATATCGCCAACACCTCATGTTGAAGTACCCAAAATTAATTTATCGTATTCATTTAAGGCTTCGGGCGTAGTTTCGCTGATGTTAATGATATGATTATCTGCAATGTTTAATTCTTTTCCAATAATTTTTGCAACAGTCGCTGTATTTCCTAGATTGCTTCCGTATACAATTGCAATTGCCATAATTAGTTATTTTCCCCTTTGGTAGTTTTGTTTAGAATATTTTTTTCAATCCACAATGCGACCCCATCTTCATTAACATCTCTACAGATATATTTAGCACACTCTTTTGCTGTAAGATGTCCGTTTTCCATCGCAACTCCTCAGTGCGATCATTTTAGCATTTCAATGTCATTTTTGTTATCTCCAAAAACCGCAGTATTGAATGGTGACATACCTTTTAATAAATATTGAGAAATGTATTTTAAGGCAGACACTTTAGATACATTTAGTGGAAGGATTTGAATAACACGGTTATACCTTATGAAATGTGCATCAAATTGATTGCATAATAATTCAATTTCTTTTTGCATTTGCCATGTCATTTTTTCAATCATAATTAAAATTGTATTGACTTTTTCAAACGGTAAATCTCATGTTGTTTCTGGATTTAAGCGGACCGAATACAAAAAATCATTTTCGGGGAACAATTCTTTTTCTAAATACATCTCTTCTTCAGCAGTCATTCAGTCATCAGTTTCACTTAAATATGTCGTATAGTCACTTATTAAAAAGAACGGGACGTCTTGATTCCGATTAATAATCTTATTAAAGCTATAAATTAATCCTGGGTGTAAACATTCACTAAGTAGCAACTTATTTTTTAAATAAATTTGAGCACCGTCTAAACAAACAACCGGAATATCAATCTTTAGTTTTTGGATTATAGGATAAGTTTTTTGATAAGAACGACCCGTTGCAATTCCAAATCCAAGAGCTAAATCTTGGCAAGTTTTAATTGCTTTTTGATTACGTTCTGATATTTCCAATAAGTCGTTAAAAGTGTATTTTCCGTAGCGGCAAGTTTCTTTGGATACTTTCGGAACAATTGTTTCGTCTAGATCACTGTAAATATATTTGATTTTGTTTGAGTTCATAGTAATTTAATTTGGTTGGTTGTTTTGGTTTAAGAATTTTATTTTAACCTTACTTTAGTATATTATATAAGCATTTTTGCTGCTCTTAAAAGAAATTACCCGTAAACGCTATTAAATTATGTTTTAAAATTTCTTTTGGTTAGAATTTAGAATTTGATTGATGAAGTTTTAAATAAATTATCTTGATTATTAAAAACGATTATTTATGAAACACAATTTGGATGCATATAAATAAAAAATGAAGTTAAAATAACAAGCAATTCTAAAAGATTTTTGAGCAATGTAGTTGTCGGATTGAATCTAAAAAACAAAAGGATAAAACAAATGGCCATTAAATTAATTGTTGGTTTAGGTAACCCCGGTTCACAATATGATAATACGCGACACAATGTCGGATTTAAAGTTATTGACCAATTGTTGGATACGTTAAATTTGACTTTAGATGAAACCAAATTCGATGGAACATTTACAAAAACCAATATCAACGGACAAACAGTAATTCTTGCAAAACCATTAACTTTTATGAATTTATCGGGTAATTTTGTTCGGAGTTTATGTGACTTTTATAAAATTTGACCACAGCACATATTAGTTGTTTATGACGAACTTGCATTTGATTTAGGGCACCTCAAACTAAAAGCACATGGATCAGGTGGTGGTCATAATGGAATGCAAAATATCATTAGCCGAATGGGAACAGAGAAAATAAAGCGAATTCGAATTGGAATTGCTAATAAAATGATTGGTGATCGAGCCAAATTTGTTTTAGGTCAATTTCGAATGGATGAAGTTGTTACTTTACAAACTATTGTAGCTAATGCAACAACTATTTGTTATGAATTTATTAATAGTGAATCATTTGACCAATTAATGAATAAATACAATGGGAAATAATCGTTTTTTATTAGCGGTATCAGGCGGGCCTGATTCCATGGCTTTATTAGATCAGTATGGAAATGATTGCACTGGAGTTTTACACGTGAACTACCACAAACGAGATTCTAGCGAACGCGACCAATTAATTGTGGAGAATTATTGTAAACTACACAATATCCCGGTTTTTGTAGAACATTTCAAAAAAACTTCTTCTAATGAGGGCAAAAACCAAAATTTTCAAACAGTGGCTCGATTGTTCCGTTACCATTTTTTTCAAAATAAATGTATTGAACTTGGTGTTAATACAGTTTATGTTGCTCATCATTGAAATGATTTCATTGAAACTGCTTGGATGCAAGTTCAAAGAAAATCAAAAACTTTATTTTTGGGAATTAAACAAACGAACACGGTCTTTGGAATCAAAATTTTTCGCCCGTTTTTAAATACTAAAAAAGTTTCCTTAATTGATTATTGTCATCAGCATAAAATCCCTTACGGAATTGACGAATCTAATTTACTGCCCGTTTATTCAAGAAATAAAGCACGAATCGAAATAGCTTCGTGAACTGCTGAAAGAATACTCGAGTTTGAGAAATATGTCCTGTCGTTTAATAAAAATAATGAAGCCAAATTGAAGTCGATTCACAAGTCTTTTGATTTATGAAAACAAACTGAATATAACATCGATTTTTTTGAAAGTCTTGATATAGATTATCAACCCCATATTTTATATTTATTCTTATGATCATTAGCCGTAACTCCAAATACAAATAAAATTAATTTGATACAAGATTTCATAAAAAAAGGCAATTCCAAAAAAAACTTGAGAATTGCTTGTAATGTTTTTTTGAAGGTTCAAAAAAACTGTTTAATAGTGTTTAATAATTAATGAATATAGTACCGCGACAAAACTTTTTTAATTAATTCATGAGCAACGCCATGGTTGTTATTTGTATCTTTGGTAATATACCGGGCGACAATTTTAGCTGTTGCTCCCCCATTTTTCATGGCATATCCAAAACGGGCTTTTTGAAGCATTTCAAGGTCATTTTCGCCATCGCCAAATGCAATCGTACTATCGCGTTGGATTCCATAATAACTTGATAATAAATCAATAGCATTTCCCTTATTAGCGTAGTTTGTATTAATTTCAACAATGTTACCTGAATTAGGTAATGAAGAAGTTCGGATAACAAAGGTATTGAAGGTTTCTTTTAAGTAATATGTAACTTCGTCAATACAACGATTGTCCCGGATTTGTAACAAAATTGCATTTGGATCAAATTCCATATTTAGCATTTTGTCATGACCAAAAAAATTCATTTTTTCATCATCCATTTGGATATGAAATCATTGATTAAATTCTGCAATTTCATGTTTTTCTGTAGGTTTTTTTAAAATGAATGTTCCAGAACGGTTTTCAACAATAACGTTATCAATTCGTTTCATAATGTTTTTTTTCAAAAGCAACCGTTTAACTAAATCCTTTTGAAACACAATGTTAATCGGTAAGAAATCTTTGTCATAAGGGTGTCAAATATATGATCCGTTGAGGTTAATTAATATCGTTTTTAATCCCAATTGATCATAAATGTGCTTTGAGCCTCTCCACGGTCTTCCAGTAGCTAAACAAAAGACGTGACCCAACTTAGTCAATTCTTTAACAGTATCAACAGTACATTGGTCTAATTCTCCTTTGTTATTTAAAAGCGATCCATCAAGATCGCTAATAATAAGCATTCTTCTTTTATGATATTGCACGTCAGCATTTGTGCTTTTATTTAATTTCTTTAAAGCCGATGAGTTCATATACTTTTCCTAATGTTTTTTGAGCAACACTTTGCGCTTTTTGTTTTCCTTTTTCTAAAATCTTTTTGAGAATTTCAGGTTTAGCAAATTGTGCTTTTAATTTTTGAATTTGTTGCAATCGAGAATTAATAATTTCGTATAGGTCTTGTTTGAAAACACCATAGTTTTTACCATGATATTTCTTTTCGATTTCTTGCATGCTAATTGTATTCTTAGTTCCGTAAAATTTTTGTCTTAAAGAACTTGCAGCAGATTCATTTATTAACGAATCATAAATAGTTAATAAGTTAGCTACTTCTGGTTGTTGTTTAGGATTATAAATTACTTGATTTAAACTGTCGGTTTTAGCGCTTTTAATTTTTGCTTTTAGTGATTCAGGCGTTTCATCTAAAAAAATTACTCCCTTAGTAATCTTTGCGGATTTAGACATTTTTTTATTTGCATCCATCAAATCCATTACCCGGGCACCAATTTCGGGAATGATAGGTTCTGGAACCTTGAACATTGTTCCATATTTTGCATTCATTCTTAAGGCTATATTACGTGTTAATTCAATATGTTGTTTTTGGTCAGCTCCCACGGGTACGCCATATGCTTGGTATAGCAAGATATCAGCAGCCATTAAAGTTGGATAAGTTAATAACCCAGTTGGAATTTTAACAGTATTGTTATTTTGCTTTAGACCATCGTTTGCTTTTGATTTAAATTGGGTCATACGTTCTAATTCACCTAGGGTTGTGTGACATAATATGATATGACCTAAAGCTGGGTGTTCTAAAACCTCACTTTGTAAAAAAATACTTACTTTTTGGTGATCCAAGCCAGCTGCTAAATATGTAGCAACTAAATCCTGACGGCTTTTAGTTAATTCTTCTGCTTTGAAATCGACTGTGATTGAATGTAAGTCCGCAACAAAAATAAATAATTCATATTTTTCTTGTAACTTAATGAAATTTGCTAGCGATCCAAGATAGTTACCTAAGTGTAAACGGCCGCTAGATTGAATTCCAGAAATAATGCGTTGCATTTATAATTTCTCCATTTTTTGTATTAATTATTCTAATTATTTTTTATAATATTTAATTAATAAATTGCATTGTCATTATACTATAATGGTAAATGCCAATTTAAGGGGGAAAACTATGGCTAATGATAACAACAATAACAACGAATTCATTCAACCTGCTCACGATTCTGACCCCGACGCTAACAAAACCCTTTTGTTAATAACTGCTAGTTGTTCTAGTTGTGTTCGTGCGCGTAAATTTTTTGTTGATAACCAATTACCATTTGTTGAAGAAAATTTTTACTCTCAACCGATTTCTGAGAAGCATTTTAAAGATATTTTGTCAATGACCGAAAATGGAGTATATGACATTATTTCCCAACGGAGTAAATTTTTATCTAGTAATAAGATTGACATTGATGAATTAAAAATATCAGAATTAATTGAACTCATTCATCAGCATCCTTCAATTGTTAAACGACCAATCTTATTACAATATGATAAATCTGGTTTACCAAAACGTTTAATGATTGGATACAATAGCCAAGACATTAAAGTGTTTTGCCGTCCTATCAAGGACATTGAAGTTCACCATTCGATTACGGTATCTGATGACGGAATTTACGAAGGCCCTAATAACGAAGTTTACGGAAATCCAGTTGAAGGAACTACAGATATTGCTCCAGCAATGATTACTGAAAAAGAACAATCTGAAGATTAATTTAAAGTAATAAACATATGTCCAGCACCACAAAAACTACTTTTAAAATAGTGGCGAGTCCGTCGCCAAAAGCGCAATCTGTCAAAAAACGCGTAAAAATGCATTTTCTTGATTGGCTAGAAGTCGAAACTAATAACCCAGATTATTTATTTATTATTGGTGGTGATGGAACATTTATTCGTGAAGCATTAAATCATAACAAACCCGGTGTTAAAATAGTTGGAATTAATGGCGGTACTGTCGGTTTTTATGCAGCTTTTTCAGATCAACAAGTAGATGTTTTGTGCAAAAATCTACGGGATGAATCTTTTCGCCAAATTCATCTTTTAGATTTGGATGTTGGTGGAATTAAAACTGTAGCAGTTAATGAACTTTCTATTGTCAGCAGTACAGCATATCCCTTAGATATTTACTTCAATGATATTTTTTATGAAAAATTTCGAGGGACTGGAGTTTTAGTAGGTACTAGAGCCGGATCTACTGGATTTGTCAAATCAGCCCGTGGGGCTGTTGTGTTTCCCGGAGTAGATTGTATTGAATTTGTTGAATTAGATCCTTTATTACATGTTGGATTTATTACGATTCAGGCTCCAATTATTTTACCTTCAGATACTATTATCACAATTAAGCCGGCTCGTGAATATACGCAAGAATCGAACTGTCCAAGAGTTTATGCTGATGGGAATGAAATTAATAAGAACTTTTGTGTCGGAAAAATCGTGGTAAAGCCAGTTAAGTCTGCTGCTAAATTTTTGCTTCCTAATAATCATGCAGAATTTATTAAGAAACTTCAATCTACTTTTATAAAGGGTTAATATGAAAAATTGGAAATTAAAATTACGATATATTTTTAGTTTTGGCATTTATTATTTTGTTTTAAAAAAGCGCTCAAAAAAACATGCTCAAATTCAGAAAACAGAACTGACTATTTCTGAAAAAATTCCTTTTGCTATTGCTGATTTAGTAAAAGCTATTGGGACTTGAGATAATGTTAAAAATTACACGAGCACAATAAATACTTTAAAATTAGATATCATTAATCGACAAAACGTAGACACAAATGAACTAAAAAAAGTTGGTGCAAAGGGAATTATGTGAAATGGGCAGAATTCATTAGTTTTAGTGTTTGGAGATTATGCTCCAACAATTGCTAAAGAATTAAGTCTTCAAGATCCTCGCACTCATTAGTATTAAATTATTTAAGGCTTTTGGAAAGATGTGAACGCTTTTATGAAATTATTAATCAACAATAGAAAAGCCCACTTTAAATACGAAATAGTCGAAGCATTTGAAGCCGGCATTTCGTTGTCTGGGAGTGAAGTTAAATCCTTAAGTTTAGCTCACGGAAACATTGAAGAAGCATTCGTTATCATTCGTAAACAAGAAATCTTCTTGTTGAATATGGTAATTCCTAAGTACAAATTTAATACTCAAAAAACGCATGAGGAATCGCGAACGCGTAAGCTTTTGATGCATAAACACGAAATTCTAAAAATTGAATTATTAAAAAAACAAGATAAATTAACAATTATTCCCTTAAGTGTTTATTGGTCGAAAGGTCATATTAAGATAAAAATTGCTTTGGGTCGTGGTAAGAAGAAACACGATAAAAGAGAAACGCTAAAATTACGTGATGATTTAAGAAGAATGAAAGATTTTGATTATTAATGAAAAGCTTTACAAAATTAAAAATCAAAAAAAATTTTCAAGCATCTTTTGTCGCATACCAAACCCAAATTTGAAATAACCCACTCCTTATAAATAAGCATTTGTCTTTTTTGCGTTCATATTATTTTTTATTTCCTATTACTTTGGTTTTTTCTATCATTTTTTTACTTTTATCTTTAGTAGTAACAATTATGACGCCATTAATGCTTTTCTTTTTTGGAGCTAACTTTTTCAATTTTAGTGGATCTATTCCAAGCATTAATTTTAATGCTTCAATAATTGTTACTTCAATTCTTATTGTCGTTGGAATAATTACTACGACTTTGTTCGTGATTTTTATTGTGTTAAATCATTTTGATTTACTTACGCCAATTAAAAACATTAAAAAACAGTGTCGTTATGTATTTTTTAGCTGTGCAATCTTTTGTGCAATTTGTACTTTTATTTTAGGGTTTAGTTTACTTTTGTTAAATTCTTATCCGGTTTTTTTAAATAAATGAAGTATTGAGTTTTTTAACTTGCAAAATATTTCTATTCCTTTAAGTGTAGTCCCAATGATAGTTAATATTGTTTTGATAACTGGAATTCCGACCATTATGGCTATTTTTATTGTTGGTATCTTATTGTGATTTTTAATCGCTTATCGTTTTAATTTTTCACTTGGATATTTGATTATGATTTTAAACGTTATTAATCACAAAATTAAAGACGCTCCTGCTAATACTAATTTTAATGATATTAATTTTCGCCAAATTGAAATTAAGTCTACCAAATATAAAATTTTTAATGAAATTTGTTGGAAACAAGAACCAGTCAATACTTCTAATCATAAGATAACAAGTCTTAATCAAAATTTTAAAAACAATAACGAAGCAT
The DNA here is from genome assembly GCF_000687795.1 of Mycoplasma testudinis ATCC 43263. Taxonomy (GTDB): domain Bacteria; phylum Bacillota_I; class Bacilli_A; order Mycoplasmatales; family Mycoplasmoidaceae; genus Mycoplasmoides; species Mycoplasmoides testudinis. The sequence continues at coordinate 14,290 of NZ_JHXT01000010.1, forward strand.
TGTTTTTAGAAGATATTATGGAACTTTCTGAACGTAATCTTACGATATTATTTCGATTAGAATATTCGATTAATGAATTAGGATATTATGTAAAAAGTTTTCAAATTTTTAAAATGAAAAATGATGATTTACCAACAATTAAAAATCTTCATCAATCAATTTTGAATAAACAAATTTCATCGCTAAATGAAGTTGAAAATTTATTTCAAAAAATGATTAAAAGTTGTCGTTTTTTAAATTAGATTTTTTTGCATTTTATTTATCTCATAACGTGATGGCTTCAGTGTTAAAAGAATTCTGCTTATTCATAAAATTATGTTGGATATAGAAATTAGAAACATGTCACATCTAAAAGCAGCCATTAATAAAACTGTAATAATGAATGAATAAAAATTAAATTACTAAATTATTTTTTGGCATCGTTTTAAAATTTGGTGTTATACTTTTTGTTGAAATTATGAAACTTTTATCTCTAAATTGTAACTGAACTGAATTCAAAATTATAGTAAACAAAAATTTGTTTGCCGATTTTGTTATTCGGTCAATGTTGGTTATTAAGATATAAAGCTTCTAAACTTGCACTAAACTTTATTATGTGGGTTGAAGCAGTTCAACCCATTTAAATTATTGATACTTAAAATTTTATTAAACGGGCTGAACAATTGAGATATTCAGTCTTTAATTTTATTTTTAGTTGAAGTAACCTAATCAAAACTTTCCACAATATGATCTATGCACAAAACTTATTTCAAGGAGAAAGATTAATGAAAAAACATTGAAAAATTTGCTTAACAACAGCATTCGGTACACTTGGTATTATTGGTGTTTTAACTCCTGCTGTTGTATTTAATCAAAAATCAAAAGAATCTTTAAATAGCTTAAATGTAAATTCTGACCAAATTTCATTATTGAATAATCAAGATGATGTTGTTTTTGCATTAGATTCTTATGATTTGGATTCAGATCTGCTTGATTATAAATCTATGATTATTAACAATTGAACTGATAACTCAAAAAGTTTACAAGACACTTATAAATCCACTTTAAAATTAATTGCTAATAATTTACCCCAACTGTTAATCCAAAATAAGTTGCGATTAAAAGATGGACAAACCGTAGAATCGGCGCAAAGAGCAATTTTGGCAAAGCTTGACAAAACTCCTCAAGAATTATTAACTTTGGTTACAAATCTGTTTCAAAATAAAAAAGAATTAAATTCTGTTTCGGACGTTAATTCGGTTCTTATGAACAATCGTTTTAACATGACTTATCCAACTGTAAATTACCCTATTGGTTATGGAGGGGGTGGAGAACCTGATATTTCTAATGTCGGTTCAACTATAAACGATACAGCTTTTTATACAAGAAACCAATTACAAGATCAATTAGATTATTGAAACAGTCTAGAATCAGATTTAGAAATAACAGCAGGAGTTTTAGGAGTTGGTGCTGGTGTTTCAGCGGCAGCAGCTATAGCGCTTTCAGTCCCTACGTTGGGCATTTCCGATATAGTTTTTGGGACATTCTCTGCTGTATTTACAATTGCAGCAGGTACCATAGTAATTTTATCTGCTTTTGTTTCAAATGAAGTCAGCTCTTTGCAAAAACAAATTAATTTAGGTGATTATAAAGTTTCAATTCAAAATCAAATAAAAATTTTAGATGATTCTTACAATAAAATGAAAGATTCACGCGACAAACTACAAAACTATGAATGATTAGGAACTGGAAAATCTGTTGATTCGTTGAATAATGCAATGAATAAAATTTAACAATTAAAAAGTAAAATTGTTTTAAGGTAATTTTATGACGTCAAATGTTTTATCATCTTCTAGTAATCCGAATAGCAAGCCGTTATTGTTATTAAAAAACAAAAAACATCGTCGATATTATATATCCATGTACATTTTTAGTTTAATTATTGCCTGTGTATTTTTTTTAGTTGGTGCTTTTCAACTAATCTTAGGTTTGGTTTTTGGATTGGTTGGTAAGAATCCACAAGGAACAACAGAGTTTGCTGCTAAAAATTTAAATTTAAATATATCTCCTTTTGTTCCTAATTCATATGTTGAAAATCATTGATGAATTTTAAGTGTTGTTTTAGTATTAATAGGATTGTGTGCTGTGGGAATCAATTTATATTTAGGAATGATGACAATTGGTCTTAAATATCAAAAATTTGTATTTGATTCAGAACCTAAACCTGTTTTAAAATCTAGTGAATTAAAAAAGACCCTTTCTTATTATGAAACACAGTTGATTGACGTTAAATTTAAAATTAAAAGTTTATTCCCTTATATGAAGAAAAAGGTAGATAAAGTTTTGTTCTTACTGTAATTTATGTATTTTTAATACGTTTAGATAAGAGACTTTAAAGGTTTGAGTAAGAAAAGTTTTTAGCAGTAATGAATTGTTTGCGTCACATAGATTAATAATTCTATTATTCGGAGATATGTTTTGTAACGATAAGGTAATTGCCCAAGATGAATACTTGATTTTCTGATTGGTTTCTTGAATTACTCGGTTGAGTTTTTATCTGCATATTCTGCTTTGTTATCTATGGGCTTGTTATTTCGGCTTTTACGGTCTTCTTTTTTGTGTCACAAGTGATGTAAATATTTTCTAGTGACCTTAATGCCGTAATAATTAAAGACTCAAATGATGGATCCAATAATAGGAAAAATTAAATACAGTGGTGGAAATCAAATTCAAGTTAAATGATTGTACTTAGTTTGTGTAAAAGAACCATAAACTGCATATGAACTTGTACCGGTATCAGCAAATCCAGATCATGGTATATAAATCAAGTAAAGCATGTATCCGGTTGGATATAATAATCCAAAGAAAAGAAACTGGAAGTAGTTTTTAGTTACCTTTTTATGGGCCAACATCATTTTTGTAATTCCGTAAGTTACAAACGAGATTGGATTAATTAAATGTAAGAAAATCGATCCTACTGAATAAAAAATTTCGCGGCTACTAGAATCTTTTGGAATGTATGCGATGTGACCTGGTAATGAACTTGCTGACGTTGTGCTTTCTTCAATTGCTGCACTGGTTTTAGTTAATCCAGTAGCTTGCATAATGACATAGGCGTTAAAAAATAGAAATGTAATTAAGATATACGTAGTTATCCAAACTAAATATGAATTTGATTTAAAGACTTTACATGAAGGTCAAAAAAATGATAATCAAACAAAAACAGCAACAAGCATATTACTTTGATGAGTTCAAGTATCCCAACTTGAAAATCATAAATACGCTGCATTATGTTTTTCGACTGCAGTACTGATTCCAATTGCCAAAATAATAAATGGAATAAAAGCATTAACGACAAGAGAAAATAAATGCATTCAATTGTAAGCATAGTACTTTTTGAATAAAAAATACCTTTGAATGATGTTTTTATATCGAGGATATTGTTTTTGTTCTAGACTAGTATTATTTAAGTTATTTTTATTGTTACTATTCATTTAAATTTCCACTATTAACTTACATTATTAGTCATATACTTTAACATATTATTTTGCTTTGTATATGTATAATTAATTCCATAATTATAATGCAATTATAAACGTTTACATAATGACTAATTCCGAATTAAATTTAATTAATCCCAACGTTTCTGTTGACACATCAGCAGCGAATAAGTTTTTTTCCAAGAAAAACATGGCTTTTTTAGCCGTCTTTTTTATTGTTGTTGTTTTGGTCGGCGTTTTTACTTCCGTTTTCTTTTTGGGAATTAATTTCGATACAGTTGATCAGTTAGCTAAACGGGCATTATCACCCGATAAAGTTCCATTTTTAATTGGTCTTATTATTTCGATGCTATTCTATTGATTTTGAAATAGTTTTGGTATCTGATTTAATTCACGTGCTTATCATATTAAGGCTAATTTTTGGGAATGATTTGTTTTTGGGATTACAAACGTTTTTGTTACAAGTATTACACCATTTTCGTTAGGAACTGAACCATACCGGATTTATTGATTAACTCGCCATGGTTTATCAAATCGTGACGCTTTATTGGTTGTATCTTCGACTTCTGTATATTGGACTCTCGTACAAATTATTGTGACTTGACCCTCGTTTATAATTGTTTCATTGCATTACCAAGAAATTGTTTTATTTGAGGGGGGGTTGGTTGCTTACTGATTTAGTTTTTTAGGAATGATGATGGACATCGCTGTTTTTGTAATTTTCTTTTCAATTTCTTATAGCCGTCATGTTCATGTCTTTTTAGGACAAATTTTTAATAAAATTTTGAAGCTTTTGAAAAAGCCTTATAAAACAAAAGATCAGTTATACGAAGAATACCGACTTAAATCATCCTTCAAAAAGGCTTATATTGCCGAAATGAAACGATGAAAACATGTGATTGTTCAATTAGTTGGTGTTACGATTTTGGCAATCATTAATTATTTTTCTGTTTATTTTTCGATTCAATTATTAGATACAGTGATTGCTAAAGACTACGATGTACAAACAATTTTTAATATTTCTAACGTCGCAATTTCAGCTAATAATTTTGTCCCAATACCCGGGGGTGAAGGAACTATTCAAATTGTTTTGCAACGCTTTATTTTAGCTTGGGACGGTGGCTCTACTGGAAACGTTGATCCAGATGCTTTTTTAGGGCAATTAAATACTGCTATTTTTGTCTGACGGGCGTTCAATTTTTATCTACCTACTGTTCTTGGTTTGTTATTTTTCCCAATAATTTTGTATAAACATTATAGATACGGTAGAGATTGAGGTGGCAAGTCGATTAAAAAACGGCTTGCTGAAATTCTTGCAAAGAACAGTGAAAAAAATAATCCGCCTCAAGATTTGCCAAAGGAGTAAATATGCGTGTAATTTGTTTTGATATTGAAAGTCAAACCGCTAATCTTTTTAATGAAGCTAATAAATATAGCTTTGATATGCGGTTTACTGATTCGGAGTTGAATGCTTCAACTGTATATGCTTGTGAAGATTTTGATGTTGTTGTTTTACTTTCGCGGAATTATCGGATTGACGATTATGTTTTTCAATCTTTAAAAAAATACGGAGTCAGTTTAATTGTCACTACTCCAAGTAGCATTCAAAATTTAAACGTTAAGGCTTTTGCTTCTGCGCAAATTCATGTGGCAAAATTAGATGTTCGAATTAACCCCCAACGAATTCTAAATAGTATTCATGCGATTTTAGACCATCTAGCTTTAGATCAACATCCATTAAACAGTGATACAAAGATGTTGTTCAATGATCAATCGCAAAATGAACAGCCTAAAATTGGTTTAATTGGATTTAATGATTATGGACAAAAATTAGCAACCCAATTAATTCAACTTGGTTTTACAAATTTGTTTTATTATGATCCAGAGGTTATCGAATCTGATTTAGCAAAGCCTGTTGAATTAGACGACTTGTTAGAATCGTGTTCAATTATTTCTTACCAATCTGAAAATCCAAATTTGCCTCCTTTATTTTTTGATAACAATTTTTTTAGCAAAGTTAAGGCTAAGCCTTTCATTCTAAATAATAGCGGTTTGCGTAATGAACAAATACTAGCAATTGATAGTGCGTACAAAACAAACTTAATTTCTGGATATGCCCGCAATTTTATTAATAACTCTTCATTTGAGCAGCAGTTAGTTGTTACAAATAAAGTTAATGTTCCGTGAGTCGTCAATCGCTTTAGCTTTGAATTTGAATCCAGTGATGCCTTGCGTGAAGTTGTTGAACAAACTCTTGCGGCGATTTATGAATTTGGAACCACGGCTAGAACAAAAACAATTATCGATTAATTTCACTTAATCTTTATAAGAAAAGAAAAAATCCGAACTCACTTTTGAGCCCGGATTTTTTTTACTAATAAGACAGTTAATTAATGTGCTTTAGCATAACTTGGAATCTTTGGACCCAAGTGTTTTTGAATCCCTCAGTATGCGTAGTAGACAATCGCGAAACTACCAGGAAAGAAAATGATGTACATAATGGCAATCGCTGGTCCTGATATGGCTGGATTATTTACTACGTCTGTAGCTGAACCATAAACTGAATAAACCGGAATAAAATTAGGGTTTTTTTCGTGAATCGCGGCTAAGAAATTATTTGAATCAATAAAATTATCATGATTTAAATGATTGAAAACAACCGGAATACTAGCTGCATAAATTAAATAAAGACTTGGATAAATCATTCCCGGAAGCATTGTTGTCCAGTAAGATTTAAGGCGTGAATTAGGATCCCAAAACATTTTCAAGAATCCTAATACAAGAAATAAGATATCTGTAATTACATGTTGTCAGATACTTACTGCTAAATCATATTGGGTTGCAATTATTCCGTAAGCTCCACCAGTTGCGCTTAAAACAATGTTATATCCAAAGAATGTGAATCAGATATAAACCATTGTTGCTAATAAAAATTTGTTGTTTTTTAAAAACTGGTGTTTAGGAAAGAAAACAATAAAAATTGCAAAGATTAAAAGTAAAACATTACTTTGATTTGTGAATTTATCAAAAACAGTTCATCCATCAATTGGATCTAAGCGTCCGTCTGATCCCAAACGGACTTCATTAACCATTAAATTATCAACAAATGCTTTTAAAACAAAAGCAGTCGAGACGACAAAAAATAATAGGCCAACGAAAAAGGCTCAACGAATGCGATCGAATTCTTTGAAGTATTTTCTAATTGGGCAGTTAATTGTTCCAATTCCAAAGGCTCTTGACCGAATTGAATCTTGATTATTTGTCTGCATAAATCCTCCTTGCAGGTTTTAAAATTATACATAAACCCACGAATCGTGTTAGTTCTTTTATAATTCTTAAAATTTATGGTTGAAAATGTTTCGGGTTAAAAAAACATTTTTTGGTCTAGATCTAAATAGTTTTATATATAATTCATAAAACTCTTAGAAAGGATTTCATCTTGAACACTATCATTGACCACCCACTAATTAAGGATAAGTTGACAAGAATGCGCGACATTAAAACCAAGGCTAATTTTTTTAGAGATTTGCTTAAAGAAATTACCGCTTTGATGATGTATGAAATTGGAAAGAATTACCCAACTAAAAAAATAAAAATTATAACACCACTGTGTGAAACAACAGGATATGCTTTAAAAAACGATCTAGTCTTAGTCCCTATTTTGCGAGCTGGATTAGGAATGGCAGAAGGTGTTAGTCACGTTGTTCCTGGTGCTAAAATTGGTCATATCGGCTTATACCGAAACGAAGAAAGTCTTCAACCCGTTGAATATTACGCAAAATTTCCTAAAAATACTAAAGCGGCAGATGTAATTGTCTTAGACCCAATGTTGGCAACAGGAGGATCTGCATCTAAAGCTATTTCTATTATTAAGAAACTAAAACCAAAATCAATTCAATTTGTTGGCTTAGTTGGCGCTCCTGAAGGACTTAAAGTTTTAAACAAAAACCATCCAGATGTGAACGTTTTTTTAGCCGCACTAGATCCTAAACTTAATGAACTTGGATATATTTTACCTGGCTTAGGTGATGCTGGAGACCGCTTATACGGCACAAAATAATTTAATTTTTATATAATTTATCAATATCTTTATTTTAAGGATGTTTTGATTTAATTAAAAAATTAAAATCAAGCAAAGTAATATACTTGTTACTTTGTTTTGTTATTTTTACAATAAATTTAATTAGGGACACTATTACAAGGAAACAATATTCAGATGAATCCCAAAAGTTTTAAAAAGAATCATAAAAAAGCGTGGTTAATCGGAGCATTAAGCTTTAGTGGTTTTTCTGTTGTTGCCATTTCGACTGGTTGTTCATTATTTTCAAATCCGCCGTCTGATTTCCCAATGCGTCAAAATCATGTAACAAATACGGTCCCACAGAATACTTTGTATGAAGATATTCACGATTTAACATTTAGTTTGTTTTTTAGAAACTCTGTAGAATTTGATCGGTCTCACGTTAGCCTTGTTAGGGGAACGGGTTGACTATTTGATTATAGTGAAACTGTTAACCCGTCTAACAATTCACTTAGTAGTTTTACAGCATACATTGCAACTAACTTACATGTTGCTAATAATTTACTTAACCCAAACGACAATCCTGAATACCTTGCCCCAGCGTTTGATAAAAATAGTAGTAGTTTTGACCCTAGTGCAAGTAAAACTTTAGAGTTTGCATTTAGTAAATTTGAAGAAAATAATCCAAAAATAGTAGATTTTCCCGCAAGCCATTTGCCAATGACTCAATATGCTGCCATTAATCTAAACGACGGAACAACTTATACAACTCCAGTGAAACAAACCGATGGTTCAAGTGTCAATCAAAATCTTAAAGCTTATTTGGATTTTGCTGTGCTTAAATATACGATTTCTTTTAATCGTTTCGGTACTCCTCAATCTGCAAAAGATCAAGCCATCTATGATGATTTGTTTCTTCCAGCAGTTTCTACTCTAGATAAATTAACTGCTGATAAATCGTTTTTTAGTAGTGTTGATTACACTCGAGGAGCATTAGCAACTACTCGTGCTTTTATTGCGGGATATCCTGCTGATTCGAGTGTAGGTAATGTTCCAACATGAACTATTAATAGTAATGCTGGATCAAATAGTATTTCTTTAGGTCAACCCGTTAATACATCTCGGGATTTTACATTTGACAGTAATTCGCCTGTCCCGGGAATGCAAATAAATACGCTTAACCCTAAATTTACTCTAACCTACCACGGGACGACTTATCGCAAATATGGGGTTTCTTATTTTATTAATGATTCCAATCTTGGTGAAGGTTCATCAGGTAGTATGATGATGAATCAAGATGGTCAAGTTATGGGGATTTACTTTGGAACAGTTCAACCCGTTGGCGACACTACTCCAATCGGATTTGGATTTGCTGACGCTTTGTATTTAAATACCCACGATTTAGCAAGATTTAAAAATGCCGGAATAAATTCGTATAATTTAATAACTGACCCTAAAGATTCTTATTTGGCTTCTTTACAAGCTGATAATATCCAAACAAATTTTTTTAATAAAACTTCGACTACGACACCTCAAAATTAATGAAACTATATAAAACCAAACTAGCTAAATCGTTGAATATAATTTTAGGTCTTGGCCTTTCAGGGATTTTAGTTGTTAGCTCTGGGTGTGCGGTCCAGCCAGTTTTGGTAACTCCTAAAACTGATAAAGTTGTTGGAATAGTTCCCCAACAAACCCCATATGAGGCCGCGCACGATTTAGAATTCAGTTTTGAATTTGATAATACTGGAGGATTTAATTTAGATCCTGAAAGAATGGCTAATCCTGACCGAAATTCGCCCTATTTTATTTTTGGAACAGGATGGTTGTTTGACTGGGATACAACTAGTACAAAACCAGTTAATAACAATGGTGATATTAACTGGACTGGTTATTTTGCAACTAATTTACATGTGGCTGATGCTTTATTAAAATCTGATGATGGAATTTATACGCCATCATGGTTATCACCAAATGGCCAAGGTGGAGATTCAACAATCGGGTTTTCGTTAGGAAAACTTTATAACCAAAACCCAGGATTTTTAAATAGCAATGCAAATGGAGCCAACCTAACTTCAGTTCCGCTTTCGACATTACCAAGCACGTTTTATACTGCAACCAACTATTATCAACCTAATCGTACGGTAGCAGCAAGTCAGCCTGATCGAAATATTTATACAGATTTTGCAGTCTTGCAAATTCAGATTCATTATCGTAAAAATCCGATAAATAACCAACAACGGGGTGAGAGCGAAGCGTACCAAAACTGAATTGAACCAGCTATGAATTTAATTAGTTTAATGGGAGCAAATTACACCAGTTTTTTTGATAGTAAAGACTATATTTCACTTAATAAAAACAAAACTCCAATTCATCCACTTCCAACACAAATTTATGCTGGAGGTTACCCATTTTATTCTATGGGTGATACGTTTGGAAATGTATCACCACCACACTATACTAGTAATTCAAGGACAGTTTCAGGAGCAAATTTTGGTAACCCAACAGGTTCTCCAGCATGAACTATTAATGCTAAAAAAACAAAAGATGAAGCAAATGGTTCGTTAACTTATACTCCACCTGGTTTGGTTTCGAAATCTCAAACAGATGAATTTACTGATAATAACCCTAATACAAGCGTAGATGGTACTTACAGTCCTTATGATCCCAATCTTCCTTTAGAAACAAATAATCCCAATGTTCCTAAAGCAACAACTTTGTTTTATCATGGGGTTCAATATGTTCAATATGGTTTGGGATATATTGTTTCTGATTCAAATTTAGCAGGTGGTGCATCTGGAACCATGATTTTACATCAGGACAGCAACCCGGCTGGTTTTCAGCTGCTAGCAATTTACTTTGGTACCTTTGCTGATCCAAATAATCCAAGTTTAGAGTCTTCTGTTGGAATTGGAATAGCTTTAATTATTGATAGTTTTACTAGCTCAGACGGAAATTATGAATATTTAAGTCCTTATAATTTGATTGCCGGAAACTCGTTAATGCGTTCTGCAGCTAAGGTCGGTGAATTAAACCAGATATTCAACTCATCATATAAAGTATCCTTACAAGTCAAAAATATTAGTTCTCATTGGTTCCCAAACAGTAATTAAGGTCTTTTTTGTAGATTGGTGCCAATTGTTAGCATTTTTCTGCCTTTTTTAAAAGCAATTGCTTGAAGGAATTTATTTTAAGCGTATAATACTAATGTCTTTTAGGGAGCGAAGGGAGTATGTTATGAATAAGGTTGCATTTTTAAGCAAATTTAAATCGCTTAATAAAACGGCATCTTCAACTTCAGATTTAGCTTGGTTTTTCAAAAACCTTTCTTATCTTGGGTTTGCCTTGCTTGGAATCATTATTCTAATTATTCTTGGTGTTACAAACACCGCTCCCTGAGGAACGTTGTACGCATGATTAGTTGGTCTCCCTTTTGGAATTGTTGCTGTCTTTTCATCAACAGTTATTCCAAAATTTTTAATGTCTTTAAGCTTAAAACTCAGTAAAAAAACAAATTCTCATAAACGTGGGGCGATGTTTTTTTCGACTATTGGCGGATTTTTGTTTATTGGTCGTTACTTTTTATACATCATTCCGATTATTATTGTAGCGGCTGTAAACAACTTTCAAGTTGATGGCATTTTCCATATCGCAGGTGTTGTTGCAGTTGTCGCATTAGTGCCAACTAATTCTATTTTTTTAAATTACGTTTTTTTCCGTTCTGACTTGAAAAAAATGATGAAGAAAGGAGTTCCAAATGTTGCCTCAGGCGATAGTCTTTCAGCAAACTAACGAAGCGCTCAAAGCAGCTAATCCAACACTGGCTTTTTTAAATACAAAGCCTGTTGATAGTATCGAATGGTTTCCATTCGAACCTACAGCTGTAATCTTTACAATTCCGCTGGCTGTTATTTTAATTGCCATCTTCTGTATTGTCTATTTTGTTAAAGCGCGACGTTTGAGTCCGAGTCAAGCCCCTAGTGGATATGTGCTCATGGTTGAGCAATATGTATTAGGCATGGAAAGCTTGACATTGGATTTATTAGGCGAAAGAAACCGTAAGGTTACACCTTACTTCTTATTGTTGATGACGTACTTAGGATTTTCCAACGTTTTTTCTCTGTTTGGAAATATGCCGCCACCAACAAGTTCATTAACAGTCACTTTTACATTAGGATTAATGACTTTTTTTGGGACTATAATTACTGGGTTTAAATACCAACGTTTAAGTTACTTAAAAGAATTTACGTTCAATGTCAAAATTAAAGGTCATAAAGTTCCAGTTATGATCAATCCTTTAAATATCATTGAAGAAATTTCCCCACTACTATCTATTTCAGTTCGGTTGTGAGGTAATATCTTCGCTGGAACATTGATTATGGCTTTGTTTTACGCATTGTTCCAATTAATTTTTGCAAGCGTTAATCCAGTACCATTAGGTCTGGCCCTTGGTAGTATTTTTGGCGGGGTCGTTGCCTCGGCATTCCACTCGTATTTTGACGTTGGGATCGCGTTATTGCAAGCGTATGTATTTATGCTCTTAACGTATTCTTATTGGTCTAACAAAATGAATGCTGAAGAAGGCCAAGCCCACCACAAAAAAGGCAAACGCCGTGCAAAAAAAGTTGCTGTTGAAATCAATTCCCCTGGTGTTTCAATGAATGTGAAAACAACCAACCTAAGCGATCACGATCGCATCTAAAATTCATTCTTAATAAAACTATATTTGGAGTATAAACTTATGGATAACATTATCTTACACCTTAGCGACATCGTTAACCAAACATTCGGTGGAACATCAGCCGATGGCACAGCAAAAGCCGGAGCATATATTGGTGGTGGTGCAGCCATGGCCGCAGCCGCTGGTGTGGGTGCAGGTCAAGGTTTCGCAGCTGGTCAAGCTTGTGTGGCTTTAGCTAGAAACCCTGAAGTTGAAAGTAAAATTAGAACCCTTTTCATCGTTGGAAGTGCCATTGCCGAATCTTCAGCTATTTACGGATTAATTATTGCGATTATTTTAATCTTCGTTGCTTAATCGTTTGATCTAAAATGGAGCTGTAAAATGTATAAGAAAAATCCTTACCGTAAAATTCAACGTATTCTTGTTGCTTTAACTGGGGTTGTTTTAATTCCGCTTATCGTAACTTCATGTGCTTTACCAGATGAATTTAATCAGGATAACATTGTTAACCAATTCTTTCCTAATTTCTGGGTTTTCATCGCGCACATTATCGCTTTAATCATTTTGTTGTTCTTCATGATTTACTTTTTATGAAAACCAACAAAACGGAATCTTGCTGCGCGCAATGCGTTGATTCAAAAAAATATTGATGATGCTGCTAATGCTCAAAAAGAAGCATTAACTTTCTTGCAAGAAGCAAACGATAAACGCTTAAAAGCAAGTATGGAAGCTTCACAAATTGTTTCCCAAGCGACCCACGAAGGATTCAAGATTAAATCTGAAATTGAAGACAGTGCAAAACGTAGTGCTAACATGACTATTCAAAATGCCAAACAAGAACTTTCACGCAGGGAACGGGTCCTACGTGAAGAAATGCACGAACAAATCATTTCGGTTGCTTTAAATGTCTCTGAAGCCTTGACTAAGAAAAACATTTCCCGTCAGGACAACGAGAAGTTTATTGAAGACTTTATTAAAGAATTAGAGGAAGCTAACATTGAATAAAACACGCTTATTTAGTTTCGCTCGGGCCTTATATGATTTGGCTGAAGAAAAAAACTTACGTCATGAGATTTATCAACAAGCTCTTGATTTAATGGAATTGGTTCAAAATAATCCCGACCTGCTAAATATCTTTTGTTCACCGATTATTAATCAAGCCTCAAAAAATGATTCTGTAACTGCAATTTTTGGCAAATTTTTAAATCCGTTATTCTGTGATTTTTTACGAGTTGTAATCGATATGCGAGAGTTTCATTCGATTCGACTTATCATTAAAAAATTTCTAGGAATTGTTGAACAAGTTGAGCACGTTCGTTACGTTCGGGTGACATCAGCTTATCCACTAACAACTGAACAACTTGATAAGATTAAAAAAATCTTAGAAAAGAAACTAGCAACCCACTTAATTGTGCACACGAAAATTGATCCAAGTGTGATTGCTGGTGTTCGGGTTGAAACTGAATCGAAATCATTTGACTCAACAATTCCAGGGAAACTAAAAAACATCAAGGGTCACTTATTATTACAATTGGCTGGAGGTCAAATTTAAAATGGCAATTAATCTAAGCGAGTTCGCTTCAATTATCAAGGATCAGGTAAAAAAATACTCTGACAAGATTGTAACTAACGAAAAGGGTCATGTTATCACAGTAGGTGACGGGATCGTAAAAGTTAGTGGCCTTGATGAAGTTGTTTTAAACGAACTTGTGGAATTTGAAAACGGCGCGTACGGAATGGCTTTAAACCTTGAAGTTAATAACGTTGGTGTCGTTATGTTGGGAAATTATTTTAACTTACGCGAAGGTTCGTTAGTTAAACGAACTGGAAGAATTGTGCAAGCTCCAGTTGGTGACGCTTTATTAGGCCGGGTCGTTAATGGGATTGGAATGCCAATTGATGGTAAAGGCGAACTTAAAGATGTAACCTATGCGCCGATTGAACAAGTAGCGCCTGGGGTTATGGCTAGAAAATCAGTTAGTGAACCACTTGAAACTGGGATCTTAGCAATTGATTCAATGTTACCAATTGGTAAGGGTCAACGGGAATTGATCATTGGTGACCGTCAAACTGGAAAAACCACAATCGGAATTGATGCCATCATTAACCAAAAAGGGAAAGATGTTTATTGTATGTATGTTGCCATCGGGCAAAAGAATTCGTCCATTGCGCAAATTGTTGCCCAATTAGAACGAGCTGATGCGATGAAATATACATGTATTGTTTCATCTACAGCTAGTGAAATTGCCGCGTTATCATACATTGCTCCATTCACTGGTGTAACTATTGCTGAACACTGGATGCATCAAGGCAAGAATGTTTTAATTGTTTATGATGATTTGTCCAAACACGCGGTTGCTTACCGGACGTTATCATTATTATTACGTCGTCCTCCAGGTCGGGAAGCTTACCCTGGTGATGTTTTCTATTTACACTCACGATTGTTGGAACGGGCCGGAAGATTAAACGAAGCCGCTGGTGGTGGTTCAATTACTGCGTTACCAATTATTGAAACCCAAGCTGGAGATATTTCAGCATATATTCCAACTAATGTAATTTCAATTACAGATGGACAATTGTTCATGGTAACCAATTTATTCAATTCAGGTCAACGTCCAGCGATTCACGTTGGGTTGTCAGTTAGTCGGGTCGGATCAGCAGCACAAATTAAAGCTGTCAAACAAATGTCTGGTAGTTTAAAACTAGAACTTGCCCAATATCGTGAACTTGATGCTTTTAGTCAGTTTGGTAGTGACTTGGATGCTGAAACTAAAAAAATTCTGGACCACGGTAAACGGGTTATGGAAATGTTGAAACAACCAAACGCCAAACCAATTGATCAAATTCTTGAATCAATTTTATTGTTTAGTATTAAAGAACGTTTTATCAAATGAATTCCGGTCGAAGAAATTCAACGCTTTAAATCATTTATCATTGATAAATTTTTAAACGGAGATTTATACAATAAACTAGCAGCAGAAAAAGCCTTTAGCAAGGAATTGATTGAAGCCTTCAGAACCCAATTTAATGCGCTAGTAAAAGAATTTATTGTAACGATCCCTAATTACGACGCAAGCAAGTTTGGTGATTGCACTGAACTTGACGACAAACCCATGAAAGCAGAAGCACAAGGCGGAACTAAATAATGGCGTCAATGCAAGAATTACGTCGTAAAATGGATAGCATTACCATAACCGCAAAGATTACTAAAGCGATGCGGATGGTAGCTGCTGCAAAGCTTCGTAAGTTTCGTAATTTATTTACCGAAGTTAACGAGTTCTATCATGAATTTTATGATGTAATTGGAAAAATTATTGGTAGCTGTGGCAGCATTGCCCAAAAAAAAGTAGACGAAAATGCGCCAACTTTATTTGTAATCTTAAGTTCTTCGTTAGGGTTATGTGGAGCTTATAACATTGGGATGAATAAGCTTTTGTATTCCATGTACAAAAAGAATGACAAAATTATGCCGTTAGGTAAAAAAAGTATTGGTTACTGAAAAACTAAAGGTCTTGAAGATGCTTTAGTGGCTCCGAAAGATTTACAAGATAACGACATTAATTTTGGTATCAGTCTTAAAATTGGTAATGATATTTTTGCAGATTACGAAGCCGGCAAATATGGGAAAGTGGTAATTGTTTATTCCCACTTTGTCAATACCCTAGTACAAGAAGCAAAATCAATCCAAGTTTTACCAATTGATACAAGTTTATTTAAAAATGATTCTAAAAAAACTGAAAGTATGGCAGACTTTGATTTTGAACCAGACAAACGTGAAGTTTTAGCTGGTTTAACACCCCAATTTTTGCAAGCTGTTTTATATGGATCAATGATTGAGTCAAAAGTGTCTGAATATGCCAGCCGTCAAAACGCAATGGAAACTGCAACAAACAATGCAACCGATTTGTTTAATAATTATTTATTAGATTTCAACCAGTTACGCCAAGCTTCCATCACGCAAGAAATTACAGAAATTGTTGCTGGTAGTGAGCAATAAAAGGAGAAGAAAGAATGCCTCAAATTATCGGAAAAGTGTATCAAGTAATTGGTCCCGTTGTTGACGTTATTTTTAGCACGGAAAACCAAATGCCTGAAATTAACGATGCATTGATTACTAAAATTAATGGAAAAGAACTTTATCTTGAAGTTTCCCAATTAGTTGGTGACGATGTTGTACGTTGTATTGCCATGGGAGCAACTGATGGTTTAGCTCGCGGGACAGAAGTTGTCAGTACCAAAGGTCCAATTTCAGTTCCAGTTGGAAACGACGTTTTAGGTCGGATGTTTAATGTTGTTGGTGATGCCATTGATGGTCAAGCACCATTACCGGCAACTGTAAAACGGATGCCGATTCACCGAACTTCACCTACTTTTGAAGAACAATCAAACAGTCTTGAAATCTTTGAAACAGGAATTAAAGTCATTGACTTATTAATCCCTTATGCTAAAGGTGGTAAGATCGGGTTGTTTGGTGGAGCTGGTGTTGGTAAAACCGTATTAGTTCAAGAATTAATTCATAACATTGCAACTGGTCATGGTGGTTTATCAGTATTTGCTGGTGTTGGTGAACGGACTCGCGAAGGGAATGACCTTTATTACGAAATGATTGAAGGTGGTGTTATTGATAAAACCGCATTAGTGTTTGGTCAAATGAATGAACCTCCAGGCGCTCGGATGCGGGTGGCTTTAACTGCGTTGACTATGGCTGAATACTTCCGGGATTATAATAACCAAGACGTTTTGTTATTCATTGATAACATCTTCAGATTTACCCAAGCTGGTAGTGAAGTGTCAGCGTTGTTAGGTCGGATGCCATCAGCGGTTGGTTATCAACCTACATTGGCTTATGAAATGGGTGTTTTACAAGAACGGATTACTTCTACAAAGAGTGGTTCAATTACTTCGGTTCAAGCAATTTATGTGCCAGCCGATGACTTAACAGACCCTGCTCCTGCGACAACTTTCAGTCACTTGGATGCAAAAACCGTTTTGGACCGGAACATTGCTTCGTTAGGGATTTTCCCGGCTATTAACCCGCTTGATTCAACAAGTCGTTTACTTGACCCGAATGTTGTTGGTTTAACTCACTATAAAGTAGCTCGAGATGTTCAAAAGATCTTACAAAAATTCGCTGAATTGCAAGATATTATTGCCATCTTAGGAATTGATGAATTATCTGAAGAAGACAAAATTACAGTTGCTCGTGCAAGAAAAATCCGCAACTACTTGAGTCAACCATTCTTCGTTGCTGAAAAATTCTCTGGTAACAAAGGGAAATATGTTCCGTTAGTTGAAACCATTCGTGGCTTCCAAGAAATTCTTTCAGGAAAACACGACGACTTACCAGAAGCTGCATTCTTCTACGTTGGTTCAATTGATGAAGCAGTTGAAAAAGCCAAACACTTATAGTTGTTACTTTAATTTTCAAAAGAAAGGTGTGATGCTATGGCCGGAAATAATTACAAGGTAAAAATCTTAACGCCTCGTGGAGTAAAATTTGACGAGGAAGTTCGAATGATGGAAGTCAAAGCCCCTGAAGGCTATATTGCATTAATGGCAAATAATGCTCCTTTTGTTGCAAACGTTAAACCAAATGTGATTTATATAACTCATCCTGATGGGGAACGAGAGCCAGCCATTTTAGATCAAGGTACTGTTTATGCTACACGAACTGAAGCCAAAATCTTTTGCTTAGATTTTGTTTATGCTAAAGATGTGGATGTAGTTGCAACCGAAAATGAAAAACGGGAATTAGAAGCACGGTTGGCAGCGCTTCAAGATTTGAAAGAAAAAATCAAAGTTGAACGCTTACTTGCTTTTGAATTACTTAAACTACGCGAAGGACCTCATAAATAAAAACATGGCCGTTTTCCGGATTGAAGGTTGCTTAACCCAAGCTATCCAAGACCCTTTAAAAAATGGATTGTGAGTTGAGTTTAAAAACTCTGGTTTACATCTTATTAGTGACCAAAATATTGATCGAATTAACCAGTTATTTGATGCTGCTTGTGGAATCAAGGCGCCAATAACTGGTAATTTTGTCTATGACGAAGAAATATTTTGGGAATTATCCGAACTTAAGCGAAGCGAGATTTTAAACCACAAATGTAGCGTTTTTTCTTTATATGAATTAGAACGGATGCACCATTTAAGTGTTAGTCATATTATTCGGGATGATTTGTTAATAAATAATTTTTCGCGCTCCAAAATTAAAGATCAACTTGAAACAATACTTTCGCAGTTTGATTTAAGTTCATACCGTGATCGTTTGTTCACTGATTTATCTACTCAACAACAGTATCAAGTTTTAGGCGCAAAACTATTGTGAAAAAATCCCCGTTTTGTTCATCTGAATTTATCATCAATTATTGAAAATGAATTTTTTGGAAAAGATTTTTTAGAATATTTTGAAAAACTGTTTCTTGACAATAACGTTGTTGGGATAGCATATATTAACAACACTGACAATTTGCTACAAAGTCATATTGTTAATTTATCAGATGAACGCAATTTTTTTGCTGCAGATATGATTTACAGTATTAAAAATGAATCACAAAAAATCCACAATTGGACATCTTTAATAATTAGAAATATGCTTCGCTCATTGCTAATTGGATTTAACCTTGAAAAACTTTATTATGTTTTTTGGTTTATTTTAACTGCAGCTTTTATGACAATTGCAGGTTTTCTAAATTCTTTTGACTTTAATGAAACTTTTTCCTTACATTTTGCTAATTTTGATTTGAATGCTTTTTTACGAGCTGTTTCATTATTAGTCCAAATTGCTGCAAGCGGTTTTTATGTCTTTTTGTTTGCAAGAAGATATCAGAAACATCATGCTTTAAGAAACTTTTTAATTGCCAAAGGTTTTGCACGTATTGTCTTGATTAATAATTATTTAGTAATCGTTGTTTATCTATTTATTTTTAGTACTTTAATTAATTTGATTATTAATTTATCTATTTTATTTTCGGTTGCCCAAATCAGTTTTCAAGCATTGGGTGTTTTGTGACCTATCGTTGTTTTATTTATAATCAATACTTCCGCTTTAATACCCTATTATTTATACACTTTTAAAACTTATAATTTGAACATCAACGATATCGTTCATGGGGTTCAAAAAATCGTCTAGTTTTTTGCATCATTTTTTTATTTTGCACGATATTAACATCTAACTTTAATTAGTTTATCTATAATTTAATGGCAGTTTTACTTGTGATTGAATATTTCAATCGAAGTAAAATAAAGATTAATAAAGGAAGATAAACAAGATGCTAGCAGTTCGTCAAACCGCATCCCGCCAAGTGACTAATTTAGATGGTTTATGGGATTTTGTTGTTGATTATGAAAATGTTGGATTAAAACAAGAATGATTTTTGAAAAAACTTAAAAATCCCATTAAGATGCCAGTCCCTGCATCATATAATGAAATTACTCTAGACAATAATATCCGAGAGCATGTTGGTTATGTGTGATATCAAAAAACCGTAGTGTTACCAGTGGACTGTTCAAATCAACGTTATATTTTACGTTTTGGATCAGTGACTCATGCTGCCATGGTTTGAGTTAACGGTGTTAAAGTTGCTGAACATACTGGTGGATATTTACCATTCGAAGCTGATATTAGTGATCTTATTAATGATAAGAAATCATTTGTCATTACTGTTTTGTGTGATAATCGTTTAAGTTTTCAAACAATTCCTCCAGGAAACGTCACAACTGATGAACTAGGAAGAACTAAAATGAAATTCTGACATGATTTTTTCAATTATGCTGGAATTCATCGGTCAGTTGCAATCTATACAAGACCGCTCACTTATGTGAAAGATGTTCGAATTGTTACCGACATCGAAGACAAAACAGGATTTATTAATTATCAAGTTTTAGTTGGTGGCTTTAAAAAAGAAGTTCACGTCCACTTGTATAATCAAGATGGTAAGGAATTATTAAAGGCTGCTGGTGCTAACGGGAAAATAAAAATCAATAATGCTCATTTTTGACAACCTGGCGCTGCATACTTGTATACTTTGAAAATTCGGGTTGGAGATGATGTGTATCCAGTTCGTGTTGGTATTCGAACAGTAACTATTAAAGATAGCCAACTATTAATAAATAACAAACCAGTATATTTACGGGGTTACGGACGCCACGAAGATAATCTAATTCGTGGTAAGCAACACGATCCAGTAATGTTGGTTCATGATTTTGAAATTATGAAATGACAAGGCGCAAACTCCTTCCGGACAAGTCATTATCCGTATGCTGAAGAAGTCTTGGATTATGCTGATGAACAAGGCTTTATGGTTATTGACGAAACTGCAGCTGTGGGAATGAATATGGGGGTCGATGGTGGAGCTTTTGGGCTTGGCAAAAAGTTTGAAACTTTTAGTGAAAAAACAATTAACCAAAAAACGCAAGATGTTCATAAGCAACACATTTTAGATTTAATTGCTCGCGATAAAAATCACCCAAGTGTTATTATTTGATCAATTGCCAATGAGCCAGAATCACATACTGAAGGTGCTGCCAAGTACTTTGAACCACTAGCAAAATTAGCTAAAAAAGCTGATCCAACTCGTCCGGTTGGTTTTGTTAATGTAATGCTAGCTCCTCCTGAACTTGACAAGATTACGGGATTTTTTGACTTAATAATGCTTAATCGTTATAACGGATGATATTTTCAAACTGGAGATTTAGCAGCCGCTGAACGAAGTCTTGAACAAGAAATTAAACACTGAATTAAAAAACACCCTGGATTACCGATTATCTTTACTGAATACGGGCCAGATACTTTAGCAGGTCTTCATGATTTTTATCATCAACCTTGAAGTGAAGAATACCAAGCAGATATGCTAAGTATGTTTCATAAGGTTTTTGATCGTCATCCAGAAGTTGTTGGAGAACAAATGTGAAACTTTGCAGACTTTATGACTGTATCTGGAATTATGCGTGTTGGGGGAAATAAAAAAGGGATGTTCACTCGTGACCGTAAACCCAAACATAATGCTTATGTTGTTCGTGACCGCTGGCTTAAACTGAAAGCCAAATTAGGCAATTAAAATACTATTCTTTTTTATTTTTTGATAAGTTATTTAATTAAAAAGGCCGATTTAGGGTAATCGGTTTTTTTAGTTATTGTTTTTTTTATGAATTTTTATTTACATATAGTTCTATAATAGGTTTTACTTTGAATCATTAGTCAGACCAATAATCACAATTCATGTGATGTCATTCTTATATTTATTAGGAAAATAAAATGAAAAATCGTTTTAACATTAAGGCTTGGATTGGAACTTGAACGACCTTAGGATTAATTGGATTAATTGTTCCAGTTGTAATGGTTTTAGATTCTAAATTTGACCCGAATACAGCATTAATAGTTAAAGAAGAAAAACCAGTTCAACCAGAAACTCCTTCGTCACCACCTCAACCACCGATTGTTCTTAGTCCAACAGAACAAAGCGCTGCAAATTATTATCAAAATTTGCGGGCACAACGTTTTATCGTTCGCGATTTGGCTGCTGGCGAAGGTGCTAATTTATCAGATCGATCTTCAATTACAAACGCTTCAACGATTGATTCAATAAACAATCTTTTAGATGCTAATTCTGCTAAACTTGTTGCTCCGGGTGCAGACCTGGTAGGTTTTGTTTTGCAATTTCAAATTCAACCTGCAAATATCATTGAAGGATTTTTACCAGTTAAAATTATTTTGACTGATCCTTCTAAACAGCCAACGGTTTTCTATAATGCTAACGGAACAGTAGGCACTGCTGAAAGCGCTGGAGAAATCGTTAATTTTGGAGGTTATCGAACATTACCGTCCTTGGTTGCTCAACAATATATAGACCTTCAAGACAGTATTAGAGGAAACTTCACCGTTAATAGTGCTTCATCAACTAAAACTGCATCCCAACTTGCAGCGGAATTAACAACAGCTAATGCTGCATCAGATTCTGCTACAATGCTTAACACGCTTAAAAATTCTGTACTTGCAAATTTTGGTTTAGCTCCTCTATTTGGACAAATTACAAATCTTGGGTTTAAATTGCACGCAAACAACATATCGCCTAGTGATGCTAATGGGACCTTAACTTTTAGTTTAGTTTTAGTTAGCGGTGATGGAACCGTTTATAATTTGCAAGGTAATCCTGTTTCTGCTGCAAACCCATTTGCGGGAATTGCGATTACAGTAATAGGAGCGGCTACTTCTTAGTAAAACATTATTTTAGATTTTAGTAATCTTGATCTTATCATTCAATATACGAACTAAAAAACACCATTTCAGTCTAATCTTAATTTAAGATAGATTGTAACGGTGTCTTTTTAGTTAAGTTTTAGATTTAGAAGTTAAATCCGCCCCCACCCTTCATTAAATCTAAGAATGGATTGCGTCCTTTTTGAAGCATTTTTCCCATTTGTTCCATTTTCTTTGAAGCTGTGTCTCATTCTTTGAGAAGTTTATTTAATTCATCTGGTTTTCGGCCAGAACCTTTGATGATTCGAACTTTACGACTTGAATCACGTTGTAATAATTTTGGTTGTCTTCTTTCTTTTAAAGTCATTGAAGACATCATGATTTTCCAAATACCGAGTTTTTGTTCAACTTCTTCAATTTTGTCGTCACTAATTTTACCTGCACCAGGAACCATCTTCATAATCGAACCAAGTGAACCCATTTTTGACATTGCACTCATTTGTTTCATTAAATCGTCTAAATCCATTCGTCCTGAAAGCATTTTTTGCATTGTTTTCATGGCGTCTTTTTCATCAACTGTATCAGCCGCTTTTTCAGCTAGGGTCATCACATCACCTAAGCCCAAAATCCGGTCTGCCATCCGTTCTGGATAGAACAGGTCTAATGATCCTAAACGTTCACCAATTCCTGTAAATTTAATTGGAACATCTAATAAACTAGTTAATGACAATGCAGCCCCTGCACGTGCATCAGAATCTAATTTCGTGATAACAATTCCCGTTAACTTAAGAACCCGGTGAAATTCGGTTGCAACATTAATGATTTCTTGACCAGATAATCCGTCAACTACCATGATGATTTCATCAGGATGAACTGCTTTTTTAATACTGACTAATTCATCCATTAATTCTTGGTTTGTTTGCAAACGTCCAGCAGTATCAAATAAAATTGCATCATTATTTTGGGTTTCAGCTAACTCTAAAGCCTCAATTGCCGTAGTTGCTGGAGCTTGGGTTCCTTTTTCATAGAAGTTACACTTAACTTCTTGAGATAAGGTTCTTAATTGTTCAATAGCTGCAGGACGGTAGACATCCAAAGCAACCATTAATGGATTCTTTTCGTGCTTGGTTTTTAAAAGCGTGGCAAGTTTTCCGATTGAAGTAGTTTTACCTGAACCTTGCAATCCGACCAGCATTATTTTTAAAGGTTTAAGAGCGTAATTAATCCCTTGGGTTTTACGTCCTAAAATGTTAATTAATTCATCTTTAATGATTGTTAAAAAGATTTGTTGGGGATCTTGACCGACATTGACCATTTGACCAACTGCTTTTTGTTCAATGTCTTCAATGAATTTTTTGACAACTTGTAAATTTACGTCAGCATCTAATAAAGCAATTCTGATTTCTTTTAAAACATCTGCGATATCGTCTTTTTGAATAGTTTGTAAATCCAATCGCCGGCGCATTTTTTTGGCAACGATGGATGCGATCATACTTTTTAACATAACTTTATCTCCTAGATATTTTTAACTTAAATTTTTGCATTCATTTAAAATTCAGTTGGCAATTTGTAAACTGACTTTTTTAAATTCTTCGGTAATTTTTTGTTCATTGACTTTGGATATTAAAGTCACGGCGTTTTGATTCTTAAGTAAGGCTTTAGGATCAAACAAACAAGTCCCATATACTAAGTTATTAAATCAAAGATTAATAATAATTGTTTGGGAGCTACCGCTATCTAACTTGTAGACAATGTCTCCATATTGAGAAATTACTTGCGTCTTATTTTCTCATAAATTTAGATAATAAGCATAATGCTCTAAATAAGATTTTTGAAAACCACTGATGTTTTGGTAAACGGCTTTTTCTTTTTCTTCGTATTTTAAATCCAGTATATCAGATTTAACACGTCTAAAAGTTTGAATTTTTTTTCTTAAAAATTGAAGTAATTTTTCGTACTTATTTGCATTATATTTAATTTTAGATTCGTAAGTTGATTTTGCATTTTTCAATTGAAGATTTAAATCAATTAAATTATGTTCTAAATCTAATTTGGTCTGTGAGCTATTTTTATGAGGTCTTTGCTGCTGAATCAAAATATCATCTATTTGTTTTTGCAATAAATCCATTTCGGATTTTGTTTTTTTTAATTCTTCGACAGGATAAAACTTGCATGCAGCAACGATTTTTGGATTAACTTTTATTTCATTATTTTGAATTTTTTTAAAAAAGCCAATTCAAGACAAAAATTCAATCTCTGTTAATAGGTTTGTCCAACGTTTTAATGACGCTTGTTGCTCGTCATATAAAGTTTTTCCAATCTGTTCTAGTTGGGCTCCAAATTTTTGCTTAAATCAATTGTCTTGCGCAATATAAAAATAGTCAATTGAGTAACCTTCTTTAAATAATTGCTTTTGGAGCCATGTGTGTTGATATGAACTTATACTAATGCCCTCTTATTAAATTTTTAGTACTGATATTTTACCAATTTATTGTGTCTTGCATTAGTAGTTTCAATCGTTCTGAGATCGTTTCTTTCTGAAATAATTGCTTAATTTCTTTAACTATTTGTTTTGGAGGGATGTTTAAACAGCCTTCTAAAAATTTAACAAAAGATATTAACCCATATTTAAAGCCACTTTTTGGTTCAATTTTAACAACCTGAGATAAGAAGTCTCTGGTTTTTTCTAGTTTTAAAACATCGTTTTGAACTTCTTGTAAATTGTATGAAAAATTATATATTTGATCGTTGTGTGCAATAATGTTTCGAACCGTTTTCATTCAATCTAAAAAAAGATCAAAACTATTATTAAAAGTATTATCAAAGTCATTATCAATTAATCATTTGGGATTACTAATAAACTTTTTAGCGATTTGGTATTGCACTTTTGGTGATAAGCAGTGATAGATTGCTATTGTGCGATCAAATGTTCAGTTAGTAGCTAATATCCAAATTGGCAATCAACAATTTTCGACCGCTTCATCGTTTGGGCGTTTGTTAATATAGTCGTTAATGATTGTTGCAATTTCTGGACATTTAGTTATTTCCTTTTTGTATTCTTCAATCGTTTTATTGTATTTTTCTTTAGAAACAGGACGAGATATTAAATCTCTTTTTAATTGTCAGATGGCAGGAATAATTAGATTTTTGTTATTTTTTTGCTTTTTGAAAACTTTATAGACTTTTTTGTGTTGATCAAATATCTTTTCTAAATCTTTATCTTTAACTGCGCCAATAAGACCATGAGTTTCAATATTTGCTTCAAATAATAATTGAGCAATTTGATTTGCCACTAAAGTATTGAATTGAATCTCAGCAGACTTTAGCAAATAGCGTGATATTGTTGAACTAATATTTCGATCGATATCAAATATTTTACAAAGGTCTTGACCATTAAATTCTGGTTTAAAAATATTTTTTTCATAGTCAAAAATTAATGGTTTAGCACTTGATACAACTCTTTCGTAGCCGTAAGAATTTAAATAAAGTTCAATTTTATTTTTTTGTACTGTGTTCATCTTCAATTGGTAAAAAGCTTCTAGGCGATTGAGTTGTTGAACTGCACTTGTGTAGACTTTTAGTGTATTCATAATTTTAATAATCGTATTTTCTAATTGTTAGATATTTGAGAGTGATGATTCAAACGATGTTTGAAACGCTTTGTTTGATCTTTATTAATTATAATTAGTAAGTATTATTATTCAAATTTTTTAGGTCTTTAATTACTTTTTTTTGATTCTTTAACACAATCATTTTGACCGAAAATAAAAAATATTTGAAAATTTTTTCTTAAATTTTGAGGTTTTTCGACATTCTATTTAATGGAGGACAAAAAAGTTATGCTTAAAGACGACAAAATATATGAGCAAGCAGTTGCTGAAATCCAAAAGCGTTATGGTAAAGAAAGTTTAAACTTCTTTAATAGCAATGCCGAAAATAAATTTCCTGCAATTTCAACAGGAAGTTTAAAACTTGATAAGGTGCTTGGAATTGGTGGATTACCACAAGGCCGAATAATTGAGATTTATGGAAATGAATCTTCTGGAAAAACAACTCTTGCTTTACAAACTATTGCTCAATGCCAAAAATCTGGCGGTAAAGCCGCTTATATTGATGCTGAACACGCTTTAGATCCAAGTTATGCTAAAAACCTTGGAATTGATTTACAAACGCTATTAGTAGCTCATCCCCAGCATGGCGAGCAAGCCTTTTCGGTAATTGAAGCTCTTGTAAAAACAAATATGATTGATTTAATAGTAGTGGATTCTGTAGCCGCTTTAGTCCCTAAAGCCGAGCTTGAAGGAACAATGGAAGACCAGGTTGTAGGGCTACACGCTAGAATGATGTCAAAAGGATTACGCCGGTTGCAATCATTTATGGCAAATTCCAACACTTGTATTGTTTTCATTAATCAAATTCGCGAGAAAATCGGGATTATGTTTGGTAATCCCGAAACAACCCCAGGTGGGCGGGCCTTATTATTTTATAGTTCGGTACGCTTGGAGGTAAGACGCTCGGAATTATTACGTGATGAAAATCAACACGTTGGAATTAAATCCAAAGTTACTGTAGTAAAAAATAAAGTGGCTCCACCGCTTGGAGTTGCGTATATTGAAATCTACTTTAATAAAGGTGTTAATTACCGTGCTGAAATAATTGACTTTGCAGTGCAATATGGAATTATTGAAAAAGCCGGATCTTGATATAGTTTTAACTCTAATAAATTGTGTCAAGGTAGAGAAAATTTATTGAAGTTAATTGAAAACGATAATACTTTATTTTCCGAAATTGAAACTTTGACTTTGACAAAAGCAACACCTGTTAAAAGACCTAAATCACAAGCGTAAAATAATTACGTTTCAAACATTTTTAAATCTTAGTAGGCTTTAGTCTATTAAGATTTTTTTATTTGTATAAGTTACCTTTTTTATTTCATAAAAAACGTAAATACTAAACTAGTTAAAATTTATTTAATTCAGGATAGTAGATTCACTAGATTAATTTAAACAGCTTAAAATATAAGCATGTCAAAATTTGGTGTTTGTTAAGTTTGATTTGACTTCAATTGAATTTATTAATTTATTTGATTGTTGCAAATAAAGGGTAAGCAACAGGATCATATGCATTGGCTCGTAAGTATGTTGCAGTAAAACTGGCTGGATTTTGTTTATCTAAAACGCTAATTCCATCAGCGTTTCCACCCCAAAAATCAAAACCACTACGATCTAATTTTCAAGCGACTAATAATGCTCTTGGAACACCTGAATTAATAGCCGCAACGTATTGACCATCGTTGCTAATGACACCGGTTCCAGAGTTTCCAGCATCGTGATAAATTGGATTAATTCCATCGCCTCTAAAGACATAATTATTATCACTGATACTACCATCTAAACGACGGTATAAATATGAAGCTTGATTTCCATATGGGAAACCACTGAATGAGTAATCATAAGTTACGCCATTTTGGAATGGACTTCAGTTTTGATTATCATAAGATATATTTAACGGTTTTAAGTTTTTCCAATTACTTAACCAATTGTACATATCATATTGGCCATTATCTAAAGCGCTTTGCAAAGCGCTTTTAATATCGACAACCGCAATTGCATAATCGACTGATGTTTTGCCCTTACCATCTTTACTTGTTTGGTCTTTGCCATCCCAAAATTCTTTGGAATCAACAGCGACCACGTTTTTACCACCCCAGTAACTGAAACCATTGTAGTACATGTTACTAAAGTCATTACTATGCTTGGTAATCCCAAAATTTTGGTTGGGATTATTCACGGGAGTAGGATCAAAGATGTTACGTGGGTGATCATAAACGTGATTATTAGTTACCATAAAATAACGGTAATCGTTTGGATCGTCAGTAAGTTTTCGCAACATACTTAATGATCCATAACTACCCGCAAAAGTACGAGCTTTAACATCATCAAAACCCGGGTAGTTTGCTGTATCACTTACATATTCCAAGTTCATTTTATAACCTTGGGTTCATTTGTAGTCTAAATTTTGGTTTGGGTTAAAGATAAATGGATCAACATTATCAGGTTGTCCCTTTAAAATAATTGGTTCATTTAATTGGGTAAACGTTACGTGATTGTAATCAAATAGATTCGATCGGTAGTTAATGAAATTTTCATTAGCAACTTGATTAGTATATCTAACTGCAACATTACTAACAACGTAGTCTAAATAAAAAGCGGTGTTGTTATGTAGTACACCAAACTGGTTTTGTGGTGTGGCAACAACATTGGTGTTGACATCTTGTAAGTAATTGTCTGTAATTTTAAAAGTTGGATTATCTAATACTAATTTAACATTCAGCCCGCTAGCTGTTAATGTTGTTGTAATAGTGTAATTAATAGTTGGAGCAGGAGCATTATTTAATAAAGTATTACCTACTGCAGTTTTATGAAACACCATAGTTTGATTTTGCGCTTGTTTAAGTTGGTTGTAATTCAAACTAATTTGGATTGGACGATTACTAAAAAAATCAAAAGCCCGATCATGAGTGTTATTGACACCACCCGTAAATTTCAAGTTAATGATTGGATCACCAATTGTGGGTTGATTAGAATTATTTAATAACGGGTCGTAATATTTTTTATCAAGCGTAAATGTCGCACTCGTACGGTCTTGATCAATTTGTCAAGTAGCATCTTTTTTAGCTAATTCTAATTTACGCAAGCGGGTGACATTAAGATTATCAAATTGAACACTAGCCATATTTTGATTGCTAAATAAATTTGAATTATTGACATCTAAACTTGTGTTGGTCAAATTATTAAAGGCCGTGGCTTGATCAAGTCCTGTTGTTCCAGCAGTTTTTTTGAAACCAGCAATTTGAATTCAGGTATTAGAAGTTTGTGTTTGGTTGTTTTCATTAGTATATTTAAAACGCACAAAAAGCGTTCCATTGGCATTGTCAGGCTGTGCTGCTTCAGCAATTTTAAATTCATTAATGAAACGTTTACTTTGGTATTTTTGGTACATAAATTTATCTGATCATTTAACACGAATGGCTTCATTTGGGTCAATTACAGTTGGTGTTTTTGAATTAATAAAACTCATAAACTGTTGTGGGGTGACACCACTGATGCCACTAATATTACTAGTATCAACAAATAAATCCTGACGACGGATGTTGTTTAAATCTTGTCACAGATATTTACTATCGGCTAGTTTATTTCCTAAATTAGTTAAAGTAACTGTCTTGCTATGGCCACGGATAGCCGGATTTCGTTTATTAATAAAACCAATTTTAAAGGTAACGGTTTTATCATTAAGTGCTTTTACATCATAATAAGCAAAGAAATAATTGCTTCTTAGTGAATTAATGTTAACAGGTGAACTTGGATCATTAGAAATTTGCCCAGGTGGGACTGTTATTGTCCCACTAGTTTCATGACCAGATATTCCAGCATCTTTGTCAGCAACAGGATTATCTAAACCAAATTTATTTTTATCGCCTTCACTTTCGGTTGGAGCTGGTGGAGTTGCACCAGTGAAACGTAAGAAATATTTAATGTTTTGGTTGGTCATTGCCTTTGGTTCTAAATAAGAAAAACCATTGGTTGTAATCAAAGCAAAATCACTACCATTAATTTGATTAGCTTGGTTTTGAATATCGGCTGAATTTGGTGTTGTAAAATAAGCATCATTAAATGAACCATCATCAATTGGATCTTGTTGTTTAACAAAGTTTGGAATATTCAAACCATTCCCGTTAGTTTGTATAACGGTCGCAATTGGGGTATTTTCACCAGTCCGTGTAAGTTCAATTGCAAAGTGATATGCGCCATTTAAATCGTCGTATGGAACAGATTGGTTAGGGTTATTAAATGGTTTTAAAGTCAGCGTATATCCAGGAACTTGAATGGGCTCAAAGTCAGCATTCAAATTTACTGCACTTGCCATGATTGCGTTCATATTAGCGTTGTTTTTAGGACGAATGTAAGTTAATGGTCGGGCTTGAATATTTTTAATTAAAGTTGCTTCAGCATCACTAATTGCTTGGGAATTAAAATTGAGAGTCACATTAAGGGGAACAATAACGTTAGTGGTTTTATTAACGGCATTTAAAGCAACTACTAATTGTTGATCGCGGTCAGCAGTTGTAATGTTATTAATTACCAAGTTTCCATTCGCATCACGTTGAACAACACCGTTGCTACGAGTTTGGTCAATATTCAAAATATCTGAAAGGGCAATTGACCGGATTTGGTTTCAACTAGCTTGATTCATTTTCAATCAGGAAGGATCAGAATAATTATTGGAATTAAATCATGCCCGAGCGCTTTGAAAATTTGGTCCTTCAAAAGAATTTCAAAGCCGTTCGTACTTGTTAAACATATTTGGATCTGTGCTATCTGTCGCAGTCCCTTT
Organism: Mycoplasma testudinis ATCC 43263; assembly: GCF_000687795.1. GTDB lineage: Bacteria > Bacillota_I > Bacilli_A > Mycoplasmatales > Mycoplasmoidaceae > Mycoplasmoides > Mycoplasmoides testudinis. The sequence goes on from NZ_JHXT01000010.1 coordinate 45,063, forward strand.
AAAGTCAATACTATTAGCTGCTTTTTCAATGGCATTAACAAATAACAATTGCATTCGAGTCATTCTTGATTGGCCCACAAATATTTTTGTGTATCGTTGACCGTTGGCTGTGAAGAATTGTTTTGGCGTAGTTGCTAAATTTTTAATTGAATCAATTGCAGCTTGTTGAACACCAACTGCGATGTTATTATCATACTGTTGGGTTCAGTTCTGAAGGGGAACATTTACACTAGAAACCTTGATAGGATTTTCATTGTTTTTTAAATAAATATCAACAATTGCATCTGACCCAGCGATATGGTTAATTTTAAAACTGAAATAATGGTTGTATTTAGAAACAAAGTTATTTAAAAATGCGGGGTCATTAAACTGACTAATGTTATTCGTATCGCGTAAATTAGAAGGAAAATCAAATAAGGTTTCTAGTTTACCTTTGCCAGCCTCATCTTTTGGATCAACATTATCAACATTTGTTTTAATTTGATTAATTAATGTGTTTAAATCATTCGTTCCAAGCGCATTAAAAGTCCGAACCATCTTAATGTGATATTTTTTATCTTTCGAAAATAAATTAAAAGTTAAGATCGATTGATTAATATTTTCAGGATTAACACTAATGTTAACCAGCTCATAAGGATATCCGTTAACATCATCCATTTGGAAATATGTTTGGTAATTGTTAGGAGTAATACTAGCTGAAAACAAAGCTAATTGAAAGCGGGAAATACCTGCGCTTTTAGGAACCAAATCAATGTTGGTTTTGGCTACTGATCTGAGAACATTATATTCACTTGCTTCATGTAATACCAATTGCTTGGGACTACTTACAAGATTTTGATCACTCAATTGATATGACAAATTCATAGTTCCTTTGGCTTGATCATATGTATGATTTAAAATTTTTAAATTTAAATTGTTCAAGCCTTGGGTTTGTAACTTAGTAAGTACATCACTTGCTAAGTTGATATTGTTAACATCAGTATTAACATCTTGAAAGTTAGCATCACTAATTGGTTGGTTAGTAAATACTAAGTCTTGCTGCTCAAGATTGAACTGATTAAGCTTTTGTTTTAGTTCTGCCTGAGTATTTAGTTCAGGTTGATTGCCAGTTGGTTCAGATGAACCAACTGGACTTGAAGGAGAAGGATTAGTTGCCGGAATTGAACCAGATGGTGGCATATTTGGGTTTATGTTTGTTGGATTTTGGTTTTCATTAGCTCCTGGATTATTTACTGGGGTTGTTGGGTGGTCTGCGGTTTTAATATCTGTAGCGTTTGTGCGAGTAGTTAAAACAGCTGAAGGTACAATTATGATAACAGCCGCTGCTGAGATTGCACTTGCAACAGCAGAAATAATAATCCGTTTTCGGCGGATCTTTTTGAGGCGATTAATTTCGTTGTTTCTATGAGCAATCTTAACTTGAAAAATATTGTTGCTATTAGAAACAATTTTACGAGTAGGATTAACCGGCGGTTTAGTTTTTACGATAAAAGGATTGATATCTGTTTTTTTCATTTAATAATTATTCATTTCAATAAAGATTTAATCATTCCAAGAATTTTACATTATTAAACAACTTTTGATGTAACAACGCAGTGAACTTTTATGTGTCAGGTCTTCCCAAAATAAGAGCTAGAACGAAGAAACAGCTTTTAGTTTCTGTTTAGATGTTTGGACAATTTTGAATGGTAGATTATTTTCATTCAGCAAATAAATAAAAAGCAGCTAAGTGTTGTCAATAATTCCTATGATTTAAGTGAATATTTTGTACTTTTTGTTGTTCCTTTTTTCAATATATAACCATGTTTTACGAGATTACTTAAAATTTTCCTAAGTGCATCGTATTTTATCTGAAGGGTTTGCAGTTCTAGTATCTGCTTAACTGAGAGAGAAACTTTAGGTTTAAAAAGGCTTAGAATGTGTGATGCTTTTTCGGTTAATTTCATAGCGTCGTCTTGTTTTGGTAAATTTTTTAATTTTTGCTCTAATCTTCTTTTTTGAATTACGAGACAATTAATAAAGAAAGATAACCAAGGTTCATAGTTGACTTCGGCTTCGTTTCAAATTGACATTTGGGTTGCTCGTATTGACTTATAAAATTCAATTTTATTAGCTTCAATAATACTCTCAAGCGACGAACACTTGACATATGAGTAACCGCACTTAAGCATTAAAAAAGTTGTTAACAGACGTGAGAGTCTCCCATTACCATCCGCAAAAGGATGGATTGCTAAAAAATGGACGATAAATATTCCAATGATTATTAGTGGGTGGACTTTTTTTTCTAAATTTTCATTAGTTCATTGAACTAGTTTTTCCATCATAAAAGGTGTATCAAAAGGAGTAGCTGTTTGAAAAATTATTCCCTGAATTTCACCATCTTTAGTGGAAACAACGTGGTTAGACACTGTTTTATAATTGCCTTTGTGATATTGGTCTTTATCAGAGAAGATCATCAATTCTTTATGAAATGATTTAATAAAATTTTCAGAAAATGGAGTATCTTCATAAGAATCATAAATCTTCTTTATGATGTTTGCGTATCCTGCAACTTCTTGTTCATCTCGATTTCTAAATGAGTTAATTTCTATTTGATCAAATATCTCATCAACCTGCTCATCTGATAAAACATTTCCTTCGATTCGATTTGATGATCCAATTGACTCAATAGTTGCAAATCTTATTAACTGATTCAAAACAATCTCTGAAGGAAGATTAACACCGGATTGTCATTTTCCTCTAAAAAATTCAATTTCAGAAATATCCATTAAAATTTTTAAAGTAATTTTCACTCTATCCAAGTTAGGCATAGGTTAATCTCCTGACGTCGTTTTAACTAAAATTAAATTAGCAATATTAATTGGATTATCTAAAACAAAAAATCTTTCGATAATTTCTAAATGAAAACGTAAAAACTTTAACATTATCAAATATTATCGAATCAACGATTATTTTATCAGATTTTATCGAATAATCGACATTTTTTATCATAATATATCGAATAATTCATATTTCTTTATCAGAATGTATCGAATAATCCGTATTTTTATCGAATAGATATTTAAACCACTCTAATAGTAAGTATAATATCTTCTAATTATGATGAGAGTTTTTACTCAAATTTTTGTTCGTTTATCTATTTCAAATTCAAGATCCGGTATTCTTCTGGATGTTCATTATGCAATTTTTCTAATGCGCTATACAAAGTATTATTGGCTGGCGTGTTCGCCATTGGGGTTGCTCCGCCAATAACATCATAATAACCGTTAACCCGTAATTGGACAATTTGTCCGAAGAAGTTTTGCGCTTGGGGGTTTGGTGTATCACTATAAACCCCGCGGTAGATTCCTAAAACTACATCTGGATTATTAGTAGATAAGAACGGACTGCCGGAAGATCCACCACTAACATTTAAGTATTGAACGGATTTAGTTACACTAATGTTTTGGACATGAGTAGATATATCACCCGGTTTGGAATTAGCACCATTCGGATAGAAATCTAAAGGTTGAGTGGTATCCCGTCGAATGTTTCCATTAACAACTGAATCTGTTAAGGTACCGTGTTGTAACATTTGGTCGATCTTGTTGACTTTAGTAAACATAAATCCGCTACCAATTTGACCCCGGTTTTGACCAATATACAACTCTTCTTTAGCTGTTCCATTGTCATCACCTAAAGAAGCAGGATAACCTGCTGTATAACCTAACAATTGTAAATCAGTAGAGGTGTGATCAAATCCGTCAGTTGGATTATAAGTTGTCTTAGCAAATTGTAAATCTGGGAAGTTAGCTAATGTGTTTGTAGTCAAGTGCTGGATGAAAGCAGCATTCCACGTACGAATTTGATTTTCATTGTGCCCACTTGTTGCTTGTGATTTAGAAACGAGTTGCTGTGCTCACGTTGCTACTGGTATCTTAGCATCTTTTGCTTGCTTTAAACTTGCTTTTAGTTCTGGTGATAAGAAGTTAACTTTCATCACAGCAAAATCAATTGCTAGTTTGACACTTGTCGGTTGGTTATTGATATTGATTGTCACATTATCAGTTACATTTGAATCATTCGTGATTTCGCCTGCTTGGTTTTTAGTTCAATGATCAACTTTAGCTGTTAAATTTGTAGCTGAATAAACATAATCAATATCACCTTTAGCATAGTCAGATCGAGTTAAAGCAGTTTGGGTATCATCCCATTGGCCTTGGGGGTTACGTTGCAACATGAATTGTTCAGGATGATTGTATTGCTTATTAGCACTTCAACTATAATCAATAATGCTTTGATCAAGCTGGCGTTGTAAGAATGCTGTATAAACGTGTAAGTTTGTACCAACATAATAAGAATAGAAATTCGGGTCATAAGGATCATCAGTACTGGATGCTTTACCAATTAATCAACCAGTTCCTCCCACAGATTGAATGTTTGGTTCTCCTTGAATACCAAGTTGTTTATTTGCATCAAAATTAACATGCAAAGCAACAACCCGATTAGCCATAAAATCAAAGGCTTTTTTGTCTTGGGCATTATTTTTTAAATCAACATTAGTTGTTAAATGGCCTTGTGCCGTTGGTGATTGTCCCACTTGGAAATAAGGGAACATGTTATTAGCTGGTCGAACATTGTTTTCAGCAATTGTATTTGTAAACGAAATTGTTGGGTTTGGGGTGTCACTGGATGGGTTGAAACCAGTAAGTAAAATCTTTGACATTGTTCGACGGACAAAGTCTCTGGAAGTGTCGCTTTGCAAGGAAATGTTGGCCGTGATGCTAACTTCTCCGTTTTTTGAATAATTTGAAGTTTGGTTAATTCCTAAAAACGAAACTCTAATCCGTGGATCAGATCCTGCTAGGTCAAAATATAGGTGTGAATTGCTTGGTGAAATAAAGGATTGATTTTCGGGAATATATGTTTCGCTTCCCAACTCAGTAATTGCTGGAGTAACAGTAATTTTTTGCAAGAAAGGTAGTACATTTTTAAATCCGGTAATTGTTTTTGTTTGAAGGTTAGTTTCTGCATTAAAACTGTTTCGCAATTTATATTTAAATGTAATTGATCGCTTCGCATTATTAAATGTTAAATCAGAATAAATAATCTGATTAACTTGTTCATCAGCAGGGGGTTTAGGATTAGTAGTTTCAGTATATGTTAAAGTATCTTCTAAATCACTTGGTCTGACTTCACTAGCAAATTCACGATCAGCAATTAGTTTTGAAATACTGTCTTGGTTAAAATTAATAATCGGATTGAAGGGACTTAGGGCCTTTAAATTATTTACTGAGCCATCTTTTTGTACTGAAGTCTCGCCCTGCTTTTCAAGCGTATATTTGAATTTGAGAATCCCTGTTTTCTGATCTGGATTAAGACTGTCCGTTACTATATGAAATGTGACACCTTCTGGTAAGTTGTCAATTGTTACTTTTTGTAAAAAGTTATCATTAGTTACTTGATCTGGACGGGTTGTCGTATCAGCAGCATTAAAGTCCAAATTATTAATTTGATTTAAATATGCTTGCGTTGTTAAAAAATCCGAAAAGTTGAAACGGTAGGTAGTTGACGAGATCTTTTTAGATGCAATATCTTGTAAATTAAACGTTAAGGTTCAATTACCTGTATTGTCGTCTTGATTAGAAATTTGAACATTGATAGGTTTAAACTCTTGTGTCTGATAGTTTATTTCAACATATTGGCTGTAGTTTGTTCCAATGATTGAGCTAGGAAGAACACTAGGGTCTTGACTGTTAACAGTTAAAGCTAATTGTTCAGGAAAAACCACAGTCTTCTCTTCAGACTTAGGATCTGGTTTTTCAGGATTAGGATTACTAGGTTCTTTGGGTGATTGTTCACCCGCACCGGGTTTTTCTGGCTGCTTGGGTGGATTTTCTGGATCAGAGGGAGTTGTTGGTTGAGTGGGACCAGCTGGTTCAACTGGGTCTGGTTTTACTGGTTGTTTCGTTGAATCAGTATTTGGTTTAGAATTTACGTTGTCGTTTGATTCAGATTGAATTGGCGATGGTTGTAATTCAGAAGAAGTTGAAGTAGATGCGCATGCTGAAACAACAAAAGCTAAAGCCGATAATCCACTAAAGCTTAATCACCAATATTTTTTCGGATGTTTTTTCGTCTGCTTAAATTTGGGCATGAATATGTCCTTCTGAAATTTGACAAGAAGAGATATACAAAAATGGTACTTTCTCATTCTATTTACACTATATATTTTATATTTATTTAAAAAACAAATGGTTTGAAACCTTGAGATAATCAATTAGGAAAATGGGACAATGATGGTAAAAATGATTATTTATTAGCTCTTTTCTAGCCTTAAAAAATTTAAAGGAAAAAAGTTATCTTAAGCTATCCTGGTTTTTGATTATTTTGAAAAAAAGAATGCTAACTATCGCATGGGTAGGTGCGTTTCGGGAAGTAATGATTTAAGTGTGTTAATGTCTAGATTTCTTTGAAACCATTGACATCGTGTTATTAAAAGTATACTAAAAAACGGAAACGCTTTCGCAATTTTCCGTTTTTATCATTATTTAAACGCGCAAATCTTTGACTCTTGGTCAAGATTGAACAATAAATTAAGTGTTTGTATTTATTCTGGTTGCAAATCTATATCAAATAGAATTTCGAGTTGCTGAATTATACTTTGCCAATTACGAACTTTCATTTGCCTATCGTCGCGTTCGTAATTCATGATGCCTAAATAAACAATTTTTAGAATTG
>NZ_JHXT01000011.1 GCF_000687795.1 Mycoplasma testudinis ATCC 43263
GAAACCATTCCGGCGATTGGAGTTTTCAGAACGCTCGTATTCGCTTCTTCCTAAATGTTCATCCATTTCGGCTTTAAGAAGTGCATTCAGTGGTTCAGAAAATACTTCTGTCATTGATTTAATTAAACTATTGGCACTGCTAGCATCAAAAATATCTGGGTTTCCTAGTACCAATTGGTTAAATTGGTCCATTACTTTTCGATAATTTTCAGATTTAGGTGGTTTTGGAGTTATTTTCTTTGCCATCTTGTTAATCATCCTTAATTAATTATTTGAATTTTAACACGATGCCAATTTAACACACTTATTTCATTACTACCAAAAATAAAGCAACTTGCTGCTAGATTAAGATTATTAGAAACTAACAATGATTGTCAAAAATACTAATATTGAAATAATTGCAAATTAAATATCGTCTTTAAGTTCAAATAATAAAAGAAATATTAACGATGACCAATTTAAATAATTATTTCACTACTTCCAACAATAAGTAGGAAATTTTTAAGTGATGATTTTAGAAATTTTTAATACTAAGTTTAATGTTAATGTTAAATTTTAATGTTAAGTTTAATGTTAAATTTAACATAAAAAAGCATTCAATAATTTGAAAGCAAAAACCATAATGACTAAAAAAACAAATTTTAAGTAAATATAAAAAAGTTAACGAGCAACTCATATTTGAAAGTGAAAATTTCGAATTTAAAAACAAAGGATTGCAGACATTTTTAAATGACAACTAATCTGAAAAATTTGAGTGGCTAAAAACTTTTTCAGCATTAGCAAACACTAAAGGTGAAACAATAATTTTTGGTGTTAAAAAATAATGGCGATGTTGTAAGAATCGATTATTATGGCACAAAAATCAAAGAAAATAGTCGAGGTAAACTTTTATCAATTCAAAACTATGTCGAATATTTTCAGCAAATGCTTCGTGAATTAATAAAAATATATATCGATAATAATAACCTATAGTCAAATTTCTCAACATAAGTGACAAGAAATTTAAGTATAGATTACAGCAGAGATTTAATTTGTTTCAAAAATTTTAATGACAAATTAAATTCGGTACGCTTAAATCTATACTATTACACCAACAAATCCATCATTTTTTTATTAAATAATTTTAATTTTAAAAAAATTAAAAATATACTAACAAATGGCTAAAAAACGGTTGGCGAATTATTTTTTCAAACATCTGCTTTCCGTTTTTTGTTGTTTTTTAAAAAACTTTTAACAAATCATTATTTACCTTTATAGTTGGCGTTATTAGGGTTTTTTTGATTTGAATGATTATTATTGCTAGCCTTATTAGCTAGTACTTACTATCTAGTTTTAATATTTGTTTTTGTTTTTTTACAATTTGTGATCTTCCTTCGAGTTTACCGTTAATTTTGTAATCTAAATCACTTTTCACAATAAATTTAAGATGACTATATTCAATTAAATTTTCTTTTAATAAATTAATATCGTTGTGATTTATTACAACACAATAATCTGCATCATCTAATTTAGATACAATAATGCCTGAAAGACTTTCAAGATACATTAGCAATTGTTTTAAATCTTTGTAATTGTAGTCAATGGGTTTTGCGATTTTATAACGCTTACCAATATAACCTTCAAGGTTTATTAAATCTTTGTATTTATCACAAGCTTCTTTATAAAAGCGAGTGCAGTTAGCCCGGTTTAACCTTTCATCTTGCTTTTGATACCAGTTTAAAAAATATTCTCTAGAATTAACTTCAAAGTCCTTTTGTTCTTGAAGAATTTTTCAAGGCGCTTTCTTTTTTAAAAAACAAGTTTCTTGAAAAATCATTGCAGCCATTTTGGCATCATCTTGTGGCATGTGGGCGGTAATTTGATTTAAATCATTTTCACCAAATAGTTTTAAGAAGACATGAGCTAATTTCTCAGGATTTTTTAAAGCCATATTGATTTGATAAATTTTTTGAACATCAAAACATTTGAAATCTAAGTATTTCAATTTATACCTTTTGCAAGCTCATTGCAAGGCAATAATATCGTTATGATAGGCATAAGCAAAGCATAGCGTATTATGATTACACATAAGTGATTTAATCTTTTGATAAAATTTAGGAAACTCCGGTTGTTGGAAATAATATTCATATGAATGAGAATATTTAAATTCAGGATCTCTTTCATAAATTTTCAGGTCAAACCGATTTTTTTTAGGTTCACCAGGTGATAATGCCCAGCTGCCCTCTTTTAAAAGATTAAAGTTATCATCGAATAACTGATAACCAAATTCACATAATTTGCAAACTCCACCATAGCAATTTGAAGATTCGGTATCGAAAAATAAGTATCGCATTTTAATTCCTTCAATTATTTAAGTAAAATAAGCATTTTTCATTTATTGCATAAACAAATCTATCTTTTATTTTTCTCACAACGAATTTTAATTATATTGTAGACACCTTCAAAAATAGATTTAACAAAGTGAAATTTCTCATTGACTTTTTCATAAGAAAGAGTATCCAAATTAATTCGATTATGAGCTTTAATTTTGTTGTAAAAATCTTGTACTTTTCTATAAATTGAATCTTTTTGAGGAAGTTTTTTCATTTCTTCACGTATTCCTGAACTATCCATCTCTCCAAGCATTTGGTTTATTTGTTTTTTGATATTTATAATATTTTCTTGGTAATTATTTCGACGTTTCATATCAATAGGGTTTAATATTTTTTTATCAATTAAAAGCAATTCTTCATCTGTTCATTTAATGCTTTTAGACAGTTGATAAATATAACTTAATTCAATTGATGCAGTTATAGGTATAAACTTTTTAATAGTGATTAAAGTTGTTTCATTTCAACCTTTTGTAATACCCTTTTTGATTAACTCTAATCCTGTTAATGATATTTCTTTTGAATCTTTTTGTGTTAAAACATAATTAATTACCTTTTGTGCAGTCAAATCAGAGCAACATTGTATTAAGGACAGCAAAATTTTAGTTTTTATTTCGTTGATAGCATTAGTATCAAAAAGATGTGATATAGCTTGTTCCACAAAATTAATATTTTCTTTTATGTAAAGATATTTTTTTTCTTTATAAAAATACATACTAAAAATTTTTATAATTTTGATTTCCTTTAAAAATTCAGGATAAATCATAAACAAATTTTTATTATTGTTAAAGTATGGAAAAAATCTTTTATTGTGCTCTGTGTCGTTAAAAAGATTGAATGTATTTTTATCTAAAGAAATTCAATTATCTACATCATCAGGAAAAAATGTGCATATTTTTCCATTATATTCAAGCTCATTATCTAAATCGTTTTTATATATATCATCAAAATTTTCTTTAGAAATTTCATAAAATTTTTTATCAACCATTTTAATAAAAATTTGATTCTCTGAAATGGATATATCATACACATCAGAATTGCTTTTATTTGAATTTTGATCAATTTCTTCAAAATCAATTCTTTTAAAAGTGACATTTTTAGGTAACAATGCATTTGTCAAATAATCTTCATTATCACACAAATTCCCAGTAATGATTTCATTCCTTATATTTGAAATATTTAATAATGGATAAAATACAAATTGATTACCCCTATCAATTTTTATAATAGGATATAAGGAATCGTTAACAATTCTAAGAAGATCTTCGTCATCTTTATCGATTAATTCTTGTATAATTTTTTTAAAATATGAATTCAAAGAACCGCTCCCAGTTAAATCATTAATGTATTCATCGATTTCATCTTTATTTTTAGTTTTCATTAGCACATTGGCTAGAATAAATTTATCAAACGTAACCTTTTCATAGGTATTATATTCTAAGACAATCTTATAACTCTTCCTAGGCAAGTTCAGACGAACTTTTGCTTCTAATTGTTTCATTTTTAACTTCTCCATTATTGTATTCAAATTTATATCCTTGAGTTTTAATAAATTGAATTATGTCTTTAAAATATTTTCTTTTACGACCATTACCTGATGACATTTCAATGTTAGATAAGGTACGTTCATTTCCAAAAACGATTAGCTTATCTCTAGCTCTTGACATTGAAACATTAATACGACGAAAATCATTTAGGAAATTATAGTCGGAAGTTGTAACAACTGTATTTAGTAAAACAATGTCACTTTCTTTGCCTTGAAATGCATCTACAGTATCAATTTCAAAAGACTTGAAAACCTTTTTAGCTTGATTAATCAGCTCTAAATTTCTTTTTTGAAATAATTCTATTTGTGCTGCATAAGGAAAAATAGCAGAAACAGTCACATCTTTTGGAAACTGAACTTGTTCAATTAATCGTCTTAACATCCATTCTGTTGCATTAATTTCTTCGCTATTATATCGAGAATTACCGTCTTTAGCTTCTTGCCCTCCTTTAACATCCATAAAGAAAATGTCTTTTTCAGCAAACTCACAAAATTTTTTATTTTCAGATATAAAATGCACTTTATTAGGTTTAACTATTTCTCTTTTATTTTTCAATTGGTTATCATAAAACAAGTTATACAATGCTAAAACATCTTTTACTGAGCGGTAATTTTCATTCAGCAAAACCACTCGATCAGCATCAAAAGCTTTTTGCAAAACTTTAGCGAATACAGACTGTTCATAAATAGTTTTAAGTTTTTCAAATTTTTCTTCGTTATATGCTTCTAAATCTTTCACATCTTTTTTAGAAAATTCCAATAAAGGAGGAAGTTGAAAATCGTCTCCAACCATAATGATTTTTTTTACATAGGGCAAGTATCTTAAAACTTCAGTTATCGGGCATTTGGAAACTTCATCAATAATTAACCAGTCATGTCCTTTAAGGAGTTCAATTCCTTTTTTTCCTGAAATAGAACTAGTAGTGGTTGTAGCTCCAATTACATAGTAATCGTTTTGCGTAACATTTGATGAATAATCAAATTTTTCAATTCCTTTAAATTTGGATAAAGACTCTTCAACAAAATTTGCTAATTTAGTATTTTTGCTCCGCTTATTATGAGAAGAAAAATTTACCCCTCAGGTTCTATATAAAGTCCTGTCAATTTCTTCTTCGCCGTATCGATTTTTTCGATTTGTAATTCGCTTAGGAATTACTGCATCATAATTTTCAATTAATTTATCAAGAACATTATCAATAGCAATATGAGTTTGGGAAGTAATAACAACTTTTTCTCCCAACTCTTGGGTTATGTATCGAACAATGGCATTTATTACATGAGTTTTACCCGTTCCAGGTGGTCCTTTAATTAAACTTATTGGAGATCCATCAGTGGCCATCAGGAAAGCTTTTCGCTGAGATTCATTTAACAATGATAAATATTTTTCATAAGATTCATTTTTCAACTGGTTAGTATTGTTTGTTGGCATTTTAACATCACCAATTAAATATTCAAGCAATTCTGAGGCTGGCCCTGCTGCTCCTTGATTAATTAGTTTTAAAGAATTTTCAATTGAATCAATTTTGATTTTCTGACCCATATCATATAGATTTAAGAATTTAAAATCAACATCATATGAATCTTTATTTTTAAATTCCCCTGACAAAATGACTTCTTTTTTGTTCAGTAAAATATTGGTGATAGAAAATTGTACAAGACTATCAGCATCTTTTTCTGTAACATTTTTTAAATTACTAACATAAATATTATCAGTTCCAATTTTACGAATTTTACCTATGTCGCTATTAGAACCAACAAATTTAACATCTACTAAAATTTTAACCTCATCTTTTAAATTGTTATTAAGATGATTAAAAACTGACTCGTCAAACTGATACCCTTTAATAACACCGGCTTGATCTTTTACTTCCTTTTTAAAGTCTGAATCTAAATCTTTGTTTGTTTCGGAAATAAAATAATATGGCTCGGAAATTTCACTAATTTCAAAAGAATAATTGTTATTGAGTTCGTTTGATAAAGTTTTGTAAAATCTGAATATTTCCATAAATTCATCAAATTGACTTAAGTTAAATAGAAAATTAGGATGATCTGATAGTTTTTTTAAATTGTCTTGCACTGTCTCAATAGAAGTTATTGTGTCAATAGACGTAAATTTAATATCAGCAGTCACCGCATTAATATTTACGAAAGGTGTCATTTCATCAAATATTTTTTTAGCGTAAAATTCGCCGCCAAATTGTCCAGAATAGCAGCATCCTAAATCTCCAACTAATATTTTGATTCCACCATTTTTTTTCTCATAAATAAGTTTGACGTTCTTAAGCTTTTTAATATTTCTAGCGTCTTTACGATCATATTCAATATTCATTTCATTGGTTGAAATCTTTACTTTATGAGTTTTTTCGTCGCAAAATTCAAGAATTTTGTTTCTTCTTTCTTCCTTTACATAATCAGCTACATTCAAAGACAATGTAAATGTCATATAATACCTCTAAAATCAAATAGAAAATATTTAAAAACAATAATAACTATTATTTAAAAAAACCTAGGCATGCACCCTACTTAGATATGTTAATAGAACCTTTTTGGGTGAGTCGCAATACGACTTCGTTGTGGTTAGTACATTATACATAAAAAAACGCAATAGTGAAAACTATTGCTAATTTTTAAATATAGGGGTGCATGCCTAGTTAACCACAACGAGGGCAAACACCCAATGTGTTTACGTTGTGGTGTTTAAAGTATAACATCAATTAAATTAATTAATAGAATTATGTAAAAAAACTTAATAAAGATAATGACAAGGCTTCTATAAAGCCTAGAACAAATGATTTTTTAATTAAATTGTTTTGTATTTAGTTTAATTTTTACTATGGAATGACTTAAATTACAGAAACAGGCAAAACATAAGTTTTTTTATTAATTGGATAAATTATTTTGGTTGTACAAATAATAGCGCAATTATCAATCTGATATTCAGATGAGTTTAATTTTCTGAAAGCTTTAACATCAGATTCATCAAAACGCGTTCCGGATTTTATTTCAATTAGATTTAATGAACCGTTTTTAAGCATAATTAAATCGATTTCATTTTGATCCCGATCCCGATAATAATAGAAATTAGGTATCAAAACACTTTCGTTAAGATAGGATTTAATAATTTCGTTGATAACATAAGTTTCAATTAAATGTCCTGCTGCAATTCCCTTACTTAAGGTGACAGGATCATTTTGTTTCAACAAGAAACACGCTAAGCCAGTGTCATTAAAATAAATTTTAGGTCTTTTTATAACGCGTTTTGATAATGATGATTCAAAATAAGGTTGTAATAAATAAATGATATTTGAAGTTTCTAAAATGCCAACTCAACTCATTACAGTTTTAATGTCGATATTAAGTGTCTTAGCCAAATTAGCATAAATTAATTCACAGCCTGAATAAGTTGCCAAAAGACCTAAAAATTTCTTGAAAAGCGCTTTATTTTGAACTGATAAAATTTCTTTAACATCTTTTTCTAAATAAGTTTTTAAATAACTTTCATAAAACCGAACTGAATCCAATTGTGGCATCCGATATAATTCAGGATAAGACCCGCGAATAATCCTTTCTAGTAATTTTTGACGGGTAAACTCAGAATCATTTCTAGTTAAAAGTAAATTAGGAATAATTTCAAATGGTTTAGCTTCACGGTTTTGAATTTCATTAAATGTCAGAGTTGGAATAGTTAAAATACCAACTCTTCCTGCTAAAGATTCAGAAACGTTTTTCATTAACTCAAATTGATGAGAACCCGTCAAGATAAACATCCCATTTGGGTTTTCTTTTTTATATCTTGATTCATTCACCAAAGGAGCAATTTCAGAAAATAATGAAGGTGCTTTTTGTATCTCATCAATAATTAACGGACAAGGAAAGGTTTCAAAAAAAAGATTTGGATCTTTTGTAGCCAAATTGAGATTTTCCTTAACATCTAAAGAAACATAATTTCAATTAAATTTGTCCTTTATTTCAAGACATAAAGTAGACTTCCCTACTTGTCGTGCTCCTGTAACTAAAGTAACTGGAAAATCCTTTACGTATGACAATAATTTTTCTTTAATTGTTCTTTTAATCATATGTTGATTATACATTTTTCTTTATAAGATTCCATATTTGTCGAATCTAATATTCCATTTTTGCCGTATTTTATATTCCATTTTTGTCACCTTAATTTTATAAGATTATTTAACGAGTGTTTATCTCTGAGTTTTCAATAAATCGTGCATTTAATATATTTTAATTATATGGGCACTAAGTTAAATGATAATTATCAAAAATGTTAAAGGTATAAACATAAGGGACAGGATTTAGTAGTGTTTAAGATTTTAAAATTTTAAAATTTTTTACAATTAATTTTTCCGGTCTTTTAAGGCGATTAAAGTAATCCCCTCATTGATTTTCTTTTTAGCAAGTAAGGTCGCATAGATTCTAACGCAATCTTTCACCCCGTAACCTTTTTTATATTCGATGTAATGTTCAATGAATCCGTTTACCAATACATATTTCGTGTAAATGTATTTTTCGTTTTCTTCGACGACTTTTTTGTTCTTAGTTCACCTTTGTAATTCTTCGTAAAATTCATCGTCAGTTAAATCGTTACCATCTTTTTCTTCTAACGGATTACCGTCTTTATCAACTCATTTATTTTTAGGCATTTTCTCTTAGCTTTTCTTGATGTATGGGATTATCGTAAAACTTGAAATTAATTGCTTCCACCGGAACCATTACACGCGTGATTCATTTTTGGTTTTCTTTATCTCAAGATTTGAATGTGGCATGGCGTTGGGTGGCATAATTCTGAATTCATAAATTGTAGGCCTCTCGGACTTGTTCCATGGTGTCACACTTGTTTAAGATATGTAAAAATTCATTATCTATAATTCGATGGTGACGCTCAATTTTACCGTTCGTTTGTGGCTGTCCTCACCGCGAGTATTCGTGAATGATATCATGTTTTGCTAATAGTTCATTTCATTGCCCGGTAGATAAGGCTTCGGTCCTTTTAAATGAAAGTTGATGGTCAGTTCTAGTTTTAAAAATTTTCGGGAAAAACTTTTGGTAGTACTCAATTGCTTTATCCATTGTTTCAATTAGAAAGGTGTTAGGAACCTGCGTACTGATTTGCCCGAACGGAATTGATGTTCGCTGGTCTATACAATCAACAATGTAAATTGGAATGCCGAATTTGTTATCTTTAGATCCAATAATTTTGACATCAAATTGTAAGTGTCATGACGGGATATCATAATGCCGTAAATGGTGGCGTTTCACATATTTATTTTCATTCAAGAAAACTCCACCTTCTATTAATATTTTTCGGACAGTTTTAGCAGTTAGCGTCGTAGGAATTTTTCCATCTAATGTTTTTAACGGAAGAAATCCTTTTCGTAAATTATGTACAAAATCATTGAAGTTATAACTATACCTTAGGGGTTTTTCTTTGCGTTCGCCTTTTTTGTAAGCTTCTGCATCTAATTGATATTGAATAAAATCATTTTTCTTATAAAGTTGAATAATTTCAGTTCGTACAAAGCCGTTGTAACGAAGGGTAATGTTTTTCGGTTTCTTGGACTTTCGCATTAACTTTTGAATGCTTCTTGGATTTCAGCAGAACTCAATTAGTTTTTTTCGGAACTGATAAAATTTATTTTTACCGTAATTTTTTCGTTTGCGGTACTTTACTTGATAATGCGCAATGGCTTTTCTGAGACTTAAATTTTTTTTAACTGCAATTGCATATACCGATTTGGCAAAATCAAAGACTGTAATTAATTCGTCCGCCATGTGGTGGGATTCGGCCAACGTAACTTCACGTTGACTATGGTGTTTATCAGATTCCTCTTTTAAGAACCGATTAATCTCATCTCCTATTTTGCGGTCAAGGTTTTTAATACACTCATTGACTTCTGCGTCTGAGAGTATTCGCTTTTGTGTTTTTGGAAGAGGTATTATTAATTTTTCATAATTCATATTTAATATTTCCTATATGCTTTATTCTACTAAATACGGTTAGAGATTTGATGATGGATCTAAGTGGCTTTAACCCCACCTAGCCTCCCATATTTCTCTTGTCCCTTATGTATATCCCTTCTGCAAATATAAGGTGCATATGTGTTAATGGAATAGACATAACGGACAACTTTAGGGATCTAAATCTCGGTTCGTAAATTTTAATATTTTTATTTCTTTTTAATATCAATTTTTTTCTAGATGTTGATCCTGTATAGATAACGGACTTCCGCATCCCAGTTGATTAAATTTTAGAAAAAAAAGTCAGATTTTGAAATTTTTAAGTTAGATTTACCAAAAAATTAAAAATTACAAAATATGAAAAGATATAACCATTTCTGGTTGTAATAATTTGCTAATCTATTTTTGCATTTATAAACTTGATCGAGTTTCGCTTAACTGATTGTTGTAAACAATTAATTCTTGAAGCCTATCGTAAGGGATTTTGTACATACGTCTGATTTTACTTCCAACCCTTCAAGAATAACAACGGTATCTTTTAAAGTTGTATCTTCCAATAAACATCGAGTAAATTTCTTGCAAGCTTTCTAAATTGTCACCACGATCCAAAAAAAGCATAAACTAGTTCATCGTTAATAATACGATGCATTCTTTCGACTAAGCCATTGTATTGGGGTTTTTGGAAAGGAATATATTGGTGGCGAATATTATTGTCTTCAAGAAATTTTCTGAATTCTTTGCTTTTCATAAATATTTTTTTCTTGAAAATATTGCAGTGGTCTGTACGAATTCGATTGACAATAATTCCATTAGCTTTAAAATAAGCAATCCCTTGTCTTACAGCTTCTAAAATTTCTTTAGTTCCAGCGCTTTCGACAAGCATCCCGTAATACATTCGTGAAGCTTCGTCCACCATATCAATTACATAAAATTTCTTTTTAGCTTTATTCATTTTTTGGGTAATATGTTTAACATCTAGTTGTAAGCGCCCAAGAACACCAGGCAAGGCGGTTTTCAATTGAATTCTTGATGTTTTTTTACTTTAAATATCTTTGTCATCGAGAATTTAAATAAGGCCTTATATATCGTTGCTTTCCCGATATTTTTTAAAGTCTGGTAAGTATTAGGAATAGTGATAATTCCATCGTTTAAAAGCCTTCTAAAATCATCGGCATTTTTGCCAGATTGTTTCATTTGATTATCAAATGAAGTCGCAATCTTTTTAAGTAATTCTTCGTTGTACTTGATATTTAATCGATGGGGTTTAGTTGATTTAATTACAACCTTCTTAAATGCATTTTCACGTTTTTTCTTGATTTCACAAATTTTTCCTAATTCTTCAAAAATTTCTTTTTGAAATTTGAAAAACTTTGACCGCATTATCGATATAGTTTTAATTGAATGTTGTTGCTGATTTTTTGTTTTTGCAATTAAAGTATCTTTTAAAGTTTTTGTGATGTCGTCAGAAACACTTTTTCAAATTGAAACAACGAACTCAATTCGAGCCATAGTTTTTTTTCAGATCTTATCATCAAAAGATATTTCTTTCGCATATTCATCAAAAGCGCTTTGAAAATTTGCCATTCAATATCCATAACGTAAATGTATTGGAAAATCTTTTAAAGTTTTAGGTTTATCTTCTTTACTATTTCTTATCTTAAATAGATATAATTTATTAGTGAATAACATATATTCAAGATAACCATTCCTGCGGAAACATGAGGGTGGTTATTATTTTCTCCTTTAGTTAGTTATATATAATGAATTTTATTTTAAATTACTGTGAGTCCGATATGTATCTGTCATACACAATTTATTGCGAAAATTTGTGCGACCCAAAATTAGCTGGAATTTATTTTTAAAACAGAAGTTCTGAAAGGCAAATTTACTCTTTTCCTCTATTTTTAAAATGAAGTCATAATACGCAAAATTGTTTATTTTTAAAATATCAATATATACTTTATTCGTTATACTGTCTGTGTTTATCTGGTTCCCTTTATTTCCAAAGGACCATTTTTGTGTTCGAATGACTATACGATAATCCAACTAATCCATATATTTTTGCAATTTTTATAGTACTTGGAGTATTACTAATTGTCTTAATTTTAACGTTGATTATTTTGCGTACTAAAAAACGAAATAAGAAAAATAAAAACGTTAATAAAAAGCAATCAGTAAAAGAAAAAGTTAAAAATGATAATTTGCAATATCAAGATAACATAAATAACCAACCAAAAAACAAAAATACCATTCCTGTTCCGGTTTATCATTTTCAAAACCAAGTTTCAAAAAACATTCGAAGCGAAGAAGTAACAACCGGATTAGTCAGCGAAAATTATTTAGATGAATTGAATGAGCTCAAAGCATCATTAAGAAAAGAAATTGAAAAG
Organism: Mycoplasma testudinis ATCC 43263; assembly: GCF_000687795.1. Lineage (GTDB taxonomy): Bacteria > Bacillota_I > Bacilli_A > Mycoplasmatales > Mycoplasmoidaceae > Mycoplasmoides > Mycoplasmoides testudinis. The sequence continues at coordinate 12,276 of NZ_JHXT01000011.1, forward strand.
ACAAAACGACAGCAATTAGAATTAGCGTATGTGCAAAAACAATACGAACACCAAAAATATGAATTGGAAACAACGCTTGAACTTGAAAATTTAAAACTTAGTAAAGTTGCTAATATGTCAGTTGATCAAGCCAAAACATATTTAATGAAAAACGTTTATCAAAATATGCGTGTCAATTTAAACCGTTTTTATAAAGATGAAAAAACTCGGGTTTTAGATAATTTGAAAACCGAAGCGCAAGCAATTTTGATTAACGCAATGGAAGGAATGGCTGAAGATATTGTTGCCCAACGTTCAGTTACAACCGTTGCTTTAGCAGATGAGGCATTAAAAGGACGTTTAATTGGTAAGCAAGGTCGTAACAAACGCTTATTTGAAACCCTTACTGGGGTTGATATGATTATTGAAAAACAATCCGAAGTTAGTTTGTCATGTGTTAATCCCATTCGTCGTGAAATTGCTGTTAATCTTTTAAATTCACTAATTCGTTCAAAGAACATTGAACCAGCTAAAATCGAATCCCTTTTTCAAACCGAAAAAGAAAACTTTGAAATTAGTGTAACTACGTATGGTCGTGAAGCATTAGAAGATAAACTTTTAATTTATGACTTTTCTCCAGAGATTTATCCAATTGTGGGCCGTCTCAGATTCCGTTATAGTTATGGTCAAAATGTTTTACAGCACTGCCTTGAATGCGCTCATTTAGCATCAAGTATTGCGATGCAAATTGGAGCTGACCCAGAAAAAGCAAAACGGGCTGCTTTCTTTCACGATATTGGAAAGTCAGTAGATTTTGAAGAAGATTATGATCACGTTGAATCTGGTGTTCAAATTGCAAAACGGTTTAATTTACCTGAATACATTGTTAATGCTATTGAGTCGCATCATCATAAAATTGAGCCATCATCAATTTACGGAGCCATTGTAAAAGTAGTAGACACAATTTCAGCTGCTCGTCCCGGAGCACGAATTGATTCCTTCAGTGATTACATCAAGCGGGTTCAACGTTTGGAAGAAATTTGTAAAAAAATCAACGGTGTTTCTGAAGCATACGCTTTACAATCAGGGCGGATTGTTAGAATCGTTGTGAAACCAGATTTAATTAAAGATGAACAATTAGAACTTTTAATGTATGAAATTCAACGGGCAATTGAGGCTGATGAATTAGTGAATAAGCATCAAATTAGGGTTGTGATGATCCGTGAAAAGCGAATTGAAGATTTTGCTAACCAACGTGCAAAAAATTCATTCTCCGTCGAATCTCCTGCAAATCATTATGACGAGTTTGTAAATAATGAATCCTAATCTTATTATTCCGTGAGTTTTTTTGATTATCACGACTGCTATTTTTTTTATTCCCAACTCAATTAGTAAAAAAAAGCTTTTAATTGTTGTCGGTTTTCAAGTGCTCGTTAATGTTGTTGCTTTGGTTATCGCCATTACTAATTTAACAAGCATTGGACATTCCACCCTTAATTTAGGATTATCAATTGCAGCCATTGTTTTAAGCTGTATTTTTATCTTAGGAATTATTGGGCGCAGACTTCAGGTTTTTAAAGACTTGTTTTAAAATTTATTCGGCTTTCTATGAAAAGTTAAATTATCAGTTAATTAACAAGCCAATCATCAACCAAATATATATAATTTAAGAAGTAATTTTAGACTATTTTTAGCAAAGGATCAATATGTCCAATACAAATGATTTTTCTAGTAACTCCCGACCTTTAGGTGCAAGAACGGCTTATTTACGCAATAAAGCCCAATCCCAAAAACTTAAAAATAGTCAACCACAAAGTGTGTTCGATCATAAAAGCACTAATTTTGAATGAGAAGATCTGGTCACAGATAATCAAGATCGTGTTTTTCACCAGTCTGCGTATAATCATAAAAATCCAAACGAACCATTGATAAACAAGGATTTCAATAGCAATCAAACTGACACTTTTGAACTTGATAAGAATTCAAACTTAACTAATAGTCCAACTGCTTTATATTCAGAAGAAGTAACTAATGAATTAAATTCCCAAAATAATCAGGTTTTATCTGATCAGATATTACCTTCGGATGCCTTGCAAAATAGTCCGCATGAAAATTCATTGTCAGATCGGAAATTTAACGGAGTTCAATTTCCCCAGCAAAAGTGAAAAACCCAAGAACTAGTTTCTCAAGAATTACACGATGTTAAAACCGAACCCTTATTAGATTCTGCTAAGAATCAATCTGATGTTTCATTTGCAGATGAAGAAGATTTATCTGGATCGTTAACTGAGTTATTAGAAACAAACCAACAAACTTTGTCGACCGATGATGTTTTGGATGATGATGAAATTGATGTTTTTGATGAAATTAGTCCAACCCAAAGAGTTGAAAAATTGAGTGCTCCAATTGTTCAACAATATAGTATTGCTCCAGCAAAAGATAATCAAGGAAGTTCAAAAACATTTGAATTAAAACCTGTTTTTAAAGAAAACAATTCAACTCTTACTAAGTTAACTAAAACTCATAGTGGTTCGATTCCCGAAATAACTGGTACGCCTAATCGTTCGATAAACATGTCACAAATTATGCAAAATATTCAAAGTTTGGATGATAACTCCGACTTATCAAATAAACTTGGTTCAAGATTTAATAACCAAGTAGCCCAATATAAACAACAACCGCAATCAATCAATAAATTTCCTGTCCTTCAAAATGACAACCATCAACTTAATAAACAAGAAGATGCTGTATCATCAACACAGAATTTGAATCAACACCAGATTCTTGCGCAACAAAAAAAGTTAGATAAACTAGCAAAAAAAACTCAAAAAAAAGTTATGCAGATAACCTTTATTTGAATTTTAGCCATTATTGCTTGATTAGTTGTTGTTGTTCCACTAATCATTGTTGCCGTTAAAGTTTTGGGTGGTATTTAATTTTCGTTTTTAACGTCTGTTTGTTCACAGAGATCAGTAGTTTCTTCGGTTTGAAGATCTACTGATCTTTGTTGTTTAGTTTGGTTTATTTCATTCGAAAACTCGGTTTGTTTAGTTGGTAAGACCTTTTTTGGTTCTTTTGTACTAACAAAACTTGTTTGAATTTTTCTTGGTAAAACAATGGCAATAAATTTTTGCAACCGGTGGGTTGTTTCTAAATAAATATTGTGGATTTGAAAGATTAAACTATCTTCAAATTCAGGTACTTTATGTCAATCTTTATCACCAACGTATTTATTGCCGGTAACATTTTTAGGTTGGAATAATTCCACTGATCCGTCTTCGTGAATCATTCGTTTACGAATCTTGGAAATTGCTAAATTGTTGTCCATTATTGCAATCGTAATTTTGCTTTCAAATTGTAATAATACTTCGTTTACAAAGATATCTCAATTCATTTCAGACACCCCAACAGCATCAGCTAAGAATTCAGCATAATCTGGAAGACCAAAAATTTCCTTGACTTTTTTGATATCTACGTGTTTTAACATTCTAAATGTATTACCATCACCTACTTGAAAATCAGCAGTTTGTGGGTCCTCAACAATTTTCTGGAAAACATAATCACAATATTTTCGTTGGGCTGGAGAACGATTTAAGTTACTATTAGTTAAGTAACGTTCAAAATTGATGCGGGCTTGTTTGACTTTATGTGTAGCAATTAAATCATCGCTTGAAATCAATAATTTTTTTTCAATCTGATTAAATGGCAAATGCTTTGTTTCAGCATCTATTAAAACGTTTCATAAATAGTTATCGTGATCTAAAATTTGGTCTTTAAAATTAGTTAATAAATGATCTAACATAAAAATACGCATCAAGTGTTCGTATTTACGTCTGTACCCAAATCAGCGCCCCCGTTGTAATGCAGTATCAATGGCAATAGCATCTTCGGCGCGATTTGTAATATATGTTGTTAATAAATTATTAAACGTAACACCCCGTTCAATCATTGCAGATCCAACAACAATATTGTTTGGTGTATCCTTGTATAAAGGATCATCAATTTCAGAGTTAACAACATTAATCGAAGTAAAGTTTAAATGGCAAATTAATAAATCAATAAATCGGTCATGTCACGGGATTTGTGTCCGGTATTGTTCATAGATTTTTTTGATTTGATTAATGAGGCGTTGACCCTCACCAGAATCTGGTATTTTTAAAAAACGTTCCAAGGTTTTTTTATAGGAATTGATTTTATCAGCAATCATGTTATGCCGTAAGATTTCTTTAGCTGTATGAACAAGCATTGCGGTTTTTTGAATTTTTTTATTTTCTAAATGAAAAATTCCTGCAGCTACTAAATAATACAAAATGGCAATTTTAAACGATTCAGGGGTTTGTTCACGTTCGTTTTCGATTGCTTGTTTTTCTTCGTTGGAAACCCGAATGATGTAATTCAAATAATCACGACCAAAAAAATCATTTAGTCCCATGTATGCTTCACCAGGTTCGATGGTAAAAATATAATCGGGTTTAATATAATCGCTTTGAGCTAATAAAATATGTGCTTGAGGGGTTGCTGTCACTGATAAGAAACTAAAATTTTTATCAATCTTTTTTAGCATTTCATTAAGCATTCGATAAGTTGCTGATTCACTTGATTTATTTTCTGCAGTATTAAAAGAAGCCAAGTCACCTTCATCATCAACTACTAAAAATTTGACATTTTTAAAAAGGGGAATGCACAACAGCTCCATCAATTTTTCAATTTGCTGGTTTTTTAAACTAACAAAAATTGTTTTATGTTTATTAATGACGGCTTTATTTAGTTCATCAACTAGAGTTTTATTATCTTGACTTGCAATTACTTCTTTAACTTGATAAACGTTAATTCCGGTAGAAAAGTCATCTTTGGTAAAAGTTGCTTTTAACCTATCAAAGGTTTGCTTATTTAAAACGTTATCTCTTCCAGATAAAACAATGGCCATGTCATAACCCATACTAAATGCCCGAGAAATACATGCAGAAAAAGTACTTGTTTTTCCGGATTGAACTTTGCCTACTAAAAGCCCTTTTAAACCATTTGGCTTGTTTCCTAAAGTGGTAATTACATCATTGGCTTTTGTCATAATTTTCTTGATAGCAATATCATCCATTCCGGATTGTTTACAGTAGTTGATGAAGTGCTCTTCATGATTGGAAGCACCAAATTGAGCAATTGCGGTTTTTATTGCTTGAGAAATATCCATATATTAGTTACCTTTTCTTAAGTAATTATCAATTAACAACTTTAATTCTTCTACACTACATCCTTCAACAATTGCTCGTTCTTCAGCTATCACATAATAGATAACGAATTCACAAAAGGTATTATATGAACGCTTGTTGGAAATAATAGGCCGAAAGAAGGGGTGTTCAAAATTGAAATAAACGACAATGCTATCATCAACATATTTCTTTTTAATTCAATATCCGCTTGCTTCACGATTGCTCGCCCGAATTAATTGAATTTTATATTCTTTGCCATATTCGTCTTTGATTGAATATAAATTTGCTTCGCGTTTATTTTTCTTGACAGTTTCCATTTGGACATCAATAATCGCGTTAGTTGATCTTAAAGCATCAATAATGTTTTCGCTGACTGTGCTATATTGTTCGACTGTAGCAATTGGCAAAACATTAGTTGATTGGTAAACAGTATTAACTTGCGTTGTTAGTTTATCAGGTGTTTTGAAGTCTCCTTGTTTACCTATTATTTTTGTTAATAACAACGTGATTCGGTTTCAATTTTCTGCTGATATTTGAAATTTATCTCCAGTAATTGCTACTGGTAAATTCGAAAATTCTAGTTCACTATAAAGTGAACTATATTCGACATCTTCATTGCTTCCAAAAATTGGAGCAGGCTTAAAATTGGAATTGGGTTTGGCTCCTAGAACAAGTTTGTTCCCGCTATAACAATAAATGCCCGCAGTTTCATAATCTGGATTTTTTAAAATTCCAGCAATTCCTTTAATACTGATGGTGCGATTTTCAAAATCGATTTTTTCGTTAATAATAACTTGTTTTTGATTTTTGTTGAATTGAAATAATTCAGGTTTTTTAATTGGCTTAAAAGGTTCTGCTTTTCGATAAGAAACAATTTCGACAGGTTCACTTGTACTGCAATCATAGAATTTATTTTCCATTCGGTAAATTGCATGAAAATTAATTTTATCTAGGTTTACGTATTTTTGATAAATTTTATTTACTGTATTAACGATGTTTTGAAATTCTTTTAAAGTTCACGTTTTAGCCTCATTAATTTGCAATAAAACCCCATGATTAAATTTTGTTCGGGAATAAAATTCATTACTTGGACATTGGCTTTGACTAAGCTGACTAAAATGATTTCGCTTTGTTTCAAAAGAAATGATGGTTCCAGTTTGTTCATCTTTTTTTTGGTTGTAAATCTTGGTGTTATTGCCAAGTCATTGTAAAGCCCGAAACCATTGCTTTCACCCTTTGGCTGCAATAGTTTCATAATTGTTAAAATCTTGGATTTCAGCTTTTGTATATCCCATTCCATTATCAAAAATTAAAATTCTTTTATTTTCGTTTGCAGCATCGTAAATTAAAAAAAAGGTGATTTTTTTGAAATCATCTTGAGGTCGGCTAATAAAGTGAAAAACGCTTGGATCTAAGAGGTGAGATATCGCGTATGCGGGGTCGTATGGGATGTCTTTACATAATTCAGTTCATAAGCGATTGCTTTTAGTTTCCATGGGTTGTTTTCTCCAGATTCCATTAATAAATTTGTCAAAATTGATTTATTTATTATAATTTGTTATTTGTAACAGCAAACTACGAGAAATCCCTCCATAATTTCATTTCCAATTCATTACTTAAATATTATTTAATTAGTGTTATAAATATATTAGGGATTAAGCGTAATAACTACAGGTAAGATTGAGGCTATAATGAAATCAGCAATTTATCGATACATCTTTTTAAAGATCCAAAGTGGCGAGTGAAATTTATCAAAGCGAATACCTTCAGAACATCAATTAGCAGTTAAATTTTCTGCAACCCGCTCATTGGTTCGTAAAATTTTAGCTAATTTATGTGCCTTTCAATTATTAGATAACGTTACTTTTCCAGGCTACTTTGTCAATCGGAATTATAAAGATGGTCTACTCAAAGGTGTTGCCAATCCACAAGTAGCTTCAGTAAAACATGAATGGTTAATGAAAAGTCCGTTTCGAAAACGGGACGTTGAAATCTTTCAATCCATTTCTAAAGAAAAAGATTTCTTTGGTCATAACTTTGCAAAAGTATTACGCGTAACGTATTACAACAAACAAAAAGAAGTTCTTTATGTTTTAGATACGATGTTAAATCATGATTTGATTAAAATTTTTCGGAGCGAATTTTTAGATTTAAAAACTTTTGAATTATTTGCTGAAAACGGTCAACCCGTTGTTGATCAAGAACAAGTAGTTGTTCAAATGGGAGATGTTAAAGACATCTTTGCAGGATATACTTTAAAGCAAGAACATTATTTAACAAGCTATATGTCACATTTTAATTTTGATAAAGATTTATTAGCACTATCAAGACTTGTCTTATTTGACCCGAAAGCAATTATTCAAACTTCTCGTTTGTCTTTGTCAGCGTAATTAACTTAATTAAAAAAGGTTAATTTGAATCACCCCAAGGAGTATTTATGTATAAAGTTGATGGAAACGAAGATCTTTTTGATCTTGTAATTGTTGGAGCTGGACCTGGCGGCATAACTGCAGCAATTTATGCAGCGCGGGCTAATATCAAGGTTCGGGTTGTAGAAGGCAGCGCTCCTGGTGGGAAGATGCTAAAAACTGGTTTTGTAGAAAATTATCCTGGTGTTTCAAAAACAACAGGTCCTGATTTGGGAATTGCTATGTTTAATCAACTTAATGATTTAAAAGTTCCCGTAACATATTCAGCTGTTACTAAAATTGAAAAAAACCAAGAATATTTTTTAACTTATCTTCAAAATGGTCAAACTTTGATTTCTAAAACCGTGATTGTTGCCACCGGAACAAACGAACGTCCGATGGGATTAGCAAATGAACAAAATTATCTAAATAAAGGGATTAGTTATTGTGCTATTTGTGATGGCTCATTATACAAAGATAAGCCAGTTGCAATTATTGGTGGTGGTAATGGTGCAGTTGAAGAAGGAATGTATTTAGCTGGAATTGCATCTAAAGTTTATGTCGTCCACCGGCGTGATGAATTCCGTGCTGATGTTTTCGCGGTTAACCAATTAAAGAAAATGAAAAACGTGGAAATGTGTTTATCTTATGTTCCGCACGAATTACAAGGCTCTAACCATGTTGAAGCGCTTGTGATTCGTTCTGTTAAAGATAATAGTTTAAGAACCTTACAAGTTAATTGTGTATTCCCATACATTGGTGCAATTCCTGCGACTGGATTTCTTAGCGGATTAGATGTTTTAAGTCCCGAAGGATTTATTGTTACTAACCAAGATGCCGCAACTAAAGTTCCGGGTCTGTATGGTGTTGGCGATTGTGTTGTTAAAAAATACCGGCAAATTTCTACCGCTGTTAGCGACGGGACAATTGCGGCTTTGAATGTAAAAGAACACCTTAACCGAACTTGCTAAATTAATTTTGTGATAAACAACTCAGGTTGTTTTTTTTGTATTTAAGGGTTTATATGCGACAAACATTTAGTGAAACAGTTAAAAGCGAATTATGTCGCCAGGAATTTCAACTTGATTGCGTAAAATATCTTTTGCGCTCTTTTTTGTTGAACAATTTAACCCAAAAAGATATTTTGGGAACAATCACCTGAAAAATTCAAACCCATTTTTCTTTCTTGGCACGATTTTTAATTAAATGGCTAAAAGAACTTTATGATTTTAAGCAATTTAAAGTTTCTCTCAATCAACCAAAAAATATAACTACGAGAAGAGAAATCAGTGTTTCTTTAGTGGGGAATTTCCAACAAATAAGTACTGATTTAGATTTAAATGCACCTTTGGTTTTAAAAGGATTAGATAAAAATTGCTTACGCGCTTTTGTTGTTGGTGCGTTCTTAAGCCGTGGTAGTATTAATGATCCACAAAACGGAAACTATCATTTAGAGTTTGTTTCGGATTCCAAAACTTATATTGACTTTCTTAATTTAATTTTAAAAAAGTTCGGTATTAATAAAACCCAAGTCATTACTAGAAATATGCGCTATGTCCTTTATTTGAAACGCTCAGAAACAATTGCGGACGTTTTACGTTTAATGGGAAGTGTTGAAACTTTATTTAAATATGAAGACTTGCGGATTGGTCGTGATTTAGCCAACAACATGCAACGCTTGAATAATCTTGATATCTCTAATCTTAAAAAAACAGTTAGTAGCTCTAACGAAATTTTTGTGATGATTCAGGCTTTAGAACAAGCAAATGAGTTACAAAAAATGCCCCTTAAGTTGCAAGTCTTTTGTCAAATCGTTTTAGAAAAGCAAGAATTGTCTTTAGCGGCTTTAGCGGCTGAAATGAGTTCACGATTAAAAACGAATATTTCAAGAAGCGGGGTTGCACACTTAAAAAATAAAATTAAAGAGTTATTTAAACAACTTCACTAGGAAAGTGTTTTAACAAATAGACTTTATAATTGTGAAAACGTAAGTAATGATAATAGTATTTCATTTCGTGTCATGGTCCTACTAAAATAATTTTTTTGTTTTTATTTAAGTGTTCTTGATATTTTTGTTCAAACGTAATCGGATGAAACAAAATAGCTAATGGATAATGATTGGTTTTTTTGATTGCAGCAGTTGAGAATTCGACTAATTGATAATTAAAATTAGTGGCATATTTTTCAATTTTGGCATAAGGCTTAAACCGAAAGTGGTTTTTCGGGATGCAAAATCATTCTTTGATTACATTCATAAAATAGCTGTTCATAAACCTGAAAAAAAATCCCAACTTTAAAGAGAATCTTGTATATATTAATTGTTATGTTATCATAATAACACATTACTTACTTATATTAGAAAGAAAACTAGAACGAGTACCAAATGGGTCCAATTCAAATTATCATGTTCGTCTTGGCTGTTTTTTCCTTACTAATTGGATTATTATTGTCCAATTCAGGAACAACTGGCGGATTAGCTTCGTTATCTGGACAAGATCTTGAAATTTTCAAAAAGACTAAAGATCGTGGACTTATCAAGGGTTTGCAAATAGTAATGTTTGTGTTTATGCTCTTGTTTTTAATTCTTGGTCTAGTTTTTCACTTTTCTTAATTTATTTTAGGTTATGTTTAATTTACGAATAATGGAATTACGATGAACCAGCTTGACCAATTTGCCCAAGAAATACTAGATTTAATTAAGAACGAAAAAGGACGCCCAATTCCTCCGGGAATTGTCGTTCGTAACTTAAGTGATAAGAACGGAATCCGTCACGATTCGAAAGACGGAAAAATATATAAAACTAAAATCTATCAAGCAATTGATGATTTAATTGCTAAAGGTTTAGTTCGTCAATTATCAAAGAACAATAAACTTGTTATAGGATATGAAGACGCACCAGCTTTAATGGATGATGTTAAAGAAGGAACGATTTCAATTGGAGCCCGCAATTGTGGATTTATCCGCTTGCCCAACCAAGATCGGGCCGCTTACTTTGTTTATTCATTAAACTTGAACGGCGCTTTAAATGGCGATACAGTAAAATTTGCGCTTTTAGATAAACCTGCTACTAGAGATCTAAAAGATGCTACCGTTTTAGAAGTTGTCACTCGACATAAATCTAAATATGTTGGTAAATATACCTTTAATGGGAGCCAACATGTGGTTTATCCTGATGACCCAAAATTGTATTTAACAGTAACTCTAGATAAAGATTACGGTTTAAAAGATAACGATAAGATTTTATTTGAAATTGCCGAAACAAAACCAAACGGCCAAGCAACTGCCCGTTTAGTTCATGTAATTGGAAATGCTAATGACTTAGGCGTTGATATCGAATCAATCGTTTATGATAATGGAATTACACCTCAATTTGATCCCAAAGCTTTAGCCCAAGCCCACGAATTAAAACTTGATTTAAACGAAAAGCAAATGAATTTGCGTCGTGATCTAACGAATTTAGATATTGTTACCATTGACCCTGCAACTTCTAAAGATTTAGATGATGCAATTTATGTTGAACGTTTGGAAAAAGGATTTAAATTACAACCTAAAGATGCATCATCTGAAGGTGTTTCATTACCAGAAGGCGGATTTAAATTAATTGTGGCGATCGCTGACGTATCACATTACATTCCATTTAATTCTGATTTAGATAATGATGCTTTTAATCGGGCTACTTCAGTTTATTTAGTAAATAAAGTTATTCCGATGCTTCCTGAAGTATTATCGAATGATTTATGTTCAATTAACCCTGGTGTTAAGCGAATGGCTTTGGTTAGTGAAATTATTTACGATCACCAAGGTAAAGTAGTTGAAACTACTGCATATCCTGCTGTGATTGAAAGTAAACGTCGTTATAGTTATGACGAAGTTAACGCATTCTTTAGTGGTGTTAGCCAATTAGAAAATGATCCACAAGGGGTTAAATCGATGTTGGGTGTTGCCCGCGAATTAGCAACAACATTAAAATCCGTTTTAAACAAACGTGGTTATGTCGAATTCGAAATTCCTGAACCAGTCATTGTCTTGGATGAAAATAATATTCCAACTGACATCTCCATAAGTAAGCACGAAGAAGCACAAGCTATGGTTGAAGTGTTTATGATTGCTGCAAATGAAGCTGTGACCCAATTTGCGACACAACAAAATGTGCCGTTCTTATTCCGAGTTCACCCTAAGCCAACTCCAAGAAAATTAGCAATCTTTAGTAAAGAAGCAAAACGTTTAGACTTCAAGATTACAGACAGCATTGCTAAAATTCACTCAGGAACAATTGCTCACTGATTAGAATCAAACCCTAATAATCCTAATTTGGAAATTATTCATCGTTTATTATTAAGAGCAATGGCAAAAGCTTTCTACAATACAACTAACATTCACCACTTTGGCTTAGCAAGTAAACACTACACGCACTTCACATCGCCAATTCGTCGTTATCCCGATTTAATTGTGCACCGTTTATTGTGAATGTATTTATTTGATAAAGAATCTTATAGTGATGAACAACGCAAAATGTTAGCCGATAAGTTGAACGCAATTTGCGAACAATCTAATCTTGGTGAAACGCGAGCAATGGAATGTGAACGTTCTGTTAACGCTTACATGTTCTGCTTATACATGGGCAAACATATTGGTGATAAATTTGAAGGAATCATTTCTTCTGTTATGAATTATGGAATGTTTGTTGAATTACCCAATACCGTTGATGGTTTAGTTCGGGTGATTAATATGAATGACGACTTTTACACTTATGATGAACCATCATCAACTTTAGTTGGTAAAAGTCATGGGAAGCGTTATGCTTTAGGTGATAAAGTTAAAATTGAAGTTGCTTCAACAAACTTACATGACCGAAAGATTGATTTTGTTTTAGCAAAAGAATAATAAATAAGCAGGTTTAATCAAGCAAATGTTAGATATTGGCTTCTTTACCAGTACTTTAGTGACTCTTTTAGTCGGTATAGCATTTCTCATTGCTTTTTTATATTTCGCTAAAAAAATCGAAAAAATTAAATTTATTCATAATCTAACCTTAATGCGTAAAACGCGTTGGTTAGTTTATTTTATTTTAGGTCTGATTGTTGGTTTAGCTAGTCCATTGATTAATGCCACCCAAATTAGCTTGGAAGCGAATTATGGGTTTGTAAGTGATTTAGCAATCATTGTCGTAATTGGGTTTTTCACTTCATCTTATTTATATACTGGAGCAACAATTGTTTATTTAATATCTTCGATGTTATTTAATGTTGCCAATCACGAACGGTTGCTTTTGTTTACTTACTTGTTTATTGTATTGTTAATCAATGGTGCTTTAATTTCGTTTATTCGGGTGTTAAGCTTGCAACGATTTTTCTGAGCAATGGCAATTAGTTTACCAATTTCTTTGTTCTCGTTAATTTTTGCTTTTTTAATTGTGCCCGAACCTTTGGTACAAACCGCATACGTTTTGCCTTGGGTCGCCATTTTGTTTATGGTCTTGTTTTACTTTATTGGTAATGTCATTGTCAATTTTGTGGGTAAAACCGAACGTTTAACTGAGGCCATTCAATTTGACAAAAACCATTTTGTTTTATCACACTACGCCAATGATTATTTGGCTAATCAAGTCAGTTCCAATAATTATCAACGTGGATTTTTGATGCTTTTCGATTTTTCTGGAAGTGAAAAAATTCCGGTTGTTGATGGCCGAAACAAATATGACGAAATTGTGACACGTTTGACTAAAAACTTGGTTTCTAAATTTGAAAACATTTCTAAAACGAAATTAAATTGATTTATTTCAAAAGCCGTTCATCACGGGGTTTTTATTCCCTTTAATAATCAGAACACAGATTTAAATTTAATGTATGAAGGGAATGAACTACCCAACCGAATGGCAGGGGATATGTTTGTTGAATATGAAAAAATCTTGCGAAGTATTCCAACAAAGGTTCGTTATAATAAAGAAATTTATGAAATTCAAGTTCATAGTGCAGCAACGATTTATGGGATTCACTCGTGTGATTTTAACCAGTTGATTACTAGAACTGAAAACGTCTTAAAGCAATACGATCAAATTAAAAACAAAAACCTAATTCAAGTTTATAACCCTAAGTTGTTTCATTTATTGCAAACAACGGCTAATTTGTATAGTGATTTAGCTGAACAAATGGACGTAAAAAATCTTCAAGTCTTTTTAAAAAACTACTCTTGTGTGCAAAATCCTAAAGAACATTTTTTCTATTATGAAGCGGCTTTACCAGCAAAACTTATTTTTAACAAATTAAAAATAGTCCGATCGATTGATTCGCTTCAACTTAAAAGTACTTTGATCCGTTTGATGGCAATGCGGGTAATCCGAGCCTATGTTTTATCTCACCCTAGTCAACAACTAAAACTGGTGATTGATTATTCGTTATACGAGTTAAGTAATCCTAATTTTAATCTAAATAACTTTTTATCTAAACTTGAAAAGCAAGGTATCAACTTTAAAAAGTTAATTTTAAATATTCCTTTTGAATTTGAAAATTTTCAGCAATTTGATGCGGTGACTATTAAAAACTTGAATAATATCAAAAACCAAGGAATTGGTTTATCTGTTAGCGGTATTGGCAGTGATGAAATTGCGGTTTTAAAGGAAATCAAATTTGATTATGTAATTGAAAATTACCGTTTCAAAATGTCTGATTATTCAAATAAAGATGCTGTCAATGAATATGTCAAAACTCTCACTGGATTTTTTAGTCGCCAAAACTTGCAGATTTTATTTTTTAATCCCGAACATAACTAGGGAACACTGTTGTAAAATTGTTGATTTTATTAGTTGATTTTCCCGAGTAAATTCAAAAAATAATTTATTATATTAATGCTTATAAACAAGAACCAAATTTAAACGAACTTATGTTGACTTTATCTGACGCATTATTAATTGCAATTTTAGTAATCATCCTTTTATGTATTTCTGGGTTGATTGTTTTTTTATTTTTTAAAAATCAATCGCGCGATGCAATCATGAATTTTTTGCGAACAACTTTCAGACGCAACAAAAACAATTCCAGTAACGAAGATTTTTATGGTAATCTTTCCAGTTCGTTATTAAAATTGTCCGCTGATAAAATTGGTGCAATTATTGCCATTGAACGCGAAGACTCCTTAGAAACTTATATTAATGTTGGCTATAAAGTTAAAGGAGACTTTTCTCCCGAATTTATTATTTCGGTTTTTTATAATAAACGTTCTGCTTTGCACGACGGAGCGGTAATTGTGCGAAACCAAAATATCGTTTCAATTTCAAGTTATTTTCCGATGACTCGTCAATTGCTTGATGTTTCATACGGGGCGAGACACCGTTCAGCAGTTGGCTTGAGCGAAAGAACCGATTCAGTTATTTTTGTAGTTAGTGAAACTAACGGAAGAATAAGCGTTGCCCAAAACGGTTTAATTCGTCGCTTGTCACAAAATCCGGACCGGCTGGTGGATGAAATTGGTAAAGTTCTAATGCAATCAACTCAAGATATTAAATAGGCCTTAAATTTGTTATTTTCTTTAAAACTTTCTAATTTCTTTTTCAATAAGATTTTTATTCATGGATAAAAAGCATTTTCGTAATTTTAGTATTATCGCGCATATTGATCACGGTAAATCAACTCTTTCAGATCGGTTGATAGAATTTACTCATGCTTTAGAAGTTCGTGAAATGCAAAACCAAATTTTGGATTCCATGGATATTGAGCGTGAGCGGGGAATTACCATTAAATTAAATGCAGTGCAGCTAGTGTATGACAAAACCCCTAATGAACGTTATTGATTTCATTTAATTGATACTCCAGGACATATTGATTTTACTTATGAAGTTTCGCGTAGTCTAGCGGCGTGTGAGGGTGCACTCTTAGTTGTGGATGCATCTCAAGGGGTTGAAGCCCAAACCTTATCTAATGTTTACTTAGCATTAGAAAATAATTTAGAAATTATTCCCATCATTAATAAAGTCGATTTACCTAGTGCGGATGTCGAACGTGTTAAAGCTCAAATAGAAGAAACAATCGGAATTGATTGTTCTAATGCACCATTAATATCAGCCAAAACAGGACTAAACATTCAAGACGTTGTTAACGCTATTGTAGATCGTGTTCCTGCACCATTAGTCGGTGATGATAATGCTCCATTACAAGCATTAATTTTTGATTCGTACTACGATTCATATAAAGGTGCTGTTTGTTTTGTCCGGATTAAAAACGGAACATTAAAACCCGGCGACAAAATTAAAATGATGTCAAATAATGCGACATTTGAAGTTCTTGAAGTTGGTGTTAAAACACCATTTTTAAGTAAACGCGATATTTTAATTTCTGGAGAAGTTGGTTGATTTGCGGCTGCGATAAAAACAGTTCGCGATGTTAATGTCGGTGATACTATTACCCATGTAAATGCACCTGCAGCTAAAGCCCTTCCCGGATATCGGAAAGTGATTCCGATGGTGTTTGCTGGACTTTATCCCATTGATACCTCTGATTATCAAGCACTTAAAACCGCAATGGAAAAAATTGTTTTATCAGATGCTGCTTTAGAATACGAATATGAAACTTCTCAAGCCTTAGGATTTGGGATCCGTTGTGGCTTTTTAGGTTTGTTACATATGGATGTAATTCGCGAACGAATTATTCGTGAATATAACATCCCCTTAATTGTTAGTGCTCCTTCGGTAAAATATCAAGTATTGCAAACAAATAAGGAACTTATTGATGTTGATAACCCAGCAAACTTGCCAGACCGAACCAGAATTAAAGATATTTTAGAGCCTTATGTAGCAGTTCATATTTCCACTCCTGATACATATTTGGGAAGTGTCATGGAATTATGCCAAAATTTCCGTGGGGAATATAAAGACTTACAAGAAATTGATGGCAATCGAAAGCGCATTATTTATCATATGCCATTAGCTGAAATCATTTATAGTTTCTTTGATAAATTAAAATCGGTTTCTAAAGGTTATGCTAGTTTAGACTATGAATTAATTGGTTATCAAGAATCCAAATTGGTAAAAGTTGATATTTTATTAAACGGAACTAAAGTGGATGCTTTATCATTTATTAGTCATCAAGATTTTGCTTATGCGAAAGCTAAAAAGATTTGCGAAAAATTAAAAGATTTGATTCCCCGTCATTTATTTGAGATTCCTGTTCAAGCAGCCATTGGCTCAAAAATTATTAGTCGCGAAACAATTAAAGCCATGCGCAAAAACGTTTTAGCAAAATGTTATGGTGGTGATATCACCCGGAAGAAAAAATTATTAGAACAGCAAAAAGAGGGGAAAAAGAAGATGAAAGCAATTGGGAATGTTGAAATCCCCCAAGAAACTTTTTCGAAATTATTACAGGATGATAATTAATTAAATGATTTTTAATCAAAATTTTTCTTTTGCTAATACTCCACCATTAAATATCACCTCGATTATTGTTAATCTGGTGATTTTTATCGTTGTCTTAATTGGTGCTATTATTTTGTTTTGACGATTAAAAATCACATCTAAGGGCTATAAACTGCTTTTTGTTTTTTACACGTTTTTTTGGTTTCCCTTAATGCTTGTTCGATCTTATCGAGGAACGTTAAATAATGATTTAGAAGTAAGTCCATTATTGTTATTTATTCCCTTGTCGGTTTATGGTTTTGTGGGAATTTTTGTTCGACCATTATTTGATTGAATGGGCGCCAGATTTCAGTCCAGAAAAGCTATTATTTTTATTGCTTTATGAATTCAATTAATAACTTTTTTACCAGTGGCAATAGCCCCATCTTTTGCTACAAATGTAATTCAAGCAGTTGGGGTTGGAATTGGAGCTAGTTGTATTGGTTCATTTAGTTTATGATTTAATGAACAACATACACGCACTAAGCCCTTTTTAACAATTTCTATTTTATCTTTACCGCCATTAATTGCCGATTTTTTAGCATCACCAATTCAAGCATTAATTAGAACTACTTCGCCTTTTGGAAGTTCTAGTTCAAATATTGCAATCCATGCTGATCCAAACTGAACAGCATATTTGTGAGTTATTGCAATTATCGTAATTTTGTTTTCATTTGCAATTGGTTATTTTGTGAAAGAAAAACCGGATTTGGTCGGTTTACAACAGTCACAAAATAAACAGGTTATTAAAACAAAATGACAGTGAATTATGTTGATGGGAATTGTTATTGTTGGTGCCAGCATCGACTTTACTAAGTTTGCAAGTGCTGATGCTATTGCAACAACTACAATTCAACATATTGGTGGTAGTGTTAATACCCGAGTTTTTGATGGGTATGTAACTTCTGTTTTTAGTATCTTCCAGTTAATTGGCGGAATACTAATGGGATTTGTGGGGATCCGTTACTTTAGTAAAATCGTACTTTATTTATTTGGAGCTATTTTCTTTATTGCATATGATCTTTCAGTAATCTTGATTGCTCGATTTGATAATAATACTTTAAATGGTGCTATTGCTTATTTAGGTGTACAAGCATTAAATGGTTTTGGTTACGGGGTTTTATACAACTTGTTAATTGCCCATATCCTTTCACTCGGATTCAAAACTAAAAACTTTAGCCCATTGGGTTTATATCAAGCAATTGCCGCATTAAGCATTTCAGCTGGAACTTTCTTCACATCAGCTGTTCAAGGTTTTTTACGTGCTGATTTTGCTCATGTTCAATTCATCATTAACTTAACTTTGATTTGTGTCACTTTAGTGATGAGTTTCATCTATTATTTTGTCAACTATATCGAAAAAGATTTTAAGCATAAGCCGTTATGACAAATACAAACTAAAATCTAAGTGTTATAAGAATTAAAATATAAATCATGAAATTAGTCTCACTGTAATACAGCAAAATGTTTTGTTATTTCAAAAATTTGATTCATAAAATGTCTTCACACTCAACAATCAAATCTATCAAATATTCTTGAAAATTTTGAGACGTCAATAAGCATATTTGCTTAAATAAATCTTCGTACAGATAAATGTTATCTAACTAAAAAAACAGCCAAATTTATTAACTATTATTTTTTGGACATAAATTTAGTGCTAGTCTATCTACGCCTAAATCGCTGTTCTTTTAAGATGTGAAATTTTATGAATAAGTATTTTTTATGAGTTGTTGATTTGGTTTTAACAAACCGCTTAGATGTAAAAGATGCTATTTTGATTGAAAGGACAAAATGGTGCTGCAAAACTACTACTGCAGTTCAACATGATAAAAACATTTTAGATATGCAAGATTACAAAACTTTTAAAAAAAACATTTTATTGGCTGAAACTGATACCTCTATTTTACTAAGTACAAATACACTGCGATTAATCGATAAATGGCAATTTGTACCAAAGATATGAGATGCGATTCATTTTGAAATATATAAGCTCAAAAATTTAAGCAATTTATTTCAATCGGCCAATTGGTTAGTTAAATTTAAGGAATGCAACTAACACGGGGATCTTTATTTAAAAAGGTAATTAAGTTTAAACAACCAATTGTCAATCGGGATGTTAGTAAAGTGACTGAAATGACCAATATGTTTTTCCGATCCAAAAAATTTAATCAAAAAATTGATAACCGAAAATTGAATAACAAAATTTTGACAGTTGATTTATTTATTTTTATCTTTTAATTTTTTAAAGCAAATTATTTAATCATTTTGATTAGATATATTTGCTGCTTTAGACAATCATAGCGGTAATTAAAATAATGTCATTTTTAAATAATATAATAACTTACATATAAATTGATTCTGAAAGGATTATTAATGAATAAACAATACACCTTTAACACGGATATTGTTTCGTCTCATTTTGAGGTTGAAGGATCACAAATCCGCCTTAAAAACGAAACACTTAAACAAGTTGGAAATCGCTGAATTTCTCTTGACTTAAAATGAACCCCTATTGAAGGCGCAAAATCATATGGATTAATGATTATTGACTATGAAGCAAGTCGCGTAGTTGGTCAACCATTCATTCATTGAGTTGCTGCTAATATTAAAACAAATTACTTAGAAGAAGGCGCTAACATTGATGCTAAAGGACATGTTAATGGCGTTAATAGCACTTCTCCAGGAAAAACCGATGACACCGAAGGAGTACTAATTGAAAGCATTCCTGGAGGTTTCAAGGCTACAACAATTCATACAGCATCTGATTATTTTCCTCCTGCTCCGCCAGACAAGCCTCATCAATACACCATTAAAGTTTTTGGTTTGGATGTTGAAGACCTTGATGTTAAAGCGCCATTCTTTATTGGCGATTGATACAACAAAGCATTGACACATGTTGTCGGAATTAGATCTTTAAACTTCTGATTTTGCCCAGACCATGAGAAGAAATAAAGAGGGTTAATATGAAACATAATCTTAAATTAGGAAACACACCTTTAATTTGATCAAGTGCAATTGGCAAAGATGGGTTTTTAAAAACCCATCATGGAGCTAATGGTCATGATGGAAAAACTCAATTTCCGGCACGTTCGTTCCCACTTGAATGAACCCCAATCCCTGG
Organism: Mycoplasma testudinis ATCC 43263; assembly: GCF_000687795.1. Taxonomy (GTDB): domain Bacteria; phylum Bacillota_I; class Bacilli_A; order Mycoplasmatales; family Mycoplasmoidaceae; genus Mycoplasmoides; species Mycoplasmoides testudinis. The sequence goes on from NZ_JHXT01000011.1 coordinate 32,377, forward strand.
TGCTAAATCTTATGCTTTAATTTTTGAAGACTTTGATGCTGGTAAAGTCATTGGCTTTCCTTTTGTCCACTGGGTTGTAGCAAATATTAAAGATACAAAACTTGACGATAATCAATCTTTATTAGACTGAAAAAAATGAGAAGAATCAGGTTTTAAAAATTACAGTAACGATATTTTGTGACAAGGTCACAATAGTTCAGTTTCTGAAACAATCGTGGCTAATAATAAACCCGAAAACTCTTCACTAAAAGGAATTTTGCCAGAAGGTTTTACAAGCCAAGTTTTTAGTAACTCTTTACTTTTCTTTGGCCCTTATCCACCTGATGATGCTCACTTATATACTGTAACCGTATACGGACTTGATGTCGATGCTAACGATTTAAAATATATTAAATCTTTTGAATCTAAATCGTTAAAACCGACTGAATATAAACAGTTAAACGAACCTTATTATATCGGTGATTTGGTTCAAGCGATGGACAACCATATCATTGATGTTCGAATTTTAAACTTTAAATACGAACAAGCTAAATAATCCATATAATAAAACACTAAGATTTGAAAGGATAGCCCGGATTTGGGTTATCCTTTTTTCTTGCGGTCTTACTTAGATCATTGCTTTCGTAGAAAAATTAATATCCAATTTTTTTATTTTTTAAATATTTTTTTTAATTTTATGTTCATATTTAGTTACCAATTATTTTGTAATAGTAAAATAATACACGCTTACATACCAATAAAAATAAATTAGATTTCAGCAATTGTTTGCGGTCTAAATTTTTAATGCAAGTAAATTTATATTAATCAGTATTTGGCTGAGATAGCCTATAATAAGGGAACATGTGTATGCAGACTAATAATTACGTCTTACCAAATAAGACGACAATTTTACCTAATCAGGTAGCTTTAAAATTGCTTCGAATTATCATGACGTTATTTAGTGTCATGTCATTATCGATATTGGCGTACAAAATAAATTATAGCCCATCAATCAAAATCGTTTTGAACACTATCATTTTTTCGGGAATTAATATCGGATTACCTGTTTTGATTTTAGCTTTAGGTTATGGTTATTGTATTCCAGAAAAATATACCTGAAAAGGTTGAATGAAAAAACACATGAATTTTTATCGAACTTGATATTTTTATATTGCATTAGTGATCGTTATCGGTTGGATTGGAATCGGAATTCTGCAAAGTCGAAATGATCCACTTTTAGCTCAACCTTTTACAGGATCACAATTACTACCAGATTCAAACATTCCTAACCCACAATCTAATTCTAGTGGTTGAAACTTGTTGAATTTTGGTTATCCATTAAATGTAGATGGGACCAATAACGTCAATTCATGATATGGAATGATTACTTTATTTAGTATTATTCCCGCCCAAAATTTTTACTTGGCAGGAACTACTTTTTTAACAACTTTCTTTTGGTTCATCATGATTGCTCCTTTTATTTGGAATTGGATGAATAAACTATCTTTTGGTGCCAACACGACAATTGTTGTTTCGTTTATTATTGGCGCAATGTTTTTTTCTTATTGGGGAAACGCTTTTCAATTTGGATCAAGCGAAGCCAATGCGGCTGCTAGTGCTGCTGTTCCCGGTCATGCATATGTAACCGAATTTACTAAATGAATGCCAACCGTTACTTATTTCTTATTAGGTTGATATTTAAAGCGTTACGTCCGCTTGATTTCTTGAAAAATTACACTAGGATGATTTGTCGGGATTGCAGTTGGATTATTCATTGCTGAAAGTGCTTTAGATGAAGGATTAAAATCACAATCTAATTATCAATACTTTTATTTGTCTGCTTCGACCGGAGCAGCTTTTCCAAATGTAGTTTTAGCGGTTCTTTTATTTTATGGAATTTTAGCATTACCGCAAAAAAAGACACCCCGATTAGAACGATTTGTAAATTTTCATGCTGAACATATTATTGATGAATTCATTCAAACTCAAATATTAGCTAGAATGTTATTTGGCGTAGTAATTTTACACTTTGGAGCCCATTTAGATGTAATCTTTGTTAATAGTGATGTAATTGAAATTCCCGGAACCATCAATAATACTGCAGTTCCTGGATTTGACCAATACTACGGGTGGTTGATCTTTATTTGAGCTATTTTTGCTTATTTCTTACAATATGTAATTTCTTTAGGAAGACGTTATTTTTATGTCGGTGTTGACAAAGGAATAGCCTATTTGAAATCAAAAAGAAAAAATGGATTAAAAGTTCAATAATCCAAGCTTCCCGTTTAAAAGATAAAATCTTCCTAACTAAATTTTGTAAATTAGCTTTTAAAAAAAGGTGTCTAAGAGTGCTAATTATGAGAATTGGCTCATGTCGACTTTTTTCTTTTACAAAATAAATAATTAGCACTCTATGTCTTTAAGTGCTAATTTGTGATATAATTTTTTTGTATCGATTAGAATATCTGAATTTTAAGGAGGTTACACCTTATGTTCTCAAGTTTTAAACCAGCTGACAATGAAAAAGATTTGTTGAAGCAATTTGGCCGTAATTTAAATGACGAAGTAGCGCGTAACAAAATTGATCCAATTATTGGTCGTGGCGATGAAATTCGTCGATTAATTGAAATTATTAGTCGAAAAAACAAAAACAATCCGGTATTGATTGGTGAACCCGGCGTAGGAAAAACGGCCATTGTTGAAGGGTTTGCTCAAAGAATTGTTGCAGGAGATGTTCCCGATAACTTAAAAGATGCTGAAATCGTTGAATTATCGTTATCTTCAATTGTTGCTGGTACGATGTATCACGGACAGTTTGAAGAACGGTTGCATAGCATTTTAAAAAAAGTAAAAGAATCAAATGGTCGGACCATTTTATTTATCGACGAAATTCACCAACTAGTTGGAATGGGCAAACACGGCGATAAAAGCGGAATGGATGCATCAAATATTTTAAAACCAATGATGGCTCGCGGTGAAATTCGAGTAATTGGTGCAACCACTCTTAAAGAATATCGTGAATACATTGAAAAAGATGGCGCTTTAGAACGCAGAATGCAAAAAATTATGGTTAATGAACCAAGTCAAGAAGAAGCTTTAACCATTATGCGGGGATTAAAAGAACGTTGGGAAATTTTTCATAAAGTAGGGATTTTAGATAATGCTTTAATTGCTGCTGTAAAGATGTCTGACCGTTATATTTCAGACCACTTTTTGCCTGATAAAGCAATTGATTTAATTGACGAAGCAGCAGCCAGAATAAAAACCCAGATGCATTCACAGCCCCAAGAATTAGATACTTTGAATCGGAACATTATCCATTTAGAAACTGAATTGGCAGCATTAAAAAAAGATACCGAAAACGAAGTATCTCATAAAACTCGCATTGCCCAAATTACTTCTGAGTTAACAACCTTGAAAAGTAAACAAAGCTTGTTAAATAAAGAATGAGAAAATCAAAAATCTGCTCATGAAAAAGTTAATGAATTAAAAGAAAAAATTAATACAACAAATAACAAAATTGAAAAATACCAAATGGATGGGATGTATACTGAAGCATCGAAATTGCTTTATGTAGAAATGCCGAAAATTAAACAGGAATTAGAAAAAGCAACTGAAACAATTAAAAAAATTAAAAACGATTTATTTAAAACGGTTATTACCGAAAACGAAATTGCAGAAGTTATCTCTCGTTCTACTGGTATTCCCTTAAACAAATTACTTGAATCCGAAAAAGAAAAACTCTTACATCTTAAGCAAGAAATGGGTAAAAGAGTTAAAGGCCAAGACGAAGCTTTAGCAAAAGTTGCAAATGCGGTTTTGCGGGGAAGAGCCAACATTAATGACCCTAATCGTCCAATTGGATCTTTCTTATTTTTGGGTCCAACTGGTGTTGGTAAAACCGAAGTGGCTAAAACTTTAGCTTTTGATTTATTTGACAATGAAAAAGCGATGCAACGCTTTGATATGAGTGAATACATGGAAAAACACTCCGTATCTAAATTGATTGGTGCGCCTCCTGGTTATGTTGGTTATGATCAAGCAGGGGTGTTAACCGAAGCAGTGCGTCGCAAACCTTATAGTGTTGTTTTATTTGATGAAATTGAAAAAGCCCATATTGATGTTTTAAACATTTTATTGCAAATTTTGGATGATGGTCGAGTGACTGATGGCCAAGGTCGCGTTGTGAACTTTAAAAATACCATTATTATCATGACGTCTAACATTGGGTCCCAAGGAATTTTAAGTGGTAAAAAAGAAGAAGCAATGACTGAAATCCAAAAAATGATGCGCCCTGAATTTATTAATCGGATAGATGAAGTTATTATTTTTAATGAATTAAGTGACAAAGCTATTAGCGAAATTGTTGAACGGTTAACTGATGAATTATCAGTTCGTTTGAAAGCGCAAGACCTTAATGTTCGCTTTGGACCAAATCTCAAAGCTAGTATTAAAACAAATGGATATGATAAACAATTTGGAGCTCGTCCATTAAAACGTTATATTCAAAGAAACATTGAAAACTTCTTAGCCGAACAAATTATTGCTGGAACAATTAAGAAAAATACTGCATATGAGTTAGAACTTGATGCCGTCAAGAAATTACGGTTAGCACCAGCAGCTAAATTTAAATCATAAGACTTCAATTTAAGTTCTCTTGTTTTAGGTTATTTAATAATTATTGAATCCCAAGTTTGGCTGGTTTTTTGAACCAAGAACTTGGGATTTTCTTATTGTGAATTAATAGTTTTTTAGGATTCTTAGTTTGCCAATTCAAAAATATGATTTTTGAATGTTTTTCATACCACTCATTTTTATGAAATATATTTGAAAAATGATTCTTGAATCTCTAAAACTTGACGAATTATGTAGTTTATATATAATTACATTAAGATTTAATATGTAAGTATTGGATCTTTTACTATAACCAAACCCTAATACTAAAAATATTAGTTATCATTTTGTTGATTTGCCTATCCTGTTATTTATACGTTATTAATCATCTCATACCAATGTTTCATAGGAGGCATTATGCGAGCAAATAAAAAAATATTACTTAGCGTTATTGCTTCAGTAGGTTTAGCTGCCAGTTTTACAACCGTCGGAATTGTAATTGGCACAAACCAAGCAGCATTATTCAACGGAAATGTCATTTATGACACGAACGCTGCTAGTGCACCATTAGTGCAAAAACCTAACCCATCTGTTCCGATTACACAACCATCTACTGATGTAACTCCGTCGTTGCAACCCCAAAATCAACCAACTCCTAATCCCCAGCCATCTGAGTCCACTGCTGAATTAATTCGGCGCTTAACTGATAATGGTGAATCAGCTGCATTGGCCGGTAATAACCGAACGATTGGTGGGGTTGGTACTATTTTCCGAAGAACTGGCGAAAATGGTGACCCCAATAATCGTTTTAGTTATGATTCGTTTTCGCAAGGATCACAAAATAGTGCAGGGACATTAGCTAAATTAATTCAAGATGGGGTAACCTTAGAAAATTTACCAACTTTATCTGAGCCAATTTCAGTAAGTGATTTATTGAAACTAAAAGAAAATAGTTTGCGTTTGATCCCTGGTCAAAAGGTTTTAAATATTACCCAAGCTGACGAAAAAACTTTCTTGGATCAATTAAACGAAAATGCTCGCGTAACATTTAATGGTACAACCATTCAAGCTTCACTAAGTGACTTAGTTAAAATTGCTCAAAAACTAAATTCTGGAACTGCTTTAACCCAAACTGAAACCCAACAATTAAATATCTTTAACCAATATTTACATGGCCCAGCCCGAAGTGATGACCCTAATGGTCCAAAGATGTCTGATTTATATGGCATTAATAGCATTCAAGACGTAAGATTAAAAACAACATTTACACCAGAAGAATTAAATACATTAAGCCAAGGCCAAGTTCCTGATTCATTAACACCAAATGGGGCTTTTGGTGGAACTTATCATGCTTTGCCAGCGTTTGTTAATGACGTTCAATTTAAAGCAACATATGATAATTTAAACCGTTTTTTACCAATTACAACAAATTCCCAACGTTCTTATAATGATATTATTAACTTAGATTTCAAACCAGGTCCTGGCGATATAGCATCAGGTTACAATAAAACTGTTATTTCAATTCCCGGATATGAAAATGTTGCTGAATTATATGAATACACAAGTATTACTAAACCAAATGATGTAACCCAAAACCGCTACATCATTAATATTCATGATATCCAAAACATGGGTTCAAGAACAGCAAATGATTTAATCAATACAGCTAAATCATTGATGAAATATGTCAATAACAATTCCGGAATTGGAATTGCCATTCGCAACATTAACAGTACCACAGGTTCGTTTGGTGCGGCTTTTGTAAAAAGCATGCCAAATTTAGTGAAGTCATTAACGTTATTTTACGACTGAAATAACCCAATGGCGGCTGATGCTTTAATTGATAATCAAAACTATACTAGTCCTTCAAATAACTTAACTGAATTGAACATTTACACTGATTTATCGACTTCGATTGACAACCGCAATAATGGTCGAGAAGGTGCAACGATTCTTTCACGAATTGATCCAAGAGTTTACCAAAAAGTAAACCCCACAGCCCAAGATTATGGATATAATGCCATCTTTACAACCATGTCAATTAAACCCAATACTTCACGAGCTGACATTAGTAATGCGATGAATTATGTTTATGTTCAAGCCAAAAACCGCCGTGAGTTTCAAGGAATTATGGGCGGTGCTGGAGCCCGTCCAGGAAAATGGGATTTTGAAGATAATTCAATGTGGGATATGAATAATTTCGTGATTCCGACAACCTCGGCAATTTCGGTTTTTGATAAGGTTACGTTCTCACCACTTGTTCAGGGATTATCAGCCCCTTTAGATTTACAAAATTTAACAATAGATAATACAACAAGAGTGAAAATTCCTGGTGATCCTAGTGAAGGGATAGCGTTTGCAAATGCTGGTCAAGCAGATGCTAACGCTAATACGTATTTACGGGCTATTGGTAAGTCGTCTCGCGGCGCTAGCGCTGACTTACAAACAATCATTAATTACATGGTGCGAGCGCAAGCATATTTAAGAAATGTGGATTTAAGAAATTACACTGCAGGTGGAATTACTTATAGTACAGACATAAGTGAACAGCAAATTAAGTCCGCATCGTGACCGGCTTCAGTTCGTGATATTTATTATGGAAATAATCAGGTCTTTAGAAACCCAAGTTTCTATGGTGGGAATGTAACTAACAATTTTATTCCACCAAATCCGTCAGTTAGTCAACCATTAACTGCTGATAATTCTGGAGCGGCATTTGCGGCTAGTTTAGGTTCACAACCACTCAATAAAATTAATACTGATTCGCGTAATAGCGCAACTATTTTTAATACGCAATATACAGGAAATTCGCCAAGTGCAATTGGTAATGACTCGCGAAAATATATTAGCTTAAATAGTTCCGAATATGCCAATATCCAAAATAATATTTATGATGGGTTAAACGATTATTCATTCCGGATTATTGAAAACACAGATATTCCTCGTCCCGGAACATCGCAACCTTTAAGTCAATTTGGAACTGCTTGGGTTTTAGATTATCAAAAAACTAATGATGGCTCTTATCCGTTGACTTGGTATTTTGGCACTAACTTGCACACCGTAGTAAATTTGTTTAACCCGGATGGAACTAAATCCGATCACGCGGTTAATATGACTATCCGCAAATATAATAAAGATACAAAACAAAACGAAGACACTGTTTTAACTGGAAGTACTTTCCCACAATTGGTTTTAGATGGTGCGCACTTCTTAAAAGCTCAAGAAGCAGGTGGATCTTTAGCTAATCACTTTAAAGATTTTTCGATTATTAAAGTTACTTTTGATAATCAAGATCAAGCTAAAAAAGCTACCCAAGACTTTTACAACAAGCATAAAACATCAGTATTTACTTTTGGATCAAACACGGCGATTGGAAATAAAAATTCACAGGACTTGATCTCCTTTAATCAAGGTCGTGTTTTAGGATATCCGACTGAAAATTCAACATCAAATGGGCAATTTCCAACAGTTAACCAGCACACGGGTTCGATTAGCAAAACAATAGCTGCAAATTTTGCTAATGTCAGCAATATTCAAGTTGCCAATAACTATGGACAATCTTTACCTGGAATATATGACATCCGGAAAGTAGTTGAAACCACTAATCTGACAACTGAAAGTGATGGTACATCCCACTACGCAATTGACTTAGCGTGGGGTAGTAAATGATTCACTCGTTTTGGTCTAACTTTAGGATTAAGCGATACGAATTTATCAGGTGGTGCATCAGGATCATTAGCAGTAGGTACTAATGGACAGGTATTAGGTGCTTACTGGGGTAATTTAAATGCAACCCAAAATGGATTTGTTGATCCATTTATTAGCCCTGATTACTATGACCAAAACGGTAAACAAATATTCTGGGGTTATGATGCTATTCATGGCGGTAACAACCAAACTAACTCATTAAAACAGTACTTAGAGAAAATTGGTCAATTACAAAATTCTTGATTATTAAGTCAGGCTGTTAATCAGTAATATCTTTACTTTAAACATGAAAAAAAATAATAAAAAGTTTTCGCAAAAGCTTTTGCTTCGAGGCAGTTTAGCTATTGCATGCACTAGCCTTGTTAGTGCAACGGCTGCTAGCTGTTCGCAGGCCAACTTTATTGACGATTCAACTAATAATGGGTTGCAAAGATTTGCTAGTCATTTTGCTGATCATATAACCGTTGCTGCAAATGACAAAATCAGCAATCTTACAGCTGCTGAATTTGACAATCAAAATCGTTCGCCAGAATATTCTGAATTACAAGGTGTCGTAGTTGATGGTGCTTTACCAAATCCACCCGCAAACACAATTGTTCAGTTTACAAATAGTCACGTTGATAATAATCAAATTACTTATACTTTTGAAGTTAGATTAGATAATTTATTTAAAACAATATCGTTTACTTTAACTAATTTTAATTTAAAGCCTAACGATGAACCCAATTCACCAACATCACCTCCACCATCAGATGAAACTACTCAACCAGTTGATCCCCAAACCAAATTAAATAACGTAAATCGACAAAGCACCAAAAATGCTTTTACTTTACCGCAATCAAGTCAGAACATCTTACCCGAATCTGAAATTTTTCAAAATCTTTATGATCGAACCTTTAGTATTGCTTTTCAAGGTTTACCGCCAGGATCTACTAAGGACACTGACACAGTTATTAATGCTTCTCAAGGAACGGGTTGGGTTTTAGATTATGCATGAAATCCCGATCATTCTAAACTAATGCTATATTTAGCAACAAATGCTCACGTTTATGGTCCAGTGTATAACCCGCCACCAGAAAAATACCAAAGCAATTTTCCAGAATATTTTAACGATAACATTGCAAGTGCAAGTAACAACACAACAATCAAAGGATTTGCTTTAGGTAAAGCGGGTGCTAACGTTAATTTAAATCCATTGCCTAATAAAACAAATCCATTATCCACTAACCAAGTGCACTTTTTTCATAATTTAAAATTTGCTAGTCAAAATACGTCAACTGCGTCTCAAAATACTTTTCTTGGTGATATTATTTCAAATCCTAAAACAATTTTTATGGCAATAGATTTCTTTCAAGATAATGATAACCAAAAACTGCTTCAAGCATTAAGAAATACTGATCCTAGTATTAATTATTTCGGAAAAGATTTTGCTGTATTTGGTGTTGAAATAAATTACGCTAAATTACAAGACGGGGTGAATGCAAACCTTTCTGGTTATGTTGAATTTAAACAAGATATTGATAAGGCTTTAAACGCTTTTGATTTTAGTCAAAATCGCTTTAAAACCGTAAACGTTCCAAATCATAATACCAATGATCTTCCTTACCTGAGTGTGGATTATGGGTCGATTTATCATTTAAATCCTAATAATATATCTTTACGTAATCGTCCTGATTTTTTTAATTATTATTCCAATACAAGGCAAGTTTATTTGGGTGGATATCCAAATTTAAATGGCCCAACCGTATATTTACACAATCATTCATCTGATTTGCCAAAACCAACAAATGGCGTATTTAACCACCTTTCTTTTGGAAGTACTTCAGAAACTGTTGAGTTTTTTGGCCATAAATTTACAAAAATTGATGGTGCTATAGGTTTTGATAATGCTAGTCTATATTTTGGAGCAAGTGGATCATTAGTTGCTAATGAGTATGGATTGCCGATTGGCATTTATACAAATTTTGCACCATTTAGACAAGATGGCAACACTGATTTAAGTCAACGCAGTTTTTTGGCATTTTTAATTAAACCAGTTGATGAGTTTTTAACGTTTTTCGGTAGTCAACTATCTGATCCAATCGTTTATGCTCATAATTTGATTGATGGTACAAACAAAAAATTATATCCTCATCAAACTAAGTCTTATCGTCAAAACTTAGAAGTTCTCAAAGATGAATTTGCAGGATTTACAAATACAGCATTATTTCCGAATGGAATCTAATCAGATTGTTTTGACTGATGAATAATAAAACTGCTTTTATAAATATGCCTATAAATATCAAAAATAATATTCAAAACTTTTTACAGATATATGGACAGGCCCCTAAAATTCCAAGCAATTTGATGTTTTTTATATCAATTGTTGCAACAGATCTAATACCATTGAAAAGTGGGTGTATTAATATTATTTTTTACTATTAATTTAAAATATAGACAGTAGGAGTTCATGCTATGAATACATTGCAATCCGCTAAAAATAAAAGAAAACTTAAAATAGCCTTAAGCATTGTTGGTGTAGTTTCAGCGGGAATAATTATTATTCCTACAAGTATTGTTTATGGTCTGAGAAATGCCGCAAACCAAAAACAGCAAAGCGATTTAGAAAACGCATTTGCACAGTTTCACGCCGATGTTACGGCGAATATTACCAACGCTAATCATGCTAATTATCAAAATCAAAAAGATTTTTTAACCGGTATGAAAAACTATGATTATGCGAATATTTATAGCGTTTTAAATCATTCAACTAAATTACCTTCGCCAGCTAATTTAAATAATGAAAATTTATCCATCGCCTTCTCAAATGTTATATCGCATAACAATTCAATTGAGTTTGTTTATCAGTTAATAACTCCGAATGGGCAAACAAAAAAAGTCAGTGTTTACGTGACTGGTTATGACCGCAATAAATCATCATCAATAATTCCACCACCCGGATCTGATCCAAAACCTGATCCTGAACCGGAGTTACCGCCAGGATCTGATCCAAAACCTGAGCCTGATCCTAAACCTGAACCAGAATCAAAACCAACCACTGATAAACTTGTAAACGGTGCTTTTAGTTATGATAACCAAGAACATACAAAAACCGCAAGTGATTTACCTGCAGCAAACAGTGATTATGTCTATACTGCTGGTCAGAATGCATGAACTGCTCAAAACGGTTCAATTGAAGGAACTTATGATTCCAGTGCTTTTAAACTTCCTAATCCTGATCGTATCGCACCAGAATTTAATCCCAGCAATAACGCCTTTAATCTCGCAGTTAGCCAGAAGACTGAATTAGAAAAAAATGGCTTTCAATTAAATCCAGATCGCAATAAACAAAAATATAAACAACGTTATAATTTTTGATACAACTATCGCATTTCGGCCATCCGGCGCAATAGTGACATTGATAACACTGAACCAAATGATTTAGCGAAAGCACCGCAACCTATTTCAATTAATGATTTAATGAAGCAAGATGCTGCTAAGGCTGACATTTTAGCACACGCTCCTTTAATGGTTAATTCAGATTTGCGATTTGATTTAAACAGTATCAAATACTTAACAGAACATAATGAAATGGGTCAAAATGCATCAATGGTGGCTTGAAAATTATTGACACTAAGCGATGAGATTCGTTTAAATCAAAAAGCCATTATGTCCGACCAGATGAGTCCTGATGATTTATCTAAAGCAGGGGCGGATGCGAATGCTAAATTGTTTTCTAAGACACCAGTTGGAACTTTATCAAATGTCGAATTTTATGTCGGTAACGAAGATAAAAGTATTAATAATGACACTGGGACCATTGATTTATATGTTTATTATGAAATTAACAAAGCACCGAAGGCTTTCCATATTGTTCTCAATAAAGAAAATGCTAACTTGAAAACTAATTTAGATTTCAGGTTTCATAAAATAAATAGGTGGTAGAAGAACAGTTAGTGAATTGTATTATCTAAGGAATAATTGATGAAATATCCCTCTAACATTTTTGTTTTTAGCAATCCCTTTGATCCACTTTTATAAGTTATAGTTTCTGTTTCTATAATATTACTTTTTTGATTTGAAAAATTATACACAACTTGATAGTTTTGGTCTAATTTTTTGGCAGACGAAAGTTGAGCGTGTTGTAATATTCTTATAAGCGAATGACCTCCCGTTTGATGTTTCATCTTCTTTTGAATCATAAAATATTGTTTTCATTCAATCAATGATTTTATTTTATTAACAATCGTGTTTTTGAAAG
>NZ_JHXT01000012.1 GCF_000687795.1 Mycoplasma testudinis ATCC 43263
ATCATGAATTACGAACGCGACGATAGGCAAATGAAAGTTCGTAATTGGCAAAGTATAATTCAGCAACTCGAAATTCTATTTGATATAGATTTGCAACCAGAATAAATACAAACACTTAATTTATTGTTCAATCTTGACCAAGAGTCAAAGATTTGCGCGTTTAAATAATGATAAAAACGGAAAATTGCGAAAGCGTTTCCGTTTTTTAGTATACTTTTAATAACACGATGTCAATGGTTTCAAAGAAATCTAGACATTAACACACTTAAATCATTACTTCCCAAGCGTTTGTTAAAAAGTGGGAAAAACCATTTAATTGACGAAAAAGACAAATTTATATTGACATTTAGAAATAACAAATTAAAACTTTTGTCTAATTATTTCAAAGGAATTTATTATGACTAAAAATCTGTCTAAGGCCAAAACCCAAAAAATTGTACAAGTCAAAGATCACAAATCCATTGAACAAAAAGCTGAAGAAATTAAGCGTTCATTAGGTCTTAAATAAAAATTTTATCTAATTCCAAAAAGCAATAAACATAGCAACAAATTTTGTCAAATTTGAAATCAGCTCATTTATGGGCTGATTTTTATTTTTTATAAATAAAAATGGATGCATACGCACCCATTTCGTTTTGATTATTAAGTTTTAATTTGCTTTATATAAATCTAACAACGTTCCGTTTTGTACGAGTTTTAGCAATTGTTCTTTTTGACTCATATCTAAGTTATGAAAATAAGATCCAGAAACAAAGATATCACCATATTTCCATAGTTCACGCATTTGTGCTGCACCAATTCCACCATCAAATTCTAATAGTGGGGGTTTACTAAGTTGTAATCTTTTAACAATTTTATGAAACTGGAGAATGTTTTTAAAAACCTTGGGATTGAATTGCTGTCCACCCAAACCTGGATGAACTGACATAAAAGTTAAATAATCCAAACTACCAATAACTTTTGCATAAGGCTCTAAATCTGTTTCCATTTTAAAAGCTAGGCCAACTTGATAATTATGATTTTTAATAAATTCGATATAGCGTAATACATCGCCTGGATTGGCTAGAGCTTCAACATGAAACGAAATCCGATTAGCCGGAAAACGGGTAAATTTCAATAGCGTTGTTGCAATCTTGGAAACCATTAAATGGATGTTTACTTTAAATCCTAATTGATGCAAAATAGGTAAATAGTCAACATCAAATCCTTTAGTTCCTGTAAATTCATCCATCACGTCATAATGAATTGTATCTAGACCAATACTGCGAAGTTTTTTCAAATATTGGATATCAAACTGGTCTCGTAATGGCAGTACTGAAAACGCGATTTTTTTAAGTTGCATATTAATATTTATTTTTTTCCAAGTAATTTAAACATGTTTTGTTTATAGGCTTCAACGCCAGGTTGATTGAAAGGGTTGTGTTTTAGTAAACGAGCTGAAATAGCAGTAGCAAAACACAATCAGTAATAGAAATATCCAAATGCATATTCAGACATTTCTTCAAGTTCGATTTTTAGAATTGGAACACCAGCATCTTCATGGGCAGCTATTGTTGCTTCACATGCGGCTTGGTTAATATCATGAACAGTTTTGGAATTCAAGTAATCCAAATGATCGTCATCTTTAAAAATTGATTTAGTCATTTTAAGATTAGCAATTGGTTTGTTAAAAGTTAAAACTGTTTCAAAAAAGTTACGTACTCCTTGTTGATACAATTGACCCATCGAATGTAAATCTGTTGTGAACACTGAAAAAGTAGGAAACAATGCATCACCATCTTTTCCTTCACTTTCGCCAAACAATTGGCGGTGTTGTAATAATGTATCTTCTAAATTGTTTTCGTAACTAATAAAAATTTCAATAGCAAGTTTTGATTTTTTATATAAGAAGTGGCGGTAGCAAGCATATAAAGCTGCACTATTTTTATCTAAAGAAGAATTCTTGATAAGAACATCATAAGCATCTTTGGCACCTTTAAGAACCTTTTCGGCATTAATTCCACACAACATTGCTGGCAATAATCCAACTGGAGTTATTGAAGAAAAACGTCCACCAATATCGCTATCAATTGGCAACATTGTGTATTTATGAGCAACACACAAATCGTGCAAGACGCCTTTTTCAGGATCTGTAATAGCCACAATTCTTCAACCAAAATCCTTTTTGTATTGAGTCGCCAAAGCTGTTCTAGCTAATTTAAACCCAAGCGCAGATTCTAAAGTAGTTCCGGATTTACTAATAACAATAATGCCCCAATTTTTGTTCTTGACGTTATCTAAAACAACTTTTAGGTTTGAACTAGATAATGAACGCATAAAGTGAACTTGCATTTTACGTTTAGTTGGGTCTGGTAAAGCCATTTCAATAATTGCTTTAACTCCAGTGTATGATCCACCCATCCCGATGATTACAACATCTGTCAATTTTTTAGAGTGTCATAATTTGGTTATTTTTTTCATTTTTGCAAATAAAGCTGTGTGATCTTGATTTGGATAATCAACCCATCCTAAAAAGTCATTTCCAGGTCCAGATTTTTTAATTAAATCTGTATGGAACTTAGCCACATCTTTTTCATAAATCTTTTTTAATTCAGTTAATTTAGTTGCTTCTACATGAGAAGCATCAAATTTTAAAAATGCCATTTTTCATTTACCTTCTTACTGTTCGGTTTAAATTAAACCTTCTTGTCTTAAATAATTATAAATACTTTCGCGATTATTATCGCCAATTACTACGTCAGCCATTGCTTGAACACTTTCGGGTGCATTCCCCATTGCCACAGCTGTTCCTGATAACAAAAAAGAGCTAACGTCATTGGCAGAGTCTCCAAAGACGTATAAATTATCTGTAGATATTTGTAATTGTTTACAAATAACTGCTAAAGCACTAGATTTAGAAACTCCTAGTGGCGAAATGTCAATATTGACTTTTGAACCTAACGCAATAGTTACTTGATTACCATGCTTATTTTGCAAATATTCTACTCATTCTGCGACAACTTCACTTTCGGCTTTAATTGACATTTGAATAACTTTAAAAGAATTTTTTAAATGTTCTCATTTACTAAAAGAATCGTAAATATGAGATTCAGAGCGGCCGCGGAAAAAAGCAGGATCATCTATATCTTGAATAGGGTCATTTCCAAAATAAAATCTTAAAATGTCTTCTCCATTAGTTAATAAAATTTCCCGGTGTAATTCTTTTGCATAACCAATGAATTCTTCAACTAAAGATTGGGAAAAGGGTCGCGCTTTAATATATCTTTTAGTCGTAATGTTATAAATGGCAGACCCACATCCACCGATAATATAATCAACCAAATTTAACCGGCGGTAATAATAACGCGTTGCTGCTGGAATCCGTCCACTAGATAATAAAATATGATGACCTTTTTGCAATAACGCCTGAACAGCCTTTACAGTTCCTGGCATTAACATTTTTTGATCGTTTAATAATGTGCCATCAACATCAAAAACAAAAATCTTTTTATCTTCCATACTATACCTCTTGGAGCATCTTCACATAACAATCGTATCGTCATTGTGGTAACATCGGCTTATTAATTTGTGCTTTGATAGCACATTGAACTTCATTCATATGCAAACAGTCTGAATACTTACACTGGGCTTTTAATTTTCTAAAATCATGAAAAGATTGACTTAATTCTTTAACAGAAACTGGATATAAAAACTTGCTATATCCAGGAGTGTCAACTAAAAAACCATTCAAAAAAGGAATCAATTGGGTTTGCGTCGTTGTATTTTTTCCACGATTTAGTTTTAGAGAAATGGTGGCTGAACGCAAATCAATCGAGGAATCGAAACTATTAATTAAAGATGACTTTCCGACGCCACTTTGACCGACAAAGCACGAAACCTTGTTTGCTAGCTTATTTTTCAACAAGAGATGATCTCTAGGTGTGTTTTTATCAAAAACCTCATATCCAATTTTTTTCAAATCGATCATCCGTGATTGCAAGATAACATCATTTCTGGTTAAATCTAATTTGGTAAAAACCAAAGTAGGTAAAAATTCTAAAGCCATTTCATAATAAGCTAAAGTGCGCATAATTTGCAACCAATTTAACTCTGGTTGGGTTGCAGCAACTACTAATATCAAATTGTCTATATTATTAACTTTAGGCTTTTCTAAACAATTGTGTGCAGGATATAATTTCACAATTTGATAACCACTAACACCGACATCAACATCGACTAAATCACCAGCTTTTAAAGCACGTTGTTGCTTTCATTTGTTTGGTGCAAAAACGAGGTGTTTTTTATTTTGAAACCAAACGGTAATTTGGTTTGCAGTTAATTTTAAAATAACGGCTTGCATACTAACCAAAAAAGAATATTAAAAGAACAATTAAAATTACTGCTAAGATAACTAAACCAACAGTTATTAAAATGAACATTCATTTTGTGTAAAAAAACTTTTCTTCTAATCGTGTAACACTTGGATTGAAACTATCGGGTCGTTCTAATACTCTTTGCGAAACCGGTTTTAAAAGAGGTTCATTTATCCGTTCGGGCAAATTATATGTCTCTACATCTTTTAAAATTTGTTCACAATCATTGTATCGAAATTGTAAGTCTTCTCGTTTTGAAGCAACACAGCGAAAAACTATATTTTCAATACTATTTGGAATATCATAACGAATTCCCCGCATGCTAGGCATATCGTAAAATTTAGCTTTTTTAATGGTTGCTTTATCTTCTTTAGCTTTAATAAAAGGTTTTTCGCCAGTTAACATTTCAAATAAAATAACACCCATTGAGTGAAAATCAAATTGGGGCGTAGGTGTAATGCGGCGTCTTTTTTTGGTTTTGGGGTCAATTATTTCTTCTAAATTATCTGGAGACATATAATCAACAGTTCCAAATAATGATTGTTCATCTGTTAATGCTTCAATTTCTAAATCTCGCCGCATTACCGATGATGAAATTCCAAAATCCACAATTTTTAATTCGCGCAAATCAGGTGTCAATAAAATATTTTCTGGTTTTAAATCGCGATGAATTATCATGTGGGAATAAGTATGTAACCGACGAACGGCCAAAACAATTTTTTCAAAATAATACATTGCTTCGTCAACACTAAAATAACCCTTGTTACTTAATAGGGAACGTAACGAAGGACCATTAATGTTTTCCATAACAATAACAGCAACATTTTTTAATTCTAAAATTTCGTGGTTGCGGCGGATTGTTAAATTCGGTTGAATCACATCATATGTTTGCACTAAATTAGCATGCTGAACACGGGTTGCAGTAACCACTTCTTCAAGAAACTTAATTCAATTGTTTTCTTTCATTTGAGGCAAACGTTTAACAATTTTAATTACAACGTTTGCTAATGATGTATCTGTTGAAGTATTAGGATTTAAAGTGATATTAACGCCAGTAAAAATATGCGAGTCCATACCACCTTTTGTTAAAGGGCCATCGACACGGTATTTTTCAAAAATTAAATCTCCGGGTAAAAGTAAATCGCTACTATCAGCAGCTCTAGCCATGAATAATTCCTGGTAAATTTACAAGAACGACAGACAAATTGTCATTACTTCGGTGTTCCATTCCAATTTTCAGTAATTTTTCAGCAGCTTTATTTAAATCTTTTGCATTTGGTGCTATCAGATCATAAAACTCTTCAGGAGAAACAAAGTTGTAAAAACCATCTGAACACAACAATAAAAAATGTTCATTTGCTTTTGGTTCATGAACTGAAATTCCAAAATCGTCACGTGTTCCAGAAAATTCTTTAGAAACAATATTAGTCAAAGCTAATAACTCTTTGGAGTGAGTTTGAAAAGTAAGTGAACTAGCTTTAATTGAAGTCAAATAATTGAAAAGATTATGATCCAAAGTAATTTGTCATGTTTCTTTGGAATCATTCAACAAATAAGCACGCGAGTCACCAACTCAAAACGTGTGAATTTTTTTACCTATAATTAAACTTAAAACGATTGTTGATGCCATTTGCTCTAAAGAAGCCCCACCATTAGTTTCTTTAAAATGATCGTTAAAACGGGAAACGTATTTACCAATTGCAATTTTGGATTGACGTAAAGTTTGGGCAAATCATTTTTCTACGTGTTTATCGTCTAATTTATTGAAATCGGTTGCTTCAAAAGATTTCGCAAATAAATCCCGGACAATGCTTGAAGCAATCGCTCCGCCCTTATATCCGCCAAGACCATCACAAACCATAGCAACAACATTATTATGAGGATTGACCGCACAAAAAACGGCATCTTGGTTTTCTTCTCGAACGATCCCAACATTCGATGCTGAACCAAATAATTTATTTCCCATAATTCAAATTAACTCCTTCGTGTTTTGCACGTAACTGACCACATGCGGCATCAATCTTAGCTCCGCGTTCTAAGCGTACTGTACATTGAATTTTCAGCTTTTTTAAGGTTTGATAAAAAGCATTTATCCGTTCGTTAGTACTTCTATTATACCCATTTTCAGCCACAGGATTATAAGGAATTAAATTAACATAGCACAATAAGTCTTTTAATTTATCGGCCAATTCAATAGCGTGTTCAACTGAATCATTAACTCCATTAATCATGATGTATTCAAAAGTTAAACGCCGTTTTGTTAAAGTAAGATATTCTTTTGCCGCAGCTAACAACTTTTCAATCGGAACAGGTTTATTAATAGGCATCAAGCTAGTTCTTACTTCATTATTTGGAGCGTGTAAAGATATTGCTAAATTCACTTGTGGTTGTAAAGTGGCAAAATCTTTAAATTTACTAATAATTCCGCATGTGGAAACCGTCATGTTTCGTGGTCCTAGACCAAAACCGTTTTGATTTTTAAAAGTATTTAAACAAGTCATTAAATTTTTGAAATTATCAAATGGCTCACCGATTCCCATAACAACTAAATGCGAAATTCGTTTGTTTTCTCTTTTTTTAATGAAACGTTGGGCTTGAACTAACTGCCCAACGATTTCACCAGAAGTTAAATTTCGAATACGTTTAAGTAAGCCTGATGCGCAAAAAGTACAACCCATATTACAACCTACTTGAGTAGTAACACAAATTGATAGACCATAGTCAAATGTCATCACAACCGTTTCGACTTTATTGTTATCACTTAATGCATATAGAAATTTATAAGTATTATCAATCTTATCATGCTGGTAAATGACTTGCTGCGGAACTTCCATAGTAAAATGTTTTTTTAGCAATTCAATGTTCGCTTTAGACAAGTTTTTCATTTCGTCAAAACTTTCGCACAATTGTTGATATAACCAATTGAAAACTTGTTTAGCAACAAAAGGTTTAATACCAATTTCACTAAGTTTTTCGCGCAATTGCAATTCATCATAATCGTAGATATTCAATTTCTTAGTTTCCATGGTGCATCGCCTTTAAAATAATTTGTCGAACTTCCTCAGTGGCTTTAAGTAAATCATCGTTAACAACAACATGCTTAAACAAATGAATTTGTGACATTTCGAACTCTGCTTGTTTAATGCGATCTTCAATTAAATGTAGGTTCTCTGAACCGCGTTTAATTAAACGGTCTTTTAATTCTTCCATCGAAGGAGGTTTAATGAAAATTGTTAAAGTTTCTGGGATTTTTTTAATTACCTGAGCTACCCCTTGACACTCAATTTCGAGCAAAAGGTTTTCACCTTTATTTAAGACTTCATTAACATAAAACATTGGCGTCCCATAGTAATTATTAACGTAAGTGGCATGTTCCAAAAGCTCGTTATTGGCAATCATTTGTTCAAATTCTTCTTTAGTTTTATAAAAATAATTAACGCCTTCGACTTCGCCATCGCGTTTTTTTCTCGTAGTTGCTGAAATGCTAAAATTTAATTTTAGATTTTTGTCTGGTAACAAAGACTTAACGATGCTTCCTTTTCCAACTCCACTGGGTCCGGCAATGATAATTAGGAAACCTTTATGTTGTTTCATTTTTGTCCTTATATATTAAAAATGGTTACTTATTGTTTATAATTATAACAAGATATTAGAGCGAGAACTTATGGATTATCAACCTTCACAAGAATGACTAACATTTGACGAAAAAGATAAGATGCGTCAAAAGTGTTCCTTAGTCACATTTCCTTTAAAGAAAAAAGACTTGGAACTAATTAATAAAATGATTGCTTATGTAGACGAAAGTTATAATGGCAATGCCCCAAAATACAACATTCGACCAGGAATTGGAATAGCTGCCAATCAACTTGGGGTAAACAAACAAATGTTTTATATTCACTTAGACGATGGTGGCGTTGAATACCGCTACTTACTAATCAACCCTGAAATGGTCGCCGAATCACCACAACGTGCATATTTAGGCCCTGGAGAAGGGTGCTTAAGTGTCGCAACAGATCGGGACGGTTATGTCATCAGAAGTGTTAAAATACGGATCAAAGGATATGATTATTTTCAACAAAAAGAAATAGAAATCCAAGCAAAAGGTGGACTATTAGCTATGTGTTTGCAACATGAATATGATCATTTGCAAGGAAAATTGTATTACGATCGAATTAATCCCTTAAACCCATATCATGTAAATCCAGACTGAATCAAAATTGGACGCAGCGATCGCGAAGATAAAACAGAAAATACAAATGAATAATTAATGCATTTCTAGCAATTTTTGTTTTATAAATACTCGTCTATATTTAACAAATCAGATTATAAAAAATCGGAAAAAATCGGAATAGAAATTCGACAAAACCGGAGTAGAAATCCGACAAAACAAGAATAGAATTTCGACAAAACCGGAGTAGAAATCCGACAAAACAAGAATAGAATTTCGACAAAACTGGAATACAATTAATAATTTATTCTTTTTTTTCGCTATAATAAGTTCATAATAAGGAACTTTTATGATAATAAAAAGAGAAATTTTTAATCGTATTTTAAATTCAGTCGATTCTTTCCCTGTAACTTTAATCACTGGACCTAGACAAGTGGGAAAAAGTTTTCTGTGTTCTTTATTACATAAAGAAAAAAAATTTAATTACATTTCTTTAGATGTCCAAAAAAATTTGGAACTTGCGATTAATGATCCTGAATTGTTTTTGGATACTTATCAAGCCCCTTTGATAATAGACGAGATTCAAAAAGCTCCGATTCTTTTTGAGTATCTTGCACCTATTGTCAATAACAAAAGATTCAATCAGCAAAACTCCAATGGAATGTTTGTTTTAACAGGCTCACATCAATTTAATTTAATGAAAAACGTAAGTGAATCACTTGCAGGCAGGGTGTCAATTATTAATGTTTCAGGATTATCTTTTAACGAAATTATCAAACGCGAAGAAATCCCTTTTAAAATAGATCCAAAGACAATCACAAAAAGAGCTCTCACTTCATTTACTAAAAAAGATCTTATAAATGTGATTTTTAAAGGATCTTTTCCAGAAATGCATGTTAACAAAAAGCTTGAATGGAAAAATTTCTATGACTCTTATGTCAATACATACATTAGCAAAGATGTTATAGAAATATTGCCACTGAAGAAAAACTCATCGCTCTTTTTAAATTTTCTTGAAAACATTGCAAAAAATACAGGTGGAGAATTTATTGGAACTAACTTTGCTAGAGAGTTAGGCGTCGATTTAAAAACAATAGTGAACTGGTTAGGAATATTGCAAACATCAGGGCTTATAAAAATACTGTGTCCATGGGCAGAACAAAATTCTATTAGAACACTAACAAAAAGAAATAAAGTCTATGTTAGCGATACAGGATTAGCTTGTTATTTATGCGGTTTATACGATCCTAAGAGTCTTGAAAAAAGTCAGTTAAGCGGACGACTAATAGAAACTTTTGTAATTAATGAAATAATGAAAACCTATGAAAATTCAATTGATCAATCTGCTAAATTTTTTTATTATCGCGATCGGTATAAAAATGAAATAGATTTAGTAATGTTAACAGATGGGAAAATAAATTTAATAGAAATAAAATCTGGAATAACATTTAGAAAAAAAGATATTGCTGCTTTTGAATATTTCAAAGCTAGAGATTATGCAATTGATAAATCTGGAATTATTTGCACATCGCCTTCTTTGTATGCAATAGATAAGGACAGATACGTCTTCCCTATTTGGTCGATATAAATACAGAAGATCTCTAAAACAATAATAAATAAAATGATGCTATCATTTTTAAAAAATGATCAATATTTTTATTTTTAAATAAGATCTTTTTTACTTATAAATCTGATGTGTTGAAATTGTTTCAAAATATCTTTTAATTTTGTTTTAGAATCTTTTTCAGAAACAACACAATAATCTGCATTTTCTAAACTAGATACAACGATTCCGCCGATTTTTCTAATCTTGACTAATAAGTTATTCAAAACTTGGTATTCGTAATCGATGGATTTTTCTACTTTGTAACGTTTCCCTTGTCAAACTGGTAAATTTAACAAAGCTTTATCATGTGCACATGCTTGAGTGTATAGGCGTGAACACTTTGACCGATTTTGACGTTCCTTGTGAATTTTAAATCAATTCAAATAATAAGGCTTTGAAAACACAACAAATTCTTTTGAATCCAAAAGCACTTCTTGAATTGATTTATTTTTAAGTATACAAACTTCTTGAAATATCATAGCTGTCATTTTTGCATCATCTTCCGGCATGTGAAAAACTAAATTATGTGTTTTTTTATAGCCAATTAATTTGGTAAAGACATCAATTAATCTTTCGGTGTTTTTACTTCTGGTATACGTTTGATAAATTTTTTGAACATCAAAACATTTAAAATTTAAATAAGGTAAACGATATCTTTTACAAGCCCATTCCATGGCGATTAAGTCGTTATGAAAACCGTAAGCAAAACAGATTGTATCTTCACCACTTGCTAATGCTTTGATTCGCTCATAGAATTTAGGAAACTCAGGTTGTTTAAAGTAATAATCTCTAGGATGGGCGTATTGAAATTTATGATCGTGTAGTTCAATATTTTCATCAAAGCGATTGTCTTGAGTTTGTCCTGGTGAGATTACTAGATCGTCACTTTCAATAAGTTTGAAAGATTCATCGTATAATTGATATCCAAATTCACAGAGTTTACACAACCCTTTAAAACAATTCGACGATTCAGTGTCAAAAAACAGATATTTCATTGAAAAAGCCTGATGATTAATAAAGTTTATAAATTATATATTTGCAGAACTAAATTGAAAAAATTTATCCATTAAAAAATAAAAACGAAGTCATAGCATATGACTCCGCTTTAACTATAATTGATAATGTTTTAACTATCAAATAATAAGATAACCATACAAACAATCTAGTCTATATCCATATAGAAGAATAGTTCTTTCTAATAATTTTAATGTCCAAGTAACATTTCGTAAAGTACCGGTGTAACACTACCTCATGAGATTCTAATTTGATAGATATTGGTATCTGGCAAATTAGTAAATTTATTCAAACTATTATCTAATTTACCTAAAGCAACTCACGTTGGGGTCGAAGCAGTTACAGGATTAGTACGGACTTCAACTGTGGCATTAGACATCTTGTTCCCACCTTGTAAAAAGGTTAAATATTTTAATTTCAAATTATCAGATAATGTATATGTTAATTCTCCGTTTTGAGCATCTTTCATATTTGGTTGATAGTAACTTAAAAAATTATTATCAGTCAAATTTTGTGGACCGTGGTCTTTTATTTCAACTACATTAGAACTAAACGTTGGGTCATTTGAAGTTGATACGTATTCGTTGTCGTTAATTTCAATTTCATTAATTTCAAGTCAACGGTACGGATAGTCTTGAGTAACGTTAACCCGAATATAGCGTGCAGCCACTTTATCAATTAATTCTCCAGACGCAATAACATAACCACCAGCTGGGTCACGTGTGTATCCTGCAGCACCATTTAGATCATCAACTTGTGGCGCTCCTGGTTTATTATCACCAACCTTAATTATTGGGGTTCAAGTCTTACCATCGGGTGAAATATCAACAGTTCCATTTCTTAAGTAATCAAGACTTCCTTCGGAATTAACAAGCGTCAATTTTTTAATCATTCTTGTTTGTCCCAAGTCGTACTCTACATATTGACCCTTCTTTTGTGTATCAGCAAATTTAGCACGAGATCCACGGTTTTGATCAAACCAGTTGCCGGTTGTATGAATGGTGCGAGCATCTTCACCTTGGCTTACGTTGTTCATGTTAGTATCTTTAAATGTAATTCCTTTAAGAATATCTAAATTAACTTTAAATTGGTTTAGATCAAATTTTACAACGGAGTCTGTTTTATTAATGAGTCGAACATACCTAGCATCGTACGATTTATCTGGAGTTTGTGATGCAACTGAAGTTCAATTTAAGCCATCAATAGACGATTCAATTGATAAATTAGCTAAGTTGTTAGACGTTTGAATTTCAAGTCCTTTAATCATTTGTAAACGATTTAATTTAATTCCAATATATTGATCCTTATCCAAAGTTATATTATTAGTAGGTAAAAGAGCATATGCTCCATCGGTTAACTGATTTTGAATATTAGCATAAGTAGAATTGTTTGTAAAAGTAAACTGACTAGTTCTTTCGCTTACTTTAAATTCACTAAATCTCGCTCATTTAGGAACGTTAGTTTTATTAACTAAACGAATGTATTGGGCTTGAATTCCTTGGGTTGAAAAATCCGTTTCAATAGTATATGTTGAATTTCCATTAGGATTATTGTCAGAATAGGTTGCATAAGTTTTTCATGTTTGATTATCAAGCGAATACTGCAAATCATATTGGTGTCATTTATCTGCATTGTCGGTTCCACCAACAACAATATGCACTCTTCCAATATAATATGGTTTGCCATAATTAAATCCAATGAAATCTCCAGCTTTAGTTTGATCTCCAGGGGTTTCATACCAAACATTTGTGCTGTCATTACCATCGGTCAAGTTGTTTTCAGAACTTCCAAATCTTGAGGCAACATTGTATCCTGAAGTTTTAAAAATTGATCCTTTTAAAACGGTGTCTGTATTAACAGGTTTGGCTTCCGTAGGGTTTGGTCTAATTAGTGTTTGTAATTCGCTTGCTAGTCTAGACATTAATTTTTTGGCAGCTGGAACAATATGTTGCACACCAAATTCAGCATATTGGGTTCCGCCAACATAGTCAAAACCATATGAACGTGATTTGTTATATAAATTAACACCATTAGAATAATCAGTTCAAGCTTTTGCTAGATCATTATTTTTAAGAGCAATAAAAGCGTTTAAAAAATTAATATTTGCGTCACTTATATTTTGCGCTGCGTTCAACCAATAAATAATTTGATTTCGCAATCTTTCATAACCTTGTGTCTTATAAGTGATAGCTGCATTATTAATTTTTTCAAATTCGGTTATTAAATCAAGAATAATTTTTTGTTTATTTTCATCCTTGTAATTGTTCAATCCATTGTTAACAAAAGGGTCTAAAATTTTTGCTAACTCAACTGATTCGGGAATTGACCTAACCCGTCAGTCCATATTTTGATTTTGCATGTGTTTGCTTAACTCACGTAAAGCATCTGATGCTGCAGTAGACTGAGAATTCAAATGATCAACATAACTAAAAGCATTTTCTCACGCTTTATCACTTGTTTGCTTATCTTTTCAAATGTTTCAAGCATAATCTGAACCTAAAAAGATTGCTACTTTAGAAGGTTCAGACTGTTGCATTGGATTAAGCACAATCCCAGCCACTGTACTTGGGTCGACTCCTGGATGTAAGAAAATGTCTTGCCCCCCCATAATTAAATGGTTTTTTGAATTGTCCGTAACTGGCCAGTTAACTCAATAAAATGGAGGACGCCCCATTGCATTTTTAAATTGTTGGCCAAAATCAGATGTAACTTCTCCCCAAATCTTTCCACCAGTTTGAACTATTTGAACGCTTTTTGGTAAAGCTTTTAAATCAGTTCCTGGATTGCTACCATAATATGCAGCAGGAACATAAAATAAATCAGTTTTTAAATCCGGAATTGCCTTTTGCTTTTCGATTAGAAAATTTGTTAAATCAGTTAATAGCCTAATCATATTTGCATTTGAGGCTCCGCTCGCATCATCAGCTAATAATCCAATCTGACGAACTCCAGCTGTTATTACTTGGCTAAACTTTGCTTCCATCACATTAAGATCGTTTTCATAATTATTATCAAAGCGAAAACGTTGGTTCATAAAAGCATGAACGGTTCATACGAAACGTGTTTTAGATTCGTTGCCTACCTGGGCTGCGTGTTTGATTTTCTCTAACTCTGCTGGTGGATATAATTCTCGTCATTTAGAATTATGATAAGGGTCATTTTTTGGACCATAAATATACATGTTACTTTTTACTGTTCCACCAAATTTCATTAATTCTTCACGGTCGGCAAAACTTCAAGGATTTCCGTAATAACCTTCAATAAAACCACGGTATTGAACATTCGCATAATCTTCAATAGCTACATTAAGAATATTGGTTTCTTGTGTGCTATCTAATAAATGTTCTAAAGTAACAACCCCATAAAATGCAGCATCCTGAGTTTTTCCCAAAATAAAAATATCATGATCTTTGACATAAAGTTGATATGCATCGTAATTGGTATCTTTTGTAAATAAATCTAAATTAATCAATTTCGACTGAGATTTAACATAATTATCAACAAATCCTGATGAACCAGCAATCCCTACATAAATATGCGTATTTTTAGAATCGGGTGTATATTTTTGGGCAGCACTAGTTAAAACGACGTTGGGAAGCGTATCGATATTATTTTTATCTAAAACAGTTTGTAATTTATCTTTTGTATAAATATCAATTCCCGAATCATAAATTACTTCTGTTTTATCTAAAAATTGAAAACTTCCTCCCAAAAGCTTTACATTTTGGGGGGAAGGATAAATATCTTTCATTTGAGTGATAACACTAGTTTTTAATCCCGATACTTTGACAACTCGTGTTAAACTGTCGTTACCATTTTTGATGGTTAATTGAACACTTACTTTATCTTTGATAGCATTTTTATTTGCAATAGTTTTAACTGAACTAATATAAGCCTTATTATTTAAATTTTTACTAATCAAATCTCGATCAGATGCTTTTATTAAATTCAAAAAAGCTTCCTGAGTATTATTAATCGATAAATGGTTAATACTATTTGCAAAGTCACTGGTTGTTAAATTTGAATTTTCAGCGGTAACAACTTCAGGAAAATTTTGAGTCGTCTGCTTTATTGGAATTTTATCAGTGTCTTTATCTTTATGCTGATTTTGCTGATTAGCACATGATGCAGCAATACCACCTATAATTGGGATAACACTTCCTAATGTCGATCAGAAAATGAGTTGATTTCTTCTTTTTTTCATTACTTTACCTCAATAAAATTCTTTAAATTTTTCATCTAATTAATTTATCTCCACTAGTATAACATAACCCTATTGTGGATTATGAGTTAAAAAATAGTAGATGCTGAAATCGGCTAGCAATTATAAAGAAGGATGAAATCGATAAAAAAAGAAAATTAAAGACAATTTGTTAGAATTAAAGTTCATATAAAAAACATGAATATTTTTTAAAAAACTAATTGATCTTTGTTCTAAAAAATTCTTTTTATATTGCTTACAAAAAGTTCTAAAAATATAAAAAATTGATCTCCTTCAAATACCTAAAAATATTGATATTTCTAATTGCAAATAAAATCCCATTATACCTGATAATCAATCAAGACAAAGGGATTTTTAATTATTAAACAACCAGAAAACAAAAGAATTAAATTATTTTTTAGTGTTTTGCTTTCTTGTAAATTTGGTAACAACTTTTTCTTTCATTCGGTTACCAAAAACTACAGTTTTTTCAGAAAATGTTTTATTAGCATACATTGCTTTGATGGCTGCTTCTTTTGCTTGTAATTTATCAATTGCTTCATCGCTTTGATCATGCAGGTGAATAATGATTTTACCAGCATCAAAAAAAGCCAAACAAGCAGCAATGAATAACGCTAAATATCTTATTAGATTTAAAACAATGCTACCTGCATATCCAGCCTCGCTGTGATACCAACTAATGTAGTTATTTAATCATTCAAATCCATGTAGATTTAATGGAAGAGTAGCTAAAGAAACAATAACATCTCATCCAAAAAATAATGCCAAAAAACCAACTACGGCAGCCAAATAATAATTACCTTCACGAATTGCGTGAATCGTAAAGAAAATAGTGATTAACATTCAAATCAAACTATACAAAATGTTTGGCAAAGCAAATTCAGGATTTCCGGTCGCACCAGCGGAAATTGCAGGAACAATTTGTAACATGGTAAATCCTAGTCAAAAGGCTGCAAAAGCAAAAAATACCGTTCCTGTAAATCATTGCTTTTTAATAAAAGACATAATTCCTGCAAACATTTGCAATAAACAACCAAAAGCAAATCCTAATGCTGCTGAAAATAAATTTGTAGCAAGTCCTGTCTGAGTCGCCTCTGGAAAACCTTGTCGACTTACAAAAAACGATCATAAACTCATCAACGATAGCACAATAGTTGGAACTCCGAATCCTAGCAATCCAATTGCGCTTCAATTAAATGTCTTTTTATTTTTTTCAAACTTTTTAATCATGCTTTACCTTCCTATATAAACTCAAATAAAAAAGTTCACTTAAAACTAACTTTCAAAAGCGAAAGTTAGTCTAAATAAACCTTTTGATTCCTACATTAAATGTAATGATTTTTTAGTATTAAAGTTTATAACGCTTAAACATTATAGACTTTTATTTTTTAGGATGTTTAAAAAAACGTTGTTCAGTTGTTATAAAAATTTAATATTCTCGACGAATCAAGCATTATTTAACAAGCTTTTAGTGAACGTCTTTCCCATTAACACGCAAATATGTTAGATTTGAATCACCAACTAATTTAGATACCGGGCAAGTATTGTGAGTTTTTTTCATTAGTTCACCAACTAAAGCTAAATCAGTACCCTCAGGAACAGTAATTTCTACGCCCGACATTAGTTTATATCCTTTGCCTGGATCCATTGCTAAGTCAACAGTAGTCTTGATAGGACAATGCGATAAATCTAATCCCTTGGTTTTTGCATTATAAGCCATTGTTAACGAAAAACAATAAGCGTGAGCTGCTGCTAATAATTGCTCAGGGTTTTGATTTTGCAATTTTTGGCCTTTTTCGGTTTCTTTTGGTTTTGCGAACTTTCCTTCAAAAGTTTCTACAACATCTTCTTCACCGACTAATGACTGAGCCGAGACTGTGTAAATTGAATTCATAAAATTTCTCCTAGTAATGAATGGTTTGAATTTAACTAATCATATATTAAAAATCCAACACCATTAGTAGTTTTGCTATAAAACTGCTATAAATAAAAAAAACGTTTCCCACGGAAACGATTTAGAATTTTATTAAAAAATAAAATTATCCGATTTTCACACCATTCACTTTTAAAAATAAAAAGTGATCAGCTTTGATAAGCTTTGAAAACGGGCACATAGCGTGAGACGCTTTAACTATTTCCACGGCTTTAGCATGGGGAATATCTGTTGGTAATGTTGCTTCAATTCCGGCATAAATATTAAATCCAGTTTCCTTGTCTGCGTGTAATTCTACTGTTGATTTAATTGGTGTTTCTTTTAATTCGAAACCTGCATTTTTTGAAACGATTGCCATTGCTTGTGAAAAACAAGACGCATATGCTGCAGAGAATAATTGTTCGGGGTTATTCTTTTCTGTTTTTTTACCAATTGCCATTGGCGATGCTAAATATAGGCTCAATGAACCTTCAGTTGTTTCTACTAATCCTTCACGTCCTGCCTTAGCGATTGCAGAAACTTCATAAGCTTTACTCATATTAATTGACCTCATAAGATATTGTGACAATTGGATGTTACATTAAATCCAATGATAAGAAAGGTAATTTGCTCATCAATTTTAAAAATTTAGGTTCTATTTATACATTTCTAAAATTTTTGTAGATTCATAATGCAAATCCTAACACCATCTGAAAACAAAGCGAAAAAGTAAAAAAAATTAAAATATTTTTCTTAAATATTAGGCCTTTTCGACATTATATTTAATAGGAGAATAAAAGTGAAAGAAAAAACTATAATTCAAACCTATTCAAAATTAATTTCACAAGTTAAATCCGATGCTTGTTTGCATGAAAATTTTGAATATACACACGCTTTTGATGAAAATAAACATTTGAAAATTATAATTGAATCACTTAAAGCCAAAGAAATTATTGAGGATCCCGTGATTACATTAGAACAATTAATGCGTATGATGGTTCAATTAACCCAAAAAGTAGATGCCGGTTTTGAAGAAGCCAAAAAAAGAAAGACTGCTTATAAAACAAGATCTAAGTGAAACCAAAAATGAAATCTTAAAAATTAAAAAACGACTCGATGAACACGAAACTATCTTAAATGAACATACAAATATTCTAAAAGAACATTCAGCTATTTTAAAAGAACATTCAGTCACCTTAAAAGAACATTCAGCTATTTTAAAAAAGCATGACGGAATATTTAAAAGAAATAATTTAAAGTAATTTTTTAAAATAAAAATTTTAAAACTTTAGTTTATACCAAACCCAATCCATGAGTGATCAATAAACCTATCACTACAATAATTACAACTCAAAA
Organism: Mycoplasma testudinis ATCC 43263; assembly: GCF_000687795.1. GTDB lineage: Bacteria > Bacillota_I > Bacilli_A > Mycoplasmatales > Mycoplasmoidaceae > Mycoplasmoides > Mycoplasmoides testudinis. Next base: position 18,631 of record NZ_JHXT01000012.1, read on the forward strand.
AATTAACATTGCAACTAAAAATGGAAACTTATTATAAAAATCTAATATTGGACTCATTGACGTCTTAAATTTTGATGAATGTTTTTTAACGCTGTTTTCATCTTTAGAATGATTTTCAGTAACTTGATTGATATTAATTGTATTATCTGAAGCAGCTAATTCACTTCCTTCAGCAGCTGATTTGAATTCTTTATTTTCCATGTTTATCAACCTGAGTATCTGATGAATTATTTTTATTAAATGATCCAAGTTGACCTACAGAAACTAATCCAATGGATGCTGAATTACTATTTGCAGGAACAGTAGGTGAAGTATCCACAACATGCGGCTCTTGTGGAATATTATCGTTGTAATAATACATCGTATAAAAATCTCTTATGTAGTATGATCTTTCTTTTTTTCATTCTCTAGCAACTTCAATCACCGATTTTCTTAAGTGATTGGGAATTTCTTTTTGTTTGAAATAACCATAAATTCCCCTAAATCATCCGAGAGTATTAATTCATAAAAAATAATAAACGCGATATTTTCTAAAACGCCAGAAGGTTGTGTAAACAAGAATTAAAACAACCACTCCTAGTGCCAAGAAAACAGACGAAGTAACAATTGAAGTTTCGAATTTAAAATTTCGGTCCCTAAATATTTCAATAACTAAACGAACTATGCCAGTTCAGATAAAATATAAACTAGCGTTAGTTCCCGCACGATAACCTCGAATGTATTCAAGCCCATAATACATAACTAAAAAACCAATAACATTCATAAATGACTCAATTAAAAAAATTGGAACCCGGAAGGCGATAACCCCATCTGAACCACGAATTCACATATGTTCTCAGACAGCAGGCATAAAGTTTTTTAATCAACCTCATTGTGTAAATGCAGGGCCATTAGGATCTGCAAGTGCGGTTGTGTCTCCTGTTGGCGCTGCTGTTTGAACGGCTTGTCCATACACTTCATGATTAAAGAAATTTCCCCAACGCCCCAATGCTTGACCAACTAAAACTGCTGGCAGAATGGTATCAGCTAAAACTCACATGCTAACTTTTCGGCTATTAACTTCTGATAATAGCACACCGTTTTTCATAATCTCATCACTTGTATGAACAAAGTATTTTGGCTTTCTTAAAATATAACTAAATCAAATAATTCCGGCTATTGTTGTAAAGATTATCCCGCCCTGAATAGCTAAACCACCACCCCTAAAATCAAAAAATTGGGTTTGGCCTGTTTTAGCATCACCAATGATAAATGATCATGCTCGAGCACCAAAAATAATGACTGGGATAGCAATAAAAATGAAAATGTAAAAGGGAGTATCATCAATTTTATAAAAAGTTCGTAACTTGATAATGATGAAAATAATGGCCATCAAAATTCCAAGGGCGTAAAAAACCCCATACCAACGAATTGGAAATCCACCGATTTCAAACGCTGTTCCAAACGATTCAATACCACCTGACGATTCAATACCATCTAGGTTTTGAAGTTGGCCATCTGTAAATCCAAAATTTATTGGAAACATTTATTTTTTACCCTTAACTACTTTATTCATAGTTTTACGTTTATTTGGAAGCGGTTTAGTACTAGCAGTTAACAAACTGGAACGAATGTCTGTTTTTTCTAATTTTGCAGGAAAATGTGTAATTGCTTCATCTTCATCAATACCACGATTTTTAGTTTCAATGAAATCTAATGCCGAATTATATCCTTCACGCTTTAATTTTAAGTCAATAACGACACTTTCAATTAAATCACTAGCCTTGCGTCCTGGAGAAATTGGTAACAAGTAATACGGTAAACGAATCCCTTTAATATTTTTAAATTGCATTTTTGCACCAAGGCGTTCAAAATCGTATTGCTTGTTATTGATATTCACAATCTCCACAACAACAGCAATGTGAGCTGCATCTTTAATTTTTTCAATTCCAAACATTTTGGCAATATTTAAAATTCCAAGACCACGGACCTCAATAAAATTTTTGGCAATGATATTGGCTTTGCCTAATACACTACCGCCAATTCTAGCAACATCAACTGCATCATCAGCAATAAATAAGTGGTTTTTCTTAATCATTTCCATGGCAATTTCAGATTTACCAATACCAGATTCGCCAATTATCAAGACACCAGCCCCAAAAACTTCAATTAAAACTCCATGAATTGTTTCATAAGAAGCTAAACGTTCTGAGATATATGTTCCAACAGATGAAGCAATATCGTTTGAAAACATATCACTTGAAATAATTGGTACTTGATATTTTTCATTTACTTTTTTTAAAAAGTCAGTCTTTTTAAAAGATTGGGTCAAAATAATTGCGGGCGGATTAGCTTTAAGAATATTAGCAAGCCGGGCATGACAATCATCCGCTTTTAAAGAAAGCAAATAGGTATATTCGCGATTTCCAAATACGATTACGTTTTTAATTTGCTTATCTACGAAAAATCCCAAAAGTTCAAAACCAACACGATTAATCCCTGGTTTAAGAATGGCATTTTTAATATTTTTTTGACCATCAATAATAGCTAAAGATAATTCAAATTTTTGAAGTAATTTTTCAACTGTTAGCATAACTTAGATTCCTTTTAGTTTTAAGAAATAATTGTCAAAAACACAACTGAAGCGACCTTTTTTATGATTTGTTCCAACATAAGTTGCTAACTTAATTAATTCCTTTGGTGCGTCATAAATTGCTGCTTTATATTTAACTTGTAAAAACATCGCAATGTCATTTCCTGAATCACCAATTGCAAAACGATGATCATAAGGAATATTTTCTAGTTCGCAAATCTTTTCAACTGCAGTTCCTTTGTTTGTTCCTTTAACAGTAATTTCAACTAGCTTGGGGCTAGCACGTGCCACTTCGATTTGATCAGTATGGATACTTGCAAAGTTTTTCAAAAAAGTTTCAATTCTTTTTGGATAAAACATCATAACATTAATTTTGAAATAATTGCTGTGCACATAATGCTGCAAATAATGCATTTCTTTTCAACGTAGCATTTGTAACATCTTACCAACTGGGTGTCTACCCACCAAGCACGGAGCACCTTTGTACATTTCCTGAGGATAACCCCAAAAGAAAACTTTATTTTGTAAACACGAATATCAGATTTTTTCAGCTATTAAATCAGGGACTAAATTTTTATGAATTTGTTCACTAACTCCATTGGAATTAATTCTATAGACTGCTGCCCCATTAAAACAAGCCAGATAAGAAATTACCGGGCTTTTTAGCTCACTATTGACATAATCCAAGTATCGTTTAGCAGAGTTATAAGCTCTTCCGGTCACAATTGCAATTACCGTCTCTGGATAAGCGGCTTTAAATCGGGCAATCGCTTGAATTGATTGTAAAGCAATTTTCTTTCGTGGCGTTAATAGCGTTCCATCTAGGTCAATTCCTAGAAATTTCTTGTTTGGGATGTTAGTAGAATTCATAAAATGTATTAGTAATTATATAAAAGCAAGGAAAATAGCAACAAATTGATTTCAAAATAAAAAAAACGGCTTGGCGCCGTTTGTTCTTATTTTAATTAAAGACTAAACTGGTTTAAGCGCGTTAGCAATTCTAACAATTTCCTCTTTTGGCATAAATCCGGTTTTTTTAGCAGCCACTTTACCACCAACGAAGGCAATGGTAGTTGGAATTGCAAAAATTTCGTATTCTTCAGCTATTTCACGAACTTCATCAACGTTTAATTTAGCAAAGCCAACTTCTTTAATTTCTTCGGCAGCTTGTTCAAAAAAAGGTGCCATCATTTTACAAGGACCACATCAGTCGGCATAAAAGTCGACTAAAACCCGATCATTGTTTTTGATAAATTCATTAAATTCAATGCTTGACTCAAATTTCTTCATATTATTTATCCCTTAGATGTATTTGGTAATTTTAAGTATGGTGAATTTTAACAAAAGACATTAAAATTTGTGCAAGATATGCTTTTGAACAAAATAAAACGCTTTAACAAAACCATTAATTTGGTTTAGGTGTGTCTGATTTAGGTTCAGATTTATCTTTAGCTGTCTTTTTCGTTTTTGTTGATTTTTGTTTATCAGCACCGATTTCTTTAGTTTTAGTCTTGCTGGCTTCTTTTTTAGGGCGCGAAGACTCAATAAAGTCACAATTAGGGTAACCAGTACAGCCGACAAAGGGCTGGCCCTTACGTGATTTTCGTTCAACTAATTGTTTGTGGCATTTAGGACATTCGCGATCAAGCAGCTTAGGTTTATTTAAAGGTTCGATATGTTTACATTCTGGAAAACCTGAACAACCAATAAATTTGCTGCGGAATCTTGGGTTAAAACGATAAATTAAAGGTTTACCACAATTATCACAGTCACGACCAACATATTCAACTTCAGCCGGTTCTTTTTTAATATTTTCAAAAGCCATATTTACTTCCTTTTCGAATTGCGGCCAAAACGCCTGCAAGTATTTTTTATATTCTTCTTTTCCATCAGCAATCTTATCGAGTTCATCTTCCATATTCTTGGTAAATTCTTTGTTAATGATTGTTGGGAAATTATTTTCTAACTCAGTAATTACTTTTCGACCTAACGAAGTTGGAACAAAAGCTCGTGATTCAAGATTAGCATAACCGCGATCTAAAGTGATATTTGCCATCATGTTATACGTTGATGGTCGTCCAATTCCCGCTTTTTCTAAACTAGCAATCAATGACGCTTGTGTATAACGTGGTGGAGGAGCACTAATATGTTCGGTTACATCAACACTTTTAGCATTATAGATGTTGCCAATCTTTAAATCGTTTAATGGTAATTCATGAACTTTGTCTTGGTCTTCATAATGAGTGTAAATTTTTCGGTAGCCATCAAATACAATTTCGCGACTTGATGCATAAAATTTGTTTTCGTTATTAACGAACCGAACATCAACCCGTTTATATTTTGCAGGCGTCATAAATGCGGCCACGGTCCGAACTCAAATTAATTTATATAAAGCATAGTATTCTTTTTTAACTTTGTCTTTAATTGAAACTGGAGTAATTGAAACATCAATTGGGCGAATTGCTTCATGGGCATCTTGAATTGCAACATCACTTGCTGCACCTTTTTTAGCCTTTGCAACTTGGGGTGACAAATATTCTTGACCAAAATTGTGCAAAATAAATGAGGCGGTACTTTTTTGAAAATTATCAGCGATTCTGGTGCTATCGGTACGGGGGTAAGAAATAAGAGCTAATTGTTCACCACCAACGTCAATCCCTTCATACAAATGCTGAGCCACCATTGTAATTCTTTTACTATTTCATCCCAACTTATTAATTGCATCTTGTTGTAATGTGGATGTTTTATAAGGTTCTTTTGGTGAACGATTAGAAAACTTTGGATCGTCAATCGCATAAATTTGATAATCCTTGCCTAATGAGTTTTTAACAAGGTTTGCATCTTTTTCATCTAAAAAATCAATTCCAGAAACTTCCTTAGGTTCAGAGTATTTAAGTTTTTTATCTAAACTTGGGGCCACCTTACGTAAAATTAAAGGAGTTTCATTTTTTAAAACTACATCAAGGGTTCACCACTTACTGGGAACAAACGCCTCAATTTCTTTTTCACGATCTTCTAAAAATTTAAGTGCCACAGATTGAACACGTCCTGCTGATTCAGCCCGTAAGGTTGACTGAACAAGTTTAGACAATCGAAAACCAATCATCCGATCTAAGATTCTTCTTGCAAATTGAGAACGTACTCATTCGTTATCAATTTCTCGGGGATGCTTTAAAGCTTCTAGAATAGCATCTTTAGTAATTTCGTTAAATACAATTCTCTTACATTTGTTTTGATCTGCTTTATCAATGATTTCGTAAACATGCCACGAAATAGCTTCACCTTCACGGTCCGGGTCACTTGCTAAATAGATTTCATCTGCAGCTTTAGCCCGTTTTTGAATATCTGTAATAATTTCCCTTTTTGGAGTCTCATTTTTTCTCCAGGGTTTGGGAACAACCCATTTTGGTTCAAAGGTTTCGCGGTCAAAGCCCATCCCAAAATTAGACAAATCCCGAATATGACCAATCGTCGCTACGATTTCAAAATCTGCTGGTAAATATTTCTGTAGTGTCTTAATTTTGTTAGGCGACTCAATAACTAATAATTTCATTTTGCGATTAGCTCCGTCGTAAAGTTGCATTAAAAATATACTTAAATAAATAAAAAAGGCAAGACAAAATGAAACAAATTTTCCTTATCTATATAAATATAGATAAAAAAATCACAAGTCATAACTTAAAAAAATATTATCAAAAATGAAAGTTTTTAACTACATTTAAAAAATTTCCAAAAAGTCTTTTGATGTAATTTAAGTTAGTGCAAAAGTAATACCAATTTTAGATTTATGATTATTTTAAAAGTGGATATATCAGTTTTAGATCAGCAAACAATTAAAATAACTTCAGCTGATCATCACTTGGCAAATGAGAAACCACTTTACTATCAATTAATTCAGCAAGGTGAGTTTTAGTTAATTTAGTTCGATCAGCAAGATCTTTAATTGAACTAAACATTCGTTCATCCCGGGCTTTAATAATAGACTCAGCAGCAACATCCCCAAGGCCAGCAACAGTAGTAAACGGTGGAATAATTTTTTTATCTAAAACGCGAAATTTAGTCGCGTATGAATGTTCAAGAGAAATGGCAGACATTTCAAATCCACGTGCACGCATTTCTAAATAAGCTTCATAAGTAACAATCAAATCGATTTCTTTTGTCTTAACTTCACTAGCTGTTTTTTTATCTGCTAATCGCGAACGGATATTATGTAGAGCTTGACGGATCGCTTCTTTGCCTTGAACACAAGTAGCAATATCGTGTTCAGTTAATTTAATCGAAAACAAAGTAGCGTAGTATTCAAGTGGATGATGAATCTTATATCAAGCAATTCTTCAGGCCATTAAAACGTACGCTGCAGCATGGGCTTTAGGAAACATATATTCAATTTGTTGACATGATTGGATGTACCATGATGGAATTTTCTTTTCGTTCATGATAGTGATCATGGACGGAGTAAGACCTTTACCCTTACGAACACTTTCCATTATTTCAAAAGAATCTTTATTGCTAACACCAAGTTTACTTAAGTAAACCATAATGTCATCCCGGCAAGTGATAACTTGTCGTAGTGTCAAACCTGATTTAATAAGCTCTTGAGCATTATTAATTCAGACGTTAATTCCATGAGACAATCCCGAAATACGAATCAGATCAGCAAATGATTGAGGCTTTGTATCGTTCAACATTCTGCGAACAAATTCGGTCCCAAATTCTGGGATTCCAATTGCCCCGGTTTTTTCTCCTAATAAGGCTTCTGAAGAGATTTTCAAGCTATCTAAGCCAACAAATAAATTCATTACTGCAGGATCATGATGCGGAATTTTAATTGGATCAATTCCTGTAATATCTCTTAGCATTCTTAACATTGTTGGATCATCATGCCCAAGGATATCCAGTTTTAATAAATTGTCATGTAAATATTCGAAAGCGAAATGGGTTGTTTTTCAATCACTTTTGGTGTCATCAGCAGGGTAATTATAGGGTGTAAAATCAGTAAACTCACTGTCTTTGGGAAATACCATAATCCCGCCAGGGTGCTGACCCGTAGTCCGTTTGATCCCAGTTAAATTTTTAGCATAACGATTTAATTCGGCATTTTTGACAATTTCAATTCTTCCGGTTTCTTCAAAAAAAGCACGGACATATCCAAAGGCTGTTTTATCGGCGACAGTCGCAATTGTACCAGCTCTTAATGTATGGTCTTCCCCAAATAATTCACGAATGTGGTTGTGTGCATGCGGTTGATATTCACCAGAGAAATTTAAATCAATATCTGGTACTTTATTCCCAGCAAACCCCATAAAAGTAGCAAATGGTATATTATGACCTTCACCGCTCATCATTGCTCCACACTCGCATAATGTATCAGGTAAATCAAAACCGTCATCGACATCTTCTTTAAATACTACTCGTTGACATTTAGCACACCAATAATGTGGAGGCAAGGGGTTAATTTCGGAAATTCCGGTTAATGTTGCAATTAATGAAGACCCAACCGATCCACGGCTACCAACAAGATATCCTTCTGCATTTGATTTAGTAACTAATAAGTGGGCAATTCAATATACAATTCCATAACCATTTCCTAAAATGGATTCTAGCTCATAACTGATACGTTCTTTGATTAAATTTGGAATATTTTTACCATATCATTTTTCAGCAGTTTTTCATGCAAGAGATTCAAGATTTTCATCTGCATTAGCAATTTTAGGTGTGTGTAAACCATTTTTGACAGGTTGTAATTTGTTCTCAGAAAATTGATTTATTAAAAGATAAGCGTTGTTAATTACGACATCTTGAATCAATTGCTCGTCTTTTAAAAACCGGAAATCATGTAACATTTCTTGAGTCGTTCGGTAGTGAGCAATTGGTCCAAACTGTTGAAGTTCCCGGTGACGATAAAAGCGGTGTCGTTTTCCACCAAGAGCTTTCACATACAAAAGCATGTGGTGGTATTCGTGTTGTCAAGGATGTAAATAATAAGCATCACTACTAGCAATTGTTAAACGGTCTTTTGATAAAGCAATAATTCGTTTAGTGGCGTCTTCAAGTTGTTTCAAACTAATTTGTTCACGTTGAACGAGATGTGTAGATCAATTTGGTGGAACTACCAAAATGAAATCGTATTTTTTAATAACGTTTTCAAGATGATTATCATGAGATGTTAAAGCAGTGTTTAACACTAGACCTTCTCCTGGACTAGATGTAACTAATAAATCTTTACGATAAATTTCAAGCTCGTGTTCTGTAATTTTAGCTTTATCATAAAAGCCAGTAGTTAAACTTTTTGAAACCAGATTGTAAATGGCTTTTATCCCTGACTGATTTTTAGCATAAATAATGCTTTTAGCCCCGCGATAATGTTTCTTTAATGAATAATTTTGTAGTTGTTTATTCAAATCATTAAAAGTTATTATTTTACTCGCTTGAATTCTTCGATTCATTTCAAAATAAATGTCCTTTAAGACTTCAGCATCAGCATCGGCTCGATGTGCTTCTTCTTCATTGTAATTAATGTAATACTTTCTAGCAATATTCCCTTGTGAATGCGATGCAAATTCTGGATTAATTGCTCAAGATAGTCGTAAAGTATCCAACATAACATTGGACAACAAGGGCATTTTGTTTTGAAATAATTTTGTTTGAATAAATTTAAAGTCAAACTCTATTCCATTGTGAGCAACTAAAATGCTATCACCGACTCATTCAACAATTTTCTTTAATGCTGCTTTAATATCAACTGCATCAGCAACTAAATCATTTGTAATTTTTGTAAAAGTTGAAATACGATCAGGAATTGGTTTTTTTGGTTTGATAAAAAAATCTATACGATCGATAATTCGATTATTTTGAACTTTTACAGCACCAAACTCAATAATTTCATCATATGCTGGATATAAACCTGTAGTTTCCAAATCTAAAATAACATATGTTGCATCTTCCATGTTAGCTTCATTTGCATTTACTACGATTTTAATTTCATCAGGTATAATTTCACAATCTAAACCATACAAAATATGCGATTTTCTAATTTTTTTATGGATTTCAGGATATGCTTGAACACTAGAGGTATCAGTCAACGCGCCATACGAATATCCCATATCATCAAGAAATTTAGCATATTCAGATGCGTCACAAATTCCATCAAATGCTGTCATCTTAGAGTGGAAAGAAAATTCGATTCTTTTCTTTTCAAATTCATCTTTTCGAACAAACCATGCAGGTGGTTGGTTTGGAATTATTTTTTTAACAATTCCGGTTAATTCGTTACGACGATATTTATTATTGCTAACACTAGCTTCTAATTTCACTCAGTCCCCAATTTTAAATGAATTTGCATATGCTAAAGTGATATTCGAATTTTCTTTAGGAAAAATAGTAAATCATAATGAGTCTGTATAGTCGGTAACTGCAAATTCATAAATTTTTTGTTTTTTACCATTAATTTTAACGATATCAAAAATTTGCCCATAAATAATTACCTTATTTTCTTCGGTAATGATATTTTCAATTTTGGTAATTGTATTTGAAGTAATTTTATTTAAGATATGTAATTGATTTTCTATTTGAGCTTTTGCTTCTTTGAAATCTTTTTTTGCTAATTCTTTTTGCTTTTGTTGACGGTGGAGTTCAATTTCAGCGGTTTGCATCGAAACATCGCAAATAATGCTAACACCTAAAAAACCTGCACTATGAAAAACTTTTTGCAAAGTATCAACGTAAGGCTCAAATAAATCTTTTTCTAAAGTATTATTAAATTTTAAATGAATTTTGTTATCTACAAGGAAACAAAAATTAACCCGTTGAAATATTTTTAATAAAACTCCCTGATTTTTCAAAACTTTTTCAAAATAAAAACTTAAATAATCTAAGACATCATTTTCATTGAAACTTTGATTCTCGATTTGAAATTTAAAATCAACTTTTAAATCATTTACTTTTTTAGCCTGATTAATAGCGAAAAAATAAGCTTGTGGAGCCAAGCTTTTACCTAAAACAAAAGAAAGGATAACCTCCTTTTTATCTTTGGATAAAATGGGAGATGCTTGTGAAACGGCATCTTCCATTTGATATAAAGTTTCTTCATTTACAAGATGATAATCAAGTAAAAACTTACTAATTTTTTTAAGCATGATCCTACCGAACTATTTGGTTAATAATGCTTCCTATTGTAATTCAAAAAACGACAATTAGACCAATGATTGATAAGACAACCAAGAGTTTTTCTGGTAATGGCTTTCTTGAGATTTTTTCATATGTTAATTGCATAATTTTTCATCCATCTAATGGAGCAATAGGAATAAAATTAACGATTCCGGTTGCGAGATTGATCGAAAGCAAAGAACTAAGCAGTAAAAAAGCATCAGGACGTTGAGTAAATACCGAAGGTGGGATATCATTTCCAGCCCCAGCAACAGCTTCACGAGGCCATAAACTATATAAAACAAAAGATTGTCCAATTGAAACAAATAAGTTTTTCACAAAAAGTGAAATTTGTAAAAATACATTAGGTTGGACTGCTTTCACTACTCCCAAGAAAATCGCAAAAGCCAAAAAGTTAAATAAAATTCCGCCAAACATAATAATCATTTGTTTTCAATAATTAACTTGCTCTAACAGTTTAGTTTTGTGTGGTCTAGCTCTTAAATAAAAGTTATATTTTTTTGCATTAGGATCATCTAAATAAGCTTTTCGAATTGAAGCACTATCCATTAAAACATATGCCCCAAATGGTAACAAGCGCAATGAGATTTGCATATTCGCTCGTTTGGTAAAAGTCTTAAAAAGAACCGGACCAAAACCAATTGAAAATTCTTTAACATTAACGCGAAAAAGCTTAGCAAAAACAAAATGCCCAAATTCATGAATTGTTAAAACAACAATGATTCCAAAAATCACCATAAAAACGATTTGAACAATGTTTAGCGCATTCACTTTAGAGATATTCCTTTCAATTTGTTTGCAAATTTATTTGTAATTTATTAATCAGTGCCAGAACACCAACGATGGTCTCTATTTTCTTATGATTATACTTTCAATAAAAATTGTTGATTAAATCAATAATTTGATCAAAACGAATTAGACCTTTTTGAAATAATTCAGAAGCGAAATCATTTACAACATTAAAAACTACACCGCGTGATGTTTTTGGTTTAGCAATAATATCATAAGCAATTTTAATCACGGGATAATCACTAATTTTAATTGTTTCAAAACTAAAAGTTAAATCTTTTAATTCTAATGGCTTAATAATTGCTTTGGCAGTTTTATAGCGTTCTAAACACAACCCAATAGGCAAACGCATATCAGGAAATGCAGCATGAAATAATCAGACATTACTTTTTAGTTGCACACCGGCATGAATTATCGATTGTTTGTGCCGGTAAGCGACAACGTCTTTAATTTTAAATAAATGAAATGCTTCGATGAGTTCAAATGCTTTATTAACCATTGTCGCACTGTCAATTGAAATTTTAGCACCCATACTTCAGGTTGGATGATCAGTCGCTTGTTTTACGGTTACATTTTTTAATTTAGTTTTGGACCAATCCCAAAAAGGACCACCACTAGCAGTCACCATTAATTGTTTAATTTGACTATTTTTTTGATTCATTAGTAATTCGTATAATGCTGCATGTTCACTATCGATTGGATAGATTTTGACATTTTGTTTTTGGGCTAATTGCATCAATCATCAACCCCCGACTACTAAAGATTCTTTATTTGCTAATCCCAAATCAATTCGAGCTTTAATAGTTTGGATGCTTAAACTTAGACCAGCTGTTCCAACAACAGCATTTACTACAAGATTAGGTTTAGCTTTAGTCAATAGTTCGTTAAATTCTTTTGTGTTTCCTTGAGCCAAATCGCTATGACATAAAAAATAGGGAATTTTTAACTGTTTAACAATTTTTTTTCCTTCATTAACTTGTTTATTAAAAGTAATACCAACAATTTGGTGTCCCAAACGTTGAGAAACATCAATTGCTTGTTGACCGATATTTCCGGTTGCACCACAAATCACTATTTTCATAAACTAACCTACTGTTGAGACATAAAAATTGGGGTTAAAAATCGGTCTTCCAGAAACTAAAACCATGATGATAATATAAATCATAAACACGCTAAACAATAAAGCTGTGGAATCAAAACGATCCAAAATTCCACCGTGAGATCCTAACGAATTTCCAAAATCTTTAATTTTGTGGCAACGTTTAATATAACTAAATAATAAATCACCCATAATACAAATGATGCAAGATGCGACAACAATCATAATCGTTGCTAATCATCAGTAAGTTTGAAACGTTGTTCCTCCAAAAATAAAGGTGATGACAAAAACGTTAGTAATCATATTGTGTTTATCATATAATTGCGGATAATTACGAGCTTCAGTAAAATTTTTGGACTCATAAATTCCCGGGTAAGAATTAATTCCATACAAGGCGATGATAAAAATAATAATCACAGCAGTCGTTAAGACCCCATAAATTGCTCCACCTCAAGTTTTATTAGGACTAATGTGGGGAATCATTTTATGCTTTCCAAAGCGTTTTCCAAAAATATATGCAAAACTATCTGTACCAATAGCTATCAATGCAAGTAATAATAACGATGATCATCCGCGAATAATGCTTGTATAAGTAATTGCAAAAATAGCGAACATAAATAAAAAATGAATGGCAAACAACGACAAGACATATTTCTTTTGAAATAAATGGTAGTATCACAATAATCCAACATCTAAAGCAACAGTTAAAAAAATCAGAATAATGATTGATAATCACAAGCCGAATGTAGCAAAACTTTCGCCATCATACACATGAATAATTCCAAATTGGAAATCGGCATTAATGTCTCGTGAGGTGTCACGTAAAGCTTGAAAATTTGCCTTAAAACTTAGTTGATTAGTTTGATCCAAATGAGAAAAATCTGCATTTGAATTGTTGACAAATATTAGATCACTACTGTTGTAAAAATATAACGGAATGGTGTAAAAAAGCGAAGTAAATAGATACCCAACAAAGATTGTCAAAAACATTGAGTACAACGCTTTTTTGGAGTTTGCAAAAATCAAATTAGAAGTTTCTTTAGCAGTAAAAAAGCCGAAAACACTAATCATGCAAATACTAATAAATGTCATTGCAAAACGAATTGAAGCATTACGGTAAGTATCAAAAAAATTAAATAAAGTTGCGTTTGAAGTTTCTGGAACAAGACCTGCAAATCCAAACCCTTGAATTGGTGTTGGACTTCATGGTGACCATTGATTAAAACCATCACCAAGACCACTAAACATCAAAACTAAAATCATGTAAAAAAGCAAAGCAAGAGAAACCGCAGTTCGCGATTTTGGTCTTCTGACTTTGTGATGAAAAGTTGCAATATTTTTAAAATTTTCAATATTCATATGTTGTTTATAAGCCGCCAAAACGACGGTTCCGATTTGCATATTCAGCCAAACATTTATCTAATTCAATAGCATTAAAATCAGGTCATAATACATCAGAAAAAATTAGCTCACTATAACGTATTTGTCAAAGCATAAAGTTGCTAATCCGTTGTTCACCACTAGTTCTAATAAGCAAATCAACATCCGGAATTTCCGCTGTTAATAATTGACTAGAAAAAGTTTTTTGATCCACTTCTAAAGATGGGTTTAATACATATTTCTTTACTACTTGTAAAATATCAGCCTCACCACTATAATTCATAACTAAACAAACAGTAGTACCAGTAAAATTTTTTGTAAAGGTTTGGGTTTCATTAAGTATTTTACTAATTTCTGGAGAAATTTTGTAATCTTCACGAAACCCAATCCATTTAAATCGGACATTATTATCTTGAAACCATTTAAGGACTTTTTTTGTGAGAATAACTTTAACCAAATTTCAAATAAAATTCGTTTCCGATGTTGGTCTTTTTCAGTTTTCTAAACCAAAGGCAAAAAAAGAAACATAAGAAATCTTTTTTTGCACAGTTGCTTTAATAATATCTTTTAAACGCTCAGCACCTTCGCGGTGCCCATAAGTACGTGTTTTATTTAATTTTTTAGCCCAACGTCCATTCCCGTCCATAATAAAAGCAAGATGTGTTGGTAAGTTAGTTATGGAATCACTCATTTATAAAAACTAGAGAGTAGTTAAATCTTTTTCTTTAGCGGCTAATATCGCATCAACTTCACTATTGAATTTTTTAACAAATTTTTCAACTTCACCTTCTAAGAATTTCTCAAAATCTTCATCTGCATGTTTATCGCTTTTAATCTTTTGTAATGTATCGCGTCTAATCATCCGAAGTTCTTGGCGGGTTTTTTCGCCTATTTGCTTAGTTTTCTTTACATATTCTTGACGGGTTTCAGATGTCAGTTGAGGTAATTTAATTCTAATCTTGTCACCATCAACAGTCGGATTTAAATTTAAATCCGATTTTGATAATGCACCTTGAATCATTCCAACAGTCGAAGGATCAAATGGTTTGATTAAAAGTTCCCGAGGTTCAGGAATTTGAATTTGAGCCATTTGGTTTAATGGCGTCATTTCGCCATAGTATTCAACTCGAATTCCATCAAGCATTTTCAAATTTGCCCGTCCTGAACGAATTTTTGATAATTCTGTATGTAATCAATCAATTTTTTTATTTGCTGCTGTTTCAAAAAAGTTTTGATATGTTTTCAAATCCATAAAAGGTTTCCTTATTTAGTAACGATGGTTCGTTTAATCTTGCCATCTAGCGCCTTTACTAAGGCTTGGGGGGCGTCTATATTAAAGATGATTAATTTAATATCATTTTCGCGGCACATTGTAAATGAAGTTAAATCCATAATGGTTAACTCATCAGTAATAGCCTTTTCATATGTTAAAGTATCATAAAATTTAGCCTTTTTATCTTTGTTGGGGTCGCTGCTATAAACGCCATCAACACCTTCTTTACCAACTAAAATTGTTTTTGCACCAATTTCAATAGCACGCAACGCTGCGCCTGTATCTGTTGTAAAATAAGGAGATCCAATTCCACCAGCAAAAATTACAATATTGCCAGCATTAAATGATTCATCAATGTTATCTACAGTAATGATTCTAGTTAAATGTGGACAATCAATTGCTGATAAAACGCAAGCTTTAACTCCAATGGCATCTAATTGAGCTTCAAGAAGTGAAGCATTAATAATCGTAGCTACCATTCCAACATAATCGGCTCGTCTTTGATCCATCTTGATATCATTAGCGATACGACCACGTCAAATGTTTCCACCGCCAACAACAATTCCAATTTCATATTTTTTCGATAAAGTTTTAATTTGCTCACAGATTTCTAAAACCCGGGGTAAATTAAACGGATTAGTTGAATCTGTTGCTTGAAGTGAACCACCACTAATTTTAATCAGAATTCGTGGCTTCTTATTTTTTAAAGTAGCCATTGAATTACTTCATTTGTGAACGAACTTCTTCAGCGAAATCCGTAACTTTCTTTTCGATTCCTTCGCCAACTTCATAACGAATCATTTCATTTACAGTCAAAGATTTTTCTTTTAAGAACTGACCTACTTTTTTTGTAGAGTCAATTAAATAAACTTGAGAATCTAAACATGATTCAGCTAATAACTTATGGATGCGTCCCTCAATAATTTTGTTTTTCAAGTCAGCTTTTTTAGTTTCATCATTGACTTTTTTTAATTTTTCAGCAACTGTTTCATCGCCTTCAACTTGAGCTAAAATAACTTCTTTTTCACCATCCAACCATTTTTTATCTACGTGTTGTTCACTAATAAATTTGGGATTACTAGCCGCTACATGCATTGCTAAATGTTTACTTGTTTCAGTATCTGTTTGTTTCAATGCTAATAAAACACCAATTCTTTTGTTGGCATGCAAATACGACCCAATAACTTCATCTGCTTTAGCAGTTACGAAAGCAAATCGCCGCAAAGAAATTTTTTCACCAATGGTAGCAGTCAATTCAATTTCTTGTTCGGTGACAGTTTTCCCTGAAGCAAGTTTCGCATTTTTAGCTTCATCTAGAGTTTTGAAATCCCCCATAAAAATTGCTTTTGTAAGTTCATTAATAAACGCTAAAAATTTATCATTTTTAGTTACAAAATCAGTTTGGGAATTAACCTCTAATAATAATCCTTTATTCCCTTCAACATGTAAACTAATGATTCCTTCAGCAGCCACATTATCAACTTTTTTAGCAGCTTTAGCAATTCCGTTTTCACGCAATCATTTAACTGCTGCTTCTAAATCATTATTGCAAGCATCTAATGCTTTTTTGCAATCCATAAAGCCCGCTTGTGTGCTTGCTCGTAGTTGCTTAATTAATTCACTTTGGTTTGACATAATTACCTAAAATTCTATATCGTTATTTGTATCGCATCAATTATAACAATTTTTTTATCTATTAAGACGTTAAAGGTATCGGGTTACAAGAAACTAAATAAATTATCTATATAGACAGATAAATACTTAAAAACAGCACCTTTATTTAAACAAAATTAAAATCTCTGTAACTTAAAAAACAAATCAAAGTCTGATAGTAAATAAAGATAAAAAATAATAAATATCAGCTTCTGTTACGTCACTTGATTTACTTTTATACAAATCGCATTTGTTAATGCACACACATGTATATGTAAAAAAGAAATTTTTAAATATGTAAAACGAAAAATAACAAAAAATGTGCTGTCAAAAACAGCACATTAATTAATCTTTAAATACCGGTTATATTATTGAGCAATTGCTTGTGAGGCTGTGATAATTCCAACATCAGCAATTTCTTGAACTGAAGCTCCTCGTGATAAATCGTTAACTGGTTTAGCCAATCCTAAAAGAATAGGACCAATCGCTTCATAACCACCCAAACGTTGAGCAATCTTATATCCTATATTACCAGCATCGATGTTAGGGAATACAAAAACGTTTGCGCCACTTTCCCAATGTAATTTAGGAGCCTTTTGATTGCGAATAGCTTCTACATAAGCTGCATCGAATTGCATTTCTCCAGCAATGCTAACTCCTGCAGGTAAATGCGCCTGGTTAACAATTTCATATGCCTTTTTAACTTTATCTACGGATTCACCCTGACCTGATCCATAAGTAGAATAGCTTAGCATTGCACAATTAATATCTTTGAAGTTCAAAACTTCGCGGGCAAATTTCACAGCTGAAATGGTTATTTCTGCAAGTTCTTCTGCTGTCGGGTTTAAATTAATTGCACAGTCTGCAAATACTAATTTTTCGTGACCATTATCCATTGCAAAAGCACTAGAAACAATCTTACTTTGTTTATCTGTTTTGATAATTTGAAGGGCCGGTTTTAGGGTGTCTTTAGTCGCATATTCTTTACCACATACTTCCCCATCAACTTCGCCCAGTTTAACTAGCATTGCTGCTAACACATTAGGTTTTTTAACTTCTTCTAAGGCAACAGGTAAAGTCATCCCTTTAGCTTTTCGAAGTTCATATAATTCTTTAGCATATTTAACTAAATCTAAAGTGTTAACAATGATCCGAACGATATTTGGTGGTAAAGAAGCGGGGATTTCTGATTTATCTCGAAATAACAAAATAGGTTTAATAATTTTTTCTTCAGACAATTGCATAACTGCAGATTGAACAAACTTAGATCAACCTTCAACAAATAAAATTTTAGGAACTTTTTTAGATTCTTTAATTTTAATTTTCAAATTTTCAATGATGGCGCTCATGACATCTCCTTCAAAATACGGTTTTGCAGCCTTGTTTATTGTTAAACAAATCTAAATAAAGCAAACCTGATGTAACACGAAAATTATATAACAATCAAACTAAAGTTCACGCATTAAGTATGAACTTACACTAAAAGTATTATCATCGCTCTTAAAAAAATGTTAAATAAACTACTTTTTTGAAACAATTATTTGACCTAATTGCAAAGCACTATCGATTGCTGCATCCATATCATAATACTTGTATTCTGCTAAGCGACCGAGCAAAAATAAATTTTTATAGTTTTTAACTAACTTTAAGTATTGCCCATATAAATCTAAATTTACTTTATTTGCAATAGGATAATATGGGGTATTAAAGTCTTGACTGTTAGGGTTAAATTGACCAGGATATTCTTTAGAAATAACGGTTCTATGAGCTTTGGTTTGTAACGTCATTTGTTTATATTCCACATCCCTAGTTTTGGATTTATGCAGCGGATAATTAATAATTGGAAATTTTTGAAACTGACTTTGTTTATAAGTTTTAAACACAAACTTTAGACTACGATAAGGTAAATATCCAAAACGATAGTTGCCCAGTGCTTCAATTGGCCCACAATAAATAATAGGCATTTTAGTTGGGACGTTATTCCAATAAGTATTATTTTTTTCAAGTTTTAAAAAAGATAATCCATCTGTATCCAAAATGACTTTAATGTTTTTGTGATTAAGCATTTTTTCAATCATTTTTGTGTAGCCACCAATTGGCAACCCTTGAAGCTTTGCAGTTGGAAAATAACTTTCGTTTTCAGATAAACTAATACCAACCCGAGCAATTACATTCGGGTCAATTTCAGAAATTTTTAAGCCTCACATCTTGGCAGTATATGAAGCATAAACATTTTCATACAACCAATCAACTAACTTATTTAATGGTTCAAAATGAGTAATTTTTTTAAGTTCTAAAATAGATACTTTTTTTTGCTTAGGAAAACTCTTTTTCAGAAGTTTAATAATTGCATCAGCATTAATTGGATCAAACTTCTTAATTTGCAAAAAATTAAAAGGTAATTGTAAATGTTTGTTATTAACAACTAATCCAACCTTGTTAATATAACCGTTAAATTTAGCAAATTGCTTAATGAAGTCAATTACATGCGATTTTTCAGTATGAAAAATATGTGGCCCATATTGATGGTACAGAATTTTGTCTTGAGAATATAAATCAAAACAATTCCCGCCAACCCGGTTAGTTTTTTCATACACAGTCACTTGATAACCTTTATTTGCTAAAACATTAGCAAGACTGGCACCAGATATACCTGCCCCAATAACGATTGCTTCTAATTTTTTCACTATAAAATATCTCACTTCTCTTTTAAAGCTGATTCATGAACGCTTTGTGGTCACGCACCACTAAAAATCTCACAGTAATGATGCTTGTTTAAAATTCATAATAAAAGGTTAGCTAAATTAATGTGAACAATATAAGACCATTCAGCATTTTGCTTAACGTCACTTAAACATTTCAAATAGTATGATTCTAAATCTGTAGTTTGATTAACCATTTCTTCGTAAGTTGGTTGCATTCCTAAACTAAATATTTCAACAGCCTGATTCAAAACAGGTGTATATACAAAATACACCCCAGATAATTTTTTACTGATAAATAAATCTTGATAACCTGATTGAACTTCATTTCATTTAGTAATCAAACCAAATTCAGTCATTAATAAAGGCTGTTGTTGTGTCTGGGTAACCAATAAATCCGAAAAAGTAAAAGTTTTATAACGTTTGGTCAAGTCCAAAGCGTTAGCGCTTTGGTACTTAGTTAAATCTTTCATAAAATGAATTTGGTTAACTTGAGTAAAGTTAATCACTTCACTTAAACAAAGAGAAACTTCATCTGCAATTTGTTTTAAATAATCTTCACTATAGTTAACTCGCGCGATTGAGACATTCAATGTAATTCTTGGAATTTGAATCAATTGTTGTTTTTCCACATTTGCATCACGGGCAATTTGATTGGTTAAAGCAAAGACCCCATGATTTAAATTCACACCAGTTTGGCGCAAATATAAATACATTCATTTGTCCACAGCATCTAGCATTTGAAAAACTTGGTTACTAGCTGAATTATCAAAATCAATTCAACGAGCTTTATCATTAACTAATAATGGATGTTGACCGTTAGAAAACAGCGGTGGAACACACATTGTCAATTTAAATTTATAAGTTAAATGATTAATTAGATTATGAATAAATTTACCAACGTATTGGTTTGTGCTTTTACGATCAATCTTTGGTTTATATTCATTACTAAAAATAGCCATAAATTATTTTAAAGACTTCATTTGGGGAAATAATAGAACGTCTCGAATTGATGATTTTTCGCAAAATAACATAACCAAACGGTCAATTCCTATACCTAGCCCACCTGTAGGAGGTAAAGCATATTCTAAAGCTTCTAAAAAGTCATAATCAACTTCCACAGCCTCACTGTTTCCTTTTTGTTTTTCTAATACTTGCGCTTCAAATCGGTTGCGTTGATCAATCGGATCATTTAATTCACTAAAGGCATTTGCAAATTCTTTTCCATTGATAAATAATTCAAACCGTTCAGTAAATCGCGGATCACTGTAGTCTAATTTTGATAACGGTGAAACATCTACAGGGTGTCCGGTAACAAAAGTTGGCTCGAAAAGTTTATCCTCACAGAATTTTTCAAAGAATAAACTAACAATATGGCCATAAGATTCTTGGTGTTTTTCAAATTCAACATTATGTTTTTTAGCCAAAGCAATTGCTTCATTAGTATCTTTAACTTTTTTAAAGTCAATCCCTGTAGCTTCTTTAATTAAGTCAACCATACTAGCCTTTTTAAAAGGCTTAGATAAATCAATCACTTTATCATGTGCTGTAATTTGTAATTTATTAATTTTTTGGGCGATAAAGCGAATTACGTTTTCAGTAATATCCATTACTGTTTGCATATTACCGTAAGCGACATATAATTCGATACTTGTAAATTCAGGGTTGTGTGTAGCATCCATTCCTTCATTACGAAAGATTCTTCCAATTTCATAAACTTTTTCAAATCCACCAACAATTAATTTTTTAAGCGGAATTTCTGTCGCAATTCGTAAATAAAAATTTTGTTTTAAAGCATTATATTTAGTGATAAAAGGTTTAGCATTAGCGCCACCTAAAATAGGTTGCAACACCGGAGTTTCAACTTCGTAAAAACCTTGTTCATCTAAATAAGAACGCATCAAAGAAATAATTCGAGTCCGTAATTTAAAAGCTTCCATTGAAGACTCATTATAAACTAAATCTAAGTATCGCTTACGAGCTCGATCTTCTTCGTCTACGATCCCATGAAATTTTTCTGGAGGCGTTTTTAGTGATTTACTAACGATTACTAATTTATTCACGTTCAAAGTTAATTCACCTGTATTTGTTTTCATTGGCGTTCCTTCGACATGAACAACATCTCCAAGATCTAAATAATCATTAAAATATTGAAAAACTTCTGGGTGGTTATTTTTATTTAAATAAAGTTGTATCCGACCAAAAAAATCATGCAAAACCATAAATGTTCTGCGGATACCAACAATCCGACCAGCTAACACAACTTTAGTTGTGCATTCATGTAAACTTTCTTTAGTTCCCGACTCAAATTCTTTTTTAAACGTTGCTGTTGTATGCGTTCGGTTCACTTTAGTAATTTCGTATGGGTTCATCTTTTGCTTTTGTAAAGCTTCTAATTTAGATAAACGGACTTGCTCTTGATCGTTAAGTTTTTGATTATTCATTATCGACTCCATATTTATATAAAACTATATATGATAAACATAAGTTATATAAGTATAAATATGATACCAAACTATTACAAGTCTAAACCAAGGAAAATAAATTTTTCTTGTGATTTAAAAATTAAATTCATAAAAAATAAACAAATTGAAATTCTACAACCTATTGTTAAATCAAATTAGCTTGACACAGAGTCTCTAATTCTAAGTGTTAGAGTGAAATCGTGAGCAGGTTGACCGTCATTGAAATCTAACGATATTCTCACATTTACTTCAAATGGCATTCCGCCCTCATTTTGTTTTTGAGAAACACTAATCACATCATGATAAAAAGCAGAGAATTTTGGGATGAAATTAGAACTATTTTCATCCAAACTAATGGGTCTGGATAAATTTATTTGATTTGAAAAATTTTCTCCTTTTATTCAAATGAAGTTAACCCCCTTATGACTGTCGATTAATTGCTCTTCAATGAGGGAAGTTGCACTATCAATAATTTGAAAATTTATTCGGCGTCGTAAAAAATTATCAAGAATTTGTTTTTGCTTATTAAGATCATTTAAATTAGATTTAAGGCCTTGATAAATACTTCTTTTAGGCAATACAAAAATATCAAAGTTTTTTGGATTTGGCGTAAGCATGTTATCAATTTCAATTTCTCGCTTACCATAATATTCAAGTTTTCCTATAGCTTGGTTTGCTTCGTAATCCCGGTTAAATAAACTCAAAGTTAATTTAGCACTATTAGCCGATAAAATTTCCATCGTTTCCACAACTGGAATCAAATTAAACCCATCGTACGCACTATATTTTTGATCAGTTAAACTCAAACCAAAAGTGATATTTTGTCCTTCTGCCGCTCCTTCATTTTGACGAAGTGCAATTTTGGATTGCAAAGCAGAAGGGTAAAATTTTTGAAATTCAGTTTGGTCGATATTTAATTTATTGTCGAGTACATATTTAGCATATTCATTTGTCTTGGGAAAATTTAAAGCGTTTAAATCAACAGGTTCTACAATTGAGATATTAGGATTAGCAAAATCAAAAATTAATTTCCCTTCAGATACAATTCTAATACCGCTTGGTACCTCTTTAATAGTGGTAGAACCATTTTGCAAAAGTAATGGAACAAACTTAACATATTTTTTTAAGTCTGTTAATGTTCAAGTCTTAACGCTGCTTAAGGTCTGTAAGTCATCAAAAAGAACAGAGCTATTTCACTCAATTAGTCCGGGTTGAATTCGATAGCTATGAGGTGTGTTTTGAATTTCTTCTTTAAAAGCAGATATTAATAAAAACGACTGAGATTTAAAGTCCGCAAATGATTTAGATAAAGTCACAGTAATCATAACTTTATTATTTGTATCAAAACTGATATCACTATATGAAACTGAAATCCCTTGCGGTAATTTACTAATCTGTCCCGATAAATTTAAAAGCTCAAAATTATTAATATTCTTAACAAGTTCCTTACTTCGAAGTTTGAATTCGTTCAAAGTCAAACCGTCAATATTCTTAAAATTAATTTGAGAAATATTTTTAAAAACTTGATCTATATCGTTTGACAAAGAAACGGGTTGATCAGTGTTATTCGCTTTATCGTTTTGAAAACCTGTAATAATAATCTCTTTTGTACTAACTTCAGAAGTAGTTCCATTTTTAAAATAAACAGTTAAAACTACTGAATTGTTATCATCATTTATTTTGACAGAATAACGAACACTTAGGCTTTGTGGGATAATTATTTTTTGATCATTACGATTCTTTAAAGTCAAACGAGAAATAGTTTTTTCGTCATGACTTTCTAAATTAAATTTAAATGTTCTGGTTGTGATATTATTTGGGTTTTCAAAGCTTGCGTTATGTACTTCATTAGCGATTTGTTGGGCTAGTTGACTGTTATCTTTTTCAGTATCGTTAACAGCTTGAGAGCACGCACTAAGGATGCTTGAACTCGCTGCAAGCGATCCAAGTGCAAACAATACTAGTTTAAATTTAAAAAATTTATTTTTCATTTTGGGTTTCCTCAAAGCAATTTTTGATTTATTTAATCGTCATAAAAAAAGGTATTGTTCATATTGAGCAATACCTAACTTAAACATTATATATAAAAGGCGGTTAAAAAATTAAAAAATCGTGAACAAATAAAACACAAAAATACATTCAAAAATTTTAATTGTTAGACTTCGATTTTTCAAATATTTTCTTACTTATTTTATTAATTACTCAAATAATTTCACCACAAATAGGAAATATTAAACACAAGGGAATAAATCAAAGTCAAGTAAAACGGTTGTATTTTGTTTGTGTCAAAATCCCATAGACACTATACGAATCTGCACCATTATCTAAAAAACCAGCTCAAGGAATATAAACCAAATAGATGACATATATAAAAGGGTAAATCAACCCATAAAGCATAAAATAAAGACAAATCCGCTGTGACTTCTTGTAATTTTTAAACATTTGAATAAAACCAAAAGTGATGAAAAGAACAGGATTGATAATATGTAAAAAAATATAACTAGTAGAAACAAAAATATCATTACTAGCCTGAGAAATAGGAACATATATAACATTAGTTAATGAAAATCCACCAACTTCACTTTTAGCAGTTTTTACTCCAGAAAAATATCCTGATGCTTGAATGATTGCATAGATATTAGAAAAAATAAAAGTAATAAAAATATAGACTATTATTCACATTAAAAAGTTATTGGATTTAAAAAAACGATGTGTCGAATTAAAAAATAAAAACCAAATAAAAAAAGCTACTATGGTATGTACCCAGTTTCCTGGACTAATTAATAATTTTACATTATGCAGAAACGGATGTTTCTCTAAATCTAGAAGGAGGCATCCATTTTGTTTTATTTTTTATTCTTTTATTGTTGTAATAGTCCATATATTCAGCAACAGCATTTTTGAATTTAGCAAATGTTTTAAATTCTTGTTCATGGCCATAGAACATTTCATTTTTCATAATGCCAAAAAATGATTCAATGATACAGTTATCGTAACAATTACCTTTTCTAGACATTGACTGTTTAATCCCGTTTTCTTTAAGACGTTTTCGATAATTTTTCATTTGATATTGTCACCCCTGATCGCTATGAAAAATAAGACCTTTTAGGTTTGGAAATTTTTTAAAAGCTTGATCTAACATTCTGGTTATTTGATCAAAATTTGGCGACAATGACAAATCTCAGGCAACTATGTCGCCACAATGCATATCTAGAATAGGGCTTAGATATACTTTGCCAAAAGGGCATGAAAACTCGGAAACATCAGTCGACCATTTTTTGTTTGGTTTTTTCGTTTTAAAATTTCGATTAATCAAATTTTTAGCAATCTTTCCTACTTGGCCAACATAGGAATGATATTTTCTTTTTTTCCTTTTTGCTTTTAGCCCTAATTTGTTCATTAACCTTTGAACTTTTTTATGATTAATTTTCTTTCCTTGATTTTTTAATTCAGCTCAAACCCGTCTAACACCATACC
>NZ_JHXT01000013.1 GCF_000687795.1 Mycoplasma testudinis ATCC 43263
CAAAAACACGATTGTTAATAAAATAAAATCATTGATTGAATGAAAACAATATTTTATGATTCAAAAGAAGATGAAACATCAAACGGGAGGTCATTCGCTTATAAGAATATTACAACACGCTCAACTTTCGTCTGCCAAAAAATTAGACCAAAACTATCAAGTTGTGTATAATTTTTCAAATCAAAAAAGTAATATTATAGAAACAGAAACTATAACTTATAAAAGTGGATCAAAGGGATTGCTAAAAACAAAAATGTTAGAGGGATATTTCATCAATTATTCCTTAGATAATACAATTCACTAACTGTTCTTCTACCACCTATTTATTTTATGAAACCTTTAATAAACAAATCGTGTGACTTCCATTATATCTATAAAAAATTTATAATAAAGTATCAATACAATTGGTTTTATAGCAATTGATTGATACACCTATAATTTCTCAAATTACAAATTTAACTTCTCCATAAGAAAGGAATTTCATTTATGGCTTTAGAAAAAAACAGAAGAACAACAAAACATAGGAAGTATATTTCTTTTGCTCTTTCTATGGTTAGTTTTGCAGCGGTCACAGTTTTAGCTGCAAGTTGTGCAGCTGCATCTAATCAATCCTCTACCCCCCCCCTCAAATTCGGACGTAAGCAAACCAGGAACAGGTTCAAACAATATTTCTAATACAGAAAACAAACCTGATGGTTCCTCAAATCTTCCAGATAAATCAGCTACAAATCAGCCCTCTCAAGAAGGCCCAGAAACCCCTACATCTCCAGCAAATCCATCAGCCGATTCGCCCAAACTAGATAGTCAAGAATATCGAAATCTATCTTCAACTGATTTAACATTGCACTCTGGGTATGATAATAGTGATAAAACAAAATTGTTAACAGGTGACCAACCCGGTAATAATAAAAAATATAACGCTGGTGTTGATCAATGAACCAAACAAACCAATGCTATTTCTGGAAGCATTAATGCTTTAGATTTCTTAAAATCTAATCCAATAATTAACGCACCAGAATATAATCCCAATAACAACACGTTTGATTTGGCAGTTGAACAACGGAATTATATTTTGAAACACGATCAAACTATTAATCCAAATACACAACCATATTTGCAAAATTATAATTTTTGATATAACTACAAAATTAGTAGCACCCGTGACATGGATGGGATTAACAATTCTAATATTAATGCATTAGCTAAAGCTCCTCAGCCAGCAGTTTTACCTAGTGATCTTGATAATCGTGTTGTTTCAATGGACCAAAGTCCATTAAAGTTCAATATGGAAGCATTAACCTACTTGGTTGAACATAACGAAATGGGCCAAAATCCCGAAATGTTTGCTTGAAAACTAATCACCTTAAGTGACCAAGTGCGGTTGAATAAAAAATCTGTCGTCTCAGACCAAATTCCTATAGGGCAGATTGATTCTAAAACTACTGGGTTGTACCTTTTTGAAAACATTCCCTTAGGAATTCAATACATTCAGTTCTATACTGATGACACTGGTGCAAATAATAAAGTGGGGACAATTAAAATTTATGTTGTTTATGGCACATCAGCCGATGATAATAATAAACAAGTTTTCGTTACAGATTTAAACCCATCTAATAGTCATTTAAAAAAGAATGCTGATTACATTAAAGCCATTGGTGATAAGTCTTTTGCCATTCGTTGAAGTTATGGTGGATATGTCAACGAAAACGATACAGCTAATGACGGGGTTAACACAACTTTTGGGCCGCATGCACAATTTATAAAGCAAACTGCCCAGGAATGAAATTCGCTATCTCCTAATTTCCGAAATGGTCGTTTCAATAGTTATTGAAATGCTCCCAGGAATTTACAAAACGTTTCAACTGAAGGAGGAACCGGATGGCTTGTTGACCGGATTTTAACAACTTCTGACGAACAAGCCCATCCTGAAAAACCCCAAAATACCTACTCGTTTATTGTTGCCACTAACAAGCATGTTGTCGATATTGCTAGATTAGCTGGATCGCGAGGTATTTTAACTGGGTTTGGTTCGGACCCAGAAAATTACGCTTTCCCATCTATTATCGGCGCTAGTGATACAGCCAACCGTGATCAAAAAGCAGTAAATGGAGAAGCCAGTTGAATGGCTAATTCTGGTTTTGACTTCTTTGAATGAAATCACTTCAGTCCAAAAAATGATGATTATAATCAAGTTGCTTCGATTCCTGCAAGTATCATTGATAGTCAACAAACGGCTGACAAAGGTATTTATGACTCCCAACTCTTACCATTTCGCTCAACCGACTGAAAGCCAGTGACAAACATCGATGAGCCCTACATTAAAAACGTTCCAAATGCCCAATTCCGACTAGGTCAATTTGATACAACTAATACCGCTTTTAATTTTAGTGATACAAGCCCAACTTGATTAGTCAAATCTCGAAAAAACTTTGTTCAAAGTATTCTTTATGCTCCATCTGTGACGGTTGGTCATATTGCCAAAAATGATAGTGACGAAGGGAATATTTATATCGGCGGAGGAATCCATCGGGAAAGCGATGCCGGCAACTATACCAATGAATTACTAGGTCCTGACGTGATCCTCATGAAGATGAATTTTAGTGCTCAAGACTTAGAAGCCCGTTGACCATCTCTACTAACAGAATTACATCAGTCAGGATCCAACCAGGCTAAATTTTTTGGTAATGCTTTAAACGGAAATTCACGCAAAGCAACCATGAAAAATGGTCAAGAATACATCCAACCTCGAACGGATGAAAGAACAACCACTTATCTAGCGGGCTATCCAGGCGCAGATAGTTCTGAACAAGTATTTAACTGGTACACTGCTCAAACTTCAGCGACTTATTCACTCAATCCTGATTATTCAACTGGTGGATTTACTAATGATCGTCGCTCGTTTTTAAATCAATGAAGTCAAACATTATGGGATAAATGATATAAAGAATTTGCCGAAGGTGGCAGCCGCAATTCACCGAATTTTAGTGCCTTAGGTTATCCATCCAACTTACCAATTAGTAAATTAGTTTCTGGACCGGATTTAGGAATGTATCAAGTCACCATTACTGGTGCAACTTCAACATATTTATCAGGCGAAGCAGTATCACCTGGTTTTTCGGGAACAATGGCAATCGATGCCAACTTCAACAACTGAGGGATCATCTATGCACGCACTCAAACAAGAGGCGGATTGCATACAACCGTGGCTAATTTTATTAACCAAGATCCTTACGCTCGCTCAAATGTCTTAAATGTCAATAATCCAAATAATGGCGTGCGACCAGATCTTCGCCTAGAATTACAAGCAATTCTCAAAAATCCAAATGCCTATTTACAAATTGAACCAGCAGCTGCGCCAATTTACACTTTAAATTTGAACCCTAAAATGCTTTAAAATAACAATTAGCTATTAGAATTAGCAGTTTTAAATAAAAAATCGTATAAATATTCAACAACAATAGTTCTTTTACATTTAAAGGTTTTTACAAGGAATGCCGTTTAAGGTTTTTCTAGTATTATGACGCACAAATCAGGATCTCTGGTCTTGTTTAATTTAATAATGCGAAAAGGATTCTAATTATTAGCATTCGTACAATGCATTTCATATGCAGGTTTCATTTTATGTTTCCAAACAAATCATAAAAGAAATCAAGCCTTTTGTTTAGCACTTGGATACTAAATTTGCACTTGAAATTTATGTTTCAAAAAATCATAAGATTCGTCTTATGATTTTTTTATTGTTTTTATGGTTTTATTGTTTTTCGTAACGGTGGGGGTTTCCGCGTAGATGTTCTTTAATTGTCAAATCAGAATTGACATCATACGCTTGCCCAAACCCTTTAACAAATCTTCCCGAATCTAAAATCAGTTCCACTAAATGAAAATCTTGCATTTTGCCAATTTGAGAAACACCACCATGGCTTCCAATTTTATGGGCAACCGAAGCAAATATCTTATGTTTTTGTTCTAACGAATCAATGAATTTAGCTCTTGCTTTAAAAGTTGCTTTAACCCGTGCAATTGGCCGCGCTGCAGCTTCTTCACTTTGTAATCACATCACTTTAAGCTTATCAGGGTTTTGTTTTAAAGCTTGGTAATGGTCTGCAACTTCGCTGATATAAATATAAAATTTGTGATTACTTCGAATTAATAAAGCTGATGATAATCCTGGTTCGCCATCTAATAAAGTTCCTAAAATAACTGAATTACCTTGATCTAAAAAATCTTTTAAATCTTTTTCCACTTGTTTTAGATCAAATCCTGCGCTAGCATTTTTAAACATTTCAATAAAGGTATTTTTAAAATCTTGTAAAGAATTTAGCTTCGTTGGAAATGGAATTAAAATGTGTTTGTGTTCATCAATCAAAATATCTAAATTTTCTAAATCGTAGTCGTGTAACTTGATTGTCTTATAAGCTTCTCCAATATGCTTTTGATAGATTGCTATCAAAGCATCTAAATGGTCTTCGTTAACATGGTTTATTGCAAAAGTCTTGTCCATATTTTATGTGTCCTTAGTATGGGTTTATAACTGTCAAGATAAAAAAAGTCAAAAGTCACCCTAGAACGAATTCTATCTGACATTTTGACTCTATCATTGCAACAATTATAATTAATTTTTGACTTTCAGGTAATAAAACTGAAAATTATAATAAAAAAACAACAAACGCTTGACAACAAGCGCTTGTTCATTTCTTTATACGATTTTTAGCAGCAAAGTTTTATTTATTAACAATAAAACCTTTATAACGGGTTAAAGATATTAAAGCGTCGCGAATTCCTTGAACTCCAACACCAGAGTTTTTAACTCCTAGAAAAGGAAAAATATCAGGACCGCGAGAAGATGAACGATTTAAATTGACTGTACCAACCTCTAATAAAGGAACGATTCTTTTTGCTCGTTCTTCATTTTCGGTAAAGATTGATCCTTGTAATCCGTATTCTGAAGCATTAGCAATACGAATGGCGTCAGCTTCATCTTCAACTTCAATAATTGGTAAAACAGGGCCAAATGGTTCTTCTCAAGCAATTCTCATATCTTCAGTAACATCACCAATCAATGTTGCTTGAATTCAATTCCGTTCGCATTTTCCCCCAACCAAAATTTTGGCACCTTTATTTTTAGCATCTTCAACTAATTCCATAATGTATTTAGCTGATGGTTCATCAACTACAGGAACAATTCCGGGATTATCTTTAGGATTACCTAGTTCTAATTTGGAAACTTCTCTAGTTAAAATTTCAGTTAATTGTTTAGCCACCTTTTTAACTACTAGGATTCGTTTAATCGCCGTACAACGTTGACCTGAATAACTAAACGCACCTTTAATCAATTCTTTTGCGGTTTTTTCTAAATTAGCATCTTCTAAAACAATTGCCGCATCTTTCCCGCCAAGTTCCAAAAAGACATTTCCACTTGGTGTCATTTTTAAAAGTTCTAAGCCAATTTTAGTACTTCCAGTAAATGAAATTGCTGATAAATATTTATTTGTATTTAATGCATCACCAATTTTACTTCCTCGGCCAACCACGCATTGATATACGCCAACCGGAATTCCTGCAGCTACTAATAATTCTGAAAAACGAATTCCAATTACTGAACCTTGAGTTGAGGGTTTAAAGACAACCGTATTTCCGGCCATTAAAGCTGGCGCAATTTTTCCAATGGCTGTATTAATCGGATAATTGAATGGAGCGATACATAAAACAACGCCTAAAGGCTCGCGGAAGAAATAACCAGTTTTCCCTTTTACGCCATTTACAGTTTCATCAATTACCAAAGGGTTTTTTACTAAATCTTCATAAACTTTAACCGTATCGCGAATGTATTCTACAGTGCGTTCAACTTCAACTAAGGATTCTTTATAAGCCTTCGCAATTTGATTAACCATTAGCCTGGTTATTTGTTCTCTATTCAATTCCAACAAATCAGCAAATTTTAAAAGGATTTTTGCACGTTCATTTAACGTTGTTTTAGATCATGTTTTGAAAGCCTGAGCAGCACTAGCATAAGCACGATCAACGTCTTTTAGTGACATCCCATAGAATGAACCGCAAGCTTCTAAATCAATGGGAGATTTAATTCCGATTAGCTCATCAGATACAACTGGTTTGTTATCAATTAATCCAGCTGCTTTTTCATAAGGGATTGTTAAATCCATACATTCGGGAATACAACTTGCACAGTCATTTTCTTTACACTTAATCATTTTGTTTTTCATAGTCTTCTCCTAGATTGGCAATTGGCAAATATTTGCAATAATTGTATTTATATAATTCTTTTTAGGTTTTCATGCTTTACAAAACAAGGAATTTCATTGCATGATCTACAATCAGTAGTTGATTATACAAATAAGTTGTTAAGTGTAGTAAATTTAACTTAAAACAGAGTCGACAAAAGAGAATAAAAGGTGATAAAATCACAACACTAAATTGTTAAACAATAAAATTTATTTACTTTTTACTTTTTTGAAAAGCGCCGGCGTTAATCAAAGTAATAAAATAAATCATCCACATTCATGACTAAAGTTTTTGAAATTAATTTCACGAATAATTAGCATTATTTGGGACATCAGCAAAAAAAGAAAAAAAAGCGTATATTATTTTTAACTAAAATTTATTTTTTGAATCCGCGCGAGGGATTCGGGGGATATATAAACTAAATTAAAAAACGGCTTTATTAGTCGCTTTATCACGAATAAATTACAGCCGCATAATAATTAATCTAAATATTTGCTTTTTTTGCAAACTGCATTATTAACTTGGCGTAGGTGCTGCAGCAAAACCTGTATAAGTCATAACTAGTGAGTTTTTTGTTTGATCAACTAAAGGTAAACCAGTTGTAGCATCATATTTAATTGTTGGATTTGATTTTTTAACTAAATCAAATCCGACTTTTGCTTCAGTCCCAGTTCATGAATTTGGGATATAAGCAGCTGTCAAAGTATATAATCTTTGTAAATCACGACGTAAGCTGACAGCATCACGAGTTGAAACCACATCATTAAATGACTCCAAATTTACAATAGTGGTTGGACTCGGAGGATTCACTTTTGTTTGTCTTGTAGTTGTAGCTACTCCAATTCCTGTAGTGAAATAACTGATAATTGCAGATGCTTCGTTCGCGTTTGTTTTTAATCCACTAAGTGTAAATGATTTAGAAACTTGATCAATTTGGAACATATTAGTTTCTGGATTAAAGTATTCTTTTTGGTTTTGGTTAATTCTAATTACAGCAATAGTCAAACTTAATATACCATTGTCATTAGTTTCGCTGTTATCAGTTGCTGATAGTTCAACTTCTAATCCAACAGGAACGCTTAAAGCATCAGCTTGTGAAACATATGAATTAAATTTGCTTAATGAAGTATTCAAATTTAAATCAATGGCAGCATCAGCTTGCGTTGCATCGTCTCTAATTTCAGCAACTGGAGTTGTATTATTTGAACGTACTACCTGGTAATTTGCTTTGACAGATGCAAAGAAATCTTTTGCTATATCTACTTGGGTTTTAAAACCAGTAATCGTGATTGTTTGACCAGCATTAATTAAAGTTACACTTTGACCAACACGATTAAAATACTGAAATTGTTCTCCATCGTTTTTAGATAAAACGAGATGGAAACTTAAATCTCCTTTTACATCATCAAAATTTCTTTGCAAAACAAGAACGTTATATCCGCTAGGAACATCTGGTAATTTTTTAGCATCAGATAATAAAGCACCTAGCGCTGCAAAATTTTCAGGATTATTTAAAGATGATGCAAGGCTATCAGAATTGTTGGATGAAACCAAATAACCACTAGTTCCTAATTGGGAATAAAAATTTGCAGCACTTTGGTCTTCTGGTAATGGGGGTAATGTCTTTTCACTAAATACTAATTGTGCTTGTGAACAAGCAGCCACAACTGCACCGATAACAGGAAAACTAACTCCCAAAATCGATCCAAGTCAAATTTTAGTTCGTCGGTTTTTCATTATTGGTCCCTCATTTATGATTAAACAAAATTTCTTTACAAGTTTCTGTTGTCTTTCAAGTATAAAATAATAAATTTAATTCTACAGGTTCAGACGTTACGATAATACAAAAACTATGTATCTTTTTTAGGAAAACTAATATAACCATCTACTTTTTTTAACAAACTAACTACAAATAAAGCATTTTCATCATAATGTCTGACTAATTGAAGTAGTTCAGCAGACTCAATAAACATGCAATTAGTTAATAAGATTTTTTGTGGCTTTTTAGAATAAGCACCTTTAACTTCATCGATGCTTAATGCGTATGGTTTTTCTTCTGCGATTAAAGCATCACAGATTTGTTCAGCCTTTGAAGAATAAACTTCCACACGGGCCATTTGAGCTTTCGGAAATAAAATATTTAAAACCAAACTTAATAAAATATTCGTCAAAAATGAAGACAAAAAAGTTGGTGAAAAAAATAAAGTAGCACTTCATGGTTGAGTATTTACATTAACACGAATGTTATTAACGATGGATAGATTTGGGTTATTTACCATCTCTTGAATTCCCAAGCTGCCCGGAACAAATGAACCAATAATATAACCGATAACCAAAGAAATGATATTAATAATTGCCAAAGGTGCACCAAGATCTTTGTATCTAGTTTCACCATATCAAACTGCAGGGATATCTAAACCTCCAGTCGAACAATCAATGATTAACAACACAGCATAAACGACTGCTTGAATGAAACCTCATAGAACCCCATATACAAAAATTGGAAAATGTTTTGGTGCATCGTGAATATAATTTCAAAAAACTAATTGAACATTATGATCAATTAAAATTGGAACATCATTAAGAATCAAATTTCCCAAAATAAAGACATCTTCAATTCCGGGAATAAAAGCCAAAGCTAAACCACCTGCCGTTGCTACAAAAATATATAAAGTTGATAACAAAGCGAAATTTTTTCCTATTTTATACCACCCAAAAATAACAAGCGGGATGTTGGCTAATAAATAAATCCCTCAAAATAGAACGTTAAAAATTGCATACGATAATTGTGAGTTATTTGTGGCGTTGTAAATCGCATAGTAACTAATCCGACCAATCCCTTGAGAAATTGCACTTAAACCAATATCATAAAGTCCAGTATTTTCGACTAATAAAACACCAAAAATGGCCGATACTAAACCAAGAAAAACAATTCAAGAAATTTGAATTGATCGTTTCTTGACTTGGTAGATTGAAGAGAATTTAAGAATTGAATTAGCAAGTCGCACGCGAACTGATCCGCCGTGAATTTTAACTGCTAGTTTTGCTTTTGCGTGTTTAGCCATTTTGGAACATTAAAAAAATAATTTATTTGCTTTAAAAAGCTTACTTTGTTTTTGAATCAGCTTATTGTTTATTTGCTTGCATCAACCACTTCTTGGGAATTTTCGATTGTGGTGTTTGTTGGTTTTTCTGAGACCAAATGACCATTAGTGGTTTCTTGCGAATATGCTTGTGTAGTTTTAGTATGCTCAATAACTAAAGGCATTTCGGGCGGATCATTTAGATTGATTCCGCCACCAGAAGAAGATGAGGACGATGTTTTTTGTTTTCTCGAAAGATTAATGTAACCATCCACCTTTTTAATCGTGCTCAAAACAAACAAAGCACTAGCATCAAATTTACGAACTACCTCTAGTAAGTCAGCTGCTTCAATAAACATACAGTTAGTAATCAATACCTGTTGTGGTTTTTTAGAATACCCACCTTTAACTTCTTGAATACTTAAAGAATAAGGTCGGTTATCTGCGATTAATCAATCAGCAATAGCTTCGGCTTTTGGCGAGTAAATTTCCGCACGCATCATTTGAAATTTTGGATACAAAATATTTAAGAAAAAACTAATTAATAAATTCATTAAAAACGAAGATAATAAATTAGGTGAAAAGAAAACACCAGCACTTCATTGTTCTGAGTGTAAATTAGCATCATTAGGTAAAGCAATAGTATTAGGAGTGGCATTAACTTGGGTTAATGCTAAACTAGCTGGAACAAAAGTTCCAATAATATAACCAACAATTAAGGCTGATTGATTGACAATCGACAGTGCAAGACCAATATCTTTATAACGTGATTCTGAATACCAAATTGCTAAGAAATCAAAATCTCCAGTTGATGAGTCAACAACAAGCAAACCAGCCAAAATAACACCTTGCAATAATCCTCACAGAATTCCATACAAGAAAATTGTAAAGTGTTTTTGGGCATCATTTTCAGCGTTTCACAAAACAAGCTGAACATTATGATCTGCAAACACTGTATTCGTATTTAAATTTAAATCGCCTAATAAAAAGACATCGTGAGCTCCAGGAATAAACGAAATTGCCAAAGGTCCAACAGTGGAAATCACAACATAAATTGATGACATTACCGTAAATTTCTTACCAATCTTGTATCACGAAAATATAATGAGAGGAATATTTAAAACTAAATAAATCCCCCAGAATAACGAGTTAAACACAGCAAAGGCAACATTTGAAGACTCTGCTGCAGACATTCCAGAATTTAAACCATTATCGTAAACAAAATAATACGCAATCCGACCAAAACCTTGAGAGATCGCATTTAATCCCGTATCATATAATCCGGTATTTTCAATAAAGAAAACACCAAAAACGGCAGAAAGTGAACCCAAGAAAGAAACTCATAAAACTTGAACTCAGATTTTTTTAGTGTTATACAAAGAAGAAAATCGCAAAATCGAATTAGCGATTCGGACCCGGATGTTATTTCCTTGGACTTGTACTTCTAATTTCTGTTTCTTAGCATGCTTACTCATTCAAACCTCCTTTTATAATCTAGTTATCAATTTTGATAAATAATTCTTTTAAGAAATCATCGTCCACAACTTCACTTGGGGTTTGCATCATTAAATCATACCCATGCGTGTTTTTTGGAAAAGCAATAACTTCGCGAATATTTGGCGCTTTAGAAATCAACATCATTATCCGGTCAACTCCTAAACCCATACCACCGTGAACGGGTGCTCCGTATTGGTAAGCTTCAAGTAAAAAACCAAATTTTTCTTTTATTTGCTGTTCACTCAAACCTAATGAAGTCATTACTTCTTTTTGTAATTTAGGATCGCTGATTCTAATGGCTCCACTTCCCAATTCAAATCCGTTCAAAACTAAGTCATAAGAATCCGCTAAAGCATTTGCTTTATCAGACTGATAAGTAGCAATGGTACTTTGGCTTGGAGAAGTAAATAAATTATGTGCTGATTCATACGTTTGGGTTTGATCATTTCATTCGTATAACGGTCAATCAGTAATTCACACAAATGCAAAATTATTAGGATCTGATAATACAAACATTTCATTTAATTGACTGCGAACTGCACCAAGTGAAGTTTGTACTATTTTCAAACTATCGCTTCCTACAAAAAAGAAGCTTCCACTAGATTTTAATTTATAAAGTTTTTTTAATTGCACAAAATCAATAAATTTCGCAATACTTCCACCGGTAATCTTTTGATTTTCGTATGTAATTCAAGCAAGACCACTTGCATGATTATCGCGAGCGATTTTTTCTAAATCATTAACTTGCTTTGAAGTTATAACTTGATCTTCTAGATGAATGGATTTAACAAACCCTCCATTTTGAAGTAAATTTTTAAAAACGTTAAACGATCCATTAATAAATAAATCTTTGGCGTCACTTAATAACATTTCAAAACGAATATCGGGTTTGTCAGTTCCATATTTATCCATTGCATCTTGATAAGTCATTCTAGGGAAAGGATAACTTAGCGGAATTTTTAAACTTTTTTCAAAAACGTTAATGAACATTCCTTCAATCATACTTTGAATCATTTTTGCTGAACAAAACGACATTTCCAAATCGATTTGAGTGTGTTCGGGCTGGCGGTCTTTACGACTATCTTCATCACGGTAACACCGGGCGATTTGAAAATATCGTTCCATTCCTGAAATCATCAAAAGCTGCTTATAAATTTGGGGAGATTGTGGTAGAGCATAAAAACGATTTTTACCTAAACGAGTAGGAACAACATAATCACGAGCTCCTTCAGGTGTTGGCTTTGTTAATGTTGGGGTTTCAATTTCAGTAAAATTATTAGCCTGCAAATAATTTCTTACAGCTTGCAAAAATTTAAAACGTAAAGCTAAACGCTGTTGCATAATTGGCCGACGTAAATCTAGATAACGGTATTTAAGACGAACTTCTTCTAAAGCATCTGTTTCATTTTCAATAATTAAAGGTGGTGTTTTAGCAACACTAATGACGTTAAATTCACTTAACTTCAGTTCGTATTCTCCTAAAAAAACGCCAATGTTAGGGCTGCTTCTTTTTTGGAGAACTCCTGTAACTCCAATTACGCTTTCTCGATTCAAATTTTCAAATGCTTCAAAATTAGCAAAAGACTGATCAGTAACGACCTGAATCATTCCGGTTTTATCAGACAAATTAATGAAACATAAATTTCCTAATTTGCGAACACGTTTAATTCAACCGATAACTGTATGTAATTGATTTAATTTACGAGCATCGTTTAATTGCTCAATAAATATCCGTTTTGAAAAATCCATGTTTACTCCTTCGAACTTTGTCATCATGACAAAATATTTACAAATTTCACTTCAGTTTGTTTTCGTGTTTGCAAGTCTTTAATTAATAAAGCTTGGTTGTTAAATTCAGTTAATCCTACTATTCCAAGGTAGCGATAGTTTAAACGTTCGCATAATTTAATGGCTTTATCAATCTTGGTTGTTTGTGATTCAAATACAATATGAATGTTTTGCTGTTGTCAAGTACTTATTAAAGGAATTAAATCAGTTGATAAGTTTTCATCTAAAACAATTGTAAATATCCGGTTAGCTTGTTCTTGTTTTAATTGGCTTAACAAAGTATCATCAACTAAATCAATACAACGATCGATTCCAATTGCTAGTCCAATCCCAGGATAATCTTTTTGAGTCAGTTCACTTACTAAACCATCGTATTCACCACCGGCGATTAATGTTGATTGCTGGGATTCAGTATCAGTTTGAATATATTCAAAAACAATTCCGGTGTAGTAATCTAAACCACGAACTAAATTCAAATCTACTTCATAATCGATCTTTAAACTATTTAAGGTCATTAAAATTTTGTTAAATTTCAATTTTTCATCATCTGATAAAAAATGGTCAATTTTTGGTGCAGCTTTTACAAAGTCTAATTTGCCATCAATCTTATCGTCTAAAATTCGTAGCGGATTAGTTTTCACGCGATCTTGAGAGAGCAAACTTAATTGATTAAGATAATTCGCAAAATACGTTTGTAAAGCTTCAATTCAAATTTTACGGGTTTTTGGTGAACCTAAATAATTAATTTTTAAGACTGGTTTGTTAACAACTTTAATCCGACTTAAAAATTGATCTGCAAAACTAATAACATTAATGACATCATAATGAGAATTACCACCAATAATTTCAACGTCAAACTGATAAAATTCGCGTTGGCGTCCGCTTTGGGGCCGTTCGTAGCGAAACATTGGTCCATACGTAAAAATTTTTAAAGGAAGCGGTTGTGTTGACAATAACTTGTTTTCCCCAACCATTCTTAAAAGAGCTGCTGTAGCTTCAGGTCTCAAGGCCAACTTTCGTTCGCCGCGATCAACAAATTCATACAATTCTTTTTTTACAATATCACTCGCTTCATTTTGACGATGAAATAATTCAGCATGTTCAAAAATAGGCAAAATGACTTCTTGAAAACCGAAAATTTTAGCAGTGTTTAAAGCAGCTGATAAAACGATTTGATATTTTTCAAAATCTTGACCATAACGGTCTCTTGTTCCACGTGGTTTAATGATTGTCATAATTAATATAATATTTAATGAATCTTATTATAAATTTTGATTTAAATATTGACATTTAAATGTTCGTTCAAATTTGGCTAGACAAAAACAGAAAAAATTTACAAAAATTCAATTCGTTCAAGATAAATAGATAAAAAAATATCTTCAAAACAACTTAGCAAATCTTTGCGATGTCAGTTATGAAGATATAAAGATAATTCGTTAACAAAATTAACGAACGTTGAACTAAAAATAAGTTAAATTAACTTTTTTTAAATGTTTCGGTTTTTTCAACACTGCCATCCATTTTGTAAATGACAACAGTTGCTTCTTTGTTACCAGCTAAAACTTTAGCTTTTTCAATCGCCTGTTCTTTTGTATCGAAAAGGCCAGTAACTTTTTTAGCTTTTTCAACTTTTAATTCTCAGCCGATTTTCTTATCAGTTTTTTTATCAAACCGGCAAGTGATGTAATAAATATTGCGTCTAGTTTCTTTTTTGGTTTCCATAATTTATTTCCATTTATTTAATTAATTAAATATTTATAATGACGAATCATTAAATTAAGTTTACTTTATTTTCTTGTGCTAAGAATAAAAAATTGTCTTTTTAATTACTCATTGCTGGGAAAAAAATCCAATGGTTTTTTAACTCATAAAATAAATTTTTACTCATTAACGACACCATTTTTTTAATTTAAACCAATCTAAAACGAAAACAAAAATTTCATAAAAACCGATAATAAAAATAATTTTTTAAAAAGAGTCTATTTCTTTTAAATAACGAACCACAGCAGGCTCTCAATTATTTTCTTTACTAAAAGCGCAACCATACATATGTATCTCGCTAATTAAATAATCTTTTTCTGGAATATTTATATCGTGAAGGTACCCGCACGCTGTACTAACTCAGCGAATCGTATTAATTAAAGGCAGATCTAAATCATGCTTGTTATAACAATTGTGACCAGTTTTAGCATAACTATCTTGGACGTCACCAACTGCTTGAACTAAAGCAAATTGCTTTTGATATAGTTTATAATCACTTAAACCATTCTTACCAGAAACAAACCCAGGAGTAAAAACTTCGTCAATTCATTTTGTTAATAATCATGGAGCACTATACCATCATGTCGGATAAGCAAAAATAATAACATCGACTGAAAGTAATAATTTTTGTTCTTTGTTAACATCAAAATTACCTTTTTGGTCAAGGATGTGAACTTTCGTATTTTTTGCACGAACTGAAATTTCGTTAATAAAACCTTTAATGTGAACCGAACGTTCATAATGGGGATGGGCTACAATAATTAATTTTTGCTTCATTGATTTTTCCTTTTTAAACTTATCTTCATTATTTTAATACTTGTAAACAATTCTGATAACTAAGATTCTTAAAGACTTTTAAAAGCGGCGATCAATTTGTTTAAAAATCAAATTTCAAGAATCTTAAAAATAAACAATAAATAAAAGCAGTTTGGTTTGAAAAGAAACCAAACTGCTCTATTTAATAATTGATAATTTTAACTATAAGTTAAAATTATTTAGCATCAGGAATGGCATCGATTCCAGGTAAAGGAGATCCTTCAACTAAATTTAAGCTTGCGCCTCCACCAGTTGAAACAAAACTCATTTCGTGTCCAATACCAATCTTGTTAACAGCGGCAACAATGTCACCACCGCCCATTACACTGAAAGCACCTTTAGCAGTTACTTTAGCAATATATTTAGCAATTTCATTAGTTGATTTAGCGTAATTTTCAAATTCGAAAACCCCTAATGGTCCATTTCAGAAAATGGTTTTAGCATTTTCCAAATACGATTCAAATAATTTGACAGTTTTTGGACCAACATCTAATCCCATTCAGTCACCAAATTCACCTAATGGTTCATCTACTGAGTGATTGCGAGACTTAACATCCGCAAATTCTGGAGCAATTCTTTGGTCAACAGCTAAAACGATTTTGTGTTTGGTGTCTTTTTCAAGTAAGCCTTTAGCAGTATCAACTAAATCAGCTTCAAAAGTTGATTTACCAATGTCAACACCTTTGGCCTTTAAGAAGGTATTTACCATCCCTCCACCAATTAACACGTGATCAGCAATTTCTAATAATTTGGTAACTACTCCTAATTTATCAGAAACTTTTGCACCACCAAGCAAAACAACGAATGGACGTTTTTGATTAGTAGTGACTTTTTGTAAGTTTGTTAATTCTTTTTCAATTAACAATCCAACACAACTATCTTTGATATTAGAAGCAATTCCAACATTTGAAGCATGTTTGCGGTGAACTGTACCAAAAGCATCATTTACAAAAACTTTTCCTAAACTAGCTCAGAAACGGCCTAATTCTGGATCATTTTTAGATTCTTTTTTAACAACTGCACCTTGATCATCGACATCATTGTAACGAGTGTTTTCTAAAACCAAGATTTCCTTGTTTTTTAAGTTATTAACTGCTTGAACAACATTTGCACCAACGTTATCTTTACTGAAAATTACTTTATTTTCAGGTAAACGTTCTTGCAACACTTTAGCGACTGGACCAAGAGATTTTTTTCCGCTTGTCTTATCTTCTAAAGTTTTAATGCGGCCTAAGTGACTTAAAACAACTACCTTACAATTTTTGTCTAACAAATACTTTAATGTAGGTAAAGCTCCATCAATTCTTTCAAAATCAGTAACTTTATTGTCCTTCATTGGCACATTTAAGTCAAGACGAACAATAACAGTCTTGTCTGCGACATCTGTTTTTTGTAATGTCTTTTTGTTATAAAACATAATGTTTTAAAACCTATCCTAATTTAGCGAAGTGAATTGCAGAACGAACTAATTGGTTTGCGTATGAAGATTCATTATCGTATCAGCTGTAAACTTTGTATAGCTTCTTGCCGTTAACTTCGATAATTTTTGTTAACAATGAGTCAAAGATTGAACCATATGAAGATCCTAATACATCAGATGATACAAGTGGTTCTTCAGAGTATTCAAAGCTTTCAGAAGCAGCAGCTTTCATAGCAGCATTAACTTCTTCAACTGTAGGTGATTTTTCAAGAGTTGCAGTTAAATCAACAATTGATCCAGCAATAACTGGAACACGGATCGCTATACCATCCATTTTTCCAGCGATTTCAGGAATAACTAAACCAATGGCTTTAGCAGCACCTGTTGAAGTTGGAACGATATTCATTGCAGCTGCACGAGCACGGCGTAAGTCGCTGTGAGGAGCGTCTTGAATACGTTGGTCAGCGGTGTATGCGTGAACTGTAGTCATAGCACCTGAAACAAGACCAAATTTGTCTGATAATACTTTAGCAACTGGGGCTAAACAGTTAGTAGTACAAGAAGCGGCTGAAATAATCTTGTCTTCTTTAGAAAGGGTGTTGTGGTTTACATTGTAAACAATAGTCTTAATACCTTTGTCTTTACCAGGAGCAGATAACACAACGCGCTTTGCACCAGCTTGTAAGTGTAATCCTGCTTTTTCCAAAGACAAGAAACGACCAGTACTTTCAATTACAACGTCAATTCCCAAAGAACCTCATGGTAAGCTTGCTGGGTCTTTTTCAGCAAATACTTTAATTACTTTACCATCAACTACAATGTTGTTATCTTTATCAGCTTCGATTTTGTTTGGTAAAACACCTTGAGCTGTATCGTATTTTAGTAAGTGCGCTAAAGTTTTAGCATCTGTTAAGTCATTGACTGCAACTACTTCAACATCGGGTTTGTGCATGAAAATACGGTATGCAAGCCGTCCAATTCGGCCGAAACCATTAATTGCTACTTTAATTTTTGACATAGATTAGAATTAATCTCCTTATTATATTGAATGTAGGGTCTGAAACCCTGCTTCAAGTTTAGTTATATTTTACCTTTTAAACTTTAAAAAAGATCGAAAAAGCAAAAAAAACAAGGGC
Organism: Mycoplasma testudinis ATCC 43263; assembly: GCF_000687795.1. Lineage (GTDB taxonomy): Bacteria > Bacillota_I > Bacilli_A > Mycoplasmatales > Mycoplasmoidaceae > Mycoplasmoides > Mycoplasmoides testudinis. Next base: position 17,742 of record NZ_JHXT01000013.1, read on the forward strand.
GTTTTGGCTCCAATCTTAACGACCTTGTGATGTTATCTGATAAATGTATAAATTTTAAACTATTTCTTTATTGGTTCAATCAAGACATTGATGCTAAAAGCATCATTTCCAGTATGTGCTGAAATGACGGGAGTTATTTGACCTTGGTCGATTGTACTAATGCCATGTTTAGAAGCATAAACCTTTAATTCCTGAAAAATTTCATTAGCTTTTGCTTGTGAAGAAAAAGAGTGACAAAAACCAATTTTAGAAATTTTATTACTTGTTTTAGTGATTTCTAGTAATTTTTGAAATAAGGTAAAGCTTTTTTCTATTGCCATTTTATTTGTAAAGGTTTTGTCAATAATATCGTTTCGTCCTTTATAAAATTGCAAAATTGGTTTAAATTTAAATAAACCCGCTAGTAAGGCTTTAACTTTACCAATTCGTCCACCCCGTTTTGCTTGGGTTAAATCATTCAAAATTACTGTGCAAGCAATACGGTTATGTCATTCTTTAGTATACTCACGTAATTCACTAATCGACGCACCATTTTGTGACAACAATAAAACATCTTCGACAAGCCATTTTAACGACAGAGCAATATCATTAGTTTCAAATAGATGCAAGTTTTGAAATTTAGCTAACTGGTCATCTGATTCTAAAGCCGTTTTTCATTGGTTATAGGTTCCAGATAAGCCCGACGTAACTGGCAAAATAATGACATCATCGTATTTTTGGGCTGCTTCTGTTGCTGTTTGAATCATATCAGCGGTTTGTGGAGAACTAGTTTTAATATTTGCAGTCTTAGGATTTTCGCGCAAGTATTTGTAAACTTCGTTAATGGAAATTTCCCGGCCATCACGCAGCGACTTTTTGTCTTCTAAAGTAATCAACATAGAGACAACATAAACGTCTTTAATTTGATCAGGCTTGATAGTGGATGTAGTATCAGTAATAATTGCTAACCTACGGCCGCTAGAAACAGATGAGTGATTCATAAGAACTCCTGGAATTGTATTATTTGAATTAAGTAATTTTATATTTTTACGAAAATAAAAGCAATTTTTAGCCTTAAGAAACTTTTAACTAAATTTTTCAAGGGTTAAAAAGCAATTAAATTCAATTGGTATATTTTATTATTATCAACTTATTTTTTAACGTTTTTTAGGTAAAAATCATAAAGTTTAGGAATTTCATTTAGACCGGTGGAGCAATAAGCTTCCATAATCTTTTGAATATCCCAGTTCCATCATTGCATTTCTAAAAGTTTTGCAATGTCTGGTTCGCTAAAGCGATATTTAATAATTTTTGCAGGGTTTCCACCAACAATTGCATATGGGGGCACATCCTTAGTAACTAATGCATTAGTCCCTATGATTGCTCCATCACCAACTTTAACACCGGGCATAATGGTCGCTTCATGGCCCATTCAGACATCATTGCCCAAGATAATTGGTCCTTTATCAATATCATGAATTCCCTGTCCTGCAATTGCTTTTCCGTAAATTTCAGGATCAAACAAAAAGAAGGGAAAAGTAGTAAACAATTGCGAAAAATGGTGAGCCGCATTAAAAATGAATTTAACTTTCCACGCCAATGAACAAAACTTTCCAATGATTAAACGGTCATTAGGCGTGGCATAAAAAACGCAATCACGAGCAAAATTCTCTGCTCCAGTTAGGGAATGGTAATATGTGAATTCTCCAATTTGAATGTGATCAGGTAGATTTTTAATATTGGTAATTATTCCTAAGTCTTTATAAACTTGACCATCTGGAGTTTTATTGGGTCAAAGTTTATTCTTATAATCAGTATTAAACATGAAATGTCCTTTCGCGTTTGAATAAAACGTTAATCTAATTTTATACCTTTAAGCAATTCATAATACTTTTTAATATATTCATCAATTAGTTGATGCGCTTGTTGCCAACACTGTGTGTTAGTAATATCAAACCCAAGTTCTTTGATTAAAGAAAGCGGATCTTTAGAAGACCCTTTCTTTAGAAAACTCAAGTAACGCTTGAGTGCATCTTCATTTTTTTGATAAATCTGCAAAGCCAAATTAATTCCAATAACAAGCCCAATTGCATATTTATATACATAGAAAGATCCCATATAAAAATGATCAATTTTTAATATCGATGCAAAGTTTCGATAGCGTTTTTTAAACAATGCCTGGTTTAAAGATTTGGCTTTCGATTTTAAATATTTAATAAAGGTTTTTCCATACATAGCAAAAATAGTTGCAGAATTAACCGCTTCATGAGAATTCAATTTATCCACCAGTTGTCATTCAAAATCACTAAGCATAACTTGCAAAGTTGTTGTCGCAAAAAAATTACTAATAATTTCTTGATAAATAACCAATAATTTTTTAACATCACCTTGATATTTATCAAGTAGGTAAAAATTAAGTAACATTTCATTTGTAATTGAAGCAATTTCTGCACAAAATGTATCAGTTTCACAATAGATATCTTGGTTCTGGGTTAAATATGTTGAATGAACTGAATGTCCAATTTCATGAACTAAAGAAAACAACGCCTCAAGTGTATAGTCATAATTTAAAAAAATATAAAACTTATTCAACCCATAAATTCCTCCAATTGAATAAGCGCCGGTTTGTTTATTTGGCTTTGGCAACCATGAAATTCATCGTTCGGCAAAAACCTTTTCAACCCTTTTTAAATAATCCTCACCAAGGGGAATCAAGGCTGTTAATGCAATGTTTTGTGCTTCTGGAATACTAAAACGTTTTTGAAAACGAAAAAGGTTAAGTTCACGATCTCATGGATAGATTTTTTTTAATTTAAATTTTTTGATGAGTGCTTGATCATTATACCGATAAAAACGGGAAGCACTATTTGCGTATTTTGCAACTTGTTCATAAACAAAAGAAATAAAAGATACGTCAATTTCATCCGCATAAGCTTGCGCATGTATATAATCTTTAAAGCCCCGGATTTGTGAACCAAGGTTTAAATCCAAATAATTGTAATAAAGCAGTTTGGACAATGTGTGTTGATAATTTAAAAAACTGTCTTGGGAAATACGTCAAGCATTTTTTCTTAAAACACGGTCTGGATATTTTAAGTATTTTTTTAAAGATATTTCATTTTGAACACGGTGTTTTTTATTTTTACTATCCAAAATATCTTGATATTTAATGTCATTAACAGTTACTGACTGATATAACTCATCGTGATCGAAATCACCACGACTTAATTTAGTCCATAACAGTTCAAGATTTTTCGAAAGCATATATTTACGCAACTTAAATTCAGATTCAAAAACTCTTTTATATTTAATTAAGCTCGAATCCGAATTTAAATGCTTTTTAATATTTTTTTCATTATCTAAAATTGATCATGTTTCGGTAGCTAACTTTTCTTCTAGAATTTGTGCTTGATTTTGCATTTTTTGTTGTCAACCAATTCATTTTTGTGCAGTAATATCTTCGTTTAATTTGTTTTCTACAAAATTTCAGATACGATTAGAAAGCTTTGCAAAAACCAAACTTTCTTGTAAATATTTTTTAAAAGAAAGAAGTTTTGAAAAACATTTTCCTTCCTGATATGAATTGATTAACGCGTCTTGTTGTTTGACTCACTCATTATAAAGTTCTTCAAATGGTCGCCCTTCCAAGATCGCTTGTAAATCTCAATCCCATGATTTTGAATTTTGAATCATTTTATTGTTTCTATTTTTTTTCATTATTGACGGCAAGATATTTAGCGTGTTCTTCATCAATTAATTTTTTTAGTTCAGAAACTAATTGATCTTCTGGAACGGATTTAATGGCCACTCCTTTTTTAAAGATAATACCTTTGCCAGCACCTCCAGCAATCCCAATATCAGCTTCTCTAGCTTCTCCTGGACCATTAACAGTACATCCCAAAATTGAAACCCGCAATGGAAAAGACATTTTTTTAACGTAATCTTCAATTTCGGCAACTACGGGAAACATGTCGAAATTTAAACGACCACACGTTGGGCAGGCTACTACGTTAACCAAATTATCATACAACCCCAAACTATTGAGCATTCTTTTAGCTACTTTTATTTCTTCAACGGGATCACTAGCCAAAGAAATTCTCAAGGTATCTCCAATTCCTTTTAATAATAATGGTGTTAATCCAGCCACAGATTTAATGGCCCCATTCAAAACTGTTCCCGCTTCGGTAATCCCCAGATGTAACGGATATTTAAACCATCGCGCACCCATTTCGTATGCTTCGATTGAGAGCATTGGGGTAGAAGTTTTTAAAGAGATAACAATATTATCAAATCCCATATTATTCAAAATTTTTACGTAGCGTTTAGCAGCCAAATTCATTGCTCTAGCAGTAACACCATATTTATTCATTAAATCCATAGGTAAACTACCAGAATTAACCCCAACGCGAATTGGAACTTGGCGTTGGTTAGCTAAATCAACTATTTCTTTAAGTTTTTTTTGATTACTGATATTCCCTGGATTTAAGCGAACTTTAGCAACACCTGCTTTTAAAGAAGCAATCGCGTAATCTGGATTAAAGTGAATGTCGGCAATAATTGGACATGGAGCTTTTTTAACAACATCGCGAATTGCTTTAGCATCCGCATCATCAAAAACTGCAACCCGAACAAAGTCAGCACCTTCATCAACTAACGATTGAATTTCCTTTAAACAAGCATTTACTTTTTTTGTTTTTGTAATGGTCATTGATTGGAGATAAATCTTATTAGATCCACCCAGTTGATAATTACCAACCATTACTGGTTTGGTCTGCCATCGTCTTGTGTATTTACTACTCATATGCACCTGAATATAATTATTTTATTCTGCAACTGGTAAGATTATAAATTTAGTTTATGTATATGACATTTAGATTATGTGAAAAAACTTTATAAAAGAAATAGGTGATAGAAGCAAATTCTGTTTATTAAAATTACTAAAATAACTATCCTAATGGTAGTAACGAAATAGTTGTGTAAATTAGACATCGCGTTAAAATCCTAATAACTTGTGTAAGATAAAAACTCAAGAACCATTTAACCTGGGTGTTTACTTTCGAATTAGATGACCACGATTTATTTATACTGTATTTTATTCATAAATTAAGGGAAATAATTTCATTAAAATAGCAAATAATAATTTACGATTATGCTTAAATATAAAAATTTCCTAGGAGAAATAAATGAACAAGATTTTAGTACTTGTTGGCAGTAATTCAGAAAACTCCATAAACCGTGCTGTTGCCTTAAAAATCAGTGCCAAAGAACGGGCTGACTTATTGGAATTAAAAGATTATACAGTTCCATTTTATAGTGGCACTGAACACCAAAAAGGCTATCCTGCAAAGATGACAGAATTAGCTAACAAAATTTCATCGTATGAAAAGGTTGTACTAGTAACACCTGAACACAACGGATTACTACCAAGCTTTTCAAAAAATATCTTTGATTGATTAAGCGTTAATCCGACAGGAGGCCAATATTTCAAAAACATTAAAGTTTTAATAGTGGCAACATCGCCAGGAGATACTGGGGGCGAAACAGTTCGATCAGTAACTACCAAAGTATTACCGTATACAGGCGCAATTGTATTAGGGTCATATGGCGTTAAATCATACACTGAAGCAAAAGATTTAACTGCTGATATTGAAGCAATTCACCACCTCTTAAATAAGTAGTAAATTCAAACAAAATATAAAATATAAAGTAGTCGCCCTTTTTAAGTGGAAGCGACTACTTTATATTTTTTAAATTTGAATTATTTTTTGTGATGATGAATGTTGTATTTTGTTTTTTAAATACAGCCAAACCACAAATGGGTATCCAAACTTATATGATTTTTTACCTAATTCTATTAGATTTTTAATTGCATCGTTATTAATCTCAATTCGATTCAAAGATTTTTTTGAATAAAGATAATTAAAACCATACACCGGACCAACTAAAAGGATTAAAAAAACTAATCCTAAATCAAATCAGGTATGACCTTTGATTGCTAGTTGACGGTTACCAGACCGATCGATTATTGCTTTATTAGGATAATATCCGTTAGATGCAAACAATAAAATCGCTCCGTAAATAGTCCCAACAATTCCAAAAAATATTAATAGATAAATTAGTATTCACACAACCATATTAACAAAAGCAACTTTTGTAATTAATTTCTTTCCCATAACAACCTTTCGTGTAAAAATGCGCAACTCTTAAAGTTGACAAATAAAATTTAAATGTAAGTAAGTTGTCTGATTTTACTAATTAATTAATGGTTCTTGAAATAAATCGTTGGAGATTTTTAATTTTCATTTTAAAACTTCAAAAAATATTCAAAATAAATCTTGTTAAAAACAGAATTTGGTTTCTTGTTTATTTTTGAAAACTACTTAATAGTTCCCTAACAATTTCATTTGCTACTTGGGGATTAGCTTGCCCATTGGTTTCTTTCATCAACAAACCAAGCAGCATACTTTGGACTCGATCTGCGCGAGTTGCATAATCTTTTTCAATTTTATCTTTGTTTGCGTCAATATGTTTCTTAACAATTGGAATTAAAACATTGCGGTCTTTAATTTGCACCATATTCAATTCTTTCATTAAATCCTTAGGAGCTTTTTTAGTTTCAAAACTTACTTCTAAAATCTTCTTGGCTTGTTTGCCATTAATTTCTTCTGCTTTTAATAAGTGAATCAAACTAATTAAATTGAGTAAATCAATTTCTTTAATTGCTGTGGTCAAATCTACATCACTTTGCTTGTTAATTAAGCCAAGCAATTCACTCAGTAACCAACGTACTACTTCTTTTGGATCATTAACTTGTTGGTTAATAAAATTAAATGCGTTGAGCATTTCTTTTGAATCAAGCAATAAATCTACTTGCTTTTGATCGATTCCAAAACTAATCAATTCGCTTGCTAATTCTGATGGTTGTTTGGGCATACTGTTATGAACTGAGTGAACCATTTGAGATTCTAGTTGGATTTGTAAAATATTTGGTTCAGTCATATAACGGTAATCAACTTCACCAGTTTTTTCACGCATAAATACAGTTGTTTGGGTTTGGTCATCATATCGCAAAGTTGCTTGAATAATTGGAATTCCTGCGAGTAGATTTTGAGCTTGCCGATTAATTTCGTAATTGATTGCTTTTTCAACGTTATTAATTGAGTTAATATTTTTAATTTCAACTCGAGTGCCCAATTCACTTGCGCCAAAAGGTCGAATTGAAACATTTATATCAGCACGCATTGAGCCCTCTTCCATTTTAGCGTTTGATATATCGTTATGCAATAAGATTAAACGTAGAGCTGATAAATAAGCCTTTACTTGAGCCGCATTTTCAAAAACTGGATCAGTAACAATTTCAATTAATGGCGAACCAGCTCGGTTGTAATCTAAAAATAAACCTGCGCTTGTATGAAATTGTTTTGCCGTATCTTCTTCAATATGAAAACGTTGGATTAAAATTCGCTTTGGCTGATTGTCAACAACCACATCAATGTATCCCTTTTTTGCAATCGGGTGATACTGTTGAGTGATTTGAAAACCCTTCGGTAAATCTTGATAAAAATAATTTTTTCGATCAAAACGAACCATTAAATCAACTTCTTCCATATGCAAAGCCTTAGCAAGCCGCAAGGCTTTCACAATTGCTTGCTTATTCGGTTGTGGCATAATTCCTGGTAATCCCAGATCATTCACATGCAAGTTTGTATTAGGTTTATCTGTGTGGCTGTTAGGAGCACTAGAAAACATTTTTGTTTTGGTGTTTAAAGCAGTATGAACTTCGACACCAATTGTGGTTTCAAAATTAAACACGAACAAAACCTCCAGATTCACCTAAGATAGTTTCTACCAATAAAGCTATCCGTAGCAGTTTTTCATCACTAAATTGTTTACTTGTTAAGTTAACACCTAAATCCAAATTATCATTTGATTTAGCAAATGGAAGGGTAATTGATGGTAGGCCACCAAAGTTCGCCATTTGTAAACAGTCATCAATAATATTTGGTAAAACTTGATCTTCTAAAACATCTTTAATGGTTGGTGCAAATCCCGAAGCCCCAAGACTAATAAAAGCATCATATTGACTCAAAATGTTATTAATATGAGCAACAATTTTTGCACGAACCTTTTTGGATTTCAAGTAATATTTTTCAAAATTTTCTTTACTGGTAGCAAATGCTCCGATGGTAAAACGACGTTTTAATTGATCGCCAAAAAATTTATTTCTAGCATCCATGACTTTTTGTTCGAAATTTTCTCCAGAACCTTGTTCGCCAAACGGAATCCCAGTTAGATTGGCATAACAACTCGCTGCTTCAGAATAAGATAAAATTTTATATACAGGGTCAATTGCTTGAATTAAGTGTAAGTCTAATTCGACTGGAACTAATTCAATTTTATTTTTTGTTAAAAGTGATTTCAATTGATTTCAAGCCGTCAAAATATGATCTTCCATAAAGATTTCTAGATTAGCCGGATAAGCGATCTTATAATTGCCTGCTGGTTCAAGAAGAGCTTCAAAAAGTTTTAAGTTGATATTTTGACTTGTGAAATCATTCGGATCATATTGAATAATGCGGTCAGCAACAAGCGCAGCATCTGCTATTGTTCTGGTAAATGTTCCAACGTGATCAAAGGTTGGTGCATATGGAAAAACACCATAACGCGAAATTAAACCATAAGTTGGTTTATATCCAACAACACCACACAAGCTAGCTGGTCGACGAATTGAATCGCCAGTATCGGTTCCTAAAGCAAAAGGAACAGTTCCACTAGCAACTGCAACAGCAGAACCAGATGAACTCCCACCCGCAATGTGTTTGGGTTTAAAAGGGTGACTTACAACTCCATATGCAGAAAATGATCCAGTTCCGCCTAATCCAAATTCATCTAAATTAGTTTTTGCAACTAAAATTGCTCCCGCTTCTTTAAGCAATTTATAAACAGTTGCATCATACGGCGGAACGTAATGTTCAAGAAATTTTGAGCCGCCAGTAGTCACAATGTGTTTGGTACTAATGTTATCTTTTAAAGCATAAGGAATCGCTGCTAAAAATGAACCATTTAATAATGAATCAGTATCAAGGTTTTTACCTAACCGAATTGCTTCCAATGAATTTTTTCACAAAACAAAATTAGTATTTTTAAATTTATTAATTGAAGATAACGATTTGTCTACAAGTTTTTTCGCACTTATTTTTTTATTTAAAAGCTTTTCGTGCAATTCTAAAATAAACGACTGCATTAGCAAACCTTCACTAAACCATCTTGAACGTTTTTAGGGCAACTCATAATATCACTTAATTCGTCTGTTAAATTAACTTTATCTTCCCGTAAATTTTTTTCGGGGGTAGGAATTGGATAATCTAAAGTTGCAAAATCTGTAGTATCAATTTCAGCTACCGTTTCAAATTGATTTAAAATTTCACTGAATTCATTTTCTAAAGCGGTTAATTGTTTCTCATCCGGTTCAAAAAGTAAGGTTTTACTATAATTCTTAATTTGTTCTTTGCTAATCAATGGTGTTGCCTCGTTAAGTGATTTTCAAGTTTCGTTAAATAATGGTGTCTTTAAATCTTCAACCAATTCGTCTTCATAATTGTATTTAATAATTGGGCTAATGACTAATAACACGGGATAGATAACAATAATATCAATTACAAACAATGCTGGTGCAGCAATAATTGTTCTAAACAGCAATCAATAAGTATAAGGTTGGGCTGTAATTTCTGCATCGAAAATTGGTAAAAACAAAATATTCATAATTAAAGTTGCGCTTGCTGCTAAAACGATGACACTAACTAATGAGTTGTATCAATTTTTGCGAGCGTTAAGCCATAAGCGGTTTTTGTGATTCGGATGCTTAATTCGTTTATAAGTAAAATGCGTTAATGGATAATAGTACCTTTTAGATTTATAAAACCAAACAATAAACATTAATCAAATAATAGCTAAAATAAAAATCGTGAAACCGATGATGATGTAAAAAAAATGATTCAAACTTAAAGTCACATCGATGTTTAATCCTGGAATATTAAAGACTAATCCACCATCACCAATTTGTTTAATTTGACTAATTAAAATAATTACCACAGCAGCTGAAGCAATCATAAATAACGAAGCATAAATTGCTAAGAATAAATCTTTTAAACGACCAACTTTAGAAGTAGTTATTACTACTCTTAGCAAACCAGATAATAACCCGGTGATAATCGCAGCAATAAAATACCCATAATGAAAGAATCCACCTGATAAAGCAACAGTTAAAATATCAATGATTGCTCCAGAAACAACACCGATGATTGGCCCAAATAGTAATCCCGCAATTTTTACAAGAATAATTTCAATTGTTACCCTAGTCCCGGGATAGGCTCTGAACAAGACACTAGCCAATCCACCCGTTACGGCCATGATTAAAATAATGATACTAACCGCAATTGCAATAATAATTGCAATATTTGTCATTCCGTAAACACTTACTCTTGGGATCACAAAATACCGTTGTTTTCGAACTACAAAAAAATACACCTTTTTTGCAAAAGTGAAGACTAAAACTAAGGCTAATAAAATACCAAAAATACTAAGTGCAAAAGATGAATTTGCACTAGCTGATATTCCGGGAATAATACCTTCTTGGTTAATTTGTTGTGAGTAATTCATATAAATAAATGTAATCTATTTTACCAATTTATTTGCTTTCGTTTAAGTTTGCTTAATAATTCATTAATTTGACTAAATGGTCGACTACCAAAAAAACGATATGAACTTAATGGTGAAGGGTGGGCACAAGAGATTTGAAACATCGGATTTAAAGGTAAAACCAACTCTTGAGATTTTTTTCCTAATAGTAAAAACACTGGCTGTTGTTGCAATTCCAAGAGTTTGTTTAAGATAAATAAAATTAAATTCTTTCATCCAAAATTTTTGTGACTTAATGGTTGATGAGCACAAACACTTAAAGAAGTATTCAATAGCAAAATTCCTTGCTTTGCTCAAGAAACCAAACTTAAGTCATCATGATCTATATTTAAATCCGTTTTTAATTCCTTAAGTAAATTTTTTAAACTTGGTGGATATTTAGCCTTAGGATTAATCCCAAAACATAAACCATTAGCCTGATTAATATCGTGATATGGATCTTGACCTAAAATAACAACTTCAGTTTTGGCAATATCAAAATAATTAAAAGCAGCAAAAATATTTTTTGGTTGTGGATAAACTTCTGAAGTTTGAACCGCATTAGTATATTTTTTGTCAAGTTCAGCAAATCAAGAAAGTCTGCTAATTTTTAGCAAGCAATCTTTTCAATCAGTATTAATTTCTTGCAATAGTTGCACTAACATTTTAGAAAGTGAATGGTAATACTACTTGTTGATCTGGAGCTGGGTTTGGAACATCAACCGCAGTAATAGTGGGATTAAAATACAAACGGAAGTAATCTTCTAATGTTAAAGCAACAGGAGTATCAGCTTCAACTTTTCCATCAGCATCTGTCTTTGTTGTTGGAAGGTGACCAACCACTTCACTCTTTAACCCCAGCGGATTTGAACGTAAATCACGCAACCGATTAAGAAATGAATTAGTTACGTTTAATATTGTGCTTTGCTGTAAAGAAAAACCTTGCGCTGGCTTAGCTTCGACCGCTGGTCTTGCTGGGGTGTTTCCATTAGCTGCAACTGCTGGTTGAGCTGCTACTGCTAAACCCAATTGATCAGTTGTCAATATTTTGCTTGGATCTAATAAAACATCCATAATCGAACTTGGTACAACAGTCGCCGCATTAGCGGGAACAATCTTTGTATTAGGCTTTTCAGGAAAGTCCGGACTTAAACTAGGGTAGTATAAACTCATTGGAGCTAATGCTAAAAGCGTTGAAGGAGTTACTGTGTGTTCAAGAGATTTGGTTCCATCTGTTGCAGTTTTCTCTTGAACTGTTGCTGTATACAATAAAGGAGCAATCAAATCTTGCATTTTAACGTCAAAAGCTAAAGTCGTTAAGTTTCCAAAATTTTGTCCACTTCACAAATTTTTTAAAACATCAACAGGGTTTTGCAATCCGTTAACTTCTTGTTTTTCGTTTTGACTGCTAATTATACTGTTTCTCGGAGGAACTGTACTACCTTGATCAACACCCGCCACAAAGAAGCGGAAGACAACGTTAATATCAGTAATTGCATACAATTTAACTAAACGGTTATTAACATCGTTATCAGCTATTTCTTGGGCATTTGCTGCATTAAAAGGAATTGCTGTACCTGTAGATGGATTAGCGCGAATGTCAATTGTGCTGTTGACAATTGCTTTATTATCGGCGCGAACGTCATAAATTCCATTAGCTGTTGAATCATATGGTTTAGTTTGATTAGCTGGGATTGTAGGGGTTAATTTTCTAAAATTAAATGAAATGTCAGAAACGCCAAAACCAATGTTTTGAGCACTATTTCCAATTAAAAAAGAGTCAGCTAACGCTTGATAAAATTGGTCGCGAATATTAGAACCTTCAGGCTGAGTAAATAACTGAATATGTTGATTTTCTGGTACTTGTCGGTTGAAGTTAGAAACTGTAGACGCAAAAGTTGTAGCAGTTTTAGCTAATTGGTAACCAATGCTATTTGCGGCTGATCCAAAGGTTGCACTAAAAGCAGCTAAATTAGTTCCTGTAAAACCAACTTCTTTTGTGGGATCAGCTGCATCAACTTGCTTAATATTTGAATTAGGTGTTCCCCCAGCTGGAACAACTTGAGAAAATTTAATAATCACTTTTTTGTTAGTATCTGATGGAGCACTATTAGCATCTTGATTTAAGCCTTGGAACTCAGATACTGTAGTAATGTATTTTTGCGAAGCGGGAGAACTACATGCAGCAACAATAACCGCCGGAATTACAAGCATTCCAAAAAAAGTACTGATCCTTCAAAAACGTTTTTTAAAACGAGATTTATTTTTAGCCATAATTAATTATCCTCTGGGAAAGTAACATCATAAGTCACTGATTGGAATTTTCCAATTCTCTTGTTAAAACTCAACACAGCCTTTCCGGTTGGCCCGTTTCGGTGTTTAGCAATTATAAATTCAATTTCTGGGTTTTCATTTAGGACTTCGTTTTGTTCTAATTCACCTTCATGAATTACAGTATTTAAAAAACATACTAAATCCGCATCTTGTTCGATGGACCCAGATTCCCGTAAATCAGATAGAATCGGAGTGCTGTCAGGGCCACGCCGTTCTTCGATTTTTCGGGATAATTGAGCGATTGACAAAACGGGAACATTTAAATCCCGAGCAATTTGTTTAAGACCGTGAGAAATTAAAGTAACTTCTTGCTGACGGTTCATTCCATTGCTTTGTTTAGTCGCTTTTAATAGCTGCAAGTAGTCCACGATTACCAGCTTTAAAGTATGCGTATTAGCAATTTGCTTTAAACGACTTTGAATTTCTGTAATTGTTAAATCACTTGAATCGTCGATTAGAATTGGTAATTCTTCCACTTCATTTAAACTATAAGAAATGCTCGCATTGTCTTCTGGTGATAAAGATTTAAAATTAGCAAAAGTAAAATTAACCATCGATTCACATGCTGCCATCCGGTGCAAAATTTGATCAACACCCATTTCCAACGAAAACATTACAACAACTTCATTATCTTTTAAATTTTTTGCAGAATTGATTAAGAAATTAATTGATAAAGCAGTTTTCCCTTTTCCTGGACGCGCAGCTAGAATAATTAAATCTCCTGGTTGAAAACCATTCGTTATTTTATCTATTTCTGTATATCCAGTTTGGGTTCCGGTAATGATATCACCTTCCATTGCCCGTTTTAATTTGTCACGAAAACTTTGAACATGTTCTTTTAATGGAACAATTTCACTTCCAACTTTGCTTTTAGAAATGCTTAAAAAACGTTGTTCGATTTCTACTAAACGGTCATCAAAATTTGCTGAATCGACTTCTAAATTTTGCATATCTTGACCAAGCAATTTTAAGTCTCTTAAAATTGAAGCCATTTTCACAATTGAAAAATAATTTTCCAATGATTTAGCAGTTGGTTTAAGTGTTAATAAGGTAGATATAGCCTCAGTTGCTTCTTGATAAGTTGCTAATTTTTTACTAATTAAATTTTCAATAACCAATGTGGATTCAATTGCAGTATTAGATTTAAATAATGACAGCATGACATTAAAAATCAACCGGTAAGCTTCATCTTCAAAGTCTTTAACGGTTAATTTATTGAAAGCATCATCACTATTTGGTAAATTGTTCAAAAGAGCGCTTAAAACCATACCTTCAGCTTCAACACCAAGTTCTGGAGTAATAGTTAATGGATCGATTTTTTTCTTCAGAGTATTCTGATTCATTTTAGATATCCGTTAGGTTAATTATTAAAGCAATAACTTTAAAACAATTTTATTTAGTTTACTAAAGCAATTATTCGCGAACAAATGGTAACAAAGCAACTACACGAGCCCGCTTAATAGCATTTGCTAAGTGTCGTTGGTGTAAACTACAATTGCCAGTTTGGCGACGCGATAAAATTTTACCGTACAGATTGATAAAACGTTTTAATGTTTCAGCATCTTTGTAATCAATTTTTAAAACACCCTTAGCACAGAAGTTGCAAATCTTTTTGCCCCGTGTTTTGAAAAAACGCTTACGTTGTTGGGTGTTTGAAGGAAACTGACCAGTCCCTCCAGGACGGTAATTTCTTTTTGTAAAACTACCTAACCCTTTGCGTTCTTCAGGAACAGCATTAGGATCAACTTCTTTTTTTGTTGGTTCTTCTTCAGAGATATTGTTAGCGGCTTGCTTAACAATGTTTAGATCGTCGTTCATTTAATATAACTCCTTAAGTAAATTAGTTGTCTAAATCATCTAAATCATTAGCTCAATCGACTTCGTCGTCATCTTTGCTATTTGATTGGGATTTGGTGTCTGTGGCAATAGTTACAGTTTGTTTTGAATTGTCAAATGGTTCTGTTTTAAAAGCCCCACTAACATCTAAATCAACTGTATCAGGAAAAGTTTCTTCTAAGTTAGCAACGTCTTCTTCCATGTGATTTTGAATTTGGTTAGTCTTGTAAGAACCTTTATTAAAGTTCGAAAACTCTCGTGAACTTTGAGCTTTAACTTTATTGGAGTTAGTAGTGCGAACGTTATCAACCATCACATTTAAGTTTGAGATGTTTTTGCCTTCTTTAGAAACATATTTGTTAACTGTTAACCGACCATCAACAACTAAAAAATCACCTTTTTTTAAATAGGTTAAGATGAAATTCGCTGTTTGCTGTCAAGCGATACAGTTCACAAAATGCGTTTCATTACTATTGCGTGCGTCTTTAGCAGCAATTGAAATACGCGCTCCTGGGCTACCTGTTGAAGTTGGAACACTAATTGGGTCACTTGCAAGATAACCTGCTAGAAATACGCGGTTCATTAGGTTATTCTTGTCCTTGGATTTCCATTACAACGGGTTTTTTGACTTCAATTTTCTTGACTTCACCGTCTTTTTTAGAAGTTGATTTAGCAACGCGTTTAGTATCTTCGGGACCATTACTGCCCACTCTTCTAACTAATTCTCATTCTTCACGTCGTTTTGACTTTTCATAACGAGCCTTGCGCGGTAAAGGTCGTGGCGCGTCAGGATTAGCCATTATTTCATCGAATTTAGAAAGACGATGTTTTGCTAACTTGACTTTCTTTTCATTGTTAATAGCACGTCATCCATAATCCTTTTCAAGATTAATGATTAGGTGTCTTAAAATGCTTTTGTTTATTAAAGCAAGCCGATTAAAATCGAATGTAGATTTAGGTCCACCATCAAAATTTAATTGAAAATAGTGAGCTGTGCTTTCTTTTTTAATATCGTAAGATAAACCTTTGATTCCAAGATATTTGGTTTCAATATTATCAGAAACGATGTTCTGTTTCATTTGTTCAGTTACGTTAGATGCTTCTTCGGGGGAAATTTTTCCGCTCACGAGCAGCATGACTTCATATTTGGCCATTTATTATGCTACTTCCTTTTGGGTATGCAATCACTTGCTAAGAAGATACAGATAACTAAATCGTATCAACATAAAATTTGAATTTGAGCTAAATTTTACCTCTATATTATATACGAAAAGTCGATTAGAACACAATAAACTTTAAAACTAGTACCAGCAAAAACATTAATAGCCCTAGTTAAAACTGTTAATTAATGGACTATATCAAATTGATTTTTTTTCATAAAATAGTCTTACAGACCAAAAATAAGGTTTATTTTGTTCAAAACGAACTAATCAAGTTGGTTGTTTCTTTTAAAAACTACGATTATTAGAAAAAAGACAACGTTTGAAGAAATAATATAAACCGGAAAGATAAAAGCAAAATAATTAGAAATTGAAAAAGCGATATGGGTCGAATTAGAAAAAAAATGGTTCAAACTAGACCCAAGAAATAACTGCATTTTAAAACCTAAAAAATTTTTATCCATAATTTGATATGAGATAAAACTACCAAAGAAAAACATTCAAAAAACAAAAGCAATTCCAAAATAAACAATATTCTCTTTTGAGATCAATTCTTTAAATTTGGTTTTAAGTTTCTTCAAATTTAACTTTGATTGTGGAACATACCCAATTCCAAGAATTACCACCATAGAAAACAAAAAATAAACTAAATTTAAATATGTCAAGACTAAATTGGCACTGAAAAGTTCAAAACTAAAGATAGCCCGACTATATAAAACACTATGAACAATAAGCAATAGAATTGCGAGAAGCAAAGTAACAATTGAATCTATTCCATAAAACGTTTTAAGTCATTTTTGGAAATTATTAGATTGAAAGTTATTCTTGAAAAAACTTTTAAAAGTTTTATTAGTATTAGGTTCAAAAGAATTTTGAGGATTCATAAATTTATTATCTTTCTTTTTTTAATTTGCGGTTTTTTTATTTCCGTTTGCAATAGTTTTTAAAGTTTCAATAAAAACATGAAATGATGCATATCCAGCAGTAAGAAATAACGCAAATAATAGTCTTCAAGTTTTTGCTTGTTTAAAGTCAGAGATAAAATAATGGCAATAAATCGCAGATATAAAACTCAAAATAGTACTGCACACTAAAGCAATGGCAAAAATTACAAAATACGAAAAATATAAAGAGAATGTAATACTAGAAGTAGTAATCATAAAATTATGATTTATATTATCTAGGATGTTGTCGAAAGTTCCGACACTAACAAAAAGAAAAATTCAAAAAAGAAGAGCAAAAATAAGATTCCCAAAAGAAATTAAACAGAATCATTTAACTCTTTTGATTTTTTTGGGATCTTCAAACGTTTTTACTATGGAAGATTTAACTTCTGAAATATTGACCTCAGTGTACTGCTTATATCCGTAAGCTGGTTCGTCTATTTTTTCGTATGGGTTGTTTGATTTATTATCGTTCTGTCGTTCCATCAAAACTTACCTCGTTTAACAAAAATTTAATAAGTAATTTAAGTCATATAAATCAACATAATTATAACAAAGACCATGAATATTCAAGACTATCTGACAAGCCACAAAAAGCAAAATTTTTTTAAATTTAGAATGGGATATTATGCGTATCCGAAAAGTTAACTCTAAAAAAAGATGGAACAAACGGGTTTTGAAAATAATTTCCAGTTACAAGTGTTATTATTTTTTAAAATTAATTTAACTTATAATAACTTAGAAATGGATTATTCATAAAATCTATAAGGAAAAATCATGATCGACATTAACAAACTATATTCTAGTATTACAGCTCGTTACAATTCAGAAAAAGAACATCCAGTTTATGTTCCAGAAGACTTGTGTGAGTATGCTTTTGTACCACTTTTAGACTGGATTGCAAACCAACTGAAACAAAAAGAAGATTTCAATTTTTTAAAGTATGAATCTCAAGATAAGGCTTTTTACTACACTGCAGCCAAAAAGTATTTTTTGCTTACAGCTTTAAAACATCTAAGCTTTTTTAAAGATAATCAAAATTATCCAGAAGGCGAAATTGATTTTAATGATTTAACAGAAGTAATGAATCTAATACCAAATGGTCAAAGCGGATTGTTTGCAAACCAGTATGAAAATCATGTTCAATTGAAGAATTACTATAACGAAGAAATTTGACCATGGGCTAAAATGCTAAAAAGAGAAGCTAAACTATCAGAAGCTATTAGTGCTACAGGTGAAAACTATTATTCAGCACCATATTGGGAAATATATTTTGCTACCATTCAAACGAATTATGATAATAAAACAACAACGGAACAAATTGAAGCTTGATGCAAAAATCTATTCTTTAGTAACTTAATTGAACTCACTATTAGAACGATTGCTCTTAAGTTTTGATTTTATAAAAACTCAGTTTCTTGTTAATAATAAGATTAATTGAAACCGGTGTTGTGATATTTTGCTGATCAGTATTTAAAATTTAATGAGGAACATTTAATTATTAATTTGAACTAATTAAAAAAATATAAGCAAAGAATATCAATTTGCTATATATTGGTCTTTTCTCAAAATGATGGGTTGCAAAAAGAAAAATACAATTCTAGTGTATTCTTTGGTAATATTATAAGGCTATTATGGGAGCGTACCCAAGTGGTTAAGGGGGCACCCTGCTAAGGTGTTAGATCGGGTTTCCGGTGCGAGAGTTCGAATCTCTCCGCTTCCGCCATTAAAATTTTCAAAATCCAAGTTTGGTTCTACTGAGCTTGGATTTTCTAATTTATAAATAAATTAATCAAGTTATTCAAATGTTGGTAAACCTAAAATATCGATATTTTTCGCTTATTTCTTTAAATATTGAGGCAAACAAATTAAAATGTATCGCTATAGACGGTAACACACTATGAATAACCAAAATCAACAAAACTTAAATCGAATGCCAAATAACAACATTCAAAATAATAATTCTCAATTTAATAACCAAAACTTGAATAATTTTAGAAATCAACGCGTAAATAATCAGCAAATAAACAATAATTTAGCACTCCAAAATAATCCTCAAAATAGAAATCAAATACCTCAAAACCAAATTGGAAATCAGCAACTGCAAAATAATTTGAATTCTAATCAGAGTCTTCAAAATGCTAATCAAATTAGAAATTTAGCTAACAATCAGAATAATCCTGTTATTAACAAAGCACCTACAATAATCAACCAATTAGGAAACAATCAAAATAATCCGCTTATTAGCAATGGGGTTGGAATGCTTAACAATCAGCAAGTAAACAACCAGAACAGAAGCAATCAAGGTAACTTCAACAATAACCAGTTACAAAACTTCTCTAACCAATCGAAACGGCCGCAAATTAACCAAAATTCAAATAACCAAAATCTTCTAGGGCAACGCCAAGGTATTAATCCAAATCAAAACTTGTTAAATGGAAACCAAAACAGTAGTCCAATAAACCAACCTAATAATCAAAACGGCCAAATAAACCATCCAAACAATCAAAACAAAATATTAAATCGTCCTTTGTTGAGAAACAATTTGGCAAATAATAATTCACTAGTTGGTAACCAGAATAATTTAAATAACCAGTTACAACGGCCTCAAATCCAACAAAATAATTCAATTAACAATAATTTAAATTTACCTAATAATTCAAACAATCAGTTAATCAATAATCAATTATTACAACAACGTAATTTACCAAATAAGCCTTTGATTAACCGATCCCAACAACCTAATCAAAATAACTTTAATCAAGGCCCATCAGGACTAAATTTACAAAATAACGGTACATTAAATAATCGATTTAATAATTCAATCCAACAACAAGGAATGCAACCAAAACAAGCTCCAGTAAACAATCAAAATAATTTGAATACTAACCAGAATTGGCAAAATCAAATTAACAATACAAATAACTCGAATTACAATCAACAAATAAATGATTTAGTAAAAAATAGTCAAATTGAACAAACTAACACATCTACAAACCCCATTTTAAATTCCTATGAAGCAATCGATCCAAATACATCCAATGTTAATCTTCAAAATTCATCAGACCCAACTGCTTCAATTGAACTAACTAATCAAATCAATAACCTAAATAATTCAACTAAACCACTCGTACAAGAAACCCTAACGCAGGAAGAAATTAACCAAGAAACAACAGCAGATAGTACAAATCAATTAGAAGAAAACGATCAAACCGAAGATAAATCTGAAACAGCACAAGAAGAAAATCAAGATCAACAAGAATCCGAAAATTCAGATTATCCAACCCAAGAAAGTTTTGCACCAATTAGGATAATTAAAAGTGCAAGATCATCAGCAGCTTCAATCCTTTTTTTTAATATTGCCATGTTAGTAATGCAAGTAGTTGCAATTGTTTTGTTGTATTTTGGAACAACACAATTAATCGCTCTATTGAACCAAGATGCAAGTGTTGATTTAGCCGCATTACAAACCATTAATATCATTCAACCAGTTCCATTACTTTTCGTCATTGGACTAATCTTTGTAATTGTGTCAGTTTTCTTTAGTATTCCGTTATTAATCAGTAAAGTTACATTCATGGTTCAAGCTAACAACAGCAGAACAGTTTATCCGAAAATTTTAAGTGCCACAATTTTAGTAGGATTATCAATTGTAATTCCGTGATTAGGATTTATTGGGGCAATCATTGGCTTAGTTCAAACTAAAAATTATAAACAAGATTCAATCAAAAAAGCAGTTAACGAAGTCATTGAACAAACTCAAAATTAATTATTTCTTAAAAAGTCATAAGCAATTCTTTCAGTTTCATCTGCTACAAAAATAATCCCACATTTTTTAAACCCATAATTATGCAAGATTTCTTGCATAATTTTATTGTCCGCATGAGTATCTATTCTCAAATAATTGATTTTTTCTAGGCAAAAATCAAAGCAGGCTTTGGCAACACCTTTAGCTTTTGTACTTCCTGTTAAGCGGTGAATCACTCCATAAGTTTGATCACTATTTCACTTACCGTTTTTTATGACACGATAGGTCAAATCAACACCGATCATAAAAACAAAAGCTCCAACGATAACCCCGTCGCTTTCAATAACATAAGAGACGTTATGACTAATATCTTGGAACAACATCTTTTTATCAGGGTAAGTGTTTCCTCATTGATTAGGGTTATTATTTAAAATCATAAATCTTCTTGCATTTCGGTAAAGGCTAACCATTTCTTCAAAATCTTTAATCGTTGTATGACGAATTTTTAACTTATTCATATTTATTTAATTTAGTTACTTTCAGTACGAAATTTCTTTAAATAACAATTATAAAAATCTTTAAAACTAAATTTAGTAGCGGTTTGTTCACGAGGAATAAAAGCAATGGCAAATACCGCAATTAACGGAAACAAAAACATTAAAGCAACTGCTGGAATTGCTCCTGCTCCTGCACCTACTGTAATTTCATTAGGGTAACTGTTTTGAATTGCTTTAATTCCAGCATCCATCACTGAAGAAGTGATTACATCCAAAATGGTATACCCTCCATAAGAAAAACCAAACATTAATGATATCAATGCTGTTGATTGTCTTCTTGTGAATCCCCAGCGATACGGAATACTATAAAAATTACCTCGAACACCAAATAACATGGTGCTACCCAAGAATGTAAAAATTAACAGAAAGATAATATGAACTGCGTCTAAACCATGATAACCAATCGCGACTCCGAAAGCTACAAATAAAGTTCCACAAAAAAACATTAAGGAAGTAAAACGAGTCAAACTATAATGAGTTTTTTGCCATTTAGCTACTGTAAAAAATCCAGTAAAAACACCACCTAAAAAAGCGATATTAAAAGCGCCAAAGACTCATGATAAATTAGCTCGATCATTGATATTATTTGGTGAATACGTTCAAAAATTAACTAGAATATTTGAACTAGGTTCAACAGTGATATAGCTTAAAAACAATGCTGCTAACAAAAAGAAGTATGTTTCTTTATGATGCAAAATAACAACAAAAGCATTTTGCGATTCTTGGCGAAAGTTTTTATGCGATCAATCTAATTCAGCTTTAATGATTTTGGTTGTCAAATCAATCTTTTTCCCATAATATGCATAGATTAATAACAAAAGCAAAATGGCAATTTGAATAACCCCATTAAAAATTTGTCAGTTCAAACCAATGGCTAATGTAATGATTGGAGATAATAAAAAGATGCTAACAACAGCAGAAGCTGTATTTACTGAAAAAACATTAAGACTGGCAAAAACAGATATTTTCTTTCGATAATAGGTTCCTATTACTCCGTTAGCACACGAAATCATTGTAGAACCACCAAAAGCTAATAATATCCGAAACAAAATAAACATTCCGTAGACTGCGTTCCCATTTAGAACATTCCCATTTCTATCGTAATGAATTGCAAAGGGAGTAAACAAATACGGAAATGACGCAACCATAAAACCAAAGGCAACCATTACCACATATTTGTGATTGATTTTAGAAATCAATCACCCAAAGAAAATAGCACCAACACCACGCCCCATTGTAATTGATCAATTCGTGGCACGAGATAAAGTTAAGGACACACCGTTAGGAAAAATTTGATATATCAACCCACTGTTAAAGCCGCTTTGAATTCCGTTATTTGTCGCTGGATGAATCGCATTAACACTACTAATCAAAAAACCTTGAGATCTTGGATCAAAAGGTGTATTGACTCCTTGAACATACAAAGTTCCTGACCAACTCATAATAAAGACAAAATAACCCAAAAACAAAATAATGTACATAATTATTCCATTTACTTTAGCATCTTGTTCTTTATTTTTTTGCAAGTTTGGATTTACGTCTTTGTTTGAGAAATAATTATCTTTTTTATTCTTAAATAAGTGCTTAAATGACAACTTGTTTAGGCTTCAAGTTAGCATTTGTTCTTTTTCCTTTTATAAATCAGTTTGCAATAATAATTTGCAAATAAATGAGTGGTCACGTTATGTGATAGATATTTTATAGCACTATATCAATAAAAAAGTGCAAAATTTTTCATAAGCACCTCTAGAAAAGGTCAACAATTAATTTTTCTTTTGAAAAAAAGGTCGCCAATATTCGCACTACTAGTACTACAAATACTTAAAAAAATCAACCATTGCTATATAATATATAAACCCAAAGGCTTAGATGGGTTTTTTTTATGTCCCAAACTTTCGTTATTTGGTTTTATAATAAGGCGTATTATGCGTACAAAAGTTATTTTAATTTGTGAAGTGTGTGTATCACGCAATTACACAACTACTCGCTCGAAAAGCGAAACTGAACGACTTCAATTAAAAAAGTTTTGCAGACATTGTAATGCGACTACTATCCATAAGGAGTCTCGTTAATGGAAAATATTTTTGATTCTGAAACTAAGCCAACAACTCCAGCTCCAAGTGGGGGAATTAACTTACGTCAAGGCAACAAGAAAGTAAAACTTTCTGATTACCAAGATAATGAAATTCACCAGCAGCACCGTTCCATGCGAGATCGGGTTGTATCTAAAAAAATCCAAGAAAAAAAAGATAATAAAAAAAGTGAACCAGATTTAACACCGAAAGAAAAGATTGGTTTTGGGTTTCGTTTAAAACGCTGGTGATTTGGGATGTCTAAAGAATCGCGAAGAATTTCTTGAGCAACACCAAAAAATCTAGTAATCAGCTTTATTATAGTTGTTGTTGCTATCGCAGTTTTGACCGGAATCTTTTATGGCATTAACGAAATCTTTGTATCGGCCGGAATTCTAAAATAAGAAATAAAAAATATCCAAAGGAAATTATCATGGAAAAGACAAAAAAAACTACTTCAAAAAAGTCTAAAATTAAAAATCCTGCGCAGTGATATATCACAACCTGCAGCAACGGTAACGAAGATACAGTTATTAAAAACCTAAAAGCCAAAATTGTTGCCTTAAACTTTCAAGACAAAGTTTTAGATGCCAAAGTTATTAAATCCAGAACGACAGTAGAAGAAATCTTTAATGATGCCGATCCCGAACATACACCTCCAAAAAACATGCGTAACACAGCTAATGTGAAATGAAAAACATTAGGTGAAGGAAAATACTTAAAAGTTAAAATCGTTGATAAAAATAAATTTCCTGGGTATATTTATGTCCAAATGATTATGGCGGATGACACTTGATATGTAGTCCGCAACGCACCAAATATCACAGGGTTAGTAGGATCATCTGGTAAGGGAGCAAAACCAATTCCAATTCGTTTTGAAGAAGAAATGTTATTGTCTGGAGAATCTGAAGATCCAAACATTCGGGTTTTGATGTTAGATAATGCCATCATCGAAATGGATCGTGAAAAATTTGACGAACACGGGAATTTAATTGGCTTTGAACCACCACATATTGAAAAAACTAATGCGACTCAAGATGATGATTTAGCAAACCAAAAAGTAACAGCAGCAAAGAAAACTAAAAATTCAAAATCGAAAAAAGAAGATGTGATTGTCTCTGAACCTGAACAAGTTGAAGAAGCAGAAGAAGACGAAATTTCGGTTTTAAACCCAACTTCATTAAAAGTTCATGTAGACACAAATCAATCTTCAGACGAAATACAAACAGCGTCTTCTGAAATCGAAGATTTATTATCCCAAACAATGGATGAACAAAAAGTGGACGAGTCTACTCAACCAGAAGTTACTTTTGAAATGTCAAATTCTGACATCATTCAAATCCAACAATCAGAAGCGAAATTAAGCGAAGCACAACCTGAAGATAAAGAAGAATTCATACCTTTCAAACCTGAACAAGAAAATGCTAGTGAACCAGAAAACATTACTGCAGAAATTCCTCCAATGATCAATGTTGTAGAAAGTCCATCACAACAAGAAGTTGAATCTGAAGATACAACCGAACAGTCTGAAACTTCAACTTCATTAAACCAAGAAATTAAAAAAGATGAAATCGATGGCTAGTTCTAAAAAAACTAAACAACCACGAAGTGACTCAAAACTAATTATTGATAACATCGTCCCAACAAAATTACAAGTAAAATCACGACGCTTATACCCAACCAAACCCGATGTCTTTCGGGTTGGTCACGATGTTAAAATTTTACTAGCAGAATATGCTGGTTTCACTGGAACAATCGTTGAATTAGATCGAATCCATAAACAAGCAAAAGTACAAGTAGAATTACTTGGAAAAGAATTATCATTAATTATCGATTATAAAAATATTGAATTAGACAAATAACAATTTTGATTATGAATAAAATTGCAATTTTCCCAGGAAGTTTTGACCCATTTCATATTGGCCATTTACATGTCTTAAAAAAGGCTTTAAAGTTATTTGATGAAGTTGTGCTTGCTGTAAGTATCAACATTAAGAAAACGAATGCTTCTGATATGAATATTCGAGTTGATTTAGTGTCCAAAAAAATTAAACAATTAAAGCTCAAAAACGTCACCGTTCAAGGGTGAACTGGATATACAGTTGATTTAGCAAAAAAACTAAAAGCAAAATATCTAATTCGGGGAATTAGAAATTTTGCAGATTTTCAAGAAGAATTATTAAATGCTTCGGTTAATAAAAAATTAAATCCGAAAATTGAAACTGTTTTCTTTTTAAGTGATCAAGCTTACCAATCAGTTTCTTCAACAGCAATTAAAAAAGTAATTGATAATCATAAAAAATACTATCAAGCAAAGAAAACCAAATAAACATACAACACAAAAAAATTTTATAACTTGCAATTTTAATAAGCTCAAATTATTTAAAATGGACTGCAAAATATGGAAGTAATGATTTAAGTGTGTTAATGTCTAGATTTCTTTGAAACCATTGACATCGTGTTATTAAAAGTATACTAAAAAACGGAAACGCTTTCGCAATTTTCCGTTTTTATCATTATTTAAACGCGCAAATCTTTGACTCTTGGTCAAGATTGAACAATAAATTAAGTGTTTGTATTTATTCTGGTTGCAAATCTATATCAAATAGAATTTCGAGTTGCTGAATTATACTTTGCCAATTACGAACTTTCATTTGCCTATCGTCGCGTTCGTAATTCATGATGCCTAAATAAACAATTTTTAGAATTGCTTTATTATTAACAA
>NZ_JHXT01000014.1 GCF_000687795.1 Mycoplasma testudinis ATCC 43263
GGTTTGTAAATTCTTTCCCATTGTCTACTGTCAATGATTTAAACGTTCCAAGTGGATGGTCACTAATTAATTCCTTGATTGTGCCATTCATTGATGCAGCTGTTCGGTCTATAATCGGGATTAAAAAATATTTACGTGACCGGCGACAGATGAAGGTTGCAACACAATTTTTGGTAAGCCTTGCGGGGCGCAACGACCGTATCCCCTTCTAAATCGCCATTTCTACCGCGATTATCGATGATTTTAGGCCTTAGATGAATACTTATCCCTATGTTTGTTTTTCCGCGCCTTTCTTCTCCTTTTTTACGTTTCCTCTTACAAATCAAATCTTTAGTCATTACATCGATCAATTCGTTGTCGATTCAGTTGTAGATAGTCTTAAATGATAATTTTCCTTGATAATTCCTGCCAATAATAATTTCTGGAGACCATTTTAACTTGATGTGCTTTTCAATTTCAGCTTTTATGTCTTCCGTCAATTTGGTTTTCCTGCCACGTTTTTTCAAAAGTTCTTCGGATGTTTGCTGCGCTAGATCATGGTCGTAATTTTCTTTACCACCACAACGTTTTATTTCTCGTGTTATTGTAGAAGCAGCAACGTTGATTTTTTTTGCAATTTGTCGTGCAGATATTTTGACCTTAAGAAGAATTGAAATCTGACTTCGTGTGGATATGTTAAGATTATTAAAACCCATAAGAGTACCTCTGTTATTGTTTACATTTATCAATAACATTTTACAGAAACTCTTATGGGTTTTCTAATTTTTAGTGTTGCATTTATTATTACAATCTACCATACCTTAATTTTTTTTATTTTTTATAAATGTATATTCCAAAATTATCTGCGAATAATTTCGATTAAAGAAAATGGAGTAAAAATTATTTTACTTCTTTGATATTTGCGGCATTGTTTGCTTGGGTATATTTTTCTTCGGACTTTTTAGTTTAGAAATCTGGTGACATAAATATATTAGATAAGCGTTTTATTTTATAATTTATTCAATTTACATAAACTATAGGTTCAATATGAAAAAACAAAACAAAAATTTGAATTCGACAAATTTAACAGAAAACAAAAATAATAAATATTCCTGAGATCTTGATGCTATTTTAGAAGGCGGGACTTTAGAAGATTTATATCAAAAATGGTTAAAAGCAAAAGACTCTTTATTGAATGTTTATAATAATGGCGCTTTCGCTTTCAAAGAAGATTCTTTTGCAGCATATTTGAAAGCAGATAAAACTTTAAAATTATTGACTAACCGCTTGATTAACTATATTTTCAATAATTTAAATGAAGATATTACAAATCCGGTATGGGCAGGATGACAGCAAAAATTTATGTTTGAAGTTAATCAATTACAACAAGCTATGTCTCAATTAAGCAAAGTGATTGTGAAAAATAAAGATAACATTAAAAAATATTTAGCTCTACCTAAATATAAAAACTATCAACGTGAATTTGATTTGGTTTTTAGAACTGAACCACACATATTAAAAGAAGATGAAGAACAATTGATGGCTAAGTTATCTTTAACTAACGAAACATCAGAAGATATTTTTAATACTTTAACACGCTCAGAAATCAAATTTCAAGATGCAATTAGTTCAACTGGGAAAAAATACCCAATTAAAACAATGTCTGATGTTGCACCATTGTTGAAGTCTAAAGATCGGAAGTTAAGAAAATCTGCTTGATTATCTGAATTCGGTGCTTTCTATAATTTTAGAAACACTCTTTCAAAAACTTTGTATTATGCTTATTTAAAATACAACACTTTAGCAAAAGTAAGAAATTATAAAAATTATGTTTCTCAAACAGCTTTTGATGATGAAATAAATGAAGAATTTATTAGTTTTATTTATGAGCAAGTAGCAGCTTTTGCACCGATTGTTAAAAAATATAATTCATTAAGGAATGCAGTGCTACGCAAAAAACTAAACACTAAGAATATATACCCCTGAGATTTACAAATACCTCTTTTTAATCAGAATACTAAATATTCAATTGAAGAAGCTAAAAAAATAGCGCTAGCCGCTTTGAAGCCTATGGGTGAAGAATATCAAAAAGTTGTTAAACAAGCTTTTGGTGAAAGATGAGTTTCTTGGTTATCTAAACCAGGAAAACAAACTGGAGCTTACTCTATCGGTAATGCTGAAGGTTTACAAAAATATTATATTTCGATGAACTTTGATACCACATTAAGGTCGGTTTATACAATCATTCATGAATTAGGTCATTCAATGCATACGTGATCATTATTAAATTATCAAAAAATTTATACAGATGTTTCTATTTTCTATGCAGAAGTAGCTTCAATTGCTAATGAAATGCTGTTAAATTATCATTTATTAAAAGAGTTTAAAAATGATTCTAAAATGAAAATTTCAATTCTCATGGAAATGATTAATAATTTCTTTGCCACAACTACCCGCCAAATTATGTTTAGTAATTTCGAATATATTGCTAATGAAAAAATTAATAGTGGTCAACAATTTAGCAGTGAAGTAGCTTATGATATCTATGCAACAATGCACGAAAAATATCTTGGCTTTTCTAAAAGCGCGGTTAAGAGGCTTAAAACTTCTACCTATGGCAAAAAAAGTTTAGCAGTAATTCTTGCAGTTCCGCATTTTTACTCAGGTATTTTTTATGTTTACAAATATGCGGTTGGTCAGGTGGCATCAATTATTGCATGTAAGCGAATTATTGAAAAACAGCCACAGGCTTTAGAAAATTTTTACAAATTTTTACGATCTGGTAATTCATTGTCTCCGTTAGAAACAATTAAATTGCTAGGCATCGATTTGACAAAACCTCAAGCTTGACACGAAGCACTTGCAATAGTGTCTGAATGAGTCGATCAATTAAAACAAGAATTAAACAAGATAAAATTTTAAATTTAAATATATTAGAAGAATGTTCAGGGAGGTGTCCTTGAATATTTTTTAATTCCAAATTTTTATCTGCCAACGGATTAGTTAGGATTTTATTTTGTCTTGATTTATTTCAATTTATAATTTCTGTAATTTTAAAAAAGGAGTTTATCGTGCCAACAGTAATTCGTAAAGGGTACACGTTTGATGATTTATTGCTTGTTCCTCAAGCATCAAATATTTTACCGAAAGATGTTGTTTTGAAAACTAAGATAGCTGACTCAATTAATTTAAATATTCCAGTTATGTCAGCTGCGATGGATACGGTAACCGATCACAAGATGGCAATTGCAATGGCAGACTTGGGTGGTCTTGGCATCATCCATAAAAACCTGAGTTTAGTTGAACAGGCCCAGGAAGTTGTTTTGGTAAAACAAACTGCTGTGGATTTATCTCTCAACCCACTAGCAGCACTAGATTCAAAAAACAAATTATTAGTAGGTGCAGCTGTTGGAATTGCTAACGATACTTTAAGCCGTGTCGCTACTTTGGTTAAATATGGAGTTGATGTTATTTGCTTAGACACCGCACACGGGCACAGCAAATACGTTATTGAAGTTTTAAGAAAAATTAAAAAGAACTTTAAATTGCCCGTTATAGCCGGAAATATTGCTACAGCAAAAGCAGCTGCTGATTTAATAGCTCAAGGAGCTGACTGTTTAAAAGTTGGAATTGGTCCAGGTTCAATTTGCACGACTCGAATAGTTAGTGGTGTGGGGGTTCCTCAATTGACTGCAATTATGGATGTAACAAATGTAGCTGCTAAGCATAATATTCCTGTTATTGCAGATGGGGGAATAAAACAATCAGGAGATATTACTAAAGCTTTAGCTGCAGGGGCTCAGGCAGTAATGCTTGGATCATTACTAGCAGGAACAGATGAAGCTCCAGGCGAATTGGTCGAATTCGAAAATCGATTGTATAAAACATATCGTGGAATGGGAAGTGCAGCTGCTATGGCCGCTGGTTCGAGCGATCGCTATTTTCAAAAAGATGCAATGAAATATGTTCCCGAAGGGATTGAAGGGTTTAAAGAAGCTATCGGCCCTTTGTCTGAAGTGTTATTTAAATTAGTTGGCGGATTACGTAGCGGAATGGCTTATTGTGGAGCTAGAACAATTAGTGAACTACATCATAATAGTGAATTCATTGAACAATCCGCCGCTGGTTTATATGAATCTTTACCGCATGATGTTATTCCTGCAAAGTAAAATTGAATTAATTTTTATAACTTTGTTTTGAAATTTTAAAAAAATTTAAACCCAAATAATAATTAGAAAATTAAAATAGATTAATCTAAAATGTAAGTTGCTGATGATTTCAGTGATTTGCAGTACTAAAAGAAATAGGAATCCAAAGATGAAAAACAATATTAATCCGCAAAAATTTATTGACCAAGTTGTCGAATTAATTCGTGCTGAAGTAAAAGATAAACATGTTATTTGTGCAATTAGTGGTGGGGTTGATTCAACGGTCTCAGCTACATTAGTTCAAAGAGCAATTGGTAACCAACTACATTGCGTTTTTGTTGACCACGGTTTATTAAGACACAACGAAGTGTTTGAAGTTTTAGACAGTCTACGTAATAAATTAGGTTTAAACATTTGACACGTTGATGCGAAGAACTTGTTTTTAGATCGTTTAAAAGGAATTGTGGATCCTGAAGAAAAACGTCACGTAATTGGCAAAACTTTTATTGACGTTTTTGTTCAAGCTGCTAAAGATTTAAATATCGACTTCCCTTATTTAGTTCAAGGAACAATCTATCCAGATATTCTTGAATCTAAAAATAATGAAAAGACAGTTAAATCACATCACAACGTTGGCGGATTACCGGAAAACTTTGATGCAGTTTTAATTGAACCACTACGTGATTTGTATAAAGAAGATGTTCGTGAACTAGCTAAAGCATTAGGATTACCACAACACTTTATCCAACGTCAACCATTCCCGGGCCCAGGATTAGGAGTACGGGTGATTGGTGAAGTTACTGAAAAGAAATTAGAAATTTTAAGAAAAGCTGATTATATTTTTAGATCTGCAATGGAGCAAACAGGGCTTGCTGCTGGAGCTTTCCAATATTTTGCAATTTTGCCAGAAACATTCACTACTGGAGTTCGTGAAGGAGAACGTTTATACGGCCATACAATTGCGTTACGGGCAATTCATTCTAAAGATGCAGTAACAGCTGAATATATTCCTTTACCACATAAATTTTTGAAAAATGTTAGTGAACAAATTTGTTTACAAATTCCAGAAGTTAATCGGGTTGTTTATGACATTACTGATAAGCCTGCAGGCACTATTGAATGAGAATAGTAAGTTACTTTAATTAAATTGTTGATGTCGCACTTTCATAGTGCATTAGATTAATAAACTTTAAAAATGAAAAAGATAATTGTTGTTGGAGCAGGTCATGCAGGGCTCGAAGCTGCTTTTAGTTGTGCACGATTAAAGTGCAAAGTATTTCTTATTGTCTTAAATGCGAATTCTGTCGGAAATTGTCCTTGCAACCCGTCTGTAGGCGGTCCTGCCAAAGGGATTGTTACTCGTGAAATTGATGCTTTGGGTGGAATGCAAGCAAAAGCTGCTGATGCGTGTCGCTTGCAAATGAAATTGCTAAACAGTTCTAAAGGTCCAGGCGTCCAAGCTTTACGTGCGCAAATTGATAAAAAACAATATCATTCATGGTTTTTAAAAAAATTAAAAGAAACTAAAAATATCACCCTGATTGAGGATGAAGTAATTGATTTAATTGTTAAAAATAAGATAATCAAAGGAGTTGTTTTAAAAAAACAACAAGACTTATTGGCTGATGCAGTTATTTTAACAACTGGCACTTATTTAGAATCGTCGACGCATCAAGGTAAAAGTGTCCATAACGAAGGTCCAGATGGTTACATCAATAGCCAAGGTTTATCCCACAATTTAAAAAAATTAGGTTTTAAATTATTGCGTTTAAAAACAGGCACACCACCACGGATTGCTAAGGATTCAATTGATTACTCACAAACAGCATTAGAGCCAGGAACTCCTGGCGATTTTGCTTTTAGTTTTAGTACAAAGAAATTCATTCCTTTAAAAAAACAATTACCTTGTTATTTAATTCATACAAATAAAAAAACCCACGATATTATTTTGGAAAATATTTCTGCATCAGCTGTTTATGGGGGTCAGATTAAAGGGGTTGGACCTCGTTATTGTCCAAGTATTGAAGATAAAGTAATGCGTTTTAGTGACAAACCTAGACACCAGATTTTTTTAGAACCTGAATCATTAGATCTCAATACTATTTATTTAGGGGGATTTTCCACCTCTTTTGAAGTAGCAATTCAAGATAAAATTATTCGGACTTTACCCGGGCTTAAAAATTGTAAAGTAGTTAAGTACGGTTATGCCATTCAGTATGATGCAATCGATCCTATTCAGCTGTTTCCCACCCTTGAAACCAAACTTGTAAAGAATTTGTATTCGGCCGGTCAAATTAATGGTACTAGCGGTTACGAAGAAGCTGCAGGTCAGGGGTTGATGGCAGGAATCAATGCAGTTTTAAAATTAAATAAGAAAAAACCGTTAATTTTAAAACGTGACGAAGCTTATATTGGGGTGATGATTGATGATATTGTTACAAAGGGAGTAAGTGATCCTTATCGTCTATTGACTTCCCGTGCTGAGCACCGTCTTTTGTTACGCAATGATAATGCACAGCAAAGGTTAATTAAACACGCCAAAAGAATTGGCATGATTTCAAAGAAAGTTTATGATGATTTTTTGAAATCTGAAATTTTGATCAAAAAGGTTATTAAATTTTTAAAAGATAAGAAAATTGGTCAATACTTGCCTTTGCGCAAATTAACAAACAATACTAACCTAACTTTGCATCATTATTTGAGCCGTCCCGAAGTTAAGCTAGTTGATTTGTTAAAATTGATTGGTGTGCATTTTAAAGGTTTAAGAGATTCACAATTATTACAAATTGAGATTCAAGTAAAATATGAAGGATACATCAAAAACTATTTGAAGAACTTAAAAAAGATTGGCGACTTAAGTAATTTTGATTTACCTTCTGATTGTGATTATCACTTAATTCCGAATTTGTCTAATGAAGCGCAAGATAAATTAAATTTGATTAAACCTTTGAATTTAGCTCAGGCAAGTCGTATCAGTGGAATTAATTTTCCTGATTTAGTAGCTGTCAAAAATTATTTTAGAAATAAGAGAAAGCCTTATGAACAATAAAGAATACTTATTAAATAAATATGTCAGTTGCGTTCATGAATTCAATCAACGTTTTAATTTAACTGGATTTAAAAATGAAATTGACATCAAATCTGGTTTAGTAGATGAAGTTGTTCAATTAATTCCATTTCTTAGTTTGCCTAACGCTGAAAAATTCTCTTTAATTGATGTTGGTTCAGGTTCTGGATCTCCAGGTATTGTTTTGGCAATACATTTCCCACTGGCAAACTTTTTTTTAATTGAACCAAACCAAAAAAAAGCAACGTTTTTGCAAATTTTGGTTACCGAATTACAATTAAAAAACGTTTTTGTTAAGTCTGAAAGAGCCGAGTCTTTGAATTCGATTTTATACCGTGAGAAATTTGATTATGGATTGAGTCGTGCTGTGGCTTCAATAAAAATTATGAATGAATTGATATGTCAATGAATTAAAGTAAACGGAAAAATTATTC
This sequence comes from Mycoplasma testudinis ATCC 43263, assembly GCF_000687795.1. GTDB lineage: Bacteria > Bacillota_I > Bacilli_A > Mycoplasmatales > Mycoplasmoidaceae > Mycoplasmoides > Mycoplasmoides testudinis. The sequence continues at coordinate 7,629 of NZ_JHXT01000014.1, forward strand.
ATTTAAAATCATTAAATTATTTAGTCGAAGTCAATGAAGCCAAAAATGAATTAAAGAGCTTAGGTCTGAAATATCTGGAAACAAAAAAAACTATGAATCAAACTAAAACTTTTAATAATATAATTTATCAAAAGATACAGCACACTCCCACGCGGTATCCACGCCCATGAAAACAAATAATTAGCAAGGTAAATTACGATGCTTAAAGTTGGGATTATATCGCCTCAATCTAAAATAGGAAAAACCACTTGTGGTATCGGTTTAGCCGATGCTTGAGTTGGTTTTGGGCAAAATGTGTTGTTTTTAAATTTTGATGTGGAAAATGAAACTGAATTATCTCCTTTGATAGATGCACCTTCTTTTACACAATATATTAATAAGAAAGTTTCACTTTCCAAAATCATCGAGAAAATTCACGCTTTAAATTTTGATTTAATAAGTTTTTATGAATCTGATCACGAATGATTTAAAAAAGTTCAATTTAAAGGGATTGAAACAATATTTGGCAGTTTGTTAAACGAATTAGAAAAAAATAAAAAATATGATTATTGTGTTTTGGATTTAAACCCAAAAGCCGTATCCATTAATGAAGCTTTGTTTAAAATGATTGATTTTTTAATTATTCCAATTCATGTAGCTTCATATGATTTAAAGGTTGCAACAGCTTTAAGCCGTTATTGTAAAGCGATTGAAGCGGTTCCTACATTAGTAGACAAACGGTTCCGTTTATTGACTACAATGTATGATCCCAAATCTATTTCTCAAAATAAAATGTTGTCACAAATTCAAATTGGGTTTAAAGAAGTTTTATTAACTAAGCATATTCCTATTTTTCATGAAAGAACTTTAGAAATTATCGAAAATAAACGTAAAAGCAATTTGTTTTCTATCATAAAAGAACTTCGTCCAATATTTAACAATATAGCTTTAGAATTAAAAAAGGTGATTAAGCCAATTAAACGGGAAGCTTCTCCCCCACCGGTTATAAAGACTAAGCAAATTGAATAACTATTTTCATAGTTTTTGTGAATAAGTCAAAGGCTTTTTCAATGTCTTTTTTCTTTATTAAAGTATGCTAAAAACTCTTTAAATGAAAAAGGATAAACTTGGATACTCATATGTCTACCTGTAAAATCACTATTCAAAAGAAAAGCATTAGAGTCAGTAAGATAGATATCAAATTTTTGTGACGAGTGTAAATCGTTGATAGCAATTTCAAACTTCTCACACATTTGAATTTCGTCTATAAAAACATAATTGTTTTTATGTTCTATATAGATAGAACATATATATGCGTTCAAAGATTGATAATTTTTTAGGTGTCGTTTTCAATATTGGAAAAAAATCGATATAAATAACGTTTGCTTTTTTTATCTGAGTTTGCAGATATTTTATATATTCACGTAGCAAAAATGATTTACCACTGCGTCTGATTCCTGTAATAATTTTAATATCTGGAGTAAGTTGGTATGAGATTAACTCATACAATTAAGATTTTCGGAATAACTATTAATTTTCTTTGTAAATTTGTCTTTTTAAAAGGATCTATTAAAAAGTAAAAGAGGTCTTACATATTTCAGCACTTAACAAACTCCAGATTATTAATTCAATCTTGATTTTACAAAAATCGCGTAAGGATTCTATTTGTCAAAATTTGACTCTGTTACTTATTTCTTTTATGAAAATCAGATGATTGTTTTTAAACGTTTATATTTATATATTGATAAAATTAATAAACTGATTACAAATAGATTCTAGTCTGAGACTAGCAGGTAAATAATGGAAAACCAAGAAAATAAGAAGCCTCGATCTTTATCTGATGTCACTAAATTCGTATTAGATGATGATCCAGAAAAAAAAGATTCAGCTAAAATAACTAAAAAAGTTAAAAAACTTGTAGTTAATAAAACAGTTTCACAAGTAGATAAAGTAACGCATAATTCGCGCTTCGTATTTCGTCCTGGAAAAGGGTGAAACGAAACTTATAGTATCGATCCAGCAACAGATAACGCTTCTCATGCGGGAGAAGAATTTACAACTCAAGAGTTAGAAGAAAAATTTGGGACTCAAGATGAAGAAGAACAAAACTCAATAAACAGAGTTGAAAGTCAATCAGTTGTTAGTGACGAAAATAAAACTGAGTCATATGATTCTTCTAATGAAGACAAGCGGGACCATAATCAACATGACTTATCTATAGACTCGCTTAAAAATTTGGATTTAAGTCAGATTGGTACAGAAGTGTCAAATAGCACGACAGTAAAAATAGATCCTTTTGAGCCTTCATTGAATGATTCAAATAATAATGATAATTTAGATAATAATATTATTTTAGATCAAACTATAAATGATTCTAATGATCAAATTATTACTTCTAAAATTAAAACAACTAAAGTAAAAAACAAGAAAAAAATAAACAAAGAAATTAAAAAATCTAAAAAGAGTTTAAAAACACAAAAAGTAAAAGTTTCTGATGAAACAAAACATCAAGAAGACAATTCACCTTTACCCGGTTCAGGTGATTTAACTAAAGCAAAAAAAGAGCTTAATCATGAAGTAAAGCAAAACGAAGTTATTATTGGGGCTCATGTCCTTACTAAAGAATTAGAATCACAAAGTTCAGTTGCAATCGATAAGATAACTATTTTAGTAGATGCTGAAAAGCAATCTCAAAAAATTCAAGAACTTCGTGAAGAAGCTTCATCTGAAGGCGAATTGAAATTAAAAGCTCCCAAAAATATTAAAGAACCAAAAGAAATTTCAGTTAAATTTCGACCTCCGGGACAAATTCATAAAAATACTAAATTTGAAGTTACTAAGCCGATAACTCAAAGTTTGATTAAAGATTCAAAAGAAATACTGGTTGATGATCTAATTGAAACTAAAGAATTAAGTTTTGCAATGCTTTCAAATAGTGAACCACAAAACTTAATTACTCAGGATAATGAAGACCTTCAAAAACCGGTTCTTAATGAATTGTCTGCGCCTTCTGATGACGTAGTTTTGCCGATTACTAAGCAAGTTTATCCACAATATTCAGTTGCTAACCTAGAACCTTTGGAAATTGATTTAAAGTCTTATGAAAAAAGTAACTTAAATAGTTTGAAGAATATTGAACACGAGCAACTTGAATTAATTCGCAGAAAATATAATTCAACTATTCAAATTAGAGAGATTGTTAATTCTCATTCAGAATATAATGCCAAGAATTCTTATTTAATAAAAGTTTTACTTAAAGATCAAAATCGAAAGCAAAAATTGATACAAGAAGTTCTCAAGGATACAAATATTGATCCTGTATTGGATTCTTTACGTCACCAATTAGGTAAATTAAGTGTTTATATTGGAAACCTTCGAACAAAAATAAGCGACATTGAATTTGACCTGAATTTGCAGAATATTGATTTTGATTTAGGATGTCAAGCAATTCAACAATATGAGTTTAAGATTGTTGTAGCACAAAATATTCTTTCTAAATTACACGATCAGATTTTAAACAACAATCTAAAAGAACCAAAAAAAATTGGAAAAAAATAATTCGTTATTTATCTTTTATTTTCGATTTTCACTTAAGTTTGTTTTAGGATAGTAAATTTGAAAAATTTTTGATTTGAATGAGTTAAATTCTTTTTCAATCTCAAAAAATTATTTGCTTTTTTTAAAAAATATAATATACTTACACCATAAAATTATGAAACTTAGAAATTTATTTTGTAGCAAAACGGAAAAATCAATTAATGTCAAATCAAATTGACATATGATTTCATCTGTAAACGCGATTGCCATTGAGTATATGGCACGGCCGTTCTACAACAATAACTTCTAAACTCTTTCTTACTATAAGCGGAGTTGAAGAAGATTCAACCCGCTTTAATTCTTATTCTCTTTATATTAGTTTTTTATAAGTGGTGCGAACCTTCTTCATGATAGTTCTTAATTTTATTTATTTAAATTAATCATTTAAAGGAAAAAGACCATGGAAAAATATAAAGTAGTCGAACAAAAAAAGTCCAAAAGCGAGTTTTTGGGGTTATCTAGTGTTTCATTAGCTCCAAATTATGTTTCTGTTCCAAGCTATATTTCCGTAACTAGTTTCTTAGTGTCTACACTAGAAAAAAAACGCTAAAGTAATGATTATTAAAAATTACTTTACGAAGTTAACAATTTAGCAAAAGTTAGCAGTATCTGTTTTAGTAGATTTTTGCACTTCTTGAGAAAGGCATTTCTCAGTTGCAAAGACTGACTAAGCTAAAATGCCTAGCTTATTGTTGTTAACATTTTTCTAAAGGAAATCTGTTGAGTTATAAGTTATGGTTGTTGTTTGATATAGAAAGTAATTTGCGTTGGATTTCAAAGATCTTCATGTTTTAATCACATTATGTATTTAATGAGAAAAAAGCGTTCATAAATTTTATAAATCTGTAACAGTAAGAATCTAGAAATTTTCCCAAATGAATTTAAATAAAAATCCTTCTGCTTGTGAAAGCTGTGAAGGATTTTTTGTTGTTATTTGTTTTTTTGCTGTATTAGTATCATAATTTTCAAATTTTTTAAAGACATATTTAATTTAGTTGATTCAAGATTTTTTTAACGTTCAATATCTTAACTAAAGGCTATTGTTGTTTAAACCATAAAAATATATTGGTGTTTTAATTTTTATAACTTTTGATTAAGTTAAAATATATAACAACATTTTCTAAATATACGGACTGAAGAGGCAAAACAATGGCAGCAGATTGACTATGATTAAAAAACCGTTTAGTATCAGCTAAAACTAAATCGAATAGCTTTTGGCTACCTAGTTTATCTTCAACAGTTTTAGATATTGGAGAATTACTTAAAATTGCTTCTAACATTCGTGACCACTCTTTAAATGGTATCATGGACTTTTTAGGTAATAACGAATACGTAGAAATAGATTTGAAGCGTTTAAGAGATATTCCTGAACCTGAAAGTTTAAGAAGGTTTGGAACAACCGATGATCTTTATAAGATTTTTCAAAACGATTTTGCTAAATTACATAAACAAATCAAAAGACAAGCTCGGGAATTGGGAGATGCGGGTGTTTTTATTGGTCTGCCTATAATTGAAGGTCGGAATGAATTTGGTGATTATTTCCGAGCGCCATTATTATATGTGCAAGTGGAACTTGAACCAATTAATAGATATCAAAAAATAATTTTGCATATTAATCGAACAGAATATATCTTAAATCCGACCATCTTAGGAGTTGAAGTTAATAAAAAAGGTGTTTTGTTTAAAAACCAATATGATTCTAAAAAACTGGATTTGATTGAAGCTTTAAATGCTTTTAAAGAACTTGACATTTATTTTAAGGCTCCACTAACAAATGAAGTGGTTCCCTTTGTTAAAAAAATGAAAAGCGATTTTACTGAAAGCGCTAAGGGTTTAAATATTAATCTTTTAACAAATAACGTTTTACTAGGGTTGTTTGAAGTTAAAGGCGATCGTTTATTCCAAGACTTTACTACCATGATGAGTAACGATCCGGAAGCAATTGATGATATTCTATCTAGTAAGAAAGATTTAATTTTTAATCATAAGGAATTCTTTGACAATTTTGATTTGAGTCAAATTTATTTGTTTAGTCAATTAGATATTTATCAACAACTAGCAGTTAAACACGCTTTAATTGGAGATATTGTTGTTGAAGGACCTCCAGGCACTGGGAAATCTGAAACCATTTTAAATATTCTAGCGAATATCGTTTTAAATGGTAAAACTGCCTTATTTGTAAGTGAAAAGGCTACTGCTATGGAAGTAGTTTATAACCGAATGGGTAATTTACGTCATATGGCAATGTATGTTCCAGGTTTAACTGAGGACAAAAAACGTTTTTATCGACAGTTTGCTGATTTTGAACAATACTTTAGCGATAACTACAGTAGTCAATTAGTAAATACTGCTCCTGCTAATTTTAAAAATAATTTAGTTCCAAGTTTTTATTCACTTGCTAAAGAAATTGACGGAATCTATACTCAAGAAATTAATACAGGTACTGATTCATATATTTTTAGAGATATCTTATTAAATTTCAAATTGATTGATGTTAGTTATATTAAATTAGATGATGTTTCACGATTTGACGAATGACTTGTAGTGTTTACTAATCAAAGTTGATTGGAACAACACCAAGCCTTTAGTGAATTGAAAAATCAACTTGCAAATTCTTGAGGAACAGAAACTTTTGAAGCTTTTTATGAATTGTGGAAGAAAGAGCCTGACAATAAACGACGCTTCCTTTCAATCATCCGCAATTATTACAAAAGAAAAATCATTGGTGTTCCAAAACTTGCGAATCCCTTTGCGAAAGTTACTTCAAAAGAAGAAAGAACATATGATCTTTTACAATTGCAATTTAAAAGATATGAGAATTTACAAAAATATTCTAGTAAATCTAAATATGAAGTTATTAAACGCAATCTTGATAATAATGTTTTAGATCACAAACGTGACATTTTTTATTCTTGATTTATGCAAGAACAAAGTGCTCCAATTGTGGCCCGTATTAATGAATTGCAAAATAAATTTAAAACTTTTAAAGACTTGTTTGTTCAAAGTGTAAATGAATATATAGAAGCTTCCAAACGAAATTTGAAATCCAAAATTATTAAAAACTTTTTATCAGTATATGAAACAGATAAAAAACAATTATTAGAAATTTGTCGTCAGGGACGCAATCCAAATCCTAAAGAAATTCCGTGATGGTTTAATATGAATCGAGATATTATCAATCGGCTATATCCTATTCATATTATGTCTTTTGAAAGTGCATCCATTTTGTTGGAAAACAAACGAGATTTATATGATTATGTCGTAATTGATGAAGCAAGTCAAGTTTTTTTAGAGCGGGCTTTACCTGCACTTTACCGAGGTAATAAATACATTATTGCCGGTGATACCAAACAACTTCATCCTTCAAGTTTTTTCCAATCACGAGCCAATTATGATGATGATGCTTTTGTGGAAATTAATAATGATAGTGCAATCGAAACTGATGAAGCAGTTAATGCTACTAGTTTAATTCATTTCTTAAAAGAACGGGCTCGATTAAGCAGTATGTTAAAGTACCATTATCGTTCGGATTTTAGTAGTTTGATTGCTTTTACAAATAGCCATATTTATGAAAACGAATTAATTTTTATGAATAAAGCCATTAAACCTTCCCAAACTTTTATGGTTCATGAAGTCCTTAACGGAAAATGACAAAACAACAGAAATGCAGAAGAGGCTCAAGAAGTTGTTAAACGATTGCAAAAACTAGTATTGACTGATGATTATCAAAAAACAATTGGAATTATCACCTTCAATAAAACCCAGGCCGATTTTATTGAAACATTATTAGATAAAGTTAATGACCCTTTAATTAATGAATGACGCGAACGGATGTCTGAAAACGGTGAGTATATTGGGCTATTTGTTAAAAATGTAGAAAACGTTCAAGGAGACGAAAGAGATATCATCATCTTTTCATTAGGTTATGATAAAACTGTAAATAATTATGGGCCGATAAGCAAAGAAGAAGGCGCCAACCGTTTGAACGTTGCAATTACTAGGGCTAAGCACCGAATTGAGTTATTTAAAACTAATCAAGCAAGAGAATACAATGGATGATCAAGTAATTCTCCAGGGGCCAGATTGTTAGTAGAATATCTTGATTATTGTGAACAACAAGCTAGCCCGCTTGCACCAAAAATTAAAGCAGTAACCGAAAATAGTCACCCTAATGGAAACCTTAATCCCACAGCTAGTTCAAGAATTTCACAAGAAGTTTGAGAACAACTGAAAACTATTTTTGGGCAGTACTTTGAATTACGTAAAAATGTGATTGAAGGGACATATTTCTTTGATGTCGTCTTTTATAAAGATGGTGTGCCAGTTTTAGCTATAGATATTGATTTACCTGAAATCAATGGGTTAGGTGAGTTCTACGAAAAAATGATTTATAAGAACATCTTTTTGGAAAAACGAGGTTGGAAATATTTCCGAATCTGAACTTCTTCTTGACGATTATCACGAAAGAAAGTTTTGTTAAAAATTAAAGAAATTCTTGAAAATAAAATCTAAGCATTTTAAATTTTTATTGCCTTGTGAATTTCATTGTTTAATGGAGTATTGTAGTTTTTTCTAATCTAAATTTTAAAAAAAATAATAAATCGCTAAATAATAAAAATCATTTGAGATACGGTAAAGCCACTAAGTAGATTTTTTTTCAGTCTGTGTTAATTTTGTAATATTATTTTGAATAGGTAACGAGTGTAACATACATAAAGGATTTATGTTTTTTATCTGCAACAAGCTAGATAAAACAAGGCTTTTTTAGATTTTATTTTTCTGTAGACATAAGATATTTATAAAATTTTTTGGATCGAATTATAAAGATTTGCAAGTCACAGGACTTTAAAAAAAGTCAGTTTCATACTATATTAGTAGTAAATTTTTCAATTAGAAAATGTAAATTTATGTAATTAGAAAATGTATAATGATGTAATTAGAAAATGTATAATGATGTAATTAGAAAATGTAAATTAATGTAATTAGCTACTGAATAACAATTACTCTGATGGTTTGAATGATTTTTATTAGAGACATGATAGGCCTATATTTACACATCAACTGCATTAAATAATTAGGGAGCACCAATAAAACATTTTATGAAACCTCAATATCTAAAACGAACAATTGAAAAACAAATAGAAAAAAAACTTCAAATTGTGGGAGCGGTTCAGATTATTGGGCCTAAATTTTGTGGTAAAACTACTACTGCAATCCAATATAGCAATAGTTTTATTAATTTATCTGAAGGAAATAACGCTCGCCTTGCTGAAGAAGATTCATTTTTTATATTGAATGGCGAAAAACCTCGAGTGATTGATGAATGGCAAATAGTTCCGTCTTTATGAGATGATATTAGAAATTTAATAGACAAGGATTCATCGAAAGGTTCTTTTATTTTGACTGGAAGTTCAACCCCTGTTAATGTTAAACAAATATATCATTCAGGTGCTGGACGAATAGCACCTTTAAAAATGCGAACAATGTCTTTATTTGAATCTTTTGAATCGTCTGGAGTGATTTCTTTGAAAAAACTTTTTGATGAAGGATGAAAGCCTGAATATTCTCAAGAGAACAAAAATTTTAATTTGCAACAAATTGCTTTTTATATATGCCGAGGTGGTTGGCCAGAATCAGTACTTCAAAAAAATTGTGAATTAAGTTTAGATTTAACCCGAACTTATTACGATAAAATCTTAGATTTTGGAAATTTTGAGTGGCAAAAATTTCGTAAAGTTAATAAGAGTTTACTAGATCGTTTGGTCAAAAGTTACGCCAGGAATATTTCGACTTCAACCCCACTGACAACGATTTTAGAAGACGTCACACAATCTCTAGGATACGATATTAACTTGAGAACTTTAAAAAAATATGCCGATGTTTTGACAGAAACTTTTGTAGTTGAAGATTTGCCTGCTTGGAACCCAAATTATCGTTCCAAAGTTGCAATGAGAACTGTTCCAGTTCATCATTTTACTGATCCCTCAATTGCGTGTTGTGCTTTGGAATTATCTCCTAATGGCCTTTTGCAGGATTTAGAAACATTCGGATTTTTATTTGAGGATTTTGTTTTAAGAGATTTAAAAATATATACTGAAAGTATCGGTGGAAATGTTTTTCATTACCACGAAAGACGAGGTCTTGAATGTGATGCGGTCATTAATTTAAACGACGGACGATTTTGTCTTATAGAAATAAAATTGGGGAGTCTTAAAGGTGTGTCTGAAGGAATCGCATCACTTTTAAAAATTGAAAAAAGATTTTCTGGAGAAAATCGGCACAAACCGCAATTTTTAATGGTTATTACTGCAAAAGGTCCAGCATATAAAACTAGTGAAGGAGTATATGTTGTACCGATCAATTTTCTTCGTGATTAGAAGTGATTTTTAACATACGTTAAATCTAAATCTTATTTCATAATTTGTGTGCGCATATTTATCTATTGATGTTAATATGTTTAATAACATAAGAACATGATAACGCTTGATGCGTTGGGTAAGTTATGTAAAACACATAATGAGCCGTTAAACTAAAAAAGACATTTATTAAAGAGCTAGATAGCAGCCCCAAAAGTTGGATTAAAAAAATCCAACTAAAGAGGGCTACTATTCTGTTTAGATAGTAGTGAATTTAGAACTGGTACATACCTATACTAAAAATGGGAATCAACATGTTCTCGAGCAAAAATTTATTTCTAAAAAAACTGAAAAAATTAAATTTATTTCATCATGTGAGAAAAAAAGAAGATGGAATGAAAGTAAAAGTTACTGCTTTAATAATTCGTGTGTTGGAGCATGAGACAATACAAAATTGCTTTTATAGTTATTTTTTCTTTAATTTTCAAAAAGGTAATAAAATCAGTACAATAAAATTTAAAAATTACAGATTTGACTTTATTTTTAATATCAATAATTGTTGCCCATTTTCTTATCTCTTTTAGCTTTTAAAAAGTCAATATATATATATATATAAAATTCTTTTAGAAATATAAAGTATCTAAAGGAAAAATATGAAAAAAATTAATTTCAAGAAATTTAAAATTTCTAAGAAAATTTGATTCTCTGGTCTTGCTTTAGCAGCTCCAACGATTGGAATCATCGCTGGAGCTTGTGGAGCATCTAACAATAATGAAAAGCAAGATTCCACAAACTGATATACCAGCGCGCAATCTCAAAGCTACACCGCTAGCGATAAATATAAAGATCAAGATGCTGCTAGCGCACAGAGAAAATCATCACAAGAGTTTTCTCCTAAACCACCCCAAAGTGATCCTTCAAGCAGCCAACAAACTGTGTTAACAGACGCTGAACAAGCAGCTCGCGGAAAGGATTCTTTTAAACAACAATCTGATTTTTATTTCGCAACCTTTAATGATTTATCAAAAATACATTTACCTGCATTACCAGCAAATACAGCACTTTTAGATCCGTCTATGTTTGGCTCTTCTCCATCAGCAAGGCCTTCATCTATGTCAGATTTAACAAAGGTTAGTTTTAATTTCTTTTTGGTAAATTTAAATTCATTAACTGTTTCTACTGTAGGGGATGCTAAAAACGGGACTCCTGTAAATGGAACCCAAACGTCTTCTTTTGTATGGTATGACAAAAATGGAAATGAGCACACAGCAAAAACTGTAGCTACTTTTAAAGAAGGCGAAAACCCTAAATTTGATCAAAGTGATCTTCCAACAGTTAATGGTGGAATCACTATTGAGATATCAGGTTTTACTAAACCAGCACCCAATCCAAATAGTTAGTTTTCTCTTCTTTAAAGTATTTAAAAAAGTTGGCCTGCATTTTGCAAAGACCAACTTTTTTTGTTTTGATTTTATTTGGCATTTTTTCAAAATTTCGTTAAAAAATTTATAACTTTAAAATATGAAAATGTTTACACATCTTTATTTTAATGTATACCGGATTTTTTGGATATTGCTTGCTATGTACTTTTATTAATTTTTTTTAGGCCTACAATAAATATCGAATTCAAGAAATCATTGATACTATCTTAAATTTTTAGAATGCATTTGCTCTCAATCGTTTTTTTGATATCTGTTGCATATCAAGCAATCATGACAAAAACATGTAAAGATATTTAATTAATAATAAGGAAAAAGATATGAAAAAATTTAAACGACCCAAATTATTACTTGGAATTTTGGCGGGAGTTATTTTACCGCCAATATCTGCTGTTGCTATCGCATGTTCACAAGCACAAATCGGTGGTACACAACAAGAACAACAGCCAGGGAGACCACAATCCCCAGGTACGGAGCAACCTGCAAAACAACAGCCCACAGGTACTGGACCAGTTACTCCAGTAGATCAAGCATCTGTAGTAAAAGCAAATTTTTCTAGTGATAAATCAACTTTAACAATTGGTAATAATCAACTTCAAAGAGTCTTTTCATTAGCTAATAATAAAGTTGTAACTAAATCTGTTACTAACGATTTAACCGCTAAACCTACAACAATTGAATTTGGAGACAAAACCCAAGAATTTCAAATCCATCTTATGGGATCTAATGGTTTTATTAATGCTAATGATTTAACATTAAGTAAAACTCCAGAAATTGTTTCAATCGATAGTGGACTGAAAATTGTCTTTAGCTTTAATCCAATAAGCGTTGCTGGAATTCCGTATACAATTACTGAAAATGTTTGAATGACTAACGGTGATAGTTTCATTCGTAAGGACATGAATATATCTGTTCCTCAAGATCAAGCTGCAAATGCAAAAATTGATTACATTGATCTTGACGTTTTTGATTTTGGAAAATTATCAACAAATACATACTTGAATGGTGGGGATCATTGGTCTGTTCCAAAACAAGCAGATAATCCTGATATGAGTAACATGCCTGGCGCATATTTAGAACTAGGGCAACCATTCTATACTAAAGCCATGTACTTCGGTTCAGAATTCCCAATGACTGAAAACAAAATTGTCCAAGAAAATGGAACTTCCATGGGATTGTCTAGATATTTCTATGGTAAGTCTTTGGCGCCTGATACACAATTTAATTACAGTCAAGGTAATGACAACAACTTAAATGGCTCAAGAACTACTTGAGCAACAGTCATGGGTGCAGCTCATGAGGATAATTACAATGTTATTCAACAAGATTTCTTTAAATATATTGAAAGTATTTCAACGAAGGTTCAATTCCGACCGCAATACAACTCTTGATATGACCATATGAAGAATATTACCGCTGAAAACATTAAGTCTTCCTTTAACCAAGTAGAACATGGTTTCTCTAATTATGGTGTGGCTCCTTTAAAATCATACGTTATTGACGACGGTTGACCAGACTACAATTCATTCTGACAAATTAATAATAAGTTTAATGGAACCTTCGAACCATCTGTTAGTCAAGTCGAAAAACTTGGATCTGAATTTGGGTTATGATTAGGACCTCGTGGTGGATATGGAACTGAAGCTCAAATCAGCAGTCACTTACAATCTACTGGTCAAGGAAGCGTTAATGAAAACGATGGTTCTGGTATTGATGTCTCTGACGGTAACTATTTAAATAAATTAGAAAATGATATTTTCTTAAAATATCAAAAAGAATATGACATCGGGTATTGAAAACTCGATGGAATGTTACTAAAACCTTCTAACAACGCGAACCATAATCATGTTATTGGTGGTTCAAATATCGAAGGAACAGCCAACGGAATGTATACCGTTTCTGAAACTTATGAAAGATGAACTGATATTTTCAAAGTTATGCGTCAAGAAAGATCACTTCAAGGTAAGGATTTCTGGATTAATTTAACTTCTTATGTTAATCCAAGCCCTTGATTGTTACAATGAGTTGATTCAGTTTGGATTCAAACGTCAGCTGATAGTGATTTAACTAATCATGCAGACCCAGGATCTGTAGTTGGTAAGATTTATGGAAATTCAACAGATCATCAAATGGAAAATGAATTAAATTATCGTGACGAAGCTTTGTACAAATTAGCAGATGTTCGCCAATGACAATTCCCATTCAAAAATATGTATGTGCATGATCCTGTTTATGCAAACACAATGTTTAGTGGTAAAGGAAACTATGAAGGTGTCACCCCACACTTTACACCAGCTGAATTAAGAACTTATTTATACATGTTAGGAACTCGTGGTAACGCATTCTGAGAATTCTATTACAGCCCTAATTTATTTACTGAAGGGCACTGAATGGTGAATTCGGAAGCTGTTAACTGAATTCAAAATAATTACAGTATCTTACAAAATTCCCACCGCATTGGGGGTCAACCAATTAATGGTGACGTTTATGGATACTCAGCTTGAAATGGCGATAATGGCATTGTTTCATTAATTAATCCAAATAACAAAGTACAAACTTATGATTTAACATTTGATAATGCTTTAGGAGTGACTCCTGGCACTACTGGTTTATACCGTAAAGTCATTTTAGGAAATGATAGCCATGGTACAAATACACCAATTAATTATGGTCATAAAGAAACAGTAACATTACAACCTAACGAAGCTTTGATTTGACAGTTCTCGAAAACTCAAGATATTACACCTCCAACAATTGCAACTACTAAAGTAAATAATAATGGAACTAAAATCCGGGTTCAATTTAATGAACGAATAACAAGTACTCCGTTGGCTACTCCAAATGAACAAATTGCTGGTACTGTTGATCCAAATAATTTCACAATAGCAAATAACAAAGTTACAAGTGCTAATGTTTTAGATGATTTAAGAACTGTAGAATTGACCTTGCAAACTCCGCTAAAAGATGGTCAAGTGGCGAACTTGAGTGTTAAAAATATCAGTGATCCTGAAGGTAATAAAATTAGTGATGCATCAACATCTGTTACAAGTTACAACAATGATGTTATTAATGCAATGGGCGATACATCAACAGTTGCAGATGCTTCCAAAGTTAGTGCTACAACAATGTCTGATGGTTCAAAAGCGTTGCAACTAACTAACACTGGTGTTGATTCTAAAGATTCTCATGGTGTCACCGGAAATAAAGCATTCTCAATATACTTTAGTTTACAAACCAAAAGTTCAAACGCTTTATTGTTAAACCAAGGAGATCAATATAGTGTGAAAATCAACAGTGCTGGTCAATTAGCATTCACTGTTGGAAATCAAACCGTTACTTCTGAATCTGTGGTTAATGATGATAATTTACATAACATCGTTTTAGTCCGTGAAAATAATGGAGCTGTAAGAATTTATGTTAATGGTCAAGTAGATGCTACGGGTTACAACAAAGATGGTGGAATTGCTAATATTCAATCAATGCCAATAACACTAGGATCAAGTACATTTAATGGAAAAGTTGGTAGGTTAACCGTAGTTGATCACAGCATTCCATATAATGAAGCAGCTGAATTAAATAACGCTACAGTTCATGATTTAGCAGCGGGATTAACTCCTATTGCTGCATTTACATCCAACAATCAACCTGCTCCTGTTAATGAAGCACGACCTTTATCTCTCATGACTGATGGAAACGATGATACAGATAATTCTTATGGAGAATTTGGTTCTGACAACATTCATCAATCTGAATACGTACAAATTGATTTAGGTCATGAAACCGATATTTCAAACATTCATATGGTTCGATACTATAAAGATAATCGTACTTATGATGCAACTGTTGTTGCTACATCTGACAATGCTGACTTTAGTAATCCTACAATCTTCTACAACTCAGATACTAACAACGTTCATGGTTTAGGTAAAGGAACTGATGATAAATACGCTGAAACTCCAGATGGCAGAACATTTAACCCAGAAAACGGTGCTAAAAGTGTTAAAGCCCGATATGTTCGAGTTTATATGTATGGCCGCACTGATGGGGCCGGTAATACCAACCACATCGTAACATTGAATGTTAACGGATCGGTAATATCTCCTGATTATAATCAACAAATTGTTACACGATTGCAAACTGCTAACTAATTGAAATATTTAGTTTCAAAAAAATTAAATAATAGGATAGTTCAAAATAGTTCGCCATTTTAATAATGGCGGCTATTTTTTTTTTAAGTATTATTAGGCTCTATAAAGTGTTAAAAATGATTGTCATTGTTATGACATTTTTATTTTGCTATCAGACATATGTAAGGAGATAAAAATAGTGACCAAAAAAGCGAGTATGAAAAAAAATAAATAGTATTGTTAATTCTGGAGGAATTGTAAATCTTGACGGAACAATCACTGATAAAGATGGAAAAAATTACGGGATTAACAAAAAGGGCGATTTAGTAGAAATAAAAGAAAATGAGGCTGGTGGATTGTTTATTGCTGGACTAGTCCTAGCTTCAATCGTAGTCATTGCTATCATCATTTATGCTTTTGTTCGTTGTATTAAAATTGCTTTAGAGCATAAAGCTAGTATGCGCCCATTGAATAATCAAGTTTTATCTAAAATTTTGATCTTCAAAAAGAATGCAATAAATAGCATCGTGATTTATTTTATTACCCTTTTGCTTTTTGTTCTTTTTTTTGATTGTGCTTTTTGTAATTCCTAACTTTGAAATTTTAGACACAATAATTAATACGATTTTAATTGCAGTTTTCTTGATTTTATTTTTGATCTTTTTTCTGACTCTAGCAATTTTATTATTTGTTGGCTATGCAAAATGACGTGATTATATTTGCTATTTTCCAAAAGCTGGCTGATGGCCTTTACTTACTTTAATAGGTGTTTTATCTATTTTCGCTTTATCAGTGATAGTACCTTTTCTTTTAGTTAAGGAAATTAATAATATTAAATTCGATGTAAGTCAAAAAACGTTATAAATTGATGACCATTTGTCTTTACCATTAGATGGATGATCTTATTGCCATAAAATATATTTTTTAGCATTTAATTTTATTGATTGAAAAAATTAAGATTTGGAATTTTAGTAATTTTCGTTATTACTTTCCTTATTTTTTAAATTCGTTTTAATCGTGAAAACGTTTACTTTAAGTACTTTATTTGTTAACAGATATTTGCCCTTAGATAAAGCATAGTTTTGTATATCTGTTTTTGTTTTCCATATAATTAGGTTATATTCAAAATAGTTTAGAAAATTATTAACAAGATTTATCGTGCGTTGTTTTTCTTTATACCTTTTTGGATATTGATTGTCTAGAAATAAGTTTAGACAAAATTATAAAAACCAACTGAGTATGACTTACGAATTTATATAAATTAAATAAGGAATATAAATAAATGAAAAAATTCAAACGCCCTAAGTTGTTGTTAGGAATTCTGGCGGGAGTTATTGTTCCACCAATTTCTGCAATTGCTATTGCGTGTTCGCAAGCCGCAGTTAATCCGAATGGAAACAACTCTATGCAAGAACCTACCCAACCTGGAAATACCCCACCTGGAAATACACCAATAGATCAAGCAACAAAAGTTAAAGCGACATTTTCTGAAGATAAATCAACCCTGACCCTTGGAAACAATCAACTACAGCGAGTTTTCTCACTGATAAATAATAAAGTTGTAACTAAATCTGTAACTAACCACTTAACATCAACACCCACCACATTCGAATTTGGAAATCAGACACAAGAATTTTCAATTCATTTGATGGGTGGTTTTAATTCTTCCTTAAGTTTTATTGACTCCAATAGTTTAACTTTAAGTAAGGAACCTGAAATAACTCAAACAGATAACGGAGTGAAGATTACTTTTAGTTTTAATCCAGTTAATGCTTTAGGTGTTCCATATACCATTCAAGAAAATGTTTGAATTGATGATGGTGACAGTTTTATTCGCAAAGATTTGACCATTACTGTTCCTACAGAAATGGCCGCCAACGCTAAAATTGATTATATTGATTTAGATATATATGATTTTGGTAAATTAGGAAATACTTATAATATTATTACTGGCCAAGGCGGAGACCATTGGTCAATTCCAAAACAAAACGATAATCCTGATATGGCAAATATGAAAGGCCAATACCTAGAGTTGGGTCAGCCTTTCTATGCTAAAGCGATGTATTTTGGATCTGAATTTCCGATGACTGAAAATAAGATTCTTAACAACAATGGTGATTCCATTGGGGTTAATCGCTACTTCTATGGTAAATCATTAGCGGCAGATCCTGATTTTAACTATAACGATAACAACCAAACAGGGACGCGTAAGACGTGAGCTACTGTAATGGGAGCAGCTACTGCAGATAATTACAAAGTTATCCAGCAAGATTTTTATAAATACATTCGTAGTATTTCAACTAAAGTTGATTTCCGTGCTCAGTTTAATTCTTGATATGACAATATGAAGAATATTACACCTGCAAACATTAAAGAATCATTCAATGAAGTTGAACACGGTTTTAGTAACTATGGTGTTAGGCCATTAGACTCTTATGTTATTGATGATGGATGAACTGATTACAATACATTCTGAGGTATCAACGATAAGTTTAATCACACTTTTGAACCTTCTTCAACTCAAGTAAAAGCTCTAGGTTCTAACTTTGGATTGTGGTTGGGCCCTCGTGGTGGATATGGTACAGAAAGCCAAATAGCAAGAGCTATTGCTAATCTAGGTGAAGGTTCAGTTAACGGTCAGTCAGGTAATGATATAGACGTTTCTGATGGTCGATATTTAAATAAACTTGAGTCTGACATCTTCTTAAAATATCAAAAAGATTATGGAATTAATTACTGAAAACTTGATGGGATGCTTTTAAATCCTTCAACGGCTACAGACCACCATCATGTTGTTGGTGGTTCAAACATTGAAGGAACTGCTAGTGGTTTCTATACTATTTCTGAAACCTATGAAAGATGAACTGATATTTTTGAAAAAATGCGACAAGACAATCCTAAGGTTTGAATTAATTTAACTTCTTATGCTAATCCTAGCCCTTGGTTATTACGTTGGGTGGATTCGGTTTGAATTCAAAATTCTGGAGATAGTGATTTAACTGATCATGCTTATCCAAGTTCAGTGGTAGCCCAAAATAATGGATCAACTACTGCTAACCAAATGGAAATGGAATTAAATTACCGTGATCAGTCCTACTTCAATTTTGTGGAACAACGACAATGGCAACTTCCATTACAAAACTTCTATAACCATGATCCAGTATATGCCAAAACAATGTTTGCGTCTAAAGGGAAGTATCAAAACGTTCAACCAAATTATTCGCCAGCTGAATTGCGTACTTACTTGTACATGTTAGGAACAAGAGGTAATGCTTTCTGAGAATTCTATTATAGTCCATCTCTGTTTACTGAAGGACACTGAATGGTAAATGCAGAAGCAGTAAATTGAATCGAGGATAATTATTCAATTTTAAGTAATTCACACCGAATTGGTGGTCAACCTATTAATGGTGATGTTTATGGATATTCGGCTTGAAGTGGTGATAATGGGGTTATATCATTAATTAATCCAAATAATGTTCAACAAACATATGATTTAAAATTTGACGATGTTTTAGGTTTAACTCCAGGGACTACAGGATTATATAGAACTGTTATTTTAGGTAGTGATAGTCATGTAAGCCAAAATCCAGTTTCTTATGGTGCAGATGAAAAAGTCACTTTAAATCCAGGTGAATCATTAATCTGACAATTCTCCAAAACCCAAGATAAAACAGCTCCAACAGTGACGAGTGCTAAAACAAATAATAACGGAACTAAAATTCGGGTCCAATTCAGTGAAAGAATTAAAATTGATAATTCTAGTTCAACTGTTCTACTAGTTGCTGGATCGCTTAATCCATCAGACTTTACAATCGCTGGGAACAGTGTTACAAGTGCAAACTTGCTAGATGACTTAAGAACTGTCGAATTAACTTTGGGTTCTTCTTTAAGTGATGGCCAATCTATTAATTTAGGAATTAAAGGTGTTTCTGATTCGCAAGGGAATGTTATTGGAGATTTACAGCTACCTGTAACAAGTTATTTTAATGATGTAATTAATGCTTTAGGATCAACTCAAACAGTTAATGCGGTTTCAGGAATAACTGATACTACAATGACTGATGGAAGTAGTGGTTTGCAATTAGCAAATGTAGCTACCACAGCTAAAGATTCCCACAGTGTTTCTGGTTCTAGAGCATTCTCAATTTACTTTGACTTGGAAACCACAAGTAAAAATACAACATTGTTAAACCAAGATAATCAATACAATGTAAAAATTGATGACGCTGGAAAATTAGTATTTACTGTTGGCAACCAAACAATAACATCAAGTACTGTAGTAAACGATAATACTCAACGAAAGTTTGTTTTAGTTCGGGAAAATAACGGCTTAGTTCGAATTTATGTCAATGGAACAATTGATGCATCCGGATTTGATCAAGCATCCGGAATTGTTAACTTAACACCTGGGTCAATTACTTTAGGGTCTAGTACATTCTCAGGTAAAGTTGGTGGATTAACAATTGTTAACCACAGTATTCCATTTGATCAAGTTGCGGCTATGAGTTTAACCGGAACTCGTGATTTAGCTGCAGGATTGACTCCAACAGCAGTAGTTAGATCAACAGGTGCTGCTGCACACGTTAACCCAGACCGCCCGTTGAATTTAATCACTGACGGAAACAATGATACTGATAATTCATATGGTGAATTTGGTACTGATGGAACAAGACAATCGGAATATGTTCAAATTGACTTAGGCCAAGAAACTGATGTTTCAAATATTCATATGGTTCGTTATTACAAAGATGGTCGCACTTATGATGCCACTGTAGTTGCAACATCTGACAGTGCTGATTTTAGTAGCCCTACAATCTTCTATAATTCAGATACCAATAACGTTCATGGATTTAACCCAGGAACAAACCCTGAATACGCTGAAACATCGAGCGGAATGACTTGAAATGCACCAGGCGACAAGGCAGTTCGTGCAAGATACGTTCGTGTTTATATGTACGGAGTTAAATCACTTCCAAATGGTGGATCTCCGGGTACCACAAACCACATTGTAACTTTAAATGTAAACGGAGTTCCAGTAAAATCATCAACAGATTATAACGCTCAAATAGTCTCACGTCTTACACCGCAAAACGCTTAATCTTGTTTAATTCTAATTAGTTAGCAAGCATTTTAAAGGCGATTAAGACAACTGAATCAATATACAAGCATAATAAAAATCCTTAGTTTGTTCGGCTAAGGATTTTTTCTGCTTTTATTGTTTATCTTTGTAGTTTACGAAAGTGAATAGATTCAGTGCAAGTTAACAATTCCATAACCTGGATCATCCGGATTATCTGCATGGTCTGATTGAGATTGAATTAAATTAGGGTCGTAAGTTTTGTTTTTAATAGCGTCGTGATTAGTATCTGATGCACTCATATAAAATGCTTCATTGTATGTTACATATACGCCATCCGCTTGGACTGTAACTGTTAAACCAACACCTTTATATGAACCGTCATCTAAAATTCAGGCATAGATTTTATTATCTGTTTGGCCTCCATTAGCCGCAAAAAAGTTAACAAGACCATCGTCATAAGATTTTGATACTCCGTTATTCATAAATTGACCAACGGTTGTTGCGCTGAATGCAGATTTTTCAAAAATAGATACGAGATTGGAATTATTGATTTCTAAACCATTAGCTGTTTTACCATCAGTTAAACTTATTAATTTGGTTGGTAGATCAAAAGCAATTGGTCCATTTGTTTGGGAAGTAAACACAGTTGAACCCAATCCCGTTAACTTAATGGTTTTTCCATTATAAGTACTGTTCACTGATCCTGTTTGATCCACATGAACATTATCTTTATTGCTAATAACAAAATTGAAAGTGATTGTTCCATTTTCTTTGTCTGCATGAATCTTTTCAAAACTAAGTTTATAACCTGAAGCAGTTAGATTTTTAGGTAAGGCAGACAGTTGGTGATCCTGTGGTAAATACTGATTAATAGTACTAACATCAGTAGCGTTTTTGATTGTAGATTCTACTACATTTACATTATCAGTTACAGTTTGTGGAACCTTTATTGTTGTCGTATTTTGGAAATTAGAGTAATAAAGTTTAATTGCATTTGCTTCTTGTTGTTCATTAGTTGTAGGTTGAGTTGGAGCAATTGCTGGTGTTTGGTTTTTAATTTCATAATTCCATGTAAGGTTTTGAATTCCATAACCAAACGTATCCATACTTGTCGCATATCCAGGATCGCTAAATCCTGAATGTAAAACGTCACTTGTTGTCGGATAAGTTTTAGTTGCTATCTGTTCTTTAGTTGCGGCGTTTTGATTGATATAGAATGCTTCATCTAGTTCAACGTATACACCATTATCATCAACAGTTACAGTTAGTCCTACTCCCTTTCAATAATCTCCATTTAAAACAAACGCATAAATCTTATTTGAACTTAATCCATCTTCGCCTTGAGCATAGAATTTAATTAATGAACTGTCATAAGCGATTGGATTTTCAGCTGATGTACCATCAAAAGATTTTCCAAAAGTTTGAGCACTAAATGTTGAGTTTTTCAAAATTTCGGAAAGATTTGAACTATTGATTGATAGACCTTGATATTGACCGTTCACTAACGGAATCAAAGTTGCTTTAGCAACAGATTGTTCTGCACTAGCTGGAGGAGTGATTGTGTGAACTTCACTACTAACATTTGCAGGGGCTTGATCAAATCCAGCTAAAGTAAATTGTTTTCCAATATAGTCAGAATTATTCTTTCCTGTATTATCAACAATTTGATTAGAACTATTTTTTAATCATAATACGACAATAACATGCCCGGCTGGACTATCTTGAATAGAATTAACAACCAATTGGTAGTTATTGTCGTTTAGATTGTTAGGTAAGGAATTAATTTGATTATCAGCGGGTAAGTATTTTTGTAAAACATTGATTAGTTCAGTCGTGTTAGCTGTGGCATTTATTTGGTCAACTGCAAGTGCGGCATCTTTGTTTGCATTAGTTTGAATGTTTATTTGCCCTGAAGGTAAACTTGCATAATAATCACTTATTATTTTTTCTTGTTGTTCTTGAGGTGTTGGTGTAACATTATTCTTTTTAAACCCAGTAAGTTTTAAAGTTACACCTGCATCAGATTCTTTTGTTGTCGTTTTTCCATCTGGCAAGTAAAAGTTTGTCCCACTTACTACTGTTATGCGAATATTTATAATTCCGTTATCATCGTCATTATTAACATCTGCAATCTTAATTTCAAAACTGTTTTCTGCTTGTTTTAGTTTAGTAATTTGTGAATCTTTATTTAATAATGCGTTTATGGCATCCAAACTTGTTAAGGTTTTACCAACTTCGCTAGGTAATTTTTGATCTTGATTTACGGTTGCTTTAGTAGCATCATTTTGTGTTATTTGAGAATAAAAAGAGATGACATCGTTGGTTTGCTGTTGATTTTCGTTTGTTTTATCTGATGTTGGTTGTTTGCTGTTCAATGGTCCTTGATCAACGTTCTGAGCAGACGAACATGCCGCAGCTGTTGCTATCACAATTGGCAAAGCTAATCCTAGGGTTGATTTTCATCATCATTTTCTTTTTACTGATTTTATAAATATTCCTTAATATTTTTTGTAGATTAAAAATTTTCAGATTGTTTCTGAAGATCTTTCTCACTATTCTTTTTCAGTTGATATGTCTTAAATGCTAATATGTTGATTTTTATTTGTCAAATGTATAACTGCAAAAAATAACGAAATAGTCAAAGTTGAATTAGATGTTTTTTCGAGTTAATTAATCGTTTTTGTTTATCCAAAATTTTAGATTTAGTATATTTTAATATCATCAAACTCATTCATACGTAAGAAATCTAAGCGGTATGACTCTATATAAAGTTGATTTGACTTTATAATAGAACCAAAACAAAAAGAAACATTTTAGAAAAGTAATACTATAGATTTAGTGCTGCGTTTATTATTAGAATCTACCTTTAAAAGAAATGAAAAGTTTTCCTTGATTTTCATGAAAATAAATTTATAAACAATTTAGATTTTTAAATGACTAAAATTAATTTCTTAACAAGTTAACCGGAACTACTAAAATTCCGTCATTTCTTTTATATCCTGGTCCCACAGCAGTAACAATCATCATAAATGTTGGTTCTTTTTTAAATCTTTAGACATTTTATTTTTGATTTTCAGTAAATTTTTGCTGCTTTTTCAATCGCTTCTGATCCCCCAACTTTTATTTCAATTAAGGCGTACCGTTGATCTCTTAATTTCAAAATAGCATCACATTCCAATCCGTTTTTTTCGCGATAATGATTTATATAACCATTTAATGACTCTATATAAATTCTTAAATCTCGAATTACAAAGTCTTCGAACAAAAGATAGTGGCCCCAAAAAGTTGGACTAATCTAACCAACTTAAGGGGCCACTATCGGTGTGAGATATTTCTTGCTAATGAATGCAAAATACGCTGCATTAAACTTTTACTATTAGTTCTTTTTTGTTTTCCATGGAAAGCAAAATCGAAAACCAAAGACAAATATGCGTCGAATTTTTGCAAAGCTATATTCCGGTTTTTTCAAGTACAAAATCTGGCCATCCACCTCGGCACATATAAAATAATATATTTTCTAACTGATGTTCTTTATTTTCATCAAAAAACTTAAATTGACCCGCTTTTTCAAAAAGATTATTTAGTGAAACAATTCCTTTTGATTCAAGTGATTCGAATAGTGACATTGGATGCATTTTCAAATTTATAAAACGCCCTGCACCTGAGTGGTAAATTTTAGATGAGTCCACAGGTGTTGAACTGCCAGTTAATAAATAATGTCCTTTTGCTGAATCCATATCAATTTGATTTCTGATAGTATCTCATAATTCAGGAACGATTTGTCATTCATCTATTAATCGTGGTTTATGTCCTTTTAAAATAAATTCAGGATTAGCTTTAGCTAAATCTTGATTCGCTTTTATAGAAAGATTTATGTAACTTTTTTTGGACGTTCATACAAGTGGTTGTTTTACCACTAAATTTTGGTCCTTAAATTTGGGCCGCCCCAACCAAAATAAGGCTTTCTAAAATTTTTTGATCAATTAATCTTTTTAAGTATTTATTCGCCATATCAAAGCTCTTTTGTGATTATTAATTGTCTGTTATAATGGTGTCCAGATAGTTGTGTTTAAGTTTTGGCATACTAAATTATGCATTTCGGATAGTTATTTTTATCTTTTTGGCTAATTTTGATGTATTGTTTTTTATGAGTGTATTTCACTTCTTTTGTATAGAAAAAAGCGTCTTAATAGCCGTTTTTCGGTAATTCTTTTTTTGTCATTTAAGTTTATTAGATTCTTTCTTGTTTATCTACTTCATAAAATATAAGTGCTTTTTTATCCTATTAAGTATTATTAGAGTGCATCTCAATTTGATTTATTTGATGCTAGTATAAATCCATATGCTTTTTTAAGTCTTGTAAGATTTTTGGTCTAAATTAATCATTGTGAAACGAATTATCCACTTTTTGTATTAATTCTTTGGAATTGATTGCTACTACATTTAATTCGGTATCTTTTTTAAATTTAAAAAAATTATTTATAATTTGCCTAATATGAAAAGGCTTGGTACAAAACGTTGCTTTAAAAGGCGATTTAAAGTTGGGATGTACAGTATTGGGTTTGTGGCTATCATAGGTGCTACTTCACTAGTATCAGCCTGTGGTAATTTTACTGTTTTGGATGCCCGAGGATCTAGTTCGGTGCAGCCTTTTTTAAATGCCCTGGCAACGGCTTACAGCCGTGATCGGAATATTGAAATTAATGTTCAGAGTGGTGGTTCTAGTACCGGAATTCAAAATACGGCACGGGGCACCACTTTAATTGGTACATCTTCAAAATCACCAAGAGGTTCTGTTGTTGGTACAGATCTTGAAAATGATTGAAAAATAAAAAAAATTAAAACCATTACTTTAGCAAAGGATGCAGTAGCTTTGCTTTTTGTTCCTCCAAGTGGCTTTAAAGCAAGTGATTTTGCTGTGAATCAAAATAATATTCTAGATTTGTATAACGGATTTGCAGGGTTTGAACGAGTCCCATTAAGTCGCTTTTATATCGGATCTGGTAATCCCCCTGCAAATAACATCTTTTTAAAAGCCTATGCTCGTAGTGGGGGTTCGAATGCTTCAGGAACGGCTGAAGCTTTTTTAACTGATTCTGGGTTTGATACTACTAAGCTAGATTCAAAAGTAAGAAATGCCTTAAATTCAGGAGTGACTTCTCCTGCAACCACTGAAACCGCTGAAGCTAATGCTGATGCTTATCGTTTTTTTCAAACTGAAGCAAAGAATATTCCTGGAGCTATTATTTATTTAGGTTTAGGTTTTATTCAAAACAATTTTCAACGAATTTTATTAGATGGTTTTGATTTAATGAATTATCAAATAGCAGATGGTGATAACCAAAAACTGACTACTGTCACACCCACAATTGATAATGTGGAAAAAGGTTTATACCGTTGGGTTCGCCCATTCAATATAATGACTTCTTTATTAAATCCCAAAGTCGATGATATTAAAAATTTTGTTTCATGAATTTTATTTAGCAAGTATTTAGATTCTTTAAACGATCAACAGACTGTACAAAGTATTTATCAACAGCAAGGATTGATTCCGTTAAATGAAAATGAAATCAAAAATATGTTTAATCTAACTACAGACCAAGAACAAATGAGTCTTAACGATTTAGTCAAAAATCATTTGGACCAGTTTTGAACTGCTGATTATGATTTTTCAAACGGCCTTAGATTTGGAGCGTTTTAATACTTATGAGTCAAAGTCAAAACAAACGGAAATATAGTTCCATCTTTGGGAAGATTATCAAGAATAGTATTTTTAGTACCCTAAGTTCAATATTTGCCTGATTTATTGCCATTATTTTTGTAGCAGTAATTGTTTTCATCATTATTAAATCAGTCCCGGGATGACAACATTATGGGGCTTCTATTTTTCAAGGAACTTTTAATTTAAATGATGGTGCAGGCGGGTTTTGACTTCCTTTGGTTATTACTTTTTTAACAACCGCTGGAGCAATGATTATTGCTGGTCCAATTGGAATAAAAACAGCAATTTTCTTGCGTTATCGAATGCCTAAAAAATATTCACGAATTTTAAGAATTGTAATTGATTTATTAGCCGGGATTCCTTCGGTAGTTTTCGGGTTATTTGCGGCAACTGCGCTTGGTGTTTTTTTACAAGATATTGTTGGTTTTTCGACCGCTTGAAATTTAATTACGGCTTTTATTATGCTTGCATTCATGGTTTTACCAAATGTTGTTGCTTTAACGTATAATGCTTTAGATGGTGTTGAGCAAGATATGATTTTAGCACCATTAGCATTAGGTACCCAAAGAACTAGAGCTATTTATAAAGTTGTTAAAAAACAGGCTAAGGGAATGATTGTGGTCGCTCTGATTGTGGCTATGGGTAGAGCTATAGGTGAAACGGCTGCTTTAAACTTTATTTTAACGTCGCAAAATTTTAACCAAATTTTTGCTTCTGGATTTGGTGATGTTTGACTATCCAACTTAAAATCGCTTGGTGCTGTAATTTCATATAATTTCTTTAGTGAAAACGGGGGTGAAACTTTACAAGGAGTTTTATATGTTTATGGGATTGTTTTATTCGTGATCATTATGATCTTGAACGGGATT
Organism: Mycoplasma testudinis ATCC 43263; assembly: GCF_000687795.1. Taxonomy (GTDB): domain Bacteria; phylum Bacillota_I; class Bacilli_A; order Mycoplasmatales; family Mycoplasmoidaceae; genus Mycoplasmoides; species Mycoplasmoides testudinis. The sequence continues at coordinate 34,801 of NZ_JHXT01000014.1, forward strand.
GTTTTATTTGCTACAAAAAAAAGAACAACTGCAAAATATCCATGAGTTATTAAACTTCATAAAGTAGTTTCTAAAATTGTTTTATTTGTTCCCGATAAAATTATTGCCACTTTTGAAAAGTTAGCAACCCGTAGTTCAGTTGATTTAAATTTGGAAAATTTGGATTATCGTTCGACGTTTATTAAAGAAAGATTAAGAAATAATAAATTTTTGAATCTGTATTCTGGATGAAAGATTTTCTGGGAATACTTTTGTGCCATTTTGACTTTAATTTTTATTTTATGAATTTTATTGTTCGTTTTAATCCAAGGCGGGAATGCTTTGGTTTCACCCAACAGTACAGTGGGAGATATCGTAAATGCAGATAGCACCGGAAGAGCAATAGTTAATACGATTATTATTATTTTAATGACAGTGTTAATTGCTTTCCCAATTGCGATGTTTGCGGCTATTTTTTTGAATGAGTATTCCAAAAATTATCGCGTGAAAAAAACCATTCTATTTTTTGTGGATTCATTAGGATCAACCCCCTCAATTTTATTTGCCATCTTTGGTTTAGCTTTTTTCTTACAAACTTTGGGATGGGCGTCAGGTGGTACAACTAGTGTTTCCATGATTGCTGGAATTTTAACCATTAGCATTGTAATTATTCCCGCCTTTATTAGAATCATTCAACAAGCTTTAGAAAATGTTCCGATGGTTGTGAGAATGAATTCTTATGCGCTAGGTGTTAGTAAATATGAGACAATTAGAAAGATTGTTTTACCAATGGCAGTTGAAGGAATCATTACGGCATTAATTCTTTCTGTGGGCCGGATTATGGCCGAAACTACTCCTTTATATTTAACTGCGGGGTTAAGTTCTGCTAACCACATTGATTTAGGATTATGGGGTCAAACCTTAACGACAAGAATTTATGCCCAATTGTTTTCACCAGCATCTAATGCTCAAGATATTATGTTTGAATCAGCCTTTATGTCAATTGTTTTGATTTTAATTTTAGTCCTTATAGGTCAATTAGTTGTTCCTTGAATTATTGTGCATTATCCAACATTTAAAAAACAAATGGTTAAATATATAAGAATATTATTTTCTAAAATGAAAAAGCAAAGGACGAATTATGGCAGACACTAAAGAATTAACACCCGATTTTTCTTTTGATGTTTCTTTAGAACCAGCCAAGGATACCGAAAAGGTTGAAAATGCCAATTTAGAAACTAATGATGAAAAAAGCGTTGATGAAATTAAGTATGAACCAAAGCAAAAATTAACTCCTGAACAAAAAGCCCAAATAAAAAAACAGCTTGCTGAACGCAGAAATATTTGTAAAAACAAAATTAATGAATTAAAAAAAACTAAATCAAATTTAGTTCTGGAATACAAAAATCTTTGTGTAAGTTTAAAAAATAGTCAACTACCATTATTGCAAACAAAACTTGATAATTTAATGACAACAATTAATTCTGTTAACCATTCTTCCCCAAAAAAAGAATTAGAACAAGAACTTATTAGATTAAAAAGATTGTTACGTCATCCTAAGATTTTTATCAAACAGTTACCCGAAGTTAAAACCTTAAAAGAAAAAATAAGTGATTTAAAAGATCAGATAAACCTAAACAGAAAATTGATCAAAGACAAAAACCCGGAGTTACAAGCATTTAAACATGATTTCGATAGCAACCATATTTTTGAAGTAAGTAATTTAAACTTATGATACAACAATGGACACAAGCACGCTTTAAAAAATATCAATATCAATTTATTGAAAAATAAAGTAACAGCTTTTATCGGACCATCAGGCTGTGGAAAATCAACTTTTTTAAGAACCCTTAACCGAATGAATGACGTTATTGAAGGTGTAAAGATTACAGGTAATGTTTGATTTTCAGGAAAGAATATAAGTTCAAAGATTTTGTCTGAACTAGAATTAAGAACTCGAGTCGGAATGGTTTTTCAAAAACCAACCCCATTTAATTTATCCATTTATGAAAATATAGCGTATGCTTTAAAGTCCCACGGAATTAAAGATCGCGCCATAATTGATAAAATTGTTAAGGAATCATTAATGGGTGCAGCCCTGTGAGATGAAGTTAAAGATATCTTAAACGAAAGTGCTTTAGGACTTTCTGGAGGGCAACAGCAACGTTTGTGTATTGCCCGGGCAATTGCTTTACATCCAGATGTTTTGTTGATGGATGAACCAACTTCAGCACTAGATCCAATTGCAACAAACAAGGTTGAAATTTTGATTAATGAATTGCGAAAGAAATTCTCAATTGTGATTGTTACTCACTCGATGGCTCAAGCACAAAGAATTAGTGATAATACTGTCTTTTTTTATGAGGGGGAGATTATTGAATCAGGACCAACAAAAGCAATTTTCACTCAGCCTAAACAAAAACGAACAAAAGACTATGTCAGCGGAAGGATTGGATAATTATGGCAATAAATTACGGATCATTAAAACAATCAGAAGATAATTTGATTAAAAAATTTTATGAGTATTTAAGTCATACTTATAAAATGCATTTAGTCGTTGTTAAAGCTTTTGAACTATATTCAAATAAAGATGAGTTTCATAAAAAAACAGCTCAGGTTTTTGAATTAGAAAAAATCTCCAATATCACCCAAGCAGATTTATTGGATGAATGTACTTGAATTATTTCTAAAGAACAACCCCAAGCCAGTCATTTGCGTTTTGTAATCGCTATTATTAATTCAATTAATGATTTAGAACGAATCTGCGATTATGCTAATAATTTGGCAAAGTTTTTAGAAAATAATATAAACATTCGTCCTGAAGATATTTATCCATTAAAAAGCATGGAAGAATTGGCAGTAAACAACTATCTAAAAATATTTGAATACTTTAAAACACATGATGCAACTTCTTGTTATAAGTATGCTGAACAGTTGTTAAATGAATTTACACAGGAGTTTCGTTGTCACCTGAAAACTTTTAAAGGAACATACTTTGGTGAAAACGGAACTAACAACGATGCTGAAATAGCAGTTGCCATTATTCTTGCTTTCAAAAATGTTGAACGGATTATGGATCACGTTATGAATATTATTGAATACTTTATCTACATTAAAGAATGTAATTTTTTCTTTGATAAACGAGTTATCTAATGGCTAAAAGAAATTTTGTAACTCAAGGTCCAATAAAATTACATTCTATTGCTCAACCAGTATATACAGATGCTCAAATCAATCCGACAATTCAGCCGTTTGGAACTCAAGCTATTAAAGAAAATGCGCCTACTATAGTTTCTTTAAAAAATGTTTCTGGTAAATTACATTGAATTAAAAAAACCCACTATCGATTATCACGGTTGTTTTATAAGCTTAATTTTAGTATTTATCAAAATCGTCATACAGTACTGGTTAGTTTGAATCCTTTGCGAACCTTTGAATTAGCCCGAATGATTGACTTTACTTTAAATCCGGGAGGTGGTCAAATCATCCGGGATGATTTGACCATTGATTTAATTAAATTAAAAAAGAAGTTTACTTATAAAGCAAAATTAACTGGATTTAAAACAGTAGGAGATTGAATTAATCACGTCATTAGTTTTACTAATAACCCCATTCCAAAATCACATCTTGCAATTTTAACTACTACTTTCGGTTTTCAAAACAGTTTATTAAGTGACCCAAAAAGACTTGATTCTTATGATTTATTAAAATTAAAGATTCTTTTAAAACTTCTAAGTTCGAAAAAAATTTGTGTCTTAGATGAAGTGTGATTTCGGTTACCATCACAACATCGGAAATATTTAATTGATGCGATTAGTGATTATGTAACAATTAATAAATTAACTTTAATTATTTGCACTGATGTAGATCGTGAAATTGAAGAAATGGGATTACAAGTTATTCTTGTTGGTCAAAAAAAGATTTTAGTTAATTTACAATTACAGCGTTATTTGAAGACATTTACTTCAATTCACGATTTATTTGAAAGGTTTAGTGCGTAGTGCGTTTTAAAAATCCTTATTCGATTGGAAAAAAAGTTTCGGCTTGATTAACCGCTTTTTATGCTTTTTGGATTGCTTTTATTGTTGCCCTTGTTGTAGCAACCCGTTTTCGGATTGAGTTAGGGATTATGTTCTTAATCTTTTTGTTAATTGGACTTAGTTTATTAACAGTCTTACTTTTAGTATTCAGAAGACAGATTGGAACATTAACTCGATATAAATTAAAAACCACTTTAATTATTGTTTTACCGATTGCATATTGATGAATCGGAAGCAACATTAACAAAAGCATATAATTAAAATGAATCAACAATTCCACAATTTAGCAATTAAAGATTTAAAAAGACTAAAAATTTTATTTTTAGGTTTTTTTTATTATTTGATTTTTATCTTATTTTGCATTGTTCTTGGAATTATTTTAATTATTATTTTTGCTTCTCTTTTACGGCAAAATGAAACCACTAATCAAATTCCAATGAGTTTGACATACGGGATTACGGCATTTATTATTTTGATTTTCGTTTTTTTTATTATTTATTTCTTTTTAGGCTGATTTATTAATCGCAATATCAATAAATCATTAACTTGTATGAAACTGTATGCTGACAACGACGTTTTATTTAAAAACCCATTTAAATTAATTAAAGAAGCCAAAAAACTTAAACAAATAATACTTTCTTTAAAATCAGGGATTGCTTTAGAAAAAGCAATTGAGAACAAATAATTATTTCAGCTTTAAATTCATTTTTTAGTGGATTAGTTTAAATAAATACTTTGCTTTAAAAAATTTGTATTTTTTTATCTAAAATGATATTCATAAGTATTTGGAGAAGGATAAAACATCATGGCTGATAACAAAGATAATGAACGTGCTGAATTACATAAGATTATTTGAAGAATAGCGAACGAATTAAGAGGCAGTGTCGATGGTTGAGAATTCAAAACTTATGTTTTAGGTTTTTTGTTTTATCGCTATATTTCAGAGAATATTGCCAATGCAGTAAAAAAATACCAAAAAGGTTCTGGTAAGAAAGATTTCGATTATGCAAGTTTTGATGATGAAAAAGCAGTCAAAGGAAAATCTAATTTAATTACCTATAAAGGTTTTTTTATGAAACCAAGTGAACTCTTTGTTAATGTTCGCAAGAATGCTAGTAACAATCCAAATTTAAATATAGATTTACAAAAGATTTTTAAGAACATTGAATTATCTGCAAATGGTACTAATAGCCAAGACAATTTAAAAGGTTTATTTAGTGATGTTGATCTTAATAGCAATCGTTTAGGTTCAACAGTTGCTGACATCAATAAAAAACTAGTAAAGTTATTAAATGCAATTGGTGATTTACCATTAGGTGAATACCAAACTAATTCGATTGATGCGTTTGGTGATGCATATGAATACTTAATGTCCATGTATGCTGCAAATGCTGGAAAATCTGGTGGTGAGTATTTTACCCCCCAAGAAGTTAGTGAACTATTAGCCAGAATTACTTTAATTAATTTTATGCGTAGTGGCAAACCAGATAAAAAAGAAATTCAAAGGGTTTATGACCCCGCTTGTGGATCTGGTTCATTGTTATTAAAGTTTGTAAAATTAATTGGAAAAGAAAACGTGCGTGATGGTTTTTATGGACAAGAAATAAACCCAACAACATACAATCTGGCCAGAATTAATATGTTCTTACATGATGTTGGCTATAAAAAATTTCATATTCACCATGGTGATACATTAATCAAAAATGCACGCTGAAATCTTAGAGATATAGATAAATTTGACGCAATAGTATCTAATCCACCTTATTCAGTTCATTGAGAAGGT
>NZ_JHXT01000015.1 GCF_000687795.1 Mycoplasma testudinis ATCC 43263
CTAACAGTTTTTTCAATGAAACCATTCCGGCGATTGGAGTTTTCAGAACGCTCGTATTCGCTTCTTCCTAAATGTTCATCCATTTCGGCTTTAAGAAGTGCATTCAGTGGTTCAGAAAATACTTCTGTCATTGATTTAATTAAACTATTGGCACTGCTAGCATCAAAAATATCTGGGTTTCCTAGTACCAATTGGTTAAATTGGTCCATTACTTTTCGATAATTTTCAGATTTAGGTGGTTTTGGAGTTATTTTCTTTGCCATCTTGTTAATCATCCTTAATTAATTATTTGAATTTTAACACGATGCCAATTTAACACACTTATTTCATTACTACCGATAAATGATTACAAAAAGGTTTTGGCGATCAAATTAGCACTAAATCCAGGTTTCAAATTATCTTTTTTTGCTAAGTTATTCAAAACAAAATTAGAAGTCACTTCACAAGAAACTAATTTCATAAATTACTTTAATAATTATTACAGTAGTTTTGATACTAAATGTATTAAATACGTATGCGATATTTTTGCTCATAGCACAGACGTTGAATACCAAATTGCTTTGTATTTTATTCGCAATAATTATGAATCTTTAGACCAACTGATAAACTTGTTACTGAGTGCACAATATGTTAATTTTGGATCAGACGATAAATTTGAAAAAGTATTAAATTTATTTAATGAACAATACAAACCAGAGCACCATTATACTATTGATAAAATTAGCGTTTTAAGTACAAGTGAAAGAAACCTAATTAATGTTTATTTAGCAAATAATTTAACTAAAAAACAGATAATTGATTTTGTTAATTACTACTCCATCGATGAAGCAATCATTAGTCAAACTCTTCAAATTCTTGATTATTTAAAAAATGAAGAGGAAAATTACGACGCCATTTTGAAATCAATCAACAACAAATTTACTTCATCAGCAAGCCTTTCATTTGCCAAGTTGAAATCCCATATTAAAAAAACTTTTAAAAACGCCAATAGTGATTTATTAAAAGAATATAACTATTTGAAAAATCAAGCTAATTTAAAACGACGCAAATCAATTAAAGTGATGTTTGATCAGGCCTTTAATGCTTTAAATGTTTTATTTCCAATGGTTTTAGCAACTCCTGAAGTTGTATCCACTTTATTTAAAATCGATGTCGAACCTTTTGACTATATCGTTTTTGACGAAGCAAGTCAAATGTTCGTTGAACGGGCAATTCCAGCCTTAAACCGTGCCAGCCGGGCAATTGTTGCAGGTGACTCCAAACAATTAAGACCATCTTCATTCTTCGAAAGTCATTATGCTGAATCTGAAACAAGTGATGAAGACGAACGATCACTAGAAGAAATTTCAGCTTTAGAAACAGTAAGCTTATTAGACATTGCCAAAAACAAATATAAAACTAAAATGCTGAAATTCCATTACCGGTCCTACTTTAAAGAATTAATAGAATTTTCAAGTGCAGCTTTTTATAATAACGAACTTTATTTTGCTTCTAAAGTAATTGCTCATGGAAAACCAATTGAAGAAATAAAAGTAGACACTGGATTATGAACAAATAACGGAACAAATGTTGAAGAAGCTAAAAAAGTAGTTGAATTAGTAACCCAATTAATGCAAACAAGAAATAATAACGAAACCATAGGGATTATTACTTTTAACATTAAACAAAAAGAACTTATTGAAAACATGCTTGAAGATGCAAGTAACACAGCTATCATCAAAGAAATGAATCGCACTAATCCGAAAGATGGAAGTGATGAAAGTCTATTTGTGAAAAACATTGAAAACGTTCAAGGTGACGAACGTGATATCGTCATTTTTTCAGTTGGGTACGCCAAAAATGAAGATGGCAAATTATTTATGCGCTTCGGACCAATTAATCAAGCTGGAGGCGAAAACCGTTTAAACGTTGCCATTACACGAGCTAAAAAGAAAATCTACGTTGTAAAATCATTTGATTCAAACGAACTAAAAGTTAGTGAAGATAATCCTGGACCAATGCGCTTTAAACAATACTTACATTTCATTGAATTAGTAAGTGCTAACAAAACCTTAGAAAAACAAGCATTACTAGATTCATTACACAATAGTACAGACGTTTATGGTAACAATTTAAAGAAATTTGATTCTGTATTTGAAAAAGAAGTTTATGCAGCCATAGAAACAATTCTTCCGGATAATTTAATTATCAAAAACCAAGTTCAAGTTGGTAGTTTCTTTATTGATTTGGCAATTTACGATAAAAATAATGACCAGTTCATTTTAGGAATAGAATGTGATGGATTAACTTATCATTCTAAAACTGAAGACGTTCAACGTGATTTTTTCAGGCAACAGTATCTGGAAAGCTGCGGTTGGAAGATTTACCGAATTTTAAGTACTAATTGATTCTTAAATCGTGAATATGAAATGCAAAAGATAAATTTAAAAATTCATAAATTAGTTGATCTAGTATCAAATATGAATAATTCTCCTGTTGTCAATCAACAAAATCAATAACCAGCAAATTCATAATCAAAGCAAACGATTATGTAATTTTTGTAACAATCAAACTATTTTCACATGGCAATAATAACCGCTCTATAAACAGCCCGTTTTAAAGTCATCAATTAATCTAATAGAATAAGTTGTATAATTAATAAGTTATCTAATATATAAGTAATCTATTTGGAAGCTTAATTTAGAACATTTTCCATGGAGAAAAAATGAAAAATAACAATACATCTTTTGAAGAATTAACAACTGAACAATCTAGCAATGTTAATGCGACAATTGATTTCACAAAAGAAGCGGCATTACAAAACAAAAGCAAATGGCAACTATTCTTAGAAGGCTATAAGAATTATTACCACGCTGATTTTGCTTGGCCTAAATATATTAAAGACTGTAAGCTTTACTATGGTGAATTTAACATTCACGACTTTATCAAAACTTATGGCAAAGAATGTGAAGAAGACTTTAAACAGTTTCGTCAACGGATTCTTCAACAAAAAGGAATTAACCGCAGTGCCTCGGGCGATTTCGTTAAAGCTTCAAATCAAAACACTACAGCTGTAGACGATGAATTAATTGAATTAATGACAAATGGCGATAGTTTACGAACACGACTTCTCATTCGCTTTTTATCGCCACAAACTAAATTAGAAAAAAAGAATATGAAACGTTCTTGAAAAAACGCGAAGCGTTCTGGATTAAGTCGCAGCGAATGAATGAAATCATACGTTGGGATTCCGTTCAAATCAGGGAAAAATGATCCTCAAGATGAGAAATACACTCGTGAAGAAGTCTTTCAAATTCTTAAAAAGGCACGGGCACGTTTGGAAAATCCTTCAAGCGAAGCAAAAACAAACACAGTCAAGCCAAGTCTAGTTGCTAGTTTACAACCAGAAAACAATCAGGATTTGAAACAAGAATCTACAGAATTAAGCACAACTGATTTATCTAAAACTAATTACCGTCCAAGCAAACCAATTAGCGGTGACACTACCAAAATGATGCGTGATTATGAAGAATTAAATTCTGATCTTGGATTATCTTCGACATTGTCAGATTTCCAACCATCTAAAACAATTGCTTCGTCAAGTATTCAAAACATCAACAACGAACAAAAAAATGAAACTCCAATAATGCCAAGTGGTTCAATTAATGATGCCATCAATTTTGAAAAGCATGTCGATAACGAAGTTGCTACCATTAAACAAAATCGCGAACTGGTAAATGCAGAATTAAAAAAAGCTAACGAATTAAAACTTGCAGAAGAAAAACGTTATCAAGAACTTCGCAGACAGCGCCAAGCATTAACTGAAAACTTAAAACAAGAAGACATTTTTGATTTAGAAGACGACGACGAACATTTTTAATAAAAATGAATAAAACAATTACTCATATTTTGAAAGGAGGTGATAGTGATGCCAAAAATTGAAGTGAAAGACGGAGACCTTGAAGCTGCTTTAAGAAAATTTAAACGGATTTCAAGCGAAACCAAACGTTCTACAACCCGACACGAATATCACCTTCGTCCTGGATTACGCAAACGAGAAAAACAAAAACTTGCTCGGAAGCGAATGCAAAAAAAACAACACCAATGATAGTATAAAAAGCGCCTTTTACGAAGGTGCTTTTTTTATTAAAATTTGCAATTTTGAGTGAATAAATTTCAATTTAGTAACAATCCAACATAACTTTTTGAACATATTTATGTTTAATAATTACAGACTATATTTTTAACATTTCAGTTTGTTTTTCATTATTTATCTATGATTTTTAAAACAAAATTACCATTTTTTATTATTTCTTGTTAGAATATTTTCATTACACATAGAGGTATAAATTGAACCAGAATTTGTCTTCTGCTCTAGCAGAGTTAGAATCTGATACGGAAAAGGGTCTGACAACTGAACAAGCTAATAAACGCTATAAAACAGTCGGACCCAATAAACTAGAAGCTAAAAAACCAACCACATTATTCATTCGATTTTTAAAACAATTTAAAGATCCAATGATAATTTTGTTATTGATTGCAGCATTAATATCATTATTAATTGCTTTCGTACCACAATTTCATACGGATACTCAAGCCACAGCAACCGAAATGATTGTGGAACGAGTTGAACCATTTATTATTTTTCTAATAGTCTTTGTAAACGCCTTTTTTGGTGCATTTCAAGAAGCTAAATCTGAAAAAGCCGTCCAAGCTTTAAATAAAATGATTGTCATGAAAGCTAAAGTCCAACGTAATGACGACTTTGATATCATTGATTCAGAGAAACTTGTTCCTGGAGACGTAATGTTTTTGGATGCGGGTGACTCCATTGCAGCCGACGGAATCATTATCGAAGCAAGTTCGCTATTTTGTTTAGAAGCAGTTTTAACTGGAGAATCAATTCCGGTAGAAAAATCTGAACATTTTGTTTCAGATGACAAAACAATAACATCAGAACGACGGAATTATGTTTACTCAGGAACTACTGTAACAAATGGCCGGGCCAAAATTCTTGTAACGAAAACAGGAATGAATACCGAAATTGGAAAAATCGCAAAACTACTTGGGAACGATAAAAAACAAGTTAGCGGGATTGAAAGAAGAATTGGAAAACTTAGTCGCTTCTTAGGAATTGCTGCTGGATTATTATTAGTTATAGTTTTCTTAATTTATGTTTTTTATGTCAATCAAGTCGACGAAATTCAAAATACTTGGTCAAACGCTTTTAAGATTGGAATTTCCATCGCGATTGCTGTAATTCCTGAAGGTCTATATGCGATTATGACCGTAGTATTTGCTCTTGGGATTAAGCGGATGATTAAACATAATGCACTAATTAAAAAGATGAATTCAGTCGAAACACTAGGTGGGGTTTCTGTAATTTGCAGTGATAAAACGGGAACATTAACCCAAAACAAAATGCAAGTCACTAAATGGTTCGATGGTATCAATAGCCTAAATGAATTTAAAGGTGAAGAACAATTAAAAATTATTGCATCAGCAATGTTGTGTTCAGACGTTAAAGATGATGATGGTGTATTAGTTGGAGATCCAACAGAATTAGCATTAGTCAATGCTGGTGTTGCTTCGGGGATTCCGTTTGAACAACTGCAAGAAAAACACGAACGGATTGAAGAAATTCCTTTTGACTCTGATCGAAAGTTAATGACTACAATCCATCCTTGAAATGATGGTTATTTAGTAATTGTTAAGGGTGCTCCAGCCAGTATTTTTCCAATTGCTAATAATCAAAATTTAACTGCCTTTCAAAAAGAAACTACATCGATGTCTGAAGAAGGTTTAAGGGTTTTAGCCATTGGGACTAAATTTTTAAAAACACTTCCTGCTGAGATAAACCACCAGACAATCGAAAACAATATTGAATTAAAGGCTGTATTTGCTATCGTTGACCCACCTCGAAATGAAGCAAAACAAGCAATTCAATTATGTAAAAAAGCCCATATTCGTCCGGTTATGATTACGGGTGATCACGCTTTAACAGCGACTACAATCGCAAGTCAATTAGGGATTCTAGAAAATAATCAAAAAGTTATTACAGGTGAACAATTAAAAGCTTTATCAGATGAACAATTCAAATCAGAAGTCGAAAATATTTCAGTTTATGCTCGGGTAACACCTGATGACAAAATTCGGGTTGTTAAAGCTTTACAAGATAATGGCGAAGTAGTCGCAATGACAGGAGACGGAGTTAACGATGCTCCGGCTTTAAAAGCAGCAGATGTTGGTGTGGCGATGGGGATTACCGGAACAGAAGTCGCAAAAAACGCTGCCGATATGGTTTTAACTGACGATAATTTTGCCACAATTGTTGAAGCTGTACGTGAGGGTCGAGGAATCATTGATAACCTTAAACGAATCATGTTAACACTATTCACGACAAACATGGTTGGTGTAATTACCTTAGTATTAGGGATGTTTATCTTTCACTTTAGTCCATTCACTGCGATTCAAATCTTATGAATCAATTTAGTTACTGAAAGTCTGCCAGCGATTGCTTTAGGGATGAAAAAACCACGCCGTAACATTATGGAAACTGCACCGACAGTTAATGTGAACTTAGTTGACTGGCGAATGTTTGTGAAAATTGTCCTTCAAGGCTTTTTATTTTCAGCATTAGCATTAATAATGTTTTATTTGGGAAGTAGTTCGTTTGTAAATTTCGACTATTATAAAATGCTAGATTTATTTACCCAATTTGAACATACTACCGGAGGCGATCGGGCCTTTATTTTTAATATGCAATCATCAGGTTCAGCAGCCGCTTTCATTGTTGTGGCAGTAACCCAATCAATCAATGCATTTAATACTTTTAGCCGTTACACTATTATTAAATATCATTATCGTGATATTAAGTATGTTTTATTTGCGAGCTTGGGTGCTTTATCATTGATCCTTTTTGTTGTTTTGATTCCAACAGTAAATGAAATATTTAACTCTGATGTTTATGTTTATTTTCAAAATCCCGACCCTTACCAATTAAACCAATTACAACCTTTCTTTAATAATCAAACTTCCATAATCGTTCCAAATTATAGTTATTTATTCGCTATTGCTTTCTTTATTAGTTTTGTCCCAACAATGATTTTTGAAGCCATTAAGGCAATTAATAATTCACGAAAATTTAATCATTTTAAAACTAAGAGCTCGTGATTACAAAAACTCATGCCAACAACATAAAAAACTGAAATTAAAAACCTATAGGTATTTTTTGCGTTATTCAAATTATTGTTAATCAATTTTCGCTTATAAATCATTAAATCCACAAAAACATAAAAATAAGCAAGCATTAAATAAACAACTAAAGCTGCTAATAAAAATCAGAAATAAATTAATTGGACTAATAAGCCAAATTCTATGTTTTCACGAATTGTTGCAAATCCCGTGGCGATTTGTAATGCCAAAGACCAAACCGAAAGAATAATGCGAATATTGAACGAACCCAACGGGTAAATTTGTTTTTCGCTTTAATTTTGTTATATCGTTCTTTATTTTTAGTAAATTGACCCGTTAGGGTTGAAATGATTAAACACAAAAAATAAAGTATGCCATGATAAACTAAACATTGAGCAAACAAATGATGCATTAAATGCTACGGGATTGATTGTTGGATCTGATGTCAAATCACTTGGTAAAATTGTAAAAAAGGTTCCCAATAAAATACTTGAGCCAACTGAAAACGGTAAGATTATATCTTCCTTTCTTTTCAAATTAAAGATATAAAAATGTCTTTTAAATAATTCATAAAGTCAAATAGCACTTAATACAACAATAGCAACTCCCATCAACGATGAAAAAGACGAAATGGTTATTAACAGTGGAGTGTGACGCATAATTTTTCCTTATCCAAATATTTTGTAAACTTCATATCAACATAAATGAAAATATTTCTAAGTCACTACGATTCTAATAAATTTCAGGATATAAATAATAGATATTTACGAAAATTTACATTAAATAAACTTAATGCGTAATAGTAAAAAATACCAGCAAAAAGAATCACTATCTAAAAAATTTTTAAAATATTTTTCTTAATTTTTTCCTTTTTTAGACATTTATATTAAAGGGGGAGAAAAATGCAAATAGTTTTACAAGAAACAGAAAATGAATGTGGCGCATGTGTTGTGACGATGCTGGCTCAAGAATTGCACGATATTGATATTTCCCGAAGCGATGTATTGACTAAGGCACAAATTTCAAGTTCTGGAATGAACTTAGAAAATTTAGAAAGTTTAGCTAGCGAGTTCGGAATTGAATTAGAAACCTACGAATGCACGTATCAAGAATTTAAAGAACTGAACCAAGCCAAGTATTATGTTGTTATGGTTCGAAAACTAAATGGATTACATTTTGTAATTGTTCAAAAATTCAACAATCATTTAATTGTTTATGATAGCGCAAAAGGCAAATACAAGATTTCTTATCGGGATTTTCAAAACAGTTTCGCCAACGTTATTTGCTGTGTTGGGACCAAAAAGTTAGAATGAAATTCAAATGAAATTAAAAATCAAATCAAAATGTTTTCTTTTACAAATTGAAAAACATTAATTTGAAGTTTTATTTTGGAAATAGTGGCAATTGGTTTCGGAATAGGAGTAGCTCAATTATTTAAAGTACTCGTAAAAGATACAATCGGTTATGGAACAACTTTCAATCTTTTGATCATTATCGTTCCGTTTTCTATCATGAAAGTTATCGAAATTTTATCTCAAGAAATAGTTCAATGAATTCAAGCTAGAAAAATTCAAAGTGTCTATCAAAAATTTTGAAAATCTTTATTACAAATTATGTTTAATCGTGACTTTCATTTTTATAAAACAAAACCTGCCGGAAATGTCTTTGAAATAGATAACCATTTACAAAATGTCTGCAATTTATATTTAAGCCAAATTACCAGGTTGATAGCAGCGATATTAATGTTGGCAATAACTACTGGAATTTTAGCCAGTTTAAATACATGATTTATTGTTTTAAGTTTCGCTCAAATTATTATCAATACAACAATAATTGGAATCAATTTTTGGTGACAAAAAAACAAGATTATAAAAACAATTATTTTGACTGAGAAGCATCATCAAAATTTAACCGATTTAGAAAATACATTAACTTACGAAAGTGACTGAATTCATTATCAAACTGTAAGTGAACAAATTCAAAAAAATCTGAGTCATATGGCAGCAAATAATAAGATTAATTTTATGGGTCAATCACTTTTTAATGGAATGGGACATTTCTTTCAGTATATATTTCAAGCTGCTGCATTGTGAGTTGGTGTTTATTTAATTGTTAATCAACAGCAAATAAATTTAGCTGATTTAGTTTATGCAGTTAGTTTACAAGCATTATTTAGTAGTTACACAGACAATATTATTACTTTCGGATTACAACTGAATTCATTTTTTAATTCCAAGAAAAAACTTAACTTATTTTTAAATTTTCAGGCAGCAGAAAATCATAATAAAATTCAAAAAATTCCTTTTCAAATAAACACTATTTCTTTTCGGAACGTTAGCTTTTTAGATGGACCTAAAACAGTTTTCAAAAACTGAAGTTCCCAATTAACAAATTTGACAGTCTTAACGGGACAAAATGCTTCTGGAAAATCAACCTTATTAAAATCATTAACTAATAAGGTCAAATTAAACGAAGGAACAATCGCAATTAACGGAATTGCTTTGAATGAATTTAGTTCTCAATGATTAAACACAAATGTAATTTATTTAGATGGAACTAAAAAAATTAATGGTTGACTAGTTCATCAAAACGCACTCGAGAATTTAAAAAAAGCTAATCTTCCAAGTTTAATGAAACTGTTAAACAATTTTGAATGATTTACTACTGACCCAATGTTCTATAGTACAGGACAATTACAATTAACCAGATTATTAAGTTTGTTGCATTTGGAAAACAAAATTATTTTATTGGACGAAATAACTAATGGAATCAATGAATTTATAAAAAAGGATGTATTTGAGCAAATTATTAAAACGTTATCATCAAAAAATTTTGTAATTCTAATTGATCACGATCCAAACGTTATTAAATTAGCTAGTAATGAAGTAAAGGTAGTTAATCATGAAATTTAAAATCATTGGTTTATTAAGTGTCTTAGCATTTTTAATATTAACGTTAATTGTGATTGCATTCACGGTTAAAATACAAGAACATGTTCCGGCACAATTACATGTCTTAAAAGATCAAACTTATTTAGTTTTTAATGCGCAACAAGACGAACAAAAAATTAAAAACAAAAAAAGTTTGCAATTATATGAAAACAAAACAAAAAAAAGAACAACTTATTTTCGGACGAATTTTAATCCTTTAGATTTTATCCCAAGCGTTTCGGTCCAAAACGTTGAACATCCTTATTCTGAAGGAATTTATTTTGTTTCTGTTTTCGTAAAAACCGAAACATTTGCCAAACATTATTTAGGGATTTAAAAGCTTAATAAATGGTTTTTGTTTAAAAACATACACTATTTAAAAAGCATTCATTAGGTTTGCTATAATATACCTTAGTATATTATGTTAATCCAAACTAGCCAAACCATTCCAAAACAAAATAAAAACAATGAAATTGATTTTTTGCGACTTTTTAAAATCGTAAATGAACAAGTTAGTTTAGCATTCGAAATAAAGATTGATTTGTTTTATGAAATAAGTTTTATCAGTGAAGCAAGCAGTCAAAAATTTAATAACAAATATCGAAAAAAAGATTATGTAGCAGACGTGATATCTATTCCATTGTGAGAAAATCAAGCATTTGTTACTCCGCTACTTGGTGAAATTTACATGTGTCTACCAAAAATAAAAAAGCAAGCCAAAAAGTATGGGGTCAGTTATTTAAGTGAAATAGCAAGAATGTTAATTCATGGAATTCTTCACTTATTAGAATTCGACCATGAACAGTCAGTAACGCTTGAATACGTGACTTTAAAAATTCAAGACAAAATACATAAAAAGGTTCTTAAACAGTATTAATCAATATGGAAACAAGAAAAAATCGTGAATCAATCTGAAAAAAAATACGCTACAAATTTAGTCATGCTTTTAGCGGCTTTTTTTTCGCTTTAAAAGAAGAAGTATCACTTGTAATTCATGTCATTATTGCTTTAATAGTTTTAATCATTTCAGCAATTTTACACAATCAAATGTCTTACATCGATTGAGCAATCATCGTTTTGGTAATTGGTTTTGTAATTTCGATGGAATTACTCAATACAGCGATTGAAAACCTAGTCGATACTGTTTCCTTTAAATTTAACATTAACGCCAAAAAAATAAAAGATATCTCAGCAGCAGCTACACTAATATTAGCTATTGTGGCAATCATCGTCGGTTTACTGATTCTAGTTCCAAAAATTGTCATTTTCTTTTCGTAGGTGCTTTATGAATTTAATTAATATCAGTATTTTAGGAAGTCCTAACGTTGGTAAATCCACGCTAATTAATAAATTGCTTAAAAACAAAGTTTCAATTGTTTCAAATTTGCCACAAACAACTAGAGTTGCAACAAACTTTTATTTAAATTATGAAAATTTTGCTTTAAAAATCTGAGATACCCCCGGAATTCATAAACCAATTAACAAGTTGGATTTATTCTTAAATAGTGAAGTCTACCATTCATTTAAACAGGCTGATCTAGTTATTTTGATCGTTAACTGTTTACAAAATGTTTCACCCGAGTTACAACAATTGATTGATCAAATAAACACCAATAAAAACTTAAAAACCATTTTAATTTACAGTAAGATTGACTTATTGCAAGATACTAAAACCTTTGAAACTTTAAAAAATTCAATTGACACTATAATCCATCCTGATCAAGTATTACAAATGAATTTTTTAAATGATGACATTACTATTATTCTAAAAGCAATTAGTAATCTTTTCAAGGACAACATAACAGAATTAGAAGAAGTTTCTCAGGATGATTTAGTCGAACAAGAACAAAACGACGACAATTTCAAAATCAGTGAAATTATTCGCGAGCAAATTTTAAAGCACACTTATCAAGAAGTTCCTCATTCAGTAGCTGTTACCATAGAACACAAAGAATATGATCAAGTCAAAAATCTATTTCATGTCAACGCAAATATTGTGGTCGAAAAAGAAGGTCAAAAAGCAATTATCATTGGTAAAGGCGGACTCAAAATTAAACAGATTGGTGTTCACGCAAGGCAAGAGTTATTAAATCTTTTTGACTGCAAAATCAATTTGAAACTATTTTGTAAAGTTCAAAAAGATTGAAGAAACAATGACTATTTAATTAAAAGTTTAGGGTATAAAAAATGGCGCTAACAATTACAAACGGATACGTTATTAATTTAACTGATTATTTAGTTTTTGATCAAATTGTTAATTTCTTAACCCAAAGTGGAAATAAGATCGCGCTTTTGGCCAAAGGAACAAAAAAAATAGCTTCCAAAAACGCAAGAAATTTAACAATCGGAAATTTTAATGAAATAGAATATTTCAAAGCACGACAAAAAGAAAAAATCGGACGTTTGAAAAAAACGGTGATAATTCATCAAATTCCTTGAGAATTCCACGAATATCATTCTTTTAATCTAATTAATGAATACGCTAATAAAGTTTTATATTCTTCTAAACAGGTTTTTGCTTTATACGAATCAACAATTAATTTACTCATAAACAAAAAAACAAAAGACTGGCTAATTACAGCAACGATTTTAGTCCAACTATTAAAAATAAATGGAATCAATTTCAACTATGAAAAATGCCAAGATTGTCGCGTAAACGAAACTTATGTAATCGATAAAAATATGCTATGAGGTTATTGTCAGAATTGCTATATCCATCAGCCAACAAGTGCATATTGGATTAATCCGGTGGTTTTAAAAATGCTTAATCATTTATCCAATAAACAATATCCTAAACCAATTTATGTTATTAATAGTGAAATTCTTTTTTTACAATTTTTGAAATTCCTAGTCGAGAAGAATCTTGGAATTACGCTTAATAGTCTTAAACGTTTTGAATGAAATCAAGAAATCAACCAGGCATCTGAATCCACCAACTTTATGAAAATTATTAATTCTTACAGAAAGTAAATACTATGAAAAACACCCAAGAAACAATTGTTAATTATTTAAAAAATTATGGCTTCATTTATCCGTCCAGTGAAATTTATAACGGATTAGCTAATGCCTGAGATTATGGACCATTAGGATCACTACTAAAGAATAATTTAAAGCAAGCATTATTAAAACACTTTGTCTTTACTAAAGCCAACATGGTCTTAGTTGATACTTCAATTATTTTAAATGCCAATGTTTGAAAAGCTTCGGGACATTTAGACAATTTTTCAGATCCATTAATCGACTGTAAAAAATGCCAAAGTCGATATCGAGTTGATAAATTATTAAACGAAAAATTGAACGTCAATACAGCTGAAAATACAAGTCTAAACGAATTTGAAGAAATTATTGCTAAAAATCGCATCTTGTGTCCAACTTGTAATAGTTTTGACTGAACAAATGTTCGTCAGTTCAATTTAATGTTTAAAACTTACCAAGGAGTTACA
This sequence comes from Mycoplasma testudinis ATCC 43263, assembly GCF_000687795.1. GTDB lineage: Bacteria > Bacillota_I > Bacilli_A > Mycoplasmatales > Mycoplasmoidaceae > Mycoplasmoides > Mycoplasmoides testudinis. The sequence goes on from NZ_JHXT01000015.1 coordinate 13,547, forward strand.
GAAAACCAATTAAACACATTGTATTTACGACCGGAAACAGCACAAGGAATTTTCATTAACTTCAAGAATATTGTTCGCTCGCAAAGAATGAAAATTCCTTTCGGCGTGGCCCAAATAGGAAAAGCGTTTCGGAATGAAATTACACCCGGGAATTTCATTTTTAGAACAAGGGAGTTCGAGCAAATGGAAATTGAATTTTTTGTCCAAGAAAAAGATGCAGCCAATTATTTTGAATATTTCAAAAAAGAAATTGACGGTTTTTTAACAGAAGTTTTAAAAATTAAACCAGAAAACAAACAAGTATATGAACACCCGCGAGAAGAATTATCACATTATTCAAAAAGAACAATAGATTATCAATTTAATTTTCCTCATGGATTTAGCGAATTATGAGGATTAGCCAATAGAAGCAATTATGACCTAGGCGTACACCAAAATTTCTCCACTAAAAAATTAACTTACTTAGATCCCCAAACAAACGAAGAATACCTACCTTATGTAATTGAACCTTCTGTTGGAATCGAAAGACTATTTTATGCATTAATTTGTAATGCATATGAAGTTCAAAAAATCGATGAAAATGACTCCCGTGAGATTCTTAGAATTCCCCACCAAGTAGCGCCTTATCAAATTGCTGTATTCCCACTAGTAAATAAATTAAATCAAAAAGCTAAGGAGGTTTATGAAGACCTTTTAAAACAAAATTATCGCATTATATTTGACAGCAGCGGTAGCATTGGCAAACGCTACCGCCGAATGGATGCAATCGGAACACCATATTGCATTACCATTGACTTTGAAACAATTGAAAAACAAACAGTCACTATTAGAGATCGTGACTCAATGCAGCAAATCAAAATCCAGTTAAAAGATTTAAATAAAATCTTAGAAGAAAAATTAAAATAAAAACACTATGACGAGTAATAAAAATTTAGACATCTTTAACACCATTAAAGAACAGACCGATATCGTTAATGTTATCGGACAATTTTTAACGCTCGAAAAAAAAGGCAATAATTACTGGGCGTTGTGTCCTTTTCATAAAGACGATCATGCTTCTCTTTCAGTATCACCCAAAAAACAATTATTTAATTGTTTTTCTTGTAATACCAAAGGGGATGTTTTTAAATTTGTTAAAGAATACAAATCTTTGTCATTTTTACAAGCTGTTCAAGAAGTGGCTGAAATCTGTAATGTTGATCAATCACTCATAGGACAATTAAAATCATCTTCGCAAATAAGTGAAAAATATCAAAAATACTATCAAATTAACGAATTGGCTTTAAAGTTTTTTAAAATAAATTTATGAAATAAAAAAGAACAAAACGCCCATAATTATCTATTATCAAGAAATCTTTCTAGCGAATTAACTGATTACTTTGAAATCGGCTATGCAGCAACAGCAAAAGATGGTTTAATCAATGCGTTAACAGATTTACAAACGCAGCAAAAAATTACTGCTGCCGAATTAAAGTTTATTGGTTTAACAAAACCAGACGATGATTCAAATGATTTTTTTAATAACCGGATAATTTTTCCAATTCGTGATCATCGGGGAAACCTGGTAGCATTTTCTGGTCGGTCAATAAACGATGTTAATCAACCCAAATACTTAAACACGTTAACGACTCCAATTTTTCAAAAAGAAATGGTTCTATATAATTTTTTTCATGTTAGTAATATCGATCAAATTAACAAGCTTTATATTTGTGAAGGTTATATGGATGTAATTGCTTTGCATCGAATTGGAATTAAAAACGCTGTTGCTTTGATGGGTTTAAATTTAAGCAATTATCACATTAATGCAATTAAGAATCTTAAGTCTTTAAAAGAAATCATTCTTTGTTTAGACAACGATCAAGCGGGTCGCAGTGGGATGATTAATGTAGCTAAACATTTAATAGCAAATAATCTTTCTGTTAAATTAGTTAATCCCTACGATGACAAAATAAAAGATATCGACGAGTTAGTTACTAAATATCCTCAGCAAGAAGTTGAAAACATCTTATCTAATACTTCAGACTACTTTGGGTTTTTAATCAAGGTTTGAACACATCAAAATCAAGATCCAAACCCTAATCAAGTTTTGACAATTACAAATATGGTGCTTGAAGAAATAAAAAAATACGCGGATCCTTTAATACAAAATTCATATGTTAAAAATGCTGCAAAACAATTAAATTTGGATGAGACCGAATTACTAGACAAATTTAAAAAAATAACTTTCCAGCATACACCAAATGAATCCAAAGACAATATTCAAGAACAACCGTATATTAAACTTCCAATTAATAAAGACAATTTTAAAGAAGTAGATAATAAAAAAATTACTCGCTCGTTAAAGGATACTGAAAACCAAATATTTAATGATGAAATTAATTTAATAATTACCTTTTTCTTTTTCAAAAAAGCAATTAACGATTTTGAAAACTTTTCTCAATTTAGTTTTCAAAATGATTTTTTAAAAAAATTACTAATCAAGATAAAGGTTTTCTATTTAGATAATGATGCTATGAAATGAGAAGATATGGATCAAATGATAGATGCCATCGAATCAAAAAAACCTGTAAATAAAGATTTTTATAAAGACGTTCTTAATAAAGAAATTTGAAAATTTCAATTACATGAGCCCCAAAACTACGAACAAAAAGAAATGTATCGCTTGCTATACAGTTTAATGGTTAATACCAATACCCTAAGTTTTTTAAGATTAACCAGTCAGCAAGAAATGCAACAAGACAGCACTAACCTAAAACAATACAAGGATTATTTAAGAAACTACACCGAAACAAAAAAATACATAGATCGTTTGTTTGAAAAATACAATTATCATTTTTTGAATGAATCAGCAAAAAAACGATAGTGAATTCATCATGAAAACAGAATTTAATCGAATTTATAATTTAGTAGCAAATGGTCCAGAAAAACTTATTCCCAATTTAAAAAAATACGATGACAAAAAATCAATTTGAATTGGAATAGATGGAGGGAATAAAATTTTACATGATAGTAACATTATTCCACAAATTGCTTTTGGTGACTTTGATTCAGTAACAACCAAACAACTGCAATTAATGAGATCTAATATTTCACAAATCTATCAATTTCCTCCTGAAAAAGATGAAACGGATTTCCAAATTACATTAAATTACTTGCTCGATAAAAAACCAAAATTAATTCGGATTTTTGGTTGAAGCGGTGGACGAATAGACCAATATTTGTCAATTATTGATTCTTTAGCAAATACTAAATATAACGTTTTGGTACCAAAAATGGAATTAATCGACAAACAAAATTATGTACAAATATTTCTTCCGGGAACGCATAAAATAAAAAGAAATAAAACAATGAAATATGTGGCTTTTATTCCGTTAATTAAAACCACAAATTTAACAATAAAAGATTTTAAATATACAACTGATAAATGATCGTTCGAACGAATGATTTCTTTATCTAGTAACGAATTTATTAAATCAACAGGAACTTTCGCTTTTGATAGTGGACTTATTTTAGTTGCTCAAAGTAAAGATTAAAAAAACCCACAATCTCATTGTGGGTTTGTTGTGATTATAAATATGGTGGCCTCGGGCAGAATTGAACTGCCGACACACGGTTCTTCAGACCGTTGCTCTACCGACTGAGCTACAAGGCCATAATGGCGGTTCTGACGGGAATCCAACCCGCGACTCCTCCGTGACAGGGAGACATGTTAGCATTACACTACAGAACCATGGTTGCGGGAGATGGATTTGAACCACCGACCTTCAGATTATGAGCCTGACGAGCTAACCAAACTGCTCTATCCCGCGATGTCTTGAAAGGATCTTACCTTCACTTTCAAGGATTTAATTTTAATGGCGGAGGCTGAGGGATTCGAACCCCCGCGTACTGTTAAGCACCTCTCGGTTTTCAAGACCGAACCCTTCAGCCACTTGGGTAAGCCTCCACATACGGTAGAAAACTTAGTTCTACGCGTTAATAGGTAAGTTAATTTAAGATTAAATGGTGGATCTAACAGGACTCGAACCTGTAACAGACCGATTATGAGTCGGGGGCTCTAACCATTGAGCTATAGATCCTAATCTGGTGGCTGGGGTGAGATTCGAACTCACGACAACTCGGGTATGAACCGAGCCCTCTAACCAACTGAGGTACCCAGCCACAATGGTCGGGAAGACAGGATTTGAACCTGCGACCCCTTGGTCCCAAACCAAGTGCTCTACCAAGCTAAGCTACTTCCCGAAACCTTGTGGATGACTCATCGCAACAAGTCATTAATAATGGCGCACTGCTTAGGAATTGAACCCAAGAATGATGAAATCCATCCAGTGCTTATGGAGGTGCCTGTCAGAATCGAACTGACGTATAAGAAGGTTGCAGCTTCTTGCCTTACCGCTTGGCTAAGGCACCATAAAGACTTAATAAATATTCAATGAAAACTCATTGAACACCTAAACCGCCTTTAAAATTATACACTATAACTTAGAAAATTAACAATCCGATAAAACTTTTTTTCAAAAATTCGTTCATTTAAATTGATTTAAGACATTCGTTTACGTAACTTTATCAATTGCAAATTAGTTAATCGATTAATTGAATTATATCAATATATTCAATTGAATTTATTATAATAAACTTTTGTTATGAGTCGTTTTGAAAAACATCGCGCAATTCGCGAACAAATGAATAATGAATTTCAAATCAAGAAAGCGTTGCAACACGTTTCTGATTTGGTAGCGTCTTATCATGACAAAATCAACAACATCCATCCTAAAATTTTATTAAGTTTAAAACCAATTGATATTAAATTGATGGATTTGCTCACAATTGACACAAGCAACAAGGATAGTTTTAACCAAATTCAACAATTTATTAATGAATTTAATTTTTCTGAATTAACCGAAATGCAAGATCAAGCCGAATTATTATTATCCCAATCAAAATCAAACGAACGAGGTAATTTAGAATTTGAGCAAGGGTGACTTGATCAAGATGCAGGGGCAGTAGTTATCAACCAATGTAACTTAATGTTTAATGCAGCCCAAAAACAAAATATAAACTTTGATAAAACATCTTATCAGGATTTGATTAAATTCAAAAAAATTGTTCATTTATCAAAAAACAATCGAAACCATATTACCCAGTTATATCCACCAAAAGAAGTTGAAATCAAGCGTGGCCATTCAACATATAAACTTTTCTTGACTTGTTTATTTGCTTTAATTGTGATTGGTCTTGCAGCTATTGTTATCACAATCGTTTCACTGGTTCTTTAAAATTAAAAAAATACAAAAAAAATAAAGGAGGCATTATATGTTTCAAATCGCCATCGACGGACCAAGCGCGTCAGGAAAAACAACAATTGGGTTGGCAGCAGCAAGAAAACTTGAATTTAATTTTTTGTCGACCGGACTTGTTTACCGTGCTATCGCTTATATCTACCACCATGACAAATTAACTTTATGTGAATTGTTATCGCAAATTGAAAAACGCATCATTTTGGGAAATAATCATGTTTTAATTGATGGAATCGATTTAGGAACAAAATTACAAACTGAACAAGTTTCTGCGTGAACAAGTAGCATCGCAACAAATCAAGCTATTCGCAAAATTGCCGTCAAAATGCAACAAGAGTTTGCCGCTAATAAAAATGTTATTATGGATGGTCGTGACATCTGTAGTGTTGTCTTACCAAATGCTCAAGTGAAAGTCTACATCGATGCAGATGTTAAAATTCGAGCTAAACGACGACTTGACCAATTAAATTTACCAGAAGATGAATTACCAAAAATTATTGCTGATTTAAAAACTCGTGATGAACGTGATTCACGGCGTGAAGTTGCTCCATTAAAAAAAGATATTAACGCTTATACTATTGACACTTCATACTTGACAATCAGTGAATGTGTAGATGCGATCGAAAAAATATATTTAGAAACTATTGAAAGAAAATAATGTTCACAGTCGCTATTGTCGGAAGACCAAATGTTGGAAAGTCAACACTTTTCAACCGCATTGCAAAACAAAAATTAGCCATCACTGATAACACTCCTGGAGTAACTCGTGATCGAATTTTTTGTGAAGCAGAATGATTAACTAAAAAATTTAAAATAATTGATACTGGTGGTCTCACTAACGAAAAAAACGCATTTCAAAAAAGTGTTGAAGAACAAATTAATTTTGCGATTGCCGAAGCTGATGTTATTTTGTTTTTGTGTTCATATCAAGATGGAATTAATGCTAATGACATTTATGCTGCTAAATTACTTAAAAAAGTCAAAGGAAAAATGGTATTGTTAGCAATCAACAAAACCGAAAATAGTCAACCTCATCTATTAGATTTTTCTAAATACTACGCACTAGGTTTTGGAAAACCTTTGCCTATTTCTAGTGAACACGGAATCGGAATCGGAGATCTATTAGACAAATTAGTAACCTTAGGTTTACAACATAAAACCCAACAAGATCCGATTAAATATGCTGCAACATTTAGTATCATCGGAAAACCAAATGTTGGAAAATCATCACTACTAAACCAATTGCTTGGTCATCAACGGGTCTTGGTGTCAGAAATCGCCGGAACTACTCGCGATGCTATTGACGCCGTTTTTAGATATCACAATGAATACTATAAAGTAATTGATACAGCAGGAATCCGTCGCAAGGGAAAAATAGATTCTAAAATCGAAAAATACTCACTAGCCCGAACTGAGTTAGCAATTTCTAGAAGCGAGTTCATTATTTTAATGATTGATGGATCCCAACCCATAACCGAGCAAGACGAGGTCATTGGTGGATTAGCATTTGCATCTAATTTACCCACGATTATAGCAATTAACAAATGGGATTTAGTTCAAAAAGATACTAATACAATGAATAAATTTACCCAAGTTATTAATTCTCGTTTTCAGTATTTGTCGTGAGCACCAATCATTTATTTAAGCGCTAAAGAAAACTCCCGAATTAACACTTTGTTTGAAACTATCAAAATGATTCAAAAACAAATCAATTTAAAAGTATCAACTTCGCTTTTGAACGATGTAATTACTCAAGCCCAAACCCAAAACCAGCCGCCGATATTTAATGGTGATCGTTTAAGAATAACCTACACCACTCAAGCCCAAGGACAAATCCCAACTTTTGTTTTATTTTGTAATGACCCAAAATATCTGCACTTTTCTTATGCCCGATATTTAGAAAAAAAAGTAAGAGAAGCGTTTGGATTTAAAAACACTCCTATCACTTTATACTTTAAATCCAAAAACGCCCGAAATCGCAATCTGGATGGTAGTGTTAAATTCAAACAGGAAGGATATAACGACGATATTACTGAGTCTTAGTTAATAAAGCCCTTAGTCTATTTTCGTAATTCTTTGGTTGTAATCCTTTACTAACTGCTAAAGCTTGAATTAAAATTTGAAACTCATCCCACAATAAATTTATTTTTTTAGTTTCATCAAAAGGTGCAGGTTCAAGCGCTTTTGTAGTCATTTCAATTTGCCTAATTAATTCGTTTTTCAGAAAAAAATCGTCGCCGTCTAAACGTTTATTAAAAAAAGAGACATCGTCGTAATCGTCATCGGCATAAACGATTTTGGAATCAATATAGCGATCAAACATTCGATTATAGTTTTCTTTCAAAACCGAAAAATCCAAAGATGATACTTCGGCTTTCAAAAAATCAGCAAATTGATGGATTAAGAAATTATTTATCATATTAAAATTTTAACATTTAACAATCAGGAAAATATGGAAAACCAAGAAATTATCTTTCATTTAGATTTGGATGCTTTTTTTGCAAGTGTTGAAGAAAACATCAATCCAAAATTAAGAAACCACCCAATCATTGTCGCCGGGAAAAGTAAAAGAACAGTCGTAGCTAGCGCTAATTACTTAGCACGTAAATTTAATATCAAAGCTGGCGAACCAGTTTTTATGGCTTTAAATAAATGTCCACAAGCAATTTTGGTTACTCCGCATTTTTCCCAATATTCAAAATATTCAAAAAAGTTTATGGATTTATTAAGTTCTGAATTTACACCATTAATAGAAATAGCCTCCATTGATGAATGTTTTTTAAATGCAACTAAATTAGCAACCAATTATGATGATGCTGTTAAACTTGCCAAAACTATTCAACAAACCGTTATGCAGCGATTACATTTAGGAGTTTCAATAGGAATTAGTGAAAACAAATTTCTTGCAAAAATGGCAACTGACATCAACAAACCATTAGGCATTACCAAAATGCTTATTAGTGATATTCAAACAATGTTGTGACCAATGAAAATCAAAGATATGTATGGCATTGGCAAAAGTACTCTAGCTTACTTAGAAAGTTTAAAAATCAAGACAATCGGCGATTTAGCAAACTTTCAAGAGCAAAATAAATTACAAACCTATTTTAAAAATACTTACTCTTCTGTAATTGGTAAAGCTTGGGGCCGTGGTTCAAATGTTGTTAATCCATTATCAAGTGATCCTAAAACCATTAGCGTATCAGAAACGTTAATAAGTGATAGTAACGACTTTTCAGAACTACAAGCGATCATCTCACGACTTGCCAATGAAATCTATTACCGGATGGTTCAATCTAAAATGAATACCACTACGGTTGGTATCACTCTAAAAAATAGTTCATTTGTTTCTTCTACAAAAAGTCACAAATACGACGAATACATCTATTCGAGCGGCGATTTAGTAACACGGTGCTTAAAGCTTTTTAATGATTTTTGAAAAGAAGATGCAATTCGTTTAGTCGGTATTAATTTGTCTAATCTAAAACATGTTGATGAAATAATGATTCCAATAAAATTGTTTTCTGATAAAAAAACTGCAAAACCTAAAGAAAATAAAAAAATCACCCAACTCCAAAAAGTAGTAAACCAAGTTAATAAAGAGTTAGGTGATCGAGTAATAGGATTTGGAAATGAATTAAAACTGAAAAAATCAAAATTCTAAATAAAATGGTGTGATTTTAGATAAGCGATTCCTTTCTGGTCGATAACGCGACCTCTAGCTGTTTTTCTAATTAATTGTATTTTTAATAAAAACGGTTCAAGTTTTGTTTCTAAAGTCATAATATCTATTCCAGTAATTAAACTAATTGATTTAGCTCCTAATGGAGTATTAACGTTGGCAGCTAGAACCTTTAAATAATTAATATCTTGCTGATTCAACCCTAAATCATAAATTTGCAATTGCTGTAAAATTTCATCGATAGAAATATTTTTATTAATTAGTTTATAGTCAGCTAATCTTTCAACTAAACGAATAGCAGTACGAGGAGTATAACGGCAACATGAAACTAAACAATCAACCTCTTTTTCATTCATTTTTAAATTAAGAGCAGTTAAATGTTTTTCAACTATCTTTTTAATTTCAGCAAATTCATAATAATCCAAATGGACCACAATTCCAAAACGTTCTTCTAGCGGATTAAGAATTCTTCCAAATTGAGTAGTTGCACCAACTAATGTAAAAGTCGGCAACTTCATTCTTGTCATTTTTGAATTAAATTCTTTTCCCATAACAATATCAATACTAAAGTCTTCCATTAAAGGAAACAAAATTTCCATAATATTTGGCGGCAAAGCGTGAATTTCATCAATAAACAAGACATCACCTTTGTTAATTATCGATAATGCATTTAATAAATCACTTGGCTTTTGAATGTGCGGTGCCTGTAGGATTTTAATTTTGACATTTAAGGTATTTGCCAAAATAATTGCAAGAGATGTTTTTCCAACCCCTGGAGGTCCATAAAACAATGTGTGTGTCAATTGCTGTTTTTTAAGAAGACTGGCTTGAATAAAAGTTTGCAATTGATTTTTAACGTTATCTTTCCCAACAAATTCAGAAAAACTTTTAGGCCGTGTGGTGTTCATTTTCTTGTTTCATCGCAATTAATTTGATGGCTTCAGAAACACAACACGAAACATCATCGTTTTCATTTATATCCATTCCAATTAAAGTATCATGAATTAAGTCGTCAGAATATCCTAAAGATTTCAAAGTGTCACTAATCTCATTGTAAGTTTGATTAAACATTGGCGAATCATAGTCTTTTGTCGTTCCAAAGAGTTCTTCATCTGTTTCATCAAAGTTATTGTCATCATCACTTTCAGTTTTTTTACCACTAAAATCATTATGGTCATTTTCTTCGTTCGCATGTCTTCTGAATGCTGAAGTCAACATTCAAGGTTTTCAATTATGGGACACTAAAGCATTAGCTACTTTAGAATTAATTCCGGGAAGTTCATTTAAGCCTTGAACATCATTGTTTTTAATTAGCGATTGGACCAGCATTAGATCGTTTTGTAAAATTGCCATCCCAGTTTTAGGGCCAATTCCTTGGCAACTAAGTAAATCTCTAAAAAAATTTAATTCTTCAATAGTTTCAAAACCATAAATTTCATTGTTGATAATATTATTCTTAGTCAGTTGTTGAATTTGTAAACAATTTACTCTTTGAGCTTTTTTATCATTCACAACGAATTTGGTATTCTCATGAATGTTGATTCAGTAAGATAAATGATTTACATCAATTAATAAGCGGGTCTTCCCAACGAATTTGATATATCCATACATATTTGCAAGCATCTTTTTTTCCTCCATTAAATAGAATGTCGAAAAAGCTCAAAATTTAAGAAAAAATTTTTAAATATTTTTTATTTTTCTGAAATTTTTCACTCTTTTGGAGATTATTAAAAAGTAATTTTACAGGTATATACACCCGCTCCTGAGCGCGATTTTTAAAAAATTTTATTTATCAAAAAAATAAAATTTTCAAAAGTTGACATCTGGAAATTTTTGTGATTTTATTGTATTGAGAAAGCTAAATAATACTTTTTTTAAAAAGAATTATTATCCACGAAAGGAAAATATAATGAAACAATTTGAAACCATAAAAAATTCTTGAAACGATATCAATTATCGTCAAAAAACCGCTCTAATTTTAAAAGAATATAAACGCTGTAAATTTCAATTAGAAAATCAAAAAGGTGTGTCTCAAATAATACCCGATTCACTAAAACACAAAACTTTAATTGCTAACCAAAATTATGTTAAAGCAGTTGAAAACGCAATGGGATGATTAGACGAAAATCATTGCCGTGTACTAACGCATTTTTGTAAGAAAAAACATCATACAAATGATCTTAATTATAGTCCAACTTGATATTACAAAACTTTAGACAAGGCATGTAAGGAATTTTATTTCTTTTTCTCATGTTAGTTACTCATAACTTAGCGTTGAATTATGACGAAATGAAACCACAAAGTGCTAGCTTGAACATGTGATCGCTTTCTCCCGTAAGTTCACAGCAATCAAAAACTTATTTTGAAGCAAAAATTCATTCCGTTAATGTTAAAACAACATCAACAACGATTAATTTCAAAATCGAAATATTAATCAACTCCAAAAATAATTTACCAACTAATATTTATTTAGCTGGTGTAGAAATTCCTGAATTTAGACAACAAGACTTGTTATTGAAACCTGCTGGATTTACCCATAACGAAGAAGGCTGGTTACCTTATGAACTTGATTTTGTAGTAGCTAAAAAAGACGTTTCGTATGGGAATGGAGATCTCCAATCAAAAAGCATTCCACTACGAATTAACTTCTACGCTAATCCTCGACTATTAGAATCAATTCAAAATCAATTAGAACCAAATGCCTTAAAATTTTGACTAGATAATATGTTTAATACGATCTTGTCATCGCAAATTCGTTTAGATGCGTATTTCCAAATCAGCACAAATCAAGGGACAACTCAACTCTATGATATTCTCCCGACCGATACGAATGCTGGTCACCTGTTTGATTTAACGTGAAATATGAACTATTATTTAAGAATGCAACGATTGGATCAAATCAACGAATTAATTCAATTGCGTTCAACTGTCCCTTTGCAAATAACTGACTTAACTATTAATTTTTATTATTTCATTGAAGGCAGTACGGGTTACAAAACATTAACCCTTGCTGATAATACGTGAAAAAATATAAATGCCAATGATACGCTTTCTGTGAAACTACCGACAAAAGTTTTATATGATACCAACACAAAAACTTTGTTTAAAGAAGATATCAATGGACATAATATCTTTTTGCCAAATGGTGGGCAAGGCTATTATGACATTGGTTTTAAAATTCAAATAGGTAGTACTTTTTACAACATTAATGCATCAAATAAGTTTAACTATATCAATGCTTTTGATAATCCAACAAGATTGGATTTTTTCAGTTTTGATTACAATCCAATAAATTCATTAAACGGATTCTTAAAGGCTTAGAAAATGACTCGTAAGTGAAGAAAAATTACGACCATCGGGATTAGTGCGACTTTACTAGGAAGCACTATTGCCTTAGGGATTTCAACTATCATGTTGACAAATAACAAAACCGAAGATCAAAAGCAAAGTTCTGATAATAAAAATAACAACCATAGCCCTGAAGATTTAATTAACGAAAAAGAAGAATACCCTGAAACATCGAAAGAGTTAAGAGAACGGATTTATCCATTTGGGGACGATCGTTCAACAAAATACATGTATGCTAACATTCATCGTTATCTGTTTACTCAACCCCAATGAGATGATTTGATTAATTATCGTAATATGATGCCAGATTATGAAAAAAGAAATGACCAATTCGTTATTAAACAAGATGTGTTTTTTAAAAATATTCGCCAATGAATCACCCAAGCAATTTACCAACACCCATTTTTCAAAACAAATAAAAAGCAGTTAATATTGGATTTAGATTATGACATCAATTCTCCTGCTAAACATATTCTGATGAATGTTTTGTGGTGATATGAAAATGATTATTCTTTTAACCATTTGCCGAAAAAATATTGAGACCAAATTAAAGTTGTTCTCGTAAATTAACATCAGCAAATATAGTATAATTATTGAGCCTTGATTCAATTTAGAAAAATTGGCGAAATTCTGGAGTAACAAAAATGACAGTATTAGATCATTTACGCGAAATCATTAAACAAGAACATTTAAAAACAAATCACCTTGATGAAAAAGCATTAGATGTTCCGTTTAAAGAATTAGGTTTGGATTCCTTGGATTTATTCCAAGTTATTGTCGCGCTAGAAAAACGGTTAAATGTGACACTAAACGATGAAGTATTAATGTCTTTAAAAACTGTAAATGATTTGATTAGCGCCATTCAAAAACTTGATCCAAAGCTTTAAGTCTTTTTCGCAAGATTCAAGATTAGTTATTTAACTTGAATAAAAATAAAATCCAATACTAACAATTGGGTTTTATATAGGGGTATAGTTCAATGGTAGAACAGCGGTCTTCAAAACCGCGTGTTGTGGGTTCGAGTCCTGCTACCCCTGCCATTAAAAACAAAATCATAACAATAAAAATACACAACCCTTAAATAAATTAAGCAAGTTGTGTATTTTGTTTATCTAAAATTAATTAACGACTTTATTTTGTAAATCGATTTTGTAATGCCTTAACTAATTTTTCTGGTTTAACGGGTCCAGATTGATCTCAAACTAATTTATTTTTATCATAAATCCGATAAGTTGGAACTACTTCTAAAGCTCATTTTTTTTCTCCATCTTGAGCTCACACATCCATTTCGTTTTCAACCTGAATTAAATAAGCATCTCCTTTTAATTTAGAACTTTCTAAATAGGCTTGGACTTCAGGAACATTTTCTTGACAGTAAGGACATCATGTAGCAAAAAAAATTCCTAAAATTGGCTTTGTTGCAGTTTGTAATTTTTTTTCAAAATCAGTTATTTCAATTTTCTTTAATTCCATAATGGCAACTCCATATTTCTTAAAAGTTTATATTGATTTTCAAAAAAATGTGGTTATTAGTCATTTTACGCAAGTTACGCAAGATCTTAATCAAATAAACAATAGAAAATAAATTTCTTTACAAACCAGTTAACATCATTAAATAAAATTAATGTTTTACCAAAATTATTTTTTACTTGATTTTGACATTGCTTTAATAACACTTGGTTTTAAAATGCCAACATATGGTAAATTTCGAAACAAACCCTGATAATCAAGGCCAAACCCAGTTAAAAATTTACTTGGTAAACTAAAACAAATGTAGTCGACTGGTACTTGTATAGTTCGACTCTTTGGTTTATCAATAAACGCAATCAATCTAACTGATTTAGCACCTCGGGCTTTTAAAATATCTAAAACCAATTTAATCGTATTTCCTGTATCAACAATATCTTCTACTAATAATACGTGTTTATCTTTGATATCAATCGCCAAGTCCATTACAATTTTTGGTGCTCCTATTGCCTTAGTTTGGCCTTGAAAAGAAGAAATAGTCATAAAATCTAAAAGTACATCTGATTTCACTTTGGTTATTAAACGACCCAAAAAAAGGAATACAACCTTTTAAAATTCCAACCATAACAAAAGTTTTATTTTCATAATGGTGATTAATTCATGCTGCTGCCCGTTCGCATCCTTCATTTACTTGTTCTTCTGTTAAAAGAATTTTTTCTAAGCGAAGGTCATAAATTTTTTCAACTTTTTGTTTTTGCATTTTACCAGTAGTTGGTTTATTAGCTTTGATCACTATCTCAACTCCTTATTTGATTTGAAAAAAGCATTTAATTTATGCACTAGCTAGAAGTCGCATTTTATATTTATATTTAATCATAATAATTACAACTAATAATTTGAAAAAAATTAAAAAAAATTATTCAAAAATATTACGGATTTGAACAAGTAAATTGCAAATTTGCGATTCATACCCTGCGAATGATTGACTGTTAGAAATAAGATAAGCGCCATATTGTTCAATAATCAAAACTAATGAATTATTGAAATGTTGATTTAATTCTTGGAATAATCCAACTACTCTAATTATTGCACTTTTATTTTTGTAAGAATCCAATCACGAAGGATTATTACACCACACTTTGTTAGATTCAACCATCTGAAGAATATCTTCTGACTTATACAAATTATCAAAAATTAATCGTTCGTTACGCGAAGATACAATCAAACGACAATATATATTAGAATTGAAGTAAAGATGACACAAGTGTTTTTGTTCTGCCATTTCATAAAATCGTTCAAATGGAACAGCCAAAATTTTAGCACCAACATGAACGCCAATAACGGTTACTTGGTCTATTAAAACCTCTGATCAAAATGATCGAAGTTCATAACAATTATATTTGACATCATTGCTTCAAGCTTCTTGTTTTAGTTGCCTAAATCACGACGGTCTTTTTGGTTCAAAATTTCCAGTGTATCAGATATTTTTAATATCAAAAAAACGGTTTGGGGTATATGAATAATCAATTTTATCTTGGCCATTAACGTCTATTAATAACCCTTGAATATTATTAGCTATATTGTAATTTGCATTAGGGCGATATCATTCACGACT
Source organism: Mycoplasma testudinis ATCC 43263 (assembly GCF_000687795.1). Classification (GTDB taxonomy): domain Bacteria; phylum Bacillota_I; class Bacilli_A; order Mycoplasmatales; family Mycoplasmoidaceae; genus Mycoplasmoides; species Mycoplasmoides testudinis. Next base: position 28,956 of record NZ_JHXT01000015.1, read on the forward strand.
AAAAATCGGCGATAATAATGGAACCTGAAGCATTTGGAATATTTTTTCAAAATAATCGTGAACTAATTTTTTTAATCGATTTGTTACTGTTGGTAAATCAACATCAACGCTTCGTTCAAGAATGTTAACACTATCGATTGTTCGGAACATATTTAAAATGTTATTGATATCTGGATTCTTATTAAAAACCATTAATGCGTTTTCGTCTTTACAAAAATTATGAATAATGCCATTTCGCAGTTTATATCATTTCATAAATTCTTCTTGCGAATTAATACTAAAGACTTCTTTGACACGTTGCTTTTGCTCAACTTCAGAAATTTTTGTACCTCACGTATGAGCGTTAAAATGTTTTTCAAAATCAGGGTTCTCAAAATTGATACTTGATTTATCTCGTTTTTGGTCAGTATCGACTTTAAAGGATAGACCCGGTCCAAAATTAGTTATAAAAAATAAGCGGTTTTCATAATCAATAAACGGAGTCATTTCTTGGTGATAACCAACTAACGTTTCATATCGTAAAACACGTCTAGTTTGCATTCTTCCGTTAACCATAACTGTTTCAGTAGTTCAATAAGGAAAAGTAGCAGAAGTTTGAGTTGTTACGTTTCGATAATTCAAATATTTAATCAAGACATCATAAAATGGATTGTTTCGATAAAGACCTACAAGCCCTGATTCAAAATCCACAATGTTTGGATCTTTCAGAATTTCAAATAATTGTTTCTTGGGAAGCAATTCAGAAATTCTAATACCAAATTGTGAAAAAACATATTCGTAAATATCCCTTAATTGAAAAGTCGAAAACGCTGCACGTAACATTTCAAAACGACTAAAAGTAGCTTCTTTAATAAGTTGCTCAGCATTCTTTTTAAAACTATTAAATTCTTTAATTGCCCTTCGAGCTTTTTGAAATGGTTTTCAAAATGCAAATCCAATTAATACAAAAAATAAAATGAAAATAACAGCACGACGCCATTTCATTTGAATAATTTTCAATTCTTTTTTCTTGAGAACAATTGCTTCTTCTTGATGTTTAATTTGTTGAGTTTGTTTTTGAATTGCTTCTTGATTAGCGTTATTGTCAACAAACTCATTTTGAATAAATTCGTCAATAACATTGTCTAAATGATTACTTACGTGGTTGTAAAACCCATCTACTGGACTATTAATAATCCGTTCGAAGTCTAAATTAAACTTACTTTTTTTCAACTCTATTTGTTGATTACTTGAGTTTTCTTGTTGGTGTTCTTGAATTTTTTGGTTGATAACATCTCGAAGAGGGTCAGGAATTATTTTATTCATAATTAATTACTTTATTGTTGTTTTAAATGGAAAATTTTAGATACTTTAATTTTTTTGAATTTTGCAAAATTAATCATAACTAGTTTTGTTTTGTCATCTTCACAATAGCAAAACTGAGCGATTTTAGGTTTTCTGTAGCCATAAATACTAAAAAATATGAGTAATATATCTTTTATCTATTCTAAATATTATATAATATTAGATTACGATAATGTTCTTACATAAAAAGCAAAGATATGAAAAAAACAACAACCTTTAAATCATTAGGAAAAAATGAAGTTTCTTCCAAAAGTAAAACTGTAAAAGAAATCAAAAAAGATTCTTTAAAAAAATCTGCAAAAGCCCCAAAAATTATTGCAGTTAACCAACCGGTTATTAAACAAACAAAAAATAATCAAAAAAATAATAAGTTGAAAGTTAGTATCCCATCTACTCCATCTAAAAAGGATACATCAAAAAAAACAGCTGGATCAACCAAACTAGTTCTTAAAAAAGAATCACAAACTACTAAAAAGCCTTTAAAACAAGTTCGTGTTAAAAAAGAAAAACCACAAGTAGTGCAAAAGCCTAATAAACCTACTCCACAAAAAAAAGTTCAACCAGTAACTAAAACCATTTCCGAAAATGAAATTGCTAAAAATTTAAAAGCGAAAAAGCCAACTAAATTATTAGAAGCACCCCGAAAAGAAATCAGCGTTAATTTAACTGTTCGAACTAATACGCCAGTTAAAGAACTACCACAATCTGAAACTAACGCTAATACCGTAGTTGTTGAAAAAAAACGCCGAGGTCGCAAGGCAAAACATCCACCTAATGATGAAAGAAATGAAATCATTTTTAGTGACGTTGTTGAAGCTCTTACAAAGGCAAAACATTTAGATAAAGAAGTTGATAATGTTTTACAAACGCTTTTAAATAAGGCAAATTTAAAACACCGAAAAAATCCAAGTTTATCTAATGAAGAAATCATCAAGAATATCAAAAAACATGAATTTAATGACAAAGAAGAAGAACACATTCTCGATGAACTAAGAGATCGTGGCGTTCGTTTAGAACGGGACGTTGAAGAAAGATTAGCTGAATTTAGAAAAAATCAAGACTTAAGTGAAATTGATGAAAACATTCAAGAACTTTCAATCAAAGGAACTACAACTAGAGATAAAGTTGATGACAACGTTAGAGCAATTTTAGGAACTTTAGGAGCTTCTAAAATGCTTGAATACAATGATGAATTAAGAATTGCCAAATTATTGGGTAGCAATGATGAAGAAACTCGTCAGTACGCTTATCACCAATTGGTAACCTCTAATTTACGTTTAGTAACTTCCATCGCTAAACGACACTTAAGCCGTGGGTTGGATTTCGTTGATTTGATTCAAGAAGGAACTATTGGTTTAATTAAAGCAATTAGTAAATTTAACTATAAATTAGGAAATAAATTCTCAACATATGCTACTTGATGAATTCGACAAGCAATTACTAGAGCTATAGCAGATCAAGCCCGAACCATTCGGATTCCGGTTCATATGGTTGAAACGTTAAACAAACTTAGTAAGGTGGAAAGATCTTTAACTCAAAAGTTAGGTCGAGAACCAACAAATGAAGAAATCGCCGAAGAAATGGGTGGTCAAGCTAGTGGGTTTACACCTAAAAAAATAGTAGAAATCCGAAAATTAAACATTGATCCTGTTTCTCTAGATAAACCAGTTGGTCATGACGAAGAATCACAATTTGTTGATTTTGTAAAAGATCAAGATATGGATCGCCCTGATGAGTATTCTGAAAAGAAAATTGTAGTAGAACATATTAATGAGCTTTTCAATAATGCTTTATCAAAAAAAGAAGAACAAATTATACGTATGCGTTTTGGCTTAGCACCCTTTAATGGTCCAATGACATTAGAAGAAGTTGGTAACAAATTTAAAGTTACAAGAGAACGCATTCGTCAAATCGAAGCTAAAGCATTGCGGAAATTAAAACATCCTTCAAAAAACACTAAGCTCCGCTCATTCTTAAAAAATGACGAAAAAAATTAATCATTTAATTTCATTTATCAAAAAGCCTGCAAATTTAGTGATCGACGTTGGTTGTGATCATGGATATTTATCGTTAGCGTTGTTGCAAATGCAACACGCTAATTTTATTGTTAATATCGACAATAAACATGATCCGTTAAAAAGTGCAATTAACAATTTAATCCAACATAATTTCCTTAATAAAACAGCCAATATCATTAATGAAGGATTATCTAATTTGCCATCACAATTGAATCCTGATTATGTTGTTATTGCCGGAATGGGGACATTTAACATTATCACCATTTTGCAAGACAATCCTATCCAGAAAGTTGGTCATTTTATCTTGCAACCCGAAGGACATCTTGATGAACTCAGAAAATGACTCTTTAAAAATAACTATCTCATTGAAAATGAAAAAATTATTGAGGTTGATAATCGTTTTTACACAATCATTTTATGTACTAAAAATCTAGATGAGAAGATAGTAACTTTTAAAGATGAAGATATCTATCTAGGTCCAATTTTAAAGCATCAAAAAGACAATAAACTATTTAATAAATATTTAAAATTAGAAATAACAAAATTAAAAAAAATTGCACAAAGATACTGAACAAATAACACATATGTTAAAAAATGTATCATCGAAAGGTTTCTAAATGAATCTCAAAATTAAAACAGTAATCGAAGAATTACTTAAACTTTATCCATTGCAAAAGCAAACCGTTTGAGATGCAAGCGGAATAATTAATAAATCATTTCAAAATCAAACGCTTCAAAAAATTTTAATCTGTGCCGATTTAAATAATTCAAGTTTGCAAAAAGCTATTGAAAACAAAGCAAACTTAATCATTTCACATCATCCGCTTTCATTGGATCTTAAAAAAGACAAGGACTTATTCATTAAAAGGACCTTACTCGAGCTAAAAAAACATCATATTGTTTTATGTGTTCTTCACACGAATTTTGACCTGTCTAAAAATGGTTTAATTGAAAGTTTCTGCTACAGTTTAAATTATCATAAATGATCAGTTTGCAACTTTGACAAAGGCTTATTCAGTATTGCAGTTAATGATCATTTACAAAATTTTTGTAATGCATTGAAAGAACACGAATTTATTGATTACATAAAAATGAATGAATTGTTCTATATAAAAAACCCACTTATAAAAAGAGTTTTATTCGGTTTAGGATCATATTATTCTGCTGCTATAGAATATCCACAAAAGATTAAAAAATATGATTTATTTGTAACCGGTGATCTCAAGTGAAGCAGCTGAGTCCATGCAGAAAATCATATGATTAATGTAATTGATATTGGTCACAAAATTGAGGCAGTTTTTATTTCACAAATCAGACTTCAATTGAAAAAGATATTTAAAGCAACAATCGACAGCAAAATTCTTTATAATCTACCAATACTAAAAATGAAAGTGATTTAGAAATAATATGAATTTTGCAGTAGCTGTTTTTTTATTAGTATTTTTAGGAATAGTAATAGGATATCTCATTGGATCGGTTATGTTTGCAGACATTATCGGATATTTCTTACGTAAAAACCCGCGCTATCACGGGAGCCGTAACCCTGGAACAACAAATTCAATTAGGGTTTTTGGAATGAAATATGGGGTAATTGTTGGCTTATTAGATATTGTCAAAGGATTATTGCCATTTCTAATTACACTCGCCATCTATCGCTTTTGACTTCAAAATTATCTCGGTTCCAATTTAAATTCATTTCCCACTAATCGCATTTATTTTTTAACTTATTTATCTTCATTTGCATCAATCATTGGACATATTTGACCGGTATTTTTTAAATTTAAAGGTGGTAAAGCCGTTGCTACAACTGTTGGTTTATTGCTTTCGACATCAGTTTGATGATTCGTAATTATTGCTATCGTTTGATGAGCAATAGCACTTAAAACTAAATACGTTTCATTAGCTTCATTAATTTCATTCGCCATTTTTCCTATTTTAAATTTAATTCCTTGACTTGGTTATATGCACTGATTTAATTTAGGCTCACTAACATATTTAACTTATCAAACAGATTGACCTACAATTGTTTTCTTTGAAGTGATGATTTTAGGACTTACTGCTTTAGTTTTCTGATTACACCGTGGGAACATTCAACGTTTACGAACTGGCACAGAACGAAAAGTAACTCAAAAAATAAAAGGATAAAAATGGCTGTTAAAAGAAAAACCAAAAAAGAAATCGAAGCTGAAATTCTAGACGTTTTAGATAATGTTCGTTTTTACATTCAAAAAGATGGCGGCGATTTACGGTTTTTAAAATTTGAGAATGGAATTGTCCATATTCAAATTTTAGGTTCGTGCGTTGGGTGTGCGTTAATCGACATGACTTATAAAGAAGGCGTTGAAACTATTTTACAAGATGAAATTAAAGAAGTTAAAGGCGTAAATATTGTTGAACCAGAATATACAATAAATCAAAATATGGAATCTAACATCCTAGCTGCTAAAAGAATCTCTCCATTTAAAAAGAACACTTCTAAAAAATAAAAGTTTATTTTTTACTTTTCTTATCCCTTTGTTTAATTAGAGAAATTATGAAATAAATAATAATTGAAACTAATACTGCTGCCAAAGCGGTGGTAATACCTACAACTATTTCGTTTGTTGTTGTAAGACCAGCGTTAATGTCGTTTACTGTCAAAATTGTAAACACCATTCCGAAAAAATTAATAAAACCAATAATAGATGCAACAACAAACGCATAAACCATTGTCCGTCGTTCTTTATCTTTTTTATTCAAAGAATCATTTTGTTTAAGACGATTAGTTAACGCATCAATAGATTTTTTTAAATCACTAATACTATCAATTTTTTTTACAATTTCGCGAATTTCCGGAAGCCCGTAAAAATCGTCATATCAGTCAAATGACAAATGCTCTAGCGCTCTAATTTTATCTCGATAAAATTGCGGAGTTTTTTGCAAATTTTCATTATTAAAATCGTGTTCAATATCGTTGCGGATTCACAATTTTGATTGAGCATAAATTTCGGCTCAAAAATAATTTTTGAAAATATCTACTTGTTCATTTTTTAAAAGTAAAACTGCTGGAGCATTTGATATGTAGGTTACATAGTTATTATTAATTTCAGCTCGTGAGTTCTCAATTTTAGTTTTAAATGACTCTGAAACATTAGTATTTAAACGGTTCTTTTCTAATACGTTCAATAATTGATCAAAACCAATGAAAAAACTTGAATACAAATCCATTCCAAACAGTTCAGGAGACGTTGTGAGCAAATATATCAGACGGCTATTCATGTCCTCTGTAATTAACTTTTTCGAAGATACAAATGGTGTATTATCGCTGACTTGAACATCATAAATTGGTAACGGTTGAGCAAACGACTCATATTCGATTGTAGCTTGATGCTCGGATATCACACTGAAAACATCTTCAAACGATTTCAACTTTGTTAAGTCTTGTTTTTTAGTAATGTCATCACGAAAATAACTCGATTTTAAAAACCGACCTAATTCAAAAAAATCTTGTTCAGGATTTTGATTTGGATCTTCTTTAATTTGAGATGGTTTATCTAAAATGTTTAAAATAAGTTCAGGTTTTTCGTTTCGGAAGTAAATTTTGAGTTCTTCGTATAAAGATAGCGAAATCATTGCTGTTATCAAAATAGAAAAGAATAAACCATCTGTCTTTTCTTGTTTTGCTTCATCAGATAAAGTGGGCTTAAAATTAAGATATTTTCGCTTGATTAATTCGGTTCAGTTGGCCTTTAAATCATTAGCAGTTACATTTTTGAAATCAATGCCTAAATTATTTTTTTTAGAGATTATTTTAGGCTGGCTTTTCTTGCTAATTTTTTGTGAAGAAAGTGGTTCATATTCACTAATTAAGTCCAAAATGTTATTTAAAGAAAGCGGATACAATTGTTTAACAATATAGTGACGAATTAAACTTGTTAAATAAATTTCACTTACAACTGATTCAAATGGTAAATCTTCGCTTGTTTGATTGACTAAGGTTAAAGCAAACCCACCTGACAAGATTTTCGTATCTTCATCCAAGTAAAAAGATAATCGAAGCGATTTAATATAATCAAACAAATATGAAGTTGGATTGATATCAACAACAAAGTTAAATCTCCGTTCAGATTGGTTATCAGAAACTAATTCAATTTCTTTATCTTCTTCTAATAAACGAATATATAAAGGTTCTTTAAATTTATCATAACTTTGGACTTTAAAAATATCATTATTAATACTTCCTGTCTTTGAAGCAATTTTTTTAAGTGCTAAATTCAACATTAATAAAACTTTTTCATTCTTTGCTAAATTATCAATTTCAATAAATTTTTCTAATTCATCTTCAACTAAGTTTTTCTTAATTTTTGGCAAGACTTTACTTACAAATTTTTTATTTGGGTGATTGTTCAAACTAATAAAAAATTTGTCGTTTACATCATCGATATAAAAAGGATAAACATTTCTAATTTTGATATTCTTTATTTTTTTAGCACTCATAATAACTGCTCCTTTCTATTTCTTCTTATTTCCGTGTCGTTTTTCAAGAAAGCGCGAGATAGCTGCATAAGCCAGCAGACAAATCAAAACAAAAGCTAAAACTGCCCCTATAGCAATAATAACCATGTTTCTGGGATCACGAAGACTGCCATCAATATTTTCTGGTTGAACAGTCAAGATCGTAAAGACGGCTGTAAAAAAATCTAATATTCCAAAAACTGCTGCTGCTAAGACTCCAATCGTCAAGTATTTCCGCTCTTTGGATTTACCATAACGCTGGTCATCATTATTTAACTTGTGTAAAAAGTTTTTTGAAGAATTTTTAAAGGCAATTGAGGAATCAATTTTTTCTACAATTTTTTTAATCTCCACTAGCCCATAAAAATTATGACTATCATCATATTGTAATGCGTTTAGTTCATTTAAATACGATCTTAAACGACTTGGTGCATTTTCTTTATATTGCTTTGTTAACGACTCTATCTCATATAATCGTCACATTCGATTTTGACTAAAAATAATTGCCCAAATATAATTATCAGCTAATTTTAAGTTGGGGTCTTTAACGTATTCGTCTTCATCTTTTAATGAGATGTTTTTATTCAAATTAACTGGATTATCATTTTTCACAATCAAAAACGATAAAGCGTTATTAATGAAAGTAATGTAATCATAATTTCTTTCGCAAACTAAACTATTAGCTTTATGCTTAACATCATAATCGATTTCAAAATCAGTAAAATCAATCTTTTCAAAAAGGTTTAGAACTTCAGCATATGTTGAAAAATTACTATTAGTAACTTCTAACCCAAACAATTGCGGATACATAGTTAACAAAAATAAGAGTTTAAAATTCTTATCATTTTGAAACAAGTCGTCGTTATCATCAAAAAAAGGTGTTTCTGAACGGCGAATGATTTCATACGAAGGAACAGAAGTTCATAGAGATTGTTCTTCGTATTTAGCAACATTTGTAATTACTTCAATCGCGTCATCAGCTGTTTCAATATCATCTAAATCAATATCAGAAAAATAGATATATTTATTTTTGACATATTTAAATAAATTGGCAAAATCCCGGTTTGAATCAGTTATTTCACGAACGTTACCACTTTTTAAATGATCATCAAGTAAAGAAATGAATAAGGCTGGATCTTTGCTTTTAAAATAGGCTTTTAAATCTTCATAAATAATCAACATAATAATTTGACTTACAAATAAAGAATTAAATAAATTATCACTATAATCTTGAGTAAATGCTAATTGATTATTGGAATCAATAAGCTTTCGGCCGATATAATTGTTTCAATTCTTTTTCATTTTACTCTCAATTGAAACTTTATTATTTTCAATTTTGATTTTTAAATCATCAAATAAATGAATCATGTTCATCATTGAATTTTTCTTAACTTCGTTTTCAAAAAAGAAGCGACACATACTGTTGATAAAAACTTTTTTTGTAACATCATTAAAGTTGGCATTATTTTTTAAATAATTCCCTCAGTTTAAAGTCATGGACCCTGAAACCATCTTATTACGTTCATCTAAATAAAAACTAATTTGAAATTGTTCTACATAGTCACTTAAGTAAGATTCGGGGTTAACATCAATTCCATATGTATAACGTCTTTGAGCAACATTATCACCCAAAATTTTTAAATCATTTACTTCTTCTTTTTTAATTGTATAAATCGGTTCATTTACTTCATCACGTCGAGTTTCAACAAACAAGTTAACGTCTTTAGAACCAACTATTGAAGATATTTTTTTTACAGAATGGTTAATTATTTTAAGCAAGGTTTCAAATGAATTAACTTTTTGGATTTCAAGTATTTCATTCAAATATTCATCCTCATTATCCACTTTGTCTTGAACAGACGAAAGCAAGCCCTTATACAAAGCTTTATTTTGATATTGACGAAAGTCAGATTCAAAAAAAATCTTGTTAGGATTCTGGATATAGAATGGATGAAGGTTACGAAGTTTTAACGTATGAATAAAGTCTAATTTATTTTCCATTGTAATCTCATTTAAACGGCCTTATTATTCTATATTAAATATAGAATAAACATTCTTTAATTAACTTAGTAAAAAAATTAAGCATCTTTATTATTTATTTAAGATTACAAATCAGAAAAAAAATTATCAAAAACTTTTCCTAATGTGCTTACGCAAAGGAAGTAATGATTTAAGTGTGTTAATGTCTAGATTTCTTTGAAACCATTGACATCGTGTTATTAAAAGTATACTAAAAAACGGAAACGCTTTCGCAATTTTCCGTTTTTATCATTATTTAAACGCGCAAATCTTTGACTCTTGGTCAAGATTGAACAATAAATTAAGTGTTTGTATTTATTCTGGTTGCAAATCTATATCAAATAGAATTTCGAGTTGCTGAATTATACTTTGCCAATTACGAACTTTCATTTGCCTATCGTCGCGTTCGTAATTCATGATGCCTAAATAAACAATTTTTAGAATTGCTTTATTATTAACAAAACTAGATTTGGTTTTGGTTAC
>NZ_JHXT01000016.1 GCF_000687795.1 Mycoplasma testudinis ATCC 43263
CTTATTTGTAAATTTGTTAAATTAGCAGGTCCTTGATCTTCGTTTTGAATTTTAGTTATATTGAATTCATCGAGATTTATAAAGTCGCTAATAAGTTCGTTTGCGTCTTCTTTAAATTTCAGGATTGATTTATTATTAAGATATTTTTTAAAAATGTAAAATTGCATCGTACTAACCTTTCATTTTTTTTGAACAAATTAATGATAGTACAAATTCCTTTGATTGGCAACAATCAAGGGATTTTTTTGTGTACTTTTTGTACCTTAAACGTCAAAAAATAGGTGATTGAGTAATTCTGATTGCCAGAATTTTCCTCTACCACCTATTTTTTTTATGAAATCTATTTTGGACCGTTATTTAGAATATTTGTAAAAAAAATTATAATTAGGTTGTCAGAGCAACCTAAGTTATTGGTGTCTGATTCTATTTAAATTCTCAATTTACAAATTACAAATCACCATAAGAAAGGAATTTCATTATGGCTTCGTCAAAAAAACAAAAATTTTTTAAACGCAAGAAGTTAATTTCATTACTACTTTCTGGAATAAGTTTTTCTGCTCTTACGGTTCTAGCTGCAAGCTGTGGCGTTGCTAATTCTCAGACGGATAAAACTCCATCAGATTCTAGTAAAAATCCATCGATTCAACCAGCGGATGACCCAAATAATGGTGATAATCAACCTCCACAACCAAAACCGCAAGTTTTTACATCACTAGATCATGGATCAATTAACTACGATAATAGCTCATACACTAAAATTGCTTCTTCTTATCCTGGCGCAAATGACGATTATCTTTATAATGGTGATCCTTCACAAACTCCTTGGACTCCTCAAAACGGTTCAATTGAAGGAAATTTTGATTCTAGTGCCTTTAAGACGCCTAATCCTGATTTAAACACCCCACAATATAATCCAAATCATAACCACTTTGATATTGCTGTAAATCAACGCGATGAAATCATTGCGAGTGGTTTTAAATTAAACCCGGATTCACAACCGTATAAGCAACGTTACAATTTTTGATATAACTATCAAATAGGTGCCATCCGCAAAAATACAGATATTAGTCAATCTGAACCAAATGATTTAGCCAAAGCGCCACAACCATTAACTATTGATAAGCTACAAAGCATTGATAGTAAAATACCTGGGTCTTTTGAAAAAGCCGAAATTTTAAAGACTGCAGGTTCGATGGATCAAGCTGATTTGCAGTTTAATCTAGACAGTCTTAAGCATTTGTTAAAAAATAACGAAATTGGCCAGAACCCATCATCTTTTGCTTGAAAACTAATTACTCTTAGTAATGAAATCCGTCTTAATAAGAATTCAATAATTTCAGATAATAAAACTCAACAGGCAATAAACCAGGAAGAATCCCAATTAAGATTATTTAAAACAGTTCCTGGTGGTTTAACAAATGTTGAATTTTACGTTGACAATAACGATGGAATTAATAACGATACAGGCGTTATTAAACTTTATGTTTATTATGAACAAGCTAATGCTAAAAAAGCTTTCAAAATTGATTTAACACCTAAATTAATTGGATTGAAAACTAATCTTGATTACATTAAGACAATTGCTGATAAAACCATTTCCTTAAAATGAACATATGGCGGATATAACAATAGTAATCCTTGATCTAGCCGCTATCAGCAAATTAAAAGCAATATTGCCAATTGAAATAGCAAAGCCGAAACAGAAAAAACAAGTCCATCGTTTTGAAATACCTATTTTACCAACAACGATAGCGGTCGGCGTTTAGATAATTTACAAATTTCAGGAGGTACAAGTTGGATTGTTGATCGGATTTTATCTCCGCTAGAACAAGAAAATCCTGCTGCGGATCAAGAACAGTATTCGTTTATTATGGCAACTAATAAACACGTTGCAGACATTGGTCGTTTTGCTGGAGCTGATCCAATTGTTTCTGGTTTTAATTATAATGGATTTCCCGACGCTTCTGGTTTTGCGACTCTTTCAGCCTGAGCCAATTCTTCTTTTTTACCTAATTTAAATAATAAGTATTATGCAGGTAGACCAGTTTTAACAACTGATAACTTTGAACAAAAATATCAAGATTTACCGATTTCTGAAAAAGAAAAAGCTGATTTATTAGCAAATTGAAATGATTGAAAAAATAACTTGATTCCTAAGCAAAATCAAAAAACACAAGCGGCATTAGCCAAACAAAAATATTGGTTAGCAAATTCAGGTTTTGATAATTTTACTTGGAATCGTTTTAGCCCTGCTAATGATGATTATTCAACTGTTAATAACATCCCATCATCTGATATTCGGACTTCTGGAGATAATGATTCTAAAGCTAATACTGACGGTTATAAATATGCTAATCAAATCCTTTATGGAGATAATATTTGAAATCCGGTAACTAATATCAGTGTTGACTATCATAAAGGTAATACTGAATGAAGAAGTTCATCCCAAACGATGAAATCTACTTATGATATTAATGAATTTAACTTTACTAGTGAAAGTCCTTCATGATTAGTAGAATCCCGAAATAATTTCATTAAGAGCATTATTTATGCTCCAAGCGAAACAATCGGTCATATTGACCGGAATGCTGGTGCTCAAGTCGGTTTTAATGGCGGTGGAGTTAAACGTGAAACTAATGTTGGAACGTATACTAACCAGTTAATCGGATCAGATTTAATGTTGCTGAAAATGACTTTTAAATCTTCAGATTTAAAACGTGATTGAAAACCACTATATGATATTTTACACAAGGACCGGAAGACTCAAGAATCGTGATTTAATGCTATGAGTGCAACACCTAGAACCGATGATCGAACAGCAACATATGTTGCTGGATACCCAGGAGCAAGCTCATTGAATGGAATTAACCGAATATTTTCATATCGGGTTTCAAACAATACTTCTACTTACACAATGGACCCAACTTATGGTGATTCAGGAACTGGATCTAGTATTCAAATGTATTATGAAAAATATAACAAAGACATTTGGGATAAATACTATAAAGAATATGCCATAGGTGGTAAATATAACCCGGGTTGAAATAATTTTCCTTTTGATGAAATTTTTTCAAACGAAAATACAGGATTATGACGGACAGTAGCTCTTGCTGGTACAGTTTTTATCCAATCTGGTGATACAGCAAATCCGGGAAATTCGGGTTCAATGGTAATTGATGCCAATTTCAACAATTTTGGAATTTTAAATGCTTTTTCTAAAATTGGTGGATCAGACCATTCTTTAGTTCAAAGTTTCGTAGGTTTAGATCCATATTCTAAATCTAATGTATTATCTTTAGGAAGAATGAACATTCGTTTAGAATTAGAGCAAATTCTGAAAGATCCTAAAAATCCAATTAAAACTTTTAATCTTAATTCTTAATGGGAATTTAGTATTTTATCCTGTGATTTTTTTGATCATAAAATTAAGAAACATTTTATCAAGATCTTTAAGAGTCACTTTAGGTGGATTAAAATCATCTTCTTGTCTTTTTTGTGAATCTGATGGATTCCAATAAATTTGTTTTGTTTCATAAAGAATGTCATCAGTAAGTTCTGAATGTGTCTCATATAAAAATGAGCTATCGTCTTCTTGTTTATTTGTTGAATCGATTTTTTGTTTTGGATTCAGAACACTTCTTAAATAATTGGTTACATAATAATTTGAATAGTCAAAAAAGCGTTCACTGTAAGCAATAGATTCAACAAAACAATTAAGTTTATTATTTTCATCGGTTCAATTTTTCAGATACTTAGTTTGTAGGCTTAATCCATAGCATGATTCTTTATAATCTATATCAGTATTTGTGAACAAGTAAAACTCCAAATTATTCATAACATTATTTTGGTCTATTAAAAATATGAATCAGCTTAAGCAAATCTGGATGGCATAAGTATTTTTAATCGAACGATATTTTTTAATTCTTTCGTGGAGATATTCTAAAAATGCTTCTTTTTCTTTAAATGTCAAATTTGCTTTTTCAAGATTATCAAAATCTTTTTGAATTAGTAAATTGATTAATTTACAGCTTTCTTTTGCATTTCTTTTTGAAATATTAAGTTTATGAATAATTCTTCTTTTAAGTGTTGGATATTCTGACCCGTCATCATCAAGATAATAACTATGAAAATAGGCTTTTGGGTCTAATAATATTACTGTATTAGCATGGTCAAACTTTAGCAAATGATCATTGTCTTTGATCGCATCACAAAGCAAGAAGCGGGCATCTTTGTTTTCAAAGTTTTTAATCGCAGTAAAGCATTTAAGCTTATTCATCTTTGTGAAATATTGAGAAGTTTTTCCATATTTTCAAAGTCGCTCTGTTAGTAATTCCAAATATTTTTTATTCCGGCAGTAGATTACAATTTGATCATCTTTGTTTTTGGATAAATAGTCTCTCAAAAAAACTCAAATAATTTCATCGTCAGGCGTAGTTCTAGCCCCAATTAATAAAGGACTAAGACCAACACTATTTCGAATGTGTAGACTATCTCAATAATTATCATGGAATGGTATTCCCTTAATAAAAAATGCATCAAATAATAAATCTTGTAGTGGTGTTAACACCAAATGATAATTAATGATTTCCAGTTTCTTTTTTAATTCTATTTTTTCGAAAACTTCGTATACAAAATTAGCCAAAAAACTTTTTCATTCTTTGGCTCTTGAAGCTCGCATTTCACCATATTCGGTTTTTTTCTAATTCTTGATTATACTTGTAATGAAAAAAATATTTTTGACTCACATCTAAAGGGCCGTTGCTTCATAATGTAACTAACTTAACTAAAGTTAAATATTTAGCTACTCAAGTTTCAATCGGTCGTTTTATAAAAAGGATCAGGTTCTTTCGAAAATCTGGATTTGGGATATTTAACTTATCAATAAAAAAAGATTGTTCTTTTAAAAGATCTTCTGCCTCATCATAAATTATGCATACTTCTTCTCTGGGGTCTTTAGAATCAAAATAAATCCAACCTCACTCATCAGCTTCTTTTAAAATTCTCTTATAGATTTTTTTTGTAATAAGCAAGATTCCTGAATTTTGATTTTGAAATTGATTTAATAAATCAGATCTTTCGAATAAATCTTTTTGATTATTTTCTAACATCGATAAAACGTCATGGCGTTTCGTGTATTTTATTAAGTAGTAGTTTCAATCAAGGTAATTTTCATTGTTGTCTAAAATAATAACAACTTTCCGATACGATTGTATTCCATCGCAAATTGTTGCGATTTTTTCTTTTTGACTTCTTTTTCAAACAATAATTTTGCTTCCTTGTTTGATACATTGACTAGCTATTTTTTGTTCAGTATCTAAATCGGGATTTTTATTTTCTTTTGCTTTCGTGAGAAAGATATTGAAATCATTTTGATAATCTTGAATAATTAATTTTAAGGTTGGTGATTGAAAAAAATTATTTAAATAATTCAACGTGTGTAAACATAGTGGAAGAAAAGCGTAACCCGGTGGAATAAAATAACTTTTTTTGTTTCAAAAAACCAGTTTACTAACGCCAATAGAAATTAATTTATCTACTAAATTCTGATCTACTGATTCAAGCCGAAATTGCATTCAGTAATCTTTAATTTCAGATAATGGGACTCTTCTATTAGGGTCCTTCGGGTTAAGAGTAAAATATTGTGTATTTTGAGGAGTTGTAATTAAATTATCTTTACAAATTTGGCAAATTGTTTTGTTGTTAAATTCATAAGTTGGTTGATCTTTTTTGACCAAGGCCCGACAAGTGGGACATTTAATATAATTCTTTAATCATTCCATAGTTATTTCCAAAAACTTTTATCTTGTATTAAAGTATATAACTAAAAAATAGCAACTTTAGAAAATGATTAATTCGGTCCTTTATTTTGAGTAACAAAAATATAATGGTGTTTTATTTTGCCAATTATTTAATGTAAAAGAACATTCAATCTGGGTTTTATCTTGAAATTATTACGAAGCTACTGTCTTAATTTTTAAGAATTTTTTGGATTTAATGCAGTATGCTTTGAACATTCTTGTGATTATGTGAATGATTACTTATATAATATTACAAGTAATACTACGCGAAAGTAATTTTATGGAAATTATTGAAACAAAAAAACTTTGAAAAAATTATGAAGAATTGAGCGACGCTACTGTTTGCTTAGTAGGTTGAATTAGAGCTAATCGAGAAAGTGGAAAAATTGGATTCATTGGGTTTAGCGATGGTTCATCTTTAAACACTGTGCAAGTTGTGTATAAACTTGAAGGAATTTCTAATTATGCAACCGTTGCAGCAGCAACTTTAAATTCAAGTGTTTTAGTTGAAGGAAAATTGGTTGTCACTAAAGGAAGTAAACAACCTTTTGAAATTCAAGCAACTAAAATTGAAATATTAAAAGAAGCTGATGCTTCGTGCCCTATTCAAAAAAAGCATCATAGTAACGAATTTTTAAGAACAATTGCTCACTTGCGTCCGAGAACTAATAAGTTCTATAGCATTATGAAAATTCGAAACGAATTGTCTAATTCAATTTTTGAATTTTTTAAAAATAATGGTTTTGTTTTAGTTAATGCTCCGATCATGACTTCAAATGACGCTGAAGGAGCTGGAGAAGCCTTTGAAATTCAAGACGGGCCAGATTTTTTTAACAAAAAAACGTTGTTGTCTGTAACTGGGCAAATGGCTAGTGAAGCATATGCCCAAATTTATAAACGGGTTTATACGTTTGGCCCAACCTTCCGAGCCGAAAAATCACATACAAATAAACATTTAGCAGAATTTTGGATGATTGAACCAGAAATCGCTTTTATTGATTTAAAGAAATTAACAATCATCATGGAACAGATTGTTAAGCATTCAATTGTTTATCTTTTTAAATACGCTAAAGACGAACTTGAGTACTGTAATAACAACATCGATAAAGCATTAATTGATCGCTTAAAAAATGTAGTAAACAACCAATTTCCGAGGGTTGAATACCGTGAAGTTATTAGCATCTTAAAGAATGCTGTTTCAAAAAATGAAGTTAAATTTGACAACTCCAACATTTTCTTTGGAATGGATTTAGGAACAGAACACGAAAGATATATTTGTGAAAAGGTTTATAATAGTCCAACTTTCATTATGAACTATCCTAAAGCAATTAAGGCTTTCTATATGAAGCAAAATGAAGATGGCAACACTGTTGCTGCAACAGACTTATTAGTTCCTGGAATTGGTGAATTATGTGGAGGAAGTCAAAGGGAAGATTCTTATCAAAAACTGATGCGTCGTTGTAATGAATTAAAGATGGATATTGATAATATTCAATGGTATATTGATTTAAGAAAATACGGATACTATCGATCTTCTGGTTTTGGTTTAGGTTTTGACCGCTTTGTTATGTATTTAACTGGATGTGATAATATTCGTGATGTTATTCCATTCCCACGGAGTCATGGACAATTAGAATTCTAACTTCACAGCGGCATCGCTCATTTAAAAATCAAATCCCTAATATTTTGACAATAGTCCGGATTATTTTGTTTATTCCGGTCGTTGCTTTAGTAGCGTCTCAAACTCCAGTTGCATACACATTTAATTTAGCAGTAATTAATGCTGGTACATATACTATTAGTGTTGGATTTGTAATTGCGGCAATTTTATTTATTCTGGCTTCTGTTTCTGACTGACTGGATGGTTATTTAGCCAGAAAATGACGGGTTATTTCAGATTTTGGGAAATTATGGGATCCAATTGCAGATAAGGTTTTAGTAAATTCTTTATTAATAACTTTAGCAGCTTTAGGGTATGTTCATTTTGGTTTAGTTGTAGTATTCATCGTTCGTGATATTGTAATGGACGGTTTAAGAATGTTTGCGTTGCGTTATAACGTTGTTGTTGCCGCCAATATATATGGAAAACTGAAGACAGTTTTCCAAATGTTGGCAATAATTTTTACGTTATTTATTTTCGGAATGAACGATAACCAGTTAATTACAGTTAATAGTCAAATTTGATTTTGGTTGGGTCAAATGCTCTTGTATTGAATTGCATTATTTTTTGCAGTCTTGTCATGAGCGATATATTATTTTAAAATAAGCACAATGATAAAAATTCAAAACACCTTAAAGGGTTTTGAAACACCACCAAGAAAAACTCGTCCAAGTTAGAAAGCGGAGTTAAAAAAATGTTAGATTTTAAAGATATTATTGTTGATAAGTTAAGTAAGTTAAAACTGACTTTAGCCACAGCCGAATCAGTAACCGGGGGAACAATTGCATCTACATTAGTTGGTGCAGCTGGTGCTTCAAATGTTTTTAAAGGAGGCGTGGTTGCTTACAGTAAAGAAGCAAAAGTTCGTTTGTTGAATGTGAGAGAGACTACCATCTCTAAATACGGAATTATTTCTGCACAAGTTGCTAAAGAAATGGCAATTGGTGCGATTAAAAATCTTAATGTTGATATCGGAATTGGAGTTACTGGAGTAGCAGGTCCTGATATGGTAGATGCGCATCCTGTCGGTCTTGTTTATTTTTGTATTATTATGATTGACAAAGCTTATGAATATGAGGCTCGTTTTAAAGACGAAGGACGTAATAAAAACAGGATTGCTATTACTTCTAAGATATTAGAAGAACTACTTAAAATCATCGTGAAACTTACAAAGAGTGATGAATAATGCGAGACGTAGGAATTGTTTTAGCCGGAGGAGAATCGAGCCGCTTTAAGTATCGTGATATTAAAAAGCAGTTTATCCACGTTTACAAAAATGTGCAATTATATGAATTTAGTTTGCAAACTATGTTACAAACCGGATTATTTTCCCGTGTTTATTTAGTAGTTCCTGCCGATAGTATTTCTGATTATAAATCAATGTACACTGATCACCCAATTGTTAAGGTTATTCCTAGTGAATTGAATCGTTTTCAATCAGCCTTGCTAGCGGCGAAATTTGCCAATGCAGAATTTGGAAATGAACAAAATGTTTTTTTGACATATGTAGATGCTTCTCGACCACTAGTTAGTAAAAAAAGTATCAACAATGTGGTATTAGCAGCTAAACGAAACGCAGGCGCTGCTACTTTAGCTTTGCATTCATCAGAAGTAATAGCTTTAAGTACAAACGAAAAACTAAATCAAACTTTGTCAAAAAATGTCACAATTAATATTCAAACCCCGCAAACTTTTAGATTGGGATGAATGAGACAGTTAATAGAAGATTATTCAGACGCGGCTTTTTCTGATATTTGTTCAGCAATTTTGAAGTACAAAGAATATTCTGTTTCTGTTGTTTATGGAGAACCAACCAATTTCAGTATTTCTTCAAATTACGATTATGTCCGATTTATTGAAGAAATCAGTCGAGCTAAAAACCGGCATTAGGAGCAAATTATGGAAGATAACAATACACCGAAAATTCAACTAACCCCAGACGGAACCTGAATGTTACGCAATTATACAATTGCTAATACTGAAGTAACTTTTGAAATGCTTGTATATGATCCTGAACTTAAAACTATTACAGGTTATATTTTTGCTGACACTAAAAAAGACTTTGATAATTTAACTAAGTTGATTGATGATAATAATGGACCAAACAATTATGTAGATTATTGTTTTATCGTAGTGGGAAATAACGAATTATTAAAAACTGCTAAATTAGTTTTTAATTACTGAAGTAAACAACCACCCAAAACCTTTAATGTTGGTCTGTATGTTTACAACGAGGATGATGATTCGTTATCTGAACAAATTAGTGCTACCAAGAATGGTGAAGCTTTATTTTTAAAATATATTAAACCACTAGAAGTTAGTCGAATCGAAGCGTTTTATCAACGCCAGCAAAGTGCTCCGACAAAGCGAATTTCTACTAGTCCTGTTGAAGTTGATTTAGTAAATTATCAAGAAAGCGAATGAAAGAATTCTCAGTCAATCAAAACTAATGGGCTTGATGAAGTTCAAACTACTTCTTCATCAAGTCAGATTCCATTTGACCAATCTGATTTACCAGAATGAATACTGAAGAAAGATTCACATTTGTTAAATGCGAATGATTATCAAAACAAAACCAAAGAATTAGATGCGCGTGCTTCTAAATTAACACAAGAAATAACTGATATGAACATTTCTCAAGCTTCATTATTAGAAGAAATCGATCGTTACAAATCTGATTTGAATAATACGAATGATTTATTTAACGAATTGAAGAGTCGAGATTTAGAATTTAAAACTAGTGATTTTACTCCAAACTATGATTCTTCAAAAATTGCCGATTTAGACGAATTAAATTATTTAGAACAAAAAAATAATTCAGCTACTGAACCATTATTATATGATTCAGATGAAATTAATTCAAATAGCAGTGAGTTGCCATCTGATTTAATTGATTATCACGATCACTTAATGAATAATTCTGAGTACTACCAAAAATTAGAATCAATCACTAATAGTTTACAGACTCATGATTTTTCAGAACAAACAAAACAAATTTTAGAAGATTTTGATTTAGATAAGGAAGATTAAGGAATGAAATACTTTTTAATTGGTGGAGCCGGATATATCGGTTCAAATGTTGCTTTTTTGTTATCTCAAGACAAAAAAAATCAAGTTTTAGTTTATGATAATTTATCTACGGGATCAAAGCGTAGCGTTCCAAAGAATGCAGCTTTTGTTCTTGCAGATCAATTAGATTTCAAAAAATTAAACGAAACTATGAAAAAATTCAAGCCAGATGTTGTAATGCATTTTGCAGCTAAAATAATAGTTTCAGAGTCAGTTAGCATGCCTGTTGAATATTATGAAAATAATGTTGGTGGAATGATTAATATCATAAAAGCGATGCGCTTAAATAACATCACTCGTTTAATTTTTTCGTCTACTGCTGCCACCTATGGAATGCCCGAAAATATTCCAGTTGCTGAAACTGATGTAACCAATCCGATTAACCCATATGGCTCATCTAAACTAGCGTGTGAATATTTAATTAAAGCAGCAGAAGTTGCATATGGTATTAAAGCCGTAATTTTCCGTTACTTTAATGTCGCTGGTGCTAGTGATAATTATGATTTAGGAATTTTTAATAAAAATACAACATTATTATTACCGCGAATTATTCGCTCAGTTCTTCAAGGAGAACAACTTAGTGTCTTTGGAACCGATTATGACACTCGTGATGGTTCGTGCATTAGAGATTATATTCACGTTGTTGATTTAGCTAAAGCTCATTTATTAGCTGCAGACTATTTGCAAAAAGCCAAAAAAACAATCATTGCTAATTTGGGAACTAACAAAGGCTACACTGTATTAGAATGCTTAAAAGAAGTTGAAAAAGTTTTAAAAATAAAAGTTAACTTTAAAAAAGCAAAACGTCGACCCGGAGACCCTGAGGTCTTATTAACATCCAATAAAAATGCCAGCAAAATTTTAAAGTGAAAACCTTTAAAATCTTTAGCTGACATGATTAAATCTGAATATGAATTTGAAAAGAAGCACGGTCCTTTTTAATTAACTTTTCGTTATTACTTTTGCAAATTTTTCAGGATCTTTAGCTTGATATAAAACGCCATAAATCTGTTCGATGATTGGCGCTTTTATTTTGTTTTTACGTAAAATGTCATATATCATTTTAGCACTGAGATAGCCTTCAACTGTTAATTTGTTTAATTTTAAAGCCTTATTAACCCCATGTTCTCCAACTTGTAAACCAAACCGGAAGTTACGTGATTTTTCACTTGTACAAGTCAGCACTAAATCTCCAATCGCACAAAGCTCAAATCCTATAACTGGAAGCTGTTTTTTCTTTGCGAGTTTTTGATAAATTTCAGCTATTTCTTTAAAAACACAAGCGACAATAGCTGAACGCGTGTTAATGGAGTGATGTAATTGATATACAATTCCTGTTCCAATAGCAGCTACATTTTTTAAAGCCGCAAATAAATCTGCTCCAACTTCATCTTTTAATGGAACGAGTTTGAAATAATTATTGCTAAATATTTTGACAATTGTTGATACAGCTTTTTCATTAGTACCTACTGCGTTGATAACGGTCAGTTCTTTTTCAAAAACTTCCACAGCAAATGACGGGCCTAATAAGGACACTAGTCCAATTAAGTTTTTAGAAAAAATCTTTTTGATTACTTGTGATCAAAAAGTCTTAGTTGCAGGGTCAATCCCTTTTGCTACGTTAACAAGAATTACTTTTCGGTTCTTTAGTATTTTCTTTACTTGTTCTAAAATATTAGGTAAAAATTTGCTAGGTATTGCAAGAAGAATAATTTCTGAATAATTAACTGCTTCTTTAAGATCGTTTGTGATTAGGTGCGGTTTCCGACAAAGTTTTTTATCGCTGTAATATTTGGTATTTACTTGTTGTTCTAGATCTTGTAATTCATGTTCATCAATTCCCCACATTGCTACTTCATGTTTATTTTCTAATAAAACATTAGCAAGTGATGTTCCCCACGCTCCAGTCCCTAAAATTGTTATTTTTGCGGCCATCTTGATTTTCTTTCTTTTAGTTAATCTAATTTAATGTGGCAGTATCCACCAGGGTTTTTCTTTAAGTAATCTTGGTGATATTCTTCAGCATCAAAAAAGTTTTTCAAAGGGATTGTTTCAGTGACTATTTTTTGAGAATACTCACTTTGTTTCTTTGAAATAAAATCGTAAACTTCTTGAGCATGAGCATTATTAATTCAATAAATTCCTGTGCGATATTGAGTTCCACGATCGTTCCCTTGGCGGTTCATAACAGTTGGATCAATTACTTTAAACATTTTTTCTAAAATCTCATTAAGTGAAACAACATTCGGATCATAACTTATTTCGACAGCTTCTGCTGCGTTGGTTCTACCCGAACATACCAATTGATACGATGGGTTATCAACAGTTGAATTAGCATATCCAGAAACAGTTTTAATAACCCCTTTAATTCTTGAAAAATATTCTTGAATACCCCAAAAGCATCCGCCAGCTAAAACTATTTTTTCGATCATACTTACCTCTTAATACATTTTAGTATTGTTATGATTTCTTTTTAATTGCTTTTAATGATAAATTATTACGGTATTTTTTGGTTTGCAAAGACATAGTAATTGATAACAATAGATCGCTTTTATGGTGATTTTCAGTTATTTTTTTTATTATGATGTAATATATCTTATTAATAAAAATATGTTAACTTAAAATTTGGAGAGACGATGACAGCATTAACACCAAAGAAAACGCTCTCGTATGAAGATGAAATTATCTCTTTTAACGACGGAGATAGCAAATCGTTTTTTACTGATACTAGTACATACAAAGAAAAACTCATAGTTTTGTATCATCAAGCAAAAGATCCTAAGGCCCCAACCATTGTTTTGTGTCATGGATTAGCTGCACCCCAAGGGACTTTTAGCATCTTATATGAACATTTAGATGATTTTAATTATTACGAATTCATTTTACCAGGGCATAATGATCTTCCCTGCGATGATAAAGAACTGAATATTTGTTCTTACGCTGAATTAGTTGCTGATTGGATTATTAATAAAGGTCTTAAAGGGATTTACTTAATGGGTCATAGTATGGGCGGGGCAATTGTTGCAATTGCTGAAACCCTCTTACCTAAAAATGTAGTAAAAAAATTAGTTTTAATCGCACCATATAATTTGCGTTGCATCAATATTAAAAGTTTTGTTGCTTTAAAAGTTTTGCAAAATCCGAAACTAATTAATAATAAAGTAGTTATGAAAAGACGAACCAAAGAGCGAGCCGAAATTTTGGCAAAATTTGTTACACGTCACCAGAAAGCGATGAATGTTTTAATTCGTAGTCTTGCTTCTATTGCCTCGATTAAAAAAGTTACACAGGCTTACGGCAAAATTACAAGTCCAGCTTATTTAATAACAGCCGAAAATGATATTATGGTTCCACATAAACCAACGACGAAGCATCTATCCAAAAAAATCAAGGGGTTGAATACTTTTGTTTTCCCAAAAGCGACTCACATAATGTTTATTGATTTTCCTGATCTCTTTATGTGCCATATTCTGGACATCATTAATGATCAGATTTAAATCAATTCAAAAAATATAATTGTTAGACTTAAGTTAACTTACATTCAACCATGTTCTTTAAACAATGATTCGTGAAAGTCTAACTTTTTGTTAAGTCGATTTTCAGTTTCTTCAATCTTAGTATTAAGTCGATTTTCAGTTTCTTCAATCTTAGTATTAAGTCGGTTTTCTGTCTCTTCAATCTTAGTATTAAGCCGATTTTCTGTTTCTTCAATCTTAGTATTAAGTCGATTTTCAGTTTCTTCGATCTTACTATCTAATTTGTTAAATCCAGCTTGCATTAACTTCGCTAAATCTTCTAATGTCATATTAATTTCTCCGTTAATTAAACCGTCTTGAAAGATCATATAATCTGAAGTTATTGTAACTTTTAGTTTTTCTTTTTCATTAAAAATTACATCGCAATCAAATTTTTCATACATTGATAAGACATTTTTAATTCTCTTTTGAATGATGTCTGCATTTTTTGCTTTGAAATGAATATTTTCCATAGTTTCCCTCTTTAAAAATTTCTATTGCGCATAAGCACACTAAAATTATCACTGATTAAAAAGGGAATGATATATCGTGTTTGTGTCTATTTTCGGAATGAAATTAAGAACAAAAATTAAACCTTTGGTCAACTGTTTTGAATTAACTTTTTTCGCTAATAAATCTATTTTAGAATACAAATTGTTTTATTTTTGGTTTATTATTTTGCTGTAAATATCATTTTTGCTACTGTAATATAACCCGTGTTTATTACTTGATTATTTTATAAGTTATTCATTTGTTTTCTGTGCTTTTAAATGGAACTGAGTTTAGTTTTTCATTATAAAAACTCTTAATTTTTTTAATGGTGTTATCAATAAAAATAACACCTGCGGTCAGGTGTAATTATTTTGTATATGTATATTATTTTATATAATATACTTTATCAATAGCATCTGAAGATTGCCACTTTGAAAAGAAAGGGAATACGTTTTTAATGTCTGAACATATCAATAAACCTGTAGCCATTCGTTTTGATGATGTTTGTTTTGGTTATGATGAAGCTTTAGTAGTTAAAAATGTCTCTTTTGAAATATATCAGCAAGAGTATGTTTGTGTAATTGGTCATAACGGATCTGGCAAATCTACTATCTCTAAACTTTTAACTGGGTTATTAAAACCTCGTTCGGGAACAATTTATCTTTACGGCCACCCTGTAACTAAAGATAATTTGAAATTTTTGCGGGATAATGTTGGTATTGTGTTTCAAAATCCGGATAACCAATTTATTGGAATTACCGCAGAAGATGATATTGCCTTCGGTCTTGAAAATCGCAAGTTCCCCCGCAATGAAATGCGCGAAATTGTTCATAGTGTTGCTAAACAAGTTGGGATTGAAAACATTTTGAAATTTGAACCCCATAAATTGTCTGGTGGGCAAAAACAAAGAGTCGCTATTGGATCGATTCTGGCCATTAATCCAAATGTTATTTTGTTTGATGAATCAACATCTATGCTAGACCCCAAAGGAAAACTTGATATTAAACGGTTTATGGTTACATTGAAAAATACTGGTAAATCAGTAATCTCGATTACCCACGATATGGAAGAGGTTATAAATGCCGATAGGGTTTTAGTTATGAATCATGGAAATTTGGTCCGCAGCGGAACACCATCGGAAATTTTTGAAGATGAAGCATTTTTACGGGAAATTCGTCTGGATATTCCTTTTACTTTAGCTTTAGGTAAAGCTCTTGCTGAAAAACATCCTGCAATCAGACCAACACTTGATCTGCAAAAATTAATAAAGAGTATTTTATCATGTTAAAGAAGTCGAAATTAGTTTCGCCATTAGTTGGTGATGAAGTTTTACAAGTAGCAAACTTAAAATGTATTTTCGACGAAAATACCCCAGATGCTTTCACAGCTCTTAATGGGATTAATTTTACTTTTAAGAAAAATCGTGTTTATGCAATTATTGGAGATTCTGGAAGTGGGAAGTCGACTTTAGTGACGCACTTTAATGGTCTTTTGGTCCCAAAGTATGGAAATATTTGGGTTCGGAACATTTACGTTGGAGATAAACGAGGAAAAATTAAAGAATTCAAGAAATTGAGAAAAACAATATCGATGGTTTTTCAATTTCCTGAATATCAACTTTTTAAAGATACCGTTCTAAAAGATATTGCTTTTGGTCCAATCGCTTTGGGATCGACTAAGCAAAAAGGATATCAATTAGCTGAAAAGTATTTAAAAATTATGGGTTTAGATCAAAGTTATTTAGAAAAAAGTCCCTTTGAGTTGTCTGGAGGACAGAAACGCCGTGTTGCGATAGCGGGAATTTTGGCAATCGAATCTGAAATGATTATTTTTGATGAGCCCACAGCTGGATTAGATCCTGATGGTGAGCGAGAAATGATGAATATTATTTTAGATGCTAAAAAAGCTGATAAAACCCTATTCGTAATAACACACCAAATGGAACGAGTTTTAGAAGTAGCAGATGAAATTTTGATGCTTTCTAAGGGTAAAGTTTTATTTCACGGAACACCATATGAAATTTTTACAAATCAAGATTTATTATCAAAAACTTCAATTGAACCTCCGCCAGTAATTAAAGTCATTAACCAATTAGCAAGTCAAAACGATAAGTTCAAAAAATTGTATGAAACAAGACCCCGTACGGTAGAAGAATTAGCGGCACATATTAACGACATTTTAGGAGCCAACTAGTGAATAATTTTATTAATGGATACATTTCACGAAACTCGATAATTCACCGGATGAATCCAGCGTTGAAAATGTTAATGTTTATCAGTTTTGTAATATTAATTTTTATTCCTGTTGGACTAATTGTCCAAGTGATTGTATGGTTAATTGTTAGTGGATTATTTTTTTTAGCTAAATTGCCAGGCAGAATTTATTTCTCAACAATAAAATCTATTATTTTTATGTTCTTGATTTTATTCTTTATTAACTGGTTTACTTATCGCAATCCTGGCACCATCAATTTAGACATGTCTAATCCTGAAAGTATTATCAAAAGTGGTTTTTTTACTCCAATTGGAACATATCAAGATGTTTCTTTTTCCAATATTTTCGATGGCACTAATTTTTTTAATGCAAACAGTTTTCATTTACCTGGATCAGATTCCATTTCAGTTACATTTCAACAAGCTGCAACCACTTCGTTTAATGGGGTTCACAATTATGTTGGAGCAGCTGGTTATAACCAGTTTTTAGCAGATTTAGGTTCAGCTTATCCTAATGTCATTTTGCCAAGATCTAATGGTGTGGTTAATCTCGAGAATTTTCAAATGATTGTTTCACGCGTAGCTGGTGCTGAATTAAAAGGTCTAGATGTGGCTATTAATTCCAATACAAATACTGTTACAATCGTTCCCATTTATCATTTTGCAGGATATGCATTGTCAATCCGTACATTAGTTATGACTTTATTTATTACCCAAAAAATTTATATGATGATTTTATTGGCTACAATTTTGACATCAACTAGCACTTCAATTGAATTAACTTTTGCGATTGAACAGTTGTTATCACCATTAAAATGATTCCGTTTGCCTGTTAATGCATTAGCAATGACAATTAGTATTGCTATTCGTTTTGTTCCTTCTTTATTATTAGAATCGCAACGAATATTAAATGCCCAAGCATCCCGAGGAATTGATTTTAAAAATGGAAAATTCTGAGAACGAGGGAATGCTTTAATTTCTTTAATTGTTCCAATGGTTTCAATTGCATTCAGAAATGCAGCAGAATTATCAAATGCGATGGAAGCACGATCATATAGTCCACGGTTTGCTCGAACCCGTTACCGAGTCTTCAAAATTCATTTTATTGATTGGGCTTTTTATTTATTCTTAATGATTTGTGTCGGTCTTGGAATTTACATAGTTAGTAATCAAATTTTATTTAATGTTTTTGGAACCCCTGAATGATTAGTTCAAGGTTATGCGATTAATGCGGTCGAAGCTAAATAAACAAACTAAAAAAGTTCGCTTTGTTGTTTTTTTAGCATATCATGGTGCTAAATTTCACGGCTGAGCGATCCAACCAAATGGCATTGTAAGTGTCCAGGAAGAAGTTCAAAAAGTTCTCACTAAACTTTTTAACGAACCCATCAAAATAATTGCTTCAGGCAGAACCGATGCTGGTGTTCATGCTCGAGAACAAGTTTTTCATTTTGATGGTTCAAATACTATATCGTGTTCTCAAACAAAAAAAGTTTTAAACTCTTATAATTTTCACCATTCATGGGTAGCTAAAAAAGTAACTATAAAACCCGATTCTTTTCACGCACGGTATAGCGTTAAAAGTAAAGTTTATTTATACCGAATTGAAACCAACAATATTTTTAATCCCATTGAGTATGAAACAACTTGACAATATAATCATTCTTTAGATCTTAAAAAAATGTTGCAATTATCCAAGTATTTTATTGGTACGCATAATTTTTTATCATTTTCAACCTCAACAAGTCCGGACTCTATAAAAACAATTTCAAACATTACAATTAGACAGAAAAATACCCAAGTTTATATTTACGTTCGTGGATCTGGGTTTTTAAGAAGTATGGTCCGGATGTTAGTTGGTGCTTTAGTTAAATATAGTAGTGGTAAAATAGGTTTAAATGAATGCCTTGGTTTTTTAAATAACCCTCAAAAAGGGAAAGCAGTTTTTAAAGCCCCAGCAAGTGGGTTATACTTATGAAAAGTGGAGTATCAATAGTATGGATTGAAACTTACAAAAAATTATTGAAGAAGTTCGATATTGGGTCTTTGATTTAGACGGAACTTTGATTACAGATAAACATAATTTACATGAGTTTAATCTAGAAATTCCTGAACTGTCAAGAAAGTACAATATTGATTTTACGATTATAACTGGACGTCCTGTTTACATGATGCGCCATGAAATTAGTCAATTACGTCCAACATTACCCGTTGTAGGTTCAAATGGATCTATTTTAGTGAAAGACCAAAAAGTCGTTTGGGCCAAAAATCTAGATGATCAATTAGTCAAAAATTTTGTATCTGATTTAAGACAATTAAAAATGAATTTTTACGCTTATTCACCATCGGCCATTTATGTTGAGCCATATCATTTTTTTCAAGTGGATAGATGGCGTAAATCACTATTGAAAATTCCTCCAGAATTTCGTTGAAAAATTAAAGGATACGCTGAATTTGAACAAATTTGAGACGAAAGAATCACAAAATTTCTAGTTTGTACTAGTGAATCAAATAAACTTCGTGAGCTAATTGCTAAAAAGTATTCAAAACAGTTGTTTTTTGCACCAACAAAACCAAATTCCATTGATGTTGGTGATGTGAATGTAAATAAAGGTACTGGACTTACTCAAATTATGAAAATGCTTGGAAATGCCACACCCAACCAATTTTTGGTATTTGGTGATGGAGGTAATGATTTACCGATTTTTAAAATTGCTAAGTATAGTGTAGCTGTTGATAACGCTCCTGACTTTGTTAAAAAACAAGCAACTTTTGTTGCTCCTGCAGATAATAACAATGGTGGTGTAGTCCGTTTTATTAAAAACTTGTGGACCTATCACACGATTGAAAAGAAATAAAATTGTATATGTAAATAATCGGATTGGTGTTTACTTAATATTGCTTAAAGTTTTTACTAAATCTTCATTTATTTGTAAATCGCAACTGGCATTGGTGTAAGTTTTGTTAATAATTATTAGTTTACACTTGCTTGAAGTGTAGTTAATTAAACCAGCAGCAGGATAGACAGTTAATGAGGTTCCACCAACTATTAATAACTCTGCTTCCATTAGGGCTTTTACTGATTCTTCTATACACTGGTTATCAAGGCCTTCTTCATATAGTACTACATCTGGTTTGATAACGGAGTTGTCAATTTCACACAGTGGAATCTCTTGTTTTTTATGAATTTCAAGGAGCTTTTTCAAATCGTAAAAATGATGATTTTTTACACAATAGTTTCGATGTACGCTGCCATGTAGTTCATAGACTATTTTTGAACCAGCAATTTGGTGAAACCCGTCAATATTTTGAGTAATCACTTTTATATCCTTGTTTGTTTGTCAATTAGATATGACAAAATGACCATTATTAGGTTTAGCATCCTGATATATCATATGAGAAAAATAAAATTTATAAAAAATCTTTGTATCTTTTATAAATGTTGTATGGGAAAGTATTTGCTCAACTGGCATATTGGCATAATTTTTTTTATAAAGGCCAGAATCACTTCGAAAATCAGGAATTCCGCTTGCTGTTGACATTCCAGCCCCACTAAAGAAAACTATTTTATTTGCTTGTTTGAATCAATTGTTTAGGATACTTATTTGTTCATCGAATTTCATTTAGTTTAGTTTTCCTTTTTGTAAAATAAAGTTTTATTTATTTCTATTTGACTCTTTTTTAATGTGGTTAATTTCTGTAAATTTATCAGAATAATTTTACTCAAAAGATTGTCTTTTCAATTTAATAATTATTGTTTGTTTGGTTTTTGCTATCAAAAACTTCCCTTGAGCTTTAAATTTAAGTTTTTTTCCATGTGGTTATTTACTCTATCCGAAATATTAAAAAGCTTGTAACAAAGGTGATAAATGTAATAAAAAGAGGTGCAAAAATATCATCTTTTGCTTTTTTTACTATCATTTTAGTCTCTTTTTGATATTATATTATGATAAATGATTGTAAATATCTTATAATAATTAATACATTATTGCAGCATGTATATTAGTTTTTATTCGCAAAAATACGAAACCAGATTTTTTTATGACAACAAACTTAAACTACAAATTCAGTATTATCATTCCCACATATAATTGTGCTGAATATTTGCCTGTTGCAATCAATTCGCTGTTAAACCAAGATTATGGTTACCAAGATTTAGAAATAGTTGTTGTGGATGATGGATCAACAGACAACACATCTTTTGTAGTTCAAACGTATTTAGAAAAATATCCTAACAACATTTTTTATTACAAAAAAACAAATGGTAACTGGGGGTCAGTTATAAACTATGTCAAAGCTAATAAATTGGTTCACGGTAAATTAATAACTGTTCTTGATAGTGATGACTTTTTTTCACCAAACGCCTTCGGCAAAGTTTCGGTTCATTTAAATGAGGACATGGTTGTGTGCTCATTTTATTGTTTAACTGGAGAAGATAAGATTGTTTTAGATCCTTTTTTTGGTAGATCTAGACTCATCACCAAAAAACAAAAATTACGAACTCCACACAGTCAGCCTCTAGCTAAATTTTATTCAAACAATCTTTTTTATAGTTTAAACAACTTAACTGAAAATGTTTGATACCAAGACTGTATTATGTATCATAATGCAGTTTCTAAAGCGAAGTCAGTATTTTATATTCGTGAACCATTGGCTACATGATTTTCGGTCCGTCCAGGAAATTCAACATCAATGCCTTGATCAAATGACTTAAAATTCGAAGCTTGATGTAACACCCTTAAAAAAATGTGTTTAAATGGTGCTGGAGTTGTTGTTTATGTTTATACGCTGCTTCCAGGATTTATTGAAGCATTAAAAGAACGAAATCGAATAATCGAATTACCATGCCGTCCTTCATATACTTGATTGCCTTGAATTTTTGCACCGTTCTTTAATGCCTATGTTAGATTTAAAACACGAAAAATAATTAAGTATCCAAGAAAGCGACGTAGCTTCCATGCTTCCATTCTTGGCAATAAAAAAATGAATCCGATTGTGCCAGATCATGAATCGTAAGAAAGGAAATTATTAATATGGCAAACATTATCGCTCCAAATGACCTTCGGGCCGGACACACAATCTTTTTTAACAACAGTATTTATTTAGTGTTAGGTAACTCTTTTAATAAAACTGCAATGCGGAAGGCTATTGTTAAATGTAAAGTAAAAAACTTGCGAACCGGAGCAATTACAACTGAAGTTATTTCTGATAAAGTTGAACAAGCACAAGTTGATAAACGAAGAATGTCTTTTGTTTTTGAAGATGGAACTGATTACACTTTTATGGATAACACAACATACGATCAAATTTCGGTTCCTTTAAAAATGCTTGAATGAGAAAAAAATTTTATTGCTGAAGGTGTTGAAGTAAGTGTTTTATCTTATGAAGGTGAAATCTTAGGTTTATCTTTACCTGATAAAGTAACTTTGGAGGTTAAGCACGCCGAAGATGCTGTCCAAGGAAACAGTGTATCTAACGCTATGAAAAAAGCAGTTTTAGTGACTGGTTATGAATTAGATGTTCCCCAATTTATTAAAACTGGAGAAAAAGTAATTATTGATACTGAAAACGGAACATTCGATAAACGAGCTAACTAACGATGTTAAAACACGAAGATCATTTAAAACTAATTGTTCGTAACCAGCAAGGTTCGATTTATATAACCGAAACAGCATTAGCAGATACAACAACTAATTTCATTAAAAATTTTTTAATTCAAAAGAAATTACCATTAGAGTTAATAAAAGTTGATTTTATTAAATTTTCACATATGGTTAATTTTCAAGTAAACGTTAGTTTGTCTTCGAAATGTTCTAATTTTAAAGTTGAAATGAACCAGGAATTACAAGCCGCTATGTTTGTTTTTTTTGGTAATGAGTTTCAGCTTGAACCTTTAACTATTAATGTCATTACTGATTTGTTAAATTAAAACAATGAATAATAACAAACAAATTTGAGCCAAACGCGTTGCTGTTTTTGAATACATCTTTGCTTGTTTATGTCGTGAAGAGATTGACTATGACACGATTGTTAATGAATTTAAGGCTTTTGAAAATACTGAACCATGGCAATTAAAAATTGTAGCTACATTTGCCGTTAATTTAGATACGGTTGTGAACTTAATTAAAACTTATACCAAAAACTCAAAATGATCTTACGAACAACTAGATCTTGTTTTAAAGGCTATTTTACATGAAGTTTATGCTGAATCTTTGGCGCACCAAACACCAAAAGCTGTTTTAATTGACCAATCATTAATTACGATGGATAAATATGGTGATCCTAAGCTTAAAAAAATGTTACACGCTTTAATTGACAAAATAATTAAATAACCTAGAATTCTAATAATCATATGAAAAGAAATTGACGTACTCACTATAATGTTTTAGTTGCAAATTTATTACTTGTAATTGCTACAGGAATAAATTTTGCTGTATGAGATTTGTTATCTCGAGGAGTTAGCCTCTATGCAATTTTTGCAGCTCCATTCATCGGAATTATTTTAAGTATCTTTTTGTATTATCTCGATTTGAAATATTTCCTTGCTGATTATCCATATAAAAAATTCCACTTTAATAAAAAATACACTAAATTTTATATTACCGGTTTTGCTATTTTCGCCGTTGAAATTATCGTCCTTATTGTATTGACTATAGCCGGAGTTTTAAATGTATCAACAGTTTCTGAGCAACTCAATACACAGCAAGGACCTGCTTTGGTTGCTAATGCTTTAGTTGTTTTAAGAGACTTAATGTGGGCTAGTTTCGCATGTGCTTGTATTATTGGAGTGACTGGACTTGGGTTTGTGAAATACGCTCGCTTAAAAATTGATGTTGAATTGTTGTTGCGTGAAAAACGTCTAAAAGAAGAAGTCGAAAATGTTGCTTCAGTAAACAAAATAATGAAAAAAATTGATAGTGACGATAAGCCTGTAATTGTTGATCTTGGTGAAGACAAATCATCTCGATCTTCACGAACTGATGAAGATACAACTAACAATAAAAAAGACCCGCCTATTCCTAGTGCAGGTCTGTCAAGTATTTAGTTAAATATTTTTTAATGATCTAACATTTTGTGAACTTGCTCAATTTTTTGCAGGTTCACTTTTTTTGTATTAAACCCAAATCCTTCACCTTGAGCATATTTTGGGATTACGTGAAAATGAAAGTGAAAGACTTCTTGACCGGCGACATTTCCTTCGTTAGATAGATAATTTATTCCCCAGGGGTCCAATTGCGATTTCATTAATTTAGTTGCCGTTGCTGATGTTAAATGCATCACTTCATCTAAAATGGGTCACGGGGTGATTGACAAATTCCGGTAGTGTTCTTTGGGAATAACAATTGTATGCCCGTCTGCGGTTGGATTAACATCCAAAAAGGCTAACGCTTGGTCAGTTTCACCAATGATCATTGCTGGAATTTCTTTTTTTACGATTTTACAAAAAATGCAGTCGTCTTGTTGCAACATTCTATTCTCCTATTGGTCCAACGATTTCTCGACCGTGAAATTGTGTAGCCTTTGTTTTTTCTTTGATGAGTTTATAGTTGTCTTTAGTAACTTTTCCACCAATAACAATATCTATTTTGTTTTTTGCGTAAGCAACTATTTCTTTCAAACTATCCATATTATCAACCGCATTAGGTTTTATTCCACCTTTTGTTAAAATCCGGTTGATTCCAAGTTTAGCAAGTTGATCTATCGCTTCAAATTTGTTTTCGATTTGATCAAATCCCATTAAGAAATGAGTTTCCAATCCTTCACAATGTTTAAGTAATTTTTTAACGGTTTTAATATCTACTTTTTTATCAGGTGTTAAACAAGAAATAGCAACTCCTGCAACTTTTAATTGTTTACAGATTTTAATGTTTTCAATCATTGCTGCAATTTCTTCTGGAGTGAAAATAAATTCATTGTTTCCATGTACCCGAATCATTACAATCATTGGAATTTTTAATAATTGTTTTGCTTTCTTGATTGATCCATAGCTCGGTGTGGTTCCACCTTCAGCAAGATTTGTACACAATTCAATTCGGTTTGCTCCTTTAGCTTGGGCAGCTAAGGCTTGACGTAAATTGTTAACTGCAGCTTCTAAAATAATAGCCATTTTAATCTTCCTTAATTAAATATATATCGCAGATATTTTACTTGTTTTTATTAAGAATTTTTAATTTGGACGTGAAAAACATTAAAAGTCTTACACCACATAAGTGCTAATCTAATTTTTTAAACTGGATAAGTTTTTTATTTTTCTGTTATTGTTGGCTCTAAATCATTTTAAAATGCGTGATTTGTATATATAATTACTTTAATGTATAGAAAGTATTTAATATGACCAAAAAAGCAAAAAAGTTAAAATATCTTTTATTTCCTTTAACTGCATTAGCAGTATCTCCAATTATTATTTCAGCATGTTCACATGCTGATGATTCGGGATTACAAAAGAAAGATGAGCTACCAGTAAAGCCAGAACCAGCAAACCCCCAACCAAAGGATGAAGATAAAATTGATACGAATCCTGGAAAACCAGGAACGCCAATTGTAGACCCTTCAGAACCCAAACAAAGCGCTCAAGAAGCTGCCGCTTTAATTAAACAAGTTCGCTTTAACAGGGCTAGCGAATTTACGTTTAATGAGTTTAAAAATGACTTTAATAATACTTTTTCCCCCAAAGAAAACGATTTTACAGTTTTTGGTGATAATCAAACAGAATTAGACTTGAGCCAATTCACACTAAGTTATAAAGACTTTAAAGTAAATGGCAACTCTTTAAACTTAGTTGTGACCGTAATGCGCGCTACTGAAACTGCTGATTCTATGTCCACAGTATTTGTTTTTGGTGATTGAAAACCAGAACCTTCAGTTGTACCTACACCAAAAACCTATACAGTTTCAGTCCGAAATATTGCATGAAATATCAACGAATTTTTTAAAAGCAAACAAACAAGCAAAAGTTTTGTAGATTGGAATAATGAAGACGTTAACAAATATATTAATACTGTTTCTTTACAAGAAGAAGGAAACCCTGGAGTGGTACGTAATATAAAGCCTGTTGGTATTACTTTATCTGCTGACAAAACTCAATTTAAATTTCAGTTTAATGATGATAATGTCATTATTCGTGAAAACTCTAAAATTACAGATATAGTTTTCCCTTCTGTTGATGAATATGCTGATTATGTAGTGCTTAACCAAATAAGCATTGATCAAACAATTTTTGCAGAATATTATCCTTCTCAAATAGAAAACTATGTAAAAGCTTTTATAGCTCAAAATCCACGTTACCAAAAGGTAACTGAAGGCCTTGCATTTTTAAAAGGACCCAATCAAGAAGATTACAGCACATATAGTGGGTTTCAATTTGAGCCAGTTGTTACCAACGTACAAATCGAGTCTAATAACTCTGTAGATCTGACAATTCAATTATTTAATGTGAACTCTGAAAGTGGAGATTCTGTTCAACAGAGTCGTTTCCTTGGCAAGACTGGCCGGCTTGAAAGCATAGCTAATATGAAGGCACCAAATCCAAGTAATTTTGTAATGAATATTAATCCCAATTCACGCCTGTTTGTTAATTGAAATAGTGCTAATAACGACGAAAAGAAAATGCTGGAATTTGCTAATCAGGTTTATTTCCAACATCGCGGTATTCTTTTAATTAATGTTGACGGGGATGGGATTGTAAGTAATTCAGCAGATTATAGCGAAGTTTCTTTTTCTTGAGAAAGTTCTTCTGAATCTAGAGTTGATATAAATCTAGATCAGCCTTTAACCTTAACTCCCGATGAAACTAATTTTATTCCCGTATTTGACTTTGCATATAAGAGCGTTAGTAACATCGTGAAAGAGGGAAATTCCTTCAGATTTAATTTAAATTTTGCAATTGATTTTAAAGATGGCACCGGTCAACACGATGGTACTTTAGCAATGATAATTCGCTAATCGTCTTTAATAGTATTAATTATTTAATAGTCTTTAAATTATTGATCCATTTGTCATACATAAAAGACAATGGGATGTTCTTTAAAAGAAAAATTCCTAACGCTTTTAGATAGTGAACTTCTAGAGTTGATCTTTTTGCTTTAACTTTTAATGTTCATTATCTTTTTTTGAGCATTTAAATTATTAATTCAACATAGTGTTCTAAAAACTAATGTAAAAAAGTTTTCATTTTCAAACGAATATTCGTTTTCGTTATATAATACACAAACTATGAATAATTCTGAAAATTTAATCCATTTTGAAAATGTTAGTTTTTCTTATAAGAAAAAACCTTTATTGCATATTGATTCCTTAGATATTCCTGAAAATCAAATTATCACGATTTTAGGTCCTTCTGGTAGCGGAAAAACCACTTTATTAAATTTAATTGCCGGTTTTTTAAAACCGACTTCTGGAAAAATAAATATAAAGGGCAATGCAAAAACTAACAATATTGGTTTTATTTTACAAGAAAGCACTCTTTACGAAAATATTTCAGTTGCAAAAAATGTTTATCTAAGTGCGATTAATTCTAAGGGGTGAGTTGCTAAAAATAAATTGGAAAAAATTAAACAATTTTTCGAAACAGTTGATATCTTAAAAACAAATGTTTTATATGAGAAAATAAATCAGTTACTTCAAAAAATAAGTTCAGCTGATTTTGATAATAAATTATGAAATGAATATCGCCATTTGTTTTGAAAAATAAATTTCAAATTATTTAAACGCCAAAAGCTTTGATTTAAGTTTATGTTTCAAACACGAATTAAAAAAGTATTTGAACAAAAATTAAACGAAGTTTCAACTAAATTGCAGATCCACGAGTTACTTAAACAAAAAGCATCAAATTTATCAGGCGGGCAAAAACAACGGGTTGCATTTGCTAAAGCAATTATTAAAAATTCTTTGTTTATTCTGATGGATGAACCATTTGCTTCTTTAGATGTCAAGATCAAAGATTCGACAAGGGATTGATTAGTTGATATTCAAAAAGAATTAAATTTATCCATTATTTTTGTGACTCATGATCAAAATGACGCATTACGCATTAGTGATAAAATCATGCTTTTAAATCAAGGCAAAATAGTTCAATTTGATACTCCAGAAAATCTTTATAATAATCCAATAAATGAGTTTGTAGCAAAGTTTATTGGAATGCCAGAAATTATTTTGATTTCCGAAAATGAAAATGGTAAATCTTATATTCGAAATAACAAAATCAAAATCTTTACAGATCAAAATTCACAAGATTTAATTCTAGATAAAAAACTTCTTGGTGATTTATTTGTTTACGAGGTTTTTGTGAATCGATTAAAAAGAAAAATAATGATTGTGAATACTTCAAATCAGTTTAATGTTACCAATAAAGTTACTATTGAATATAACGAATCTGATTTGCTGCATTTTGATTCTGAAGGTTATCGGGTTTTTAAATAATGTTAAAAGTTAATGAAGACATTAAAAAAAAGAAATCAAGTTGACTTGAATATCTTGCAAGATTTTGTAAAAACCGTTTGAATAATTTTTTAAATTATTGAAAGGAAAATTGAATCGGATTATTATTTTTAATCCCACTGATTTTTTTGATTATTCTTTTTTCAATTATTCCAATTATTGAAACCTTTAAGGGTTCATTTACTTTTTTCCCTTTTTCAAATACACGGCTAATCACGGAAACTGGAATAAAAAATTTTACAGATTTAGTAAAAACAACCGGCTTTAAAAATGCCATAGATAATACTTCTTTTGTCATGTTTTTAACGACGCCGATTTCAATCATCTTTGGTTTGTTTTTTGCAATGTTAATTTCCTCAATGTTTTCTAAATTTAGTAAGAATTTTTTTATTACTAGCTTATATTCACAATTTTTTATTTCATCTTTTGCAATTGGGATTTCATTTACATTTCTTTTTGGGCAAAAAAATGCTATGTCAAATTTGTTAAATCTTGGAATTAGTTTTGGGGCTGGTGAAAATAGCCGTTCAATTTTATGGGTTTATTTTATTTTCCAGATGTGAAGATCATTTCCGTTTAATGTTGTAATCTTTCATTTTGCAATAAATAAAGCTAATTTGAAATACTTAAAAAGTTTTAAAATTGATAAATTAAAAGTTAAAGAGAAATTTTTATTTATTTACTGGTTTGAATTGAAGCGTTCATTTGCCAACGTGATTTATACAAATTTTATTTTTGCAGCATTAATTTATCCGCCCGCATTCGTTGATTTCTCGGACTTGAGTAGTATTAATGGACAAACAATTACTAGTTTTATTTACCAGTTTTTTGTCCCAACTGGAAATTCGATTCGAATCAATTTTCAATTAGCTTATGCGGCTTCATTAATTTTCTTTTCATATATTGTTTTTGTTTTATTTTTAGTTTGATTAGTGCGCTGAAAAAATTTATTGAAATACTATGCTTTATTTGGAAAAATAAATCGTTTGGTTTTGGACCGACCAACTGTTTTGATGAAGAAAGGAGTCACAAATAATGATTAAAAGAATTGTTTTGGAATTACTTAAATATATCTTAACTATTGTGATTTTAATTCTCACATTATTTCCGTTATATTATTTAATAGTTGTTAGTTTAACTAGCACGGAATTTTTATCGCGTGGTGTAGTTAGCTTTGTCCCTGATTCAATCAATAATAATTATCAAACTATTATTGGACCCGAACTCAATTCTGCACTTGCCTTAACGGCGTCTGTATTGGTTAGTCTGATTGTGATTAGATTAGTAGTCTATACATTAGCTGGATTTGGATTAAACAAAGTTGGTAAAATAACTAGAAAGATTGTTTTTGGCTTATTTTTGTTTGTCAGTATTGTTCCTGAAATCACAATTTATATAGCCTTACGGGTTTTGCTTTTTCAAATCAACGCCACGACG
This sequence comes from Mycoplasma testudinis ATCC 43263, assembly GCF_000687795.1. GTDB lineage: Bacteria > Bacillota_I > Bacilli_A > Mycoplasmatales > Mycoplasmoidaceae > Mycoplasmoides > Mycoplasmoides testudinis. Next base: position 29,621 of record NZ_JHXT01000016.1, read on the forward strand.
ACTTCATTAATATTCAGTTTAGCGTCAAATAGTATCTTTTCGTTTTTTATTATGATTTATGTGTATAAATCCATTCAATCTGTTTCCGCTTCTAAAAGTCGTATTATGAAGATTGATAAATTACGCTGATACCAACAATTCGTGTACGTTTATTTACCAGTTTTAAAAATGCCTTTCTTTTTATTGGTGGTATTTACAGCAATTCAAAGTTGGAACGATTATTTATGGCCAAATTTTCTTCTGTCAGGAACCGCTTTAGAAAATATCACTATTTGATTTTTACGACAGGGTAGTGGCGCCGAAGGTGGAACTTCAGGTTTAGCAAGTCTACAAAACTTACAAGCTGCAGGATCATTTATTTCTTTAATTATTCCTTTAGGTATTTACTTAATTTTTTCATATTGAATTAATCGGGGAATATCTCGTAACGTTTAATTCGTAACAAAAAAATGAATAATTGAACACAAACTATCGAAAATGGTGTATGATAAGGCCTGATTAAATTTTTGAGGTTAATTCCTCATTTCTCATAAAAGGAGTTTTTAATGAAGAGAAAGTTTAAAAAATCGTTGTTTGCTATTTCAGGGTTAGGATTGTTTTCTGTAGCCACAATTGCTTCAGCATGTGGTACACAAAATCCGTCTGATGCCCAGAAAATTATTTTTCAATCAGCTCAAGGAGCAGTATATCCGCTTACTAAGGCACTTATTACGTTGGCACCACTTTATAATGATCAACAAAAAAATTCGCTTGATTTTTTACCGGTAGAGTTTCAACCTAATGAAGTCACTAAAGCGGGATCAGAAGCAAAACTTGCTGCTAATGTTGTAGCAGATATTAATACCCCAGGAAATGTTCTTCCAAATATTATTTTAAACAACCAAGGAGGAGCTTTCCTTGTCAACCAATATGGCAAATTATTAAACTTAGATAATTCTTCGATTAAAAGCAATCTCTTCTTAGATAAACTAGTCACTAAATATAATCAACTTTCTGGACAAAGTTTAGATTCCAAAAAACTTTATAATATTCCATTTGATGTGACAGACACAGATGCATTAGGCTTCAATTTAGATATTATGTGAAAACTGTTTGAGTTAATTGAAAATAATGGTGGACAAGTTGACCATAATATGGTGGTCGACCAATTAGGTAGCACCGGAGCCGCAACTGACGATCCAGCAACAACTACAAATGGTATTTTGCTTTATCAAGCAGCTAAAAAAGCAAGCACGTCAGGGAGTTCAATTCCAAAGGATTCTGCATTTAATGCATTAGTGGCTAATTCGCCAACTGCATTTAAGGATATTAATGTTAATGCCCAAACTTTTGCTAATACACAAAGTTCAATGCAATTTGCTAAAGATGTTTTTGATCACACTCATTTAGATCCTAGTAAACTTACTGCTAAAAGTTCTGATATAAAGATTTTTGGAATTGATTATCAAGAAAATACTTTAGCTAAATCAATTTCCAATAAGATTGGCGGTGGCAAGTTTTTGTGGTCACTTAAATCTACAGCATCCTCAGCAACCGCTAACACTAACCAACCCCAATCAATAATTAATTACGACTTTACAAAAGATAATAAATTGCAAAAAGACTTCACCGGAACTTGAGATACTTATGTTAGTGATCATGACCAAACAAATGTTGTTGTTCCAGAAGCACCAGCTGGTACAGCACCAGTAACTTATAATAGTACACAATATATGACTAATGCTAATTCAGCTAATCCTGGAACATGATTGTCATGAGACTTTAGAGAATATAATGCTGCATTTGGTTATGTTGCTGCTGTTGGAGTTGAACAATCAATGAACAGTCCAACAATGAATCCAAAAAATTTTGGAAAAACTAATGATCCTTTGAAAGATAAATATACTAGTTTTCCTGATGTTTATTACGGCCCCCAAGTTATGAAAAGTTTTGCCAACAATAATAATGAATCATACCTAGATGGTGGATCAAGTTTAGTTGCATTAACAACTGATAATGGTGGCAAGCGCGATAAAGCAACAATTAAATTTTTAGAATGATTGTATACAGGAAATGTAACTGACAAGATGGTAGATGGCACTAGTAAAGAAATATCGGTTTCTCAATATTTAATTAATCACTCTGGATATGTACTTCCTTTGAAAACTAATGTTACTTCTGATGAATATACGAAGTTAACAACACAATATGCTGATTTAACTAAAATGATTGATGAGTTACAAGCAAAAAATCAAACTGATTCTGTTGAATATAAAGCAGCATATACCCAACGAAATTATTTACGATCTGCGATTGTTTCTTTACAATCCATGTTACATTTTAATACTAATCAAAATACGGAATTATTAAATTATGCAATTGATGCAACATCTCAAGACATGATTGATAAAATCAGTTCTGATATGCTTAATTACACTCTTAAAAATCCCTCCCCAATTAACGGTCAAGATGCTCTTGGGCAATTAACTAAATTAGCGAATGGAGATATCAACTAAAAAGCTTTTTTAATTGCTTATTGATTCTTCAAAGGTCACACTAGGTGTGACCTTTTTTATGTTTTTTGGTTAGTTTAATTTCTTATAATTACTTTAATAAGTTATTAAAACAAATTAAGCATTAAAATATAAATAAGTATATAAGGGCATTAAACTATGAAAATAAACTATCACGAAGGCGAGATTTTTTCTGATTTGTATGTTTTTATTGATTCCAGAATAATTAATAATAGTTATATTTTATTACGCAATAATACGACAATTATTATTGATCCAAGTTTTAATGGTGACAAGATTAGTGTCTTTTTAAAGCAACGTGGTTTAACTGTTAATGGGATCTTAATTACCCATGGACATAATGATCATACATGGAGTGCAAAACAATTAGCAAAAGAATTTAAAGCACCAATTTATGTTCATGAATCTGACTATAAACTTTCAAAAAAAATTGAAACATATCATTTTGATCAATTAGGTCAACTTGATGATTCTAATGTTATTACTTTTAATAAGTCTTTGCCAACCATTGGAAATTGATTTGAATTAAAAGTTTTGCATACACCTGGTCATACTCCCGGAAGTAGCAGTTATTATACTGATAAGTATGTTTTTACAGGCGATCATATTTTTGATGTTGATATTGGTCGAACTGATTTCCCATATTCAGATTCAAAACAAATGCAACATAGTATTAAAATTTTTGTTGATCAATTCAAACACAAAAAAATGTGAGTCTTTCCAGGCCATGAAGAATGAACACTAGTAGATGAACTTGAAAATATCAATAATGATGTAGCCCCTTACTTTAATCGTTAAGAGGCGTATTCATCTAAGATTTAAAAAAACCTATCATCGTTAAGACGATAGGTTGCTTGAATAATTTATTTTCCTGTAATGCCTCCTTTAACAGGTATAAAACAGCAGGCCCATCGAGTCAAGTTAAAGAAACTTTGACGAACCATTTCATAAGATAAAGTTTTAAAAACCGGAAGTTATAATTGAATAAACATAAAATTTAAACATGTCTTCTCATAAGATTCCTGGATGCTTTCAGATTTGATATTGCTTTAGATAAATTAATAAAATTGGCCTTTTTTCATTTTATTTCCAACCGATAACATCTTCCAAGGAGTGCAAAGAAGACTGATTTTGACGTGAGCTTACTTGTTAAATTTTATCAGTAAATAATTTCCGCTACGTCAGGATTCGCTTGACAAAAAAAAAAAAAACATAATAACTAATCAGATAGTATATTAACATAATAGTTTTTAACTTTATTGTTTTAAGTTTGTTTGATATTATTATTTTTTTTAACGTTTTTCAAAAGGATTTGATATGAGTGCACTGCAAGCTTTGAAAAAATTTGAAATTCCAAATACAGAATTCAATAGCAACATTAAACGTGAATTTTATGACTGATTGTTTAACAGAATAATCATTCGACATTTAGGCCATATTCAAGGAGGCATAGAAGAATTAGACCATCATCGTGCGTCAGTAAGAAGCGGGATTTATGCTTTTCGAAAGTTAAGAAATTTAAGAACAATATCAAATTTGATTGGTGAAGACATATTTACGTTGCCGATAGGTGAGGTAGAAGAATATCGTCATTATTTTTTAGAAAACGATGATGAAGTGCCCGAAAATCGTTTTGCTAGAACAGTCGATTGGCGGCCCGAGAACGAAGGTGAGCCACACATTCCGTTCAAAGATTTACTATTGCTTTTAAACAAATCTTATTCTAACGAATTATCTGCATCTTTATATTCACTGATTAGATTTTTAATTTATCGAGAGAATCAAAACAACATAAATCGAAGAAATAGAAATAGATAGGTTTGGACTAAAACATGAAAAAAAATAACAAAAATAAATGATTTGTCGGCATATCGTTTGCTGCAACCTTACCAATCGCAACAATCGCTGCTGCTTGTGGAAATAGTCAAACACCCGAAACAGGTTCTAAATCCCAAGTAGATCTGTCCAATCAAGATAAAACTCAAATTGCAAGTTATTATAATAGTATTCCGAAATCGAATTTCGTTGCATTAGATAGTGATAAGTTACCTAGCGAAATACAGACTAAATTCCAAGTTACTTCTTCGTCTAACGAATTGGGTTCTAAATTTAATAGTATGTTGGTGAATACAGATTCAATCATACCTCCACTATTTGCAACATCCAAAGCATATCAATTTAATTTCAGTGTTGTTCCAGGTTCGGTTAGTGACTCCAGTGGTGGCCTAACCATTAAGATGGCATTAAGTGAAAATCGTGATGGAATAAATGTGTTTTTTAAAACCGATGGCGATGCCACAACAGATATTGCAGAAGCTGGTATACAATTTAATATTGGCGGGTTCGCTAATTATGACAAAGTTAAATCTGCCACTCAAGAATATTTCACAAAATTGAAAAAGACTGCAATTACTTCGAGCGATTTTTCTCAAAAAATTCCATCTCTTGTAACTCCAGCAAATTTTTCCACTATTGAAAATTTCAACAAAATTTTGTCGACAAATGACAAATTATATATTCCTTCTATTATGAATGGATTAGATTTTTCAATTACAGAATCAAAACCAAATGATGCACAAGGAACTGTAGATTTTACAATCACAGCAAAAAGTCAAAATATTTCGGACTTAAATGTATCTGCAACTATATCTGTTTCAAATTTTAGTACTACTCAAAATGAAATCACAAATGCTTTAAAATCTTTACCAGACGATATTACATTAACGTCTGAAGATAAAGACTATATTCCAGAAAATTTTGCATTTATGCAAAACCAGGATTCTAGTTCTCTTACTAATTTTATTAAACAAAATAGCATAACATTACCAGAAAGTTCCAGCACTACAAAATATACACTTAAAGTAAATGTTAATAGTTCAGATTTTAATAACAGTAACGGAACCATTAATGCAACAGTTGGAATTTTGGTAAATGGAAGTCCATTAACTTCGGCAAATTCAAAAACAGTAACTATTAAAGGGTTAGCAACTCCCAAACAATTAGTCGCAGCAGCAAAAGAATCTGAGCAAAATTATGCCAATTATGTAAAGGAAAACAGCAATTGAAAAGATGACTTCCAGATATTTACAAATTCTAAAACGGATTACGATAAAACTTACCAAATTATCTTTAATAATGGTAATTTATATGGTAGTTATCCGTCTGGTGGTAGTTATCGGTCTGGGCCAATTTATGGAAATAAAAATACGTCAAAACAATATTATGACTCTATTTCTTGAATAGAAAGACTTCTTCCAACTTTAGACAAAAACAACGCTATAATATCTAAAAATTTTAACATATTTTTAAATCCTTTTATGACGATCGTTGGTACTTATACATATTATGACGATCAAGGAAAGCCGCATAATAGCATTCCAATTGATAGCGATACAGGAGATAAATTTATATCATTAAATTTTTCACTTCGTAATAAAATTATTGATGCTAATAGTGAAACTTTTCAAATTTTAGCTAAAGATGGAACATTGATTAATTTTAATTTTGACAGTAAATCATCAGCAGATACAGAAAACAGTTACGTTATGAATACTGGTCTGACATATTCTACCAAATGAACAGATTTTTCAAAAACTAATTAAAAAACATGATTACTTTTTACACGGCGATTTTCCCAATGTCAAAAATTTCAGACATTTTTTCAACGTGAAAAGAAACTTTCAATGTCTTTTTGGAAGTAATGATTTAAGTGTGTTAATGTCTAGATTTCTTTGAAACCATTGACATCGTGTTATTAAAAGTATACTAAAAAACGGAAACGCTTTCGCAATTTTCCGTTTTTATCATTATTTAAACGCGCAAATCTTTGACTCTTGGTCAAGATTGAACAATAAATTAAGTGTTTGTATTTATTCTGGTTGCAAATCTATATCAAATAGAATTTCGAGTTGCTGAATTATACTTTGCCAATTACGAACTTTCATTTGCCTATCGTCGCGTTCGTAATTCATGATGCCTAAATAAACAATTTTTAGAATTGCTTTATTATTAACAAAACTAGA
>NZ_JHXT01000017.1 GCF_000687795.1 Mycoplasma testudinis ATCC 43263
GCGACGATAGGCAAATGAAAGTTCGTAATTGGCAAAGTATAATTCAGCAACTCGAAATTCTATTTGATATAGATTTGCAACCAGAATAAATACAAACACTTAATTTATTGTTCAATCTTGACCAAGAGTCAAAGATTTGCGCGTTTAAATAATGATAAAAACGGAAAATTGCGAAAGCGTTTCCGTTTTTTAGTATACTTTTAATAACACGATGTCAATGGTTTCAAAGAAATCTAGACATTAACACACTTAAATCATTACTTCCTAAAATTCTTAACTAATTTAAGAAAAGATATAAAGAATATATAATTCAAAGAAAAACTAAATTAATCCAAAAATTTAGTTTAAATAAGATTTAAAGGCAGTTATTATGTACGATTATCATACTGAAATATTTAGTGGCAAAGAAAAGACTAACCCTGACGAAAGAATTAATGAGCTAGCAAAAGATGGTTGGAGAGTAGTCACAGCAACAACAATATTTTCTGGTGGAAAATCTTTTTTAGCAGGGGCACCTATTACAGACTTAGCAATCATTTTTGAACGCAAAATAAATTAACACCATAGTCAAAACATTTCTATGAAACGGCTTTTTGACAAATAAAATAATTTTTTAAATTTTTTTATTTTAAGAAGTCGCTTTTATTTGTAAAAAATCCATTTATAATTCTCTTGTCATTTTTATGAACACAATGGTGTTAAACGATAAATGTATCGGAGAATATATGGCAAATATAATCGTTTATGCATGCTCTAGCGTTGCAATAATAAAAACTAATAAATTGATAAAAAAACTGGAAGAACAAAATCACCAAGTAAAAGTTCTTGTTTCACAAAACGTAAATAAAAATGTGGTCGAACTTGAAAATTATTTTAATATCACTTATCTTAATGAAAAAATATCCTTAAATAAAGAAAATAAAGATTTTCCTAGCGATCATATCAAACTAGCCAAAGAAACAGATCTAGTAATAGTTGCCCCAGCTACTACCAATTTTCTTGCAAAGTATAATTCAGGAATATGTGATGAAATAAATTTGGCATTTTTGTATGCTTATGACGGGCCTATTTTATTTGCACCCGCAATGAACGACGTTATGTGAAAAAGTTTAAACGCTAGGAACATTGTCGAAAACCTTAAAAATATGTCAAATCATTTTTTTATTGGCCCAAATTTTGGAATGCTATACGAAGGGTATGAAGGAATTGGTAGAATGAGTGAGGTTGACGAAATTTTTGAGATTGCTAATAATCTTTTAAATATAAAAAAAGATAAAAGAATAGTCATCAGTTATGGTGCTTCAAAAATTTGATTAGATCAAATTCGATATATTACATCTGGCGCAACAGGAATCTTTGCAAAAGCAATTAATAAAGAATTATCAAAACAAGGATATCAATCTGATTTAATTAACGTTTCATTAATGACAAACGAAATGCTCTCAGAAAAAATTAGCAAATACGATATCTACATAGCGTCAGGTGCAATTGCTAATTTCAATGCTGTCCAACATGACGGAAAATATTCAGATTCTAAAGAATGAGAGTTGCATCTATTTAAAAATATTGATGTAATCGATCAAGCAACAAAACTTAACCAAAAATTAAAAGTGTTTGCTTTCAAATATGATAACGATATTAATAAAGCCTACATAAAACTTCAACATAATGAACAAATAAAAGCAATTTTGTATAACGAAATAGGAGCAATGGGTTTTAATAAAATCACAGGCGCGTTAATTAACAAAGCAGGCAAAAAAGAGGTTATTAACAAATCTAAATCAGAAGTAGCAGAATTAATAGTAGAAGAGGTTTTGTCATGATAAAGAATTTATACATTGATATCGGAAATACTTTTACTAAATTCGGAATCTACGACCAGATACAAAAAACATGACATATTTGTAAACTAAGAACTTCTGAATACGAAACTTCTTCAACAGTTTACGTTTTTTTGAAAAACAATCTTGAAACTTTAAAATTTGATTATCTAATTATATCTTCAGTTGTTCCATACATGGATATTGTAATGAAAGAATTAAATAGTCAATATTTAAAAGTGAAAATGATTTTTTTGAATGGAGATTCAGATTTGCCTATTCGCTTGGACAATATAAATAAACACACAATCGGAGCTGATATTTTAGCTTGTGCTATTTATGCATCCAATTATCACAAAGAAGCAGTTGTAGTAAGTTTTGGAACAGCTACTGTGCTAACTCATATGAAAGATAAAAAAATTATTGGAACAGCAATCGCTCCTGGGGTTTATAGTTCATATTTAAATTTAGTATCTAAAGCTGCAAAATTATCAAATACACCGTTAAAAAAAGTTAAATCAACTTCTGCCACAAATACACAAGAAGCATTATCTATAGGCTTTATTAATGGTTTTAAACACCTTGCTTGTGGGTTAGCGAAAGCTATGAGCCCTAACGCGAAGTTATTAGTAACAGGCGGAGATGCGTCTTTAATAAAGGACATTGAAAACGCTGAATATATCGAAAATCTTGTCTTACAAGGATTGGAGATCTTTTTTAATAAAATGGTTTTAAAAAATGGCTAGTCCAAAAAATCAGGTCCTGGCTAGTTTTAACGAAAGAAAAGCAGCAGATTTTTTTGGAAAAGCTCCTATTCATATACTTGGGCTACAAGTTATTTTACCAGCACTTTTATTATCATTATTATTTGGGATTTATGTATTTGCTGATCAAATCATGTTACAACAATTAGTTCCAATTGACGGACATAATTATTTTGCTCCAATTACAACCAAATTTTCTTCAACTATTTCAAACTTCTCTCAATCTTTTTTTACTAATAAAGACTTAATTAATGCCAAAATTTTATTTTTTGGATCTAACGAATTAAACCAACAAAAACTAAATCAAGTATTTATTTATTCTGCTGTCCAAACCATTGGAATAGTTAACTTAATCATTTACTCATTAGGATTATTTATAAGTACAGGATCTTCGGTTTTTTATAGTCGTTATCTAGCCAACAAGCAAATGAATCGCGAAGAATTAATAAGAACATCTTTTTATGGAACTTTTATAAGTTCAGTTGTATTAACAGCAATTATGTTGGGAGTTCAAGGCCCGATAATAAATACGATTTTACCTAATGGAATTCAAACAGGTATTGATTCAACGAACAACCTATTAAATCCAAATAATTCAAAAACCTTAACAGATGACCAAAACACTCTAATTATTCAATTACAAAATCAAATGGGAGCTAACGCTAAACCCTATATTCAAAGTTTATTAATTACAATGAATTTGTCACGTAATGAGATTGTTTTTAATTTGTCACAAAACTATTTATGGTTTTTATCAAGTAGTATTGTTTTAGTTTCGATTTTGAATTTATATGTATTTTTTTTACGTGCCGAAGGAAAAAACCTGTGGATAACATTGTTTGGAATCAGCGCTAACATCATTAATATCATTCTGGATTACGTTTTTATTGGAGTAGCTAAAATAGGAATGGCGGGAGGCGGGCTATCTACACTGATTGGTTATTTGATAAATCTTAGCGCACTATTTGTTTATATTTATTTCTTATCTACCAAAAACGAAACTAATTTAGGCTTTAAACAACTACTAAAATTTAACATCACCCCAAGAATAATATTTATCTCATTTGTTCTTGGGCTAGGAACTTTTTTACGTGATCTTTCTTTAGCTGTTGCCAACATCATCTATGCCCCAGTAAGAAATGCAACAGTCAGCATGATTGGCTTTGCTAACATTTTAACTGACGCAGGCGCAATTTCTCCGGTTCCAATTTACAATCTAGTCTTTTTTGCAATTTATGGAATTATTGATGGAATGCGTCCAGTATTGGCATATAATTATGCAACGAAGAATTATCAGCGTTTAAAGCAAGCTTTTTATACAGGAATTTTAGTCAGCTTTTTGTATGCCCTTTTAGTAAATATTATTATTTATATACCAACATACATTCAAACTCATGATAATCAATTTTTGTTTTTTTTGGGTGCTGAAAACAATTCCAACCGGTTAACAATATTAAAAGTTTGATTTCCAGCGTTAATGCTGCAATTACCATTTATTGCATTAGCTATCGGCGGGCTCGCAATTTTTCAGGCAACAGGAAAAATGTGGCTAAACATTTTATTATCCCTAATGCAGGGACTCATTACCTTTTTCCCAGTTTTATACATAATGGCTGCCATTAGTGTTGCTACATCTTCTTGGGAAGTGATGTTTTATTCTGGATTCATAAATATCGTAATATCTTCTTTAATAATTTTTGCAATCGCAGAAATATACATGGCTAAATATATGGGAAGAAAAGAAAAATACACGGATCCCCAAATGGCTACAGAAAGCGCCATTAACACGATTAATGTATTTACGAAAAAAATAAACGCTCTATTCATAAAAAATAAAGCAATCAAAGAAACTTCAAAAATATAGCCAAACTTCACATCCAAATAGAGCCAAACTTCACATCAAAATAGAGCCAAACTTCACATTTAAAAATTTTATTTTTTGAAAATAAAGTATATTTCAAATTAAACTTAGAGAAATTATTATGAATAAATATTTACCTAGAATAGCTGATAAATTGCTACAAGAAGTCTTAATTACAAGGGCGCGGTATTAATTGAGGGAGCAAAATGGTGTGGGAAAACCACCACGGCTGAACAAGCTGCTAAAAGCGTTTTGTATATGGATGACCCCCAAATAATGAACCAAAATCTAAGATTAGCGGACACTAACATTAAGATTCTTTTGGAAGGAAAAACTCCACGCCTTATAGACCAATGACAATTGGCTCCAAAATTGTGAGATGCAATTCGCTTCGAAGTTGACCATCGGCATTCTTTTAACCAGTTTATTTTAACCGGTTCATCTTCAATAATCGACAAAACTCAAATAATTCATTCGGGTACTGGCCGTTTTACAAGAATTTTGATGCGCCCTTTAAGTTTGTATGAATCTGAAAATTCTAGCGGAGCAGTTTCTTTAAAAAAATTGTTTAACAATCGTCAAAAGGATATTAAATCAGACGATTACACAATCCACGATATCGCTTTTTTTTATATGCCGTGGTGGATGGCCTTTATCAGTAAATAAAACTAAAAAAAATAGCTCTTCAACAGGCTAAGGACTATTACCTAAGTCTTGTAACTAGTGACATAAAAAAATTTTTGGAATATCCAGAGATACAGAAATGATGAAAACATTGCATCGTTCATATTCTCGATTAATAGGATGTCCTAGTAAAGCTTCAACGATTATAAAAGATTTGCAAACAAAGAATGAATATATTCTTTCTTCAAATAGCATCTATGCTTACTTAAGGAACTTACAACAAATTTTTGTAATTGAAGAAGCTAATGCATGAAATCCTAATTTAAGATCAAAAACTGCGACAAGAACGTCAAACACTAACTACTTTATAGACCCATCAATCGCTACCGCAGCATTGGGCTTTTCGCCAAATGATTTAATCAATGACCTTAAAACCATGGGTTTCTTATTTGAAAATTTATGCATTAGAGATTTACGTATATACAGCCAAAAACTTGGTGGCCAGGTATTTCATTATCGAGATAAATATGGGCTAGAATGTGACGCAATTATACATTTAGAAAACGGTTCTTACGCGCTTGTGGAAATAAAATTGGGAGGAGATAAATCGATAGAAGAAGGTGCAAAAGTTTTAAACAAATTATCTGAAATTATAGATTCAAACAATATGAAAAAACCATCTTTTAAAATGGTTTTAACAGGAGTTGGAAATTTTGCTTATAAAAGAAAAGACAACATCTTGATAGTGGCCCAATAACCTCTCTCAAAAATTAATTCTAATTTAAAAACTAATCAAATGTTTTAAAGTCTAGATATGAATAAATTTCCTATTAAGTTTCAGATAATAACAATAATTAATACTTGTAAACTAACTTTCCATTTAAATAGGTTTTGATGGCCTTAGTATTTTTCAAATCCGAAAGTTTTTTGAGTGCAAATATGTTCTGATTCAAAACTACAAAATCAGCCTTGAAACCCATTTCAATTTTTCCTTTAACATTCTCTTCGTACGATGCGTAAGCACTACCTTGAGTATAAGCATCAATTGCTTGATTCAAACTAATTTTTTCATGCAAAACAGTACCAGATTTTGGTTGAGCTGGTAAATCAATGCGAGATATCGCAAAATATAAATTTGGTCATGGATTAAAATCAGACACTGGTGCATCTGTTCCGAACCCTAAATGAATATTGCTATCTAAGAAACGTTTAAAGGTAAGCACATCATGAAAACGTTTTGCACCAATTCGTTTCTTTAAAAAAAGCATACTGTTATCGTATAAACAAGGTTGCCCATAAACTACAATATTCAAATTTTTAATTTTCTTAATTAAAGAATCATCAGTCATTAAACAATGAATGATTCCATGCCTTAATGGATTTTTTTTGGATTTATCATATTTTTCATAAATTTTTAGAATCTGGGCAATCGCTTGATCACCCAAAGCATGACAAACAATTGGTATTTTTCGCTGAGTAGCTTGTTTGACAACTTTGTCTAATTTATCGTTTGTGTATACCAAAAAACCATGATTGTTTTTTTGATCTGAATAAGGTTGGTTCAAAGCTGCTGTACCAGCACCTATTGATCCGTCGGCAAAAATTTTTAGGTGACCGATCTTATTATATTCAGACTGGGTAGAATTTTTTAATTGATCGTAAACGTCAAAAAATAAATCCACTTTTTCAGGACATGACATTCAAGTCTGATGATAAAACTTTAAGGTAATTAAATTTTTCTTATCAGCCAACTCGTAAACTTTCCAGTATTCCATAATTTTTTCATCTGTTAAATCGCAGCAATGAACTGAAGTAAGTCCATACGAATTTAACATTTTCATAGTCTTTTGATAGATTTTTAATTGTTCATTTAAAGTTGGAGGAAGGTATTCATCACGGGCATAACCGCATGCTCCTTCTTTTAAAATGCCATTAGGGAGCCCGTCAGCGCCTAATTCTAAAATTCCGCCTCGTTGGCTTTGAAAATTTTTTATAAAAACTTTCATTTTCTTTAAAGCAGCAGTGTTGCAAACTATCATGTGCCGATCGATTCGCGACAAATAAATTGGAACAAATTCAGAAATTTTATCAAGTTCTTTGCGGGTTGGATACAACTTACAATCACTAAATGCAGTTTCATCAAAACCTTCAGCTCATAAATTCTTTTTAGGTGTTATTTTGTGATTTTTAATTCAAACTCGACATTGTGAAATTAAATCTTTTAAACTGAAAATTTTAGTCAAATCAAGATTCTGAGAATTTAAAGCAAGCATTCTAAAATGAATATGAGAATCATTTAAACCAGGGATTACAGTTTGTTTTTTTAAATCAATGGTTTTATCTACTGAAATTTTTTGAATCTCGCTAGTTAATCCGGTTTTTATAAATTTATCATTTTCAACGATAAAAGCTTGGGCAAAGCGGTTGTTCCCTAAATAAACATTCCCGTTAATATATGCAGTTTTCATTTTACTCAAGGGTTTCTTTTAATTGTCTTAGGTATTTAAGATTTTCTCACGGAGCAATTAGTTGCTCGCGGCCAAAATGGCCGTATGTAGCAAAAGGTAAAAACAAAGTTTGAGTTAAATGTAATTCTTCAATAATTGATAATAAATCAAAATCAAAAACCTTACTAACAGCACGAGTAATTTTTTCTAGCGGAATTCGATTTGTGTTAAAACAATTGATATTCATCTTCTGCGGTTTTTCAAGTCCTATTGCCCAACTTAACGATACTTCACATTCACTTGCTCAATTATTAGCAACAATATGCTTGGCTATCCATCTAGCATAATATGCACCAGTGCGATCAACCTTTGTTGGATCTTTTCCACTAAAAGCTCCTCCGCCGTGATGAGCATAATTTCCATACGTATCAACCATCAATTTGCGGCCAGTTAAACCAGTATCGCCAATTGGCCCGCCAATAACAAAACGGCCAGCTGGATTTATTAAAATTTCAAAGTCAATATCTGATTTGTTATTGATAACTTTTAATTGTGTTAGTAATGGAACAATCACAACGTCCATTATTTTATTTTTCAGCGTTTCTAAACTACACGTTACATCGTGTTGTACAGACATTAAAATTTGATGAATTTTAACTTGATTACCTTGATAATTTAAAGTTACTTGACTTTTCATATCTGATTTAATTTCAGGCAATAAACCCTTTTGTTTTTGATGCTCACAAAAAGCTAACAATTGGTGCGCTAATTGCGTTCCAAGTGGCATTAAAGATTGAGTTTCTGCAACCGCATAACCAATGGTAATTCCTTGATCTCCTGCGCCTAATGAACCATCGTTATGGTTAACTAAATTAGCAATGTCAATTGATTGTTCGTGGATATTAGAAATAATGGTAAAGTCATTTTCGTTATAACCTAAAGGAGAAATTATATCTCAAGCCGTCTGTACCACGTCCACATAACTTGCGGTAGAAATTTCTCCACCAATAATAATTAAACGATTACTTGCTAAGACTTCACAAGCAACCCGACTTTTTGTGTAATGAAATAAACATTTATCCAAAATTGCATCTGCAATTTGGTCACATATTTTATCGGGGTGTCCTTTACTAACTGATTCGCTTGTATAAAAACCTTTACGGTAATGGTGGATGGCATACGCTTTTGACATTTTTAGATCTCCTTAAAAATTTGAAATGGTAATGGAATATTTAATGTTTTTGATTCCTGTAGCAAAATACTAGCATAATATGCATGCATTGCACCATTATCATTAGTAAATTCCATAGACGGCAAGGCAATGACTGGGTGCAAATCTTTTAAACGGTTCCGTAAGTACGAATTAGCACTCACTCCACCACCTAAAGCAATCATTTTTATTTCGTGCTGGTTCAAATAAAATTTTACACGTTTTAATAAATCTTCCATAATTCAATATTGAAATGAAGATGCTACTTTAACAAGATCAATAGATTCGTTTCTTTGGTTCAAATTATGCAAATAATTTAAAACTGCTGTTTTAAACCCGGAATAACTAAAAGAACTATGATCGGTATCTTTCTTAATAAACTGAATAGTTTGTGAGTGAAGCGGATCAAATAATTTATCAATTGCTGGTCCAGCCGGATAATTTAAATTCATACTCCGACCTACTTTATCATACACTTCGCCAATTGCATCATCTGTCGTTTGATCTAGTAACTGGATATCTAAAGCATTTTTGATTAAATAAATCGCTGTATGCCCACCAGAAACAACTATACCCATTGCCGGATATATAATTGGTTGCTGATTAATACCACCACTATATAAATGGCCATATAAATGGTTTACAGGTAGCATTGGTAAGTGTAAACTTAATCCAAGGGTTTTAGCAAATATTTTCCCAACGTGAAGTGAACCTGGTAACCCAGGTTCACTTGCATATGCAATATGAGTCAGCTCATCAAATTTAGTATGAGATGCATTCATAGCTTCATTTAAAGCTCGAGTTAAGTTTTTTTCATGCTCACGAGCTGCAATTTCAGGAACAACTCCGCCAAATTGTTGGTGATAACTAGTTGAAGAAATAATAGTGTTAGCAATAATTTTGCCATTTTTAAAAACACCAATACCACTATCATCACAAGTTGTTTCAATCCCTAAAATTACAGGTTCTCTCATAATCTACTTTTATCTTAAACTTTCTTTAAATCGGTAAAAAGCATTTATTAATGCTTGTTTTTGGAAATCGTTTGTGGGCTGTTCTAACGATAACGCCGGAGCATTATTATTTAAATATTTTTGTGGAATAGAAATATTATACGCGTTTTGTAGTTCATTTGCTAAAGCAAGATCTTTTATTTCTTGTGAAGAGTAAGTAGCGATCGAAGAAGCAATATAAGCACTATCAAAATTTGCATCAGTAACATCCGCTTGGTTTGATGCACTTTCATCCCCTGGGAAAACAACGCTAACAGAATCACTAACTGAATTTGAATCTGGAATAAAGGTCCCTTTTTCTAGTTTTGTTGGTGTTCCAGGAACATGACTAATAATTCTTAATGGAGATGTATAAAATACAAAATCAAAATTCATCATTGGTCCGTATTGGAAGACCGAAGATTTAGCAAAATCTGGATCTGCAGCTCCACCTGATACAATCCCTTTATCATCAATTGAAAAGTCGCTGTCAGGCAAAAGCTTTCTTTGAAAATGAGTAACCCCATCTTCAACCTCGCGTCCATTTATTTCTTGTTTAGCTTCATCGCCTTCCCCAACTTTTATTGGTTGTTCGTTTTGTGGTGCTTGAGAACCATCATCTGTAAAATAATAATTATTAATGATATCTGCTCCCTCTAAACCAACATTACGAATAATGTTATAAGCTTCATCTAAAAATTGCGAATTTCTGTCTGTAGATAATTTATTAATAACCATACTATCTAAAGCATACGATGAATTCACTGGTGTTACAATGTGAAAATTATCACCATTAATTTCATCTTTTAGCTTATCGTTCAAAGCATCGCCACCAAGACCTGCAAAGATAGCATCTCCGTTAAACATGAAAGCACCACCCAATGAACCAGCAGACCCAATTGGTCTTGCTAATGCATTTAAAATTGCATTACTATCTGAATTCATCACTAATGGAGTTGGTTTGTTTCCAAAATTTGGTGGATTTATCCGTTGTTGGTTTAAATCTTTAGGATTATTCGTATTAAATTTTCAACTATTGTAAACATCTTCATAATCTGCTATTGAAGGCTTCAAGTTATTCAAAATTGGATCATCTGTATCCGAAAGACCAGAAGCCAGACGGTCTTCGCCACGGACTATACTAGCCGTTGTAAATAGCGTTCTTTCATCTTCAACAACGCCTAAACGGCCATTATCAAAACGGTCTTTATATTTAGTACCAATAAGGTTTAAAATCTCACTAAAAGTTGGTTGCTGAAAATTTGGATTATCGGGCGTTTTTGTAAATTCAGGAATTGGTGCCCCACGGTAAGCAAAAATATAATTTTGGAAGAAATAAGGCACACTGTATTCTAAAAGATTTGGAATTCCATCATTATGAGCACTATCAGTTAGAATTTGTTGTATGGGAACCGAAAACAAACTAAGAGCTTCATCTGCCGTTTTAATTGGTTCATGGGTGTCAGGATCTTTCAAATTAAATTTAGATCAATCAAGTTTTACTAAATCTCCAGCTTTTGCAAGTTCGATAATCGCATATGTTGAAGGAATTCCAATTGTATAAGTTGCATTTTTAAAATTACTAATCATGTTTTCGTTTGAACTATAAAAATCAAATTGAACATTTCCATAAGTATCTTGAATTCTAGATTGTAAATCAGAAGACATGTAAGATTCATAATTGCCAAACACAAAATTTCCGCCTCCACCAGTTCCTGGAACACAAGAAGATAAAGCAGATGTAACAATAAAACCGATTCCTAAAAGACCAAAACCGCCAATATATTTTTTGTTTCGAATTTTTTTAGCCATTATTAACTGCTCCTATAATTTCAGAAGTTTTTGTTTGAAGAACTTTTTGTTTATTTACTTCTGTTCGAATAGTTTTAATAATTTGTTTGTTTGATAATTTTAATTTGGTCATCTTTGAACGACGCTTAACAATTGAATCATGGTGTTTTTCCCGTTCAATATATCATTTACGTAGTGCAAAAATAATTGTAATCAATACAGTTAGAAGAATAATAATTGTTCCAAAAGCAACGGCCCAAGCCTTAACGCCTCGACGCATTGAATAAAGTTGTGTCGCTATTGTTTGTGTTGACCCACGAACTAAATTAGTAACAACAAAATCATCAAAACTCATAGAAAAAGCGATCAATGCACCAGCTAGAATTCCAGGCATTAAATAAGGGACTGTAATCTTAAAGAAAGTAGCTACTTTAGAGACTCCTAAATCTTCGCTAGCTTGAATTAATTTAGGGTTCATTTTTTGCATCCGTGGATAGATGGTTACTAAAGCATAAGGAGTACAAAAAGAAATGTGTGAAACAATAACAGTAAACAATCCCAATGAATTACCAAAACTTAATCAGGTAGTTGCAAATAAAACAATTAAACTAAGCCCTGAAATAATATCTGGAGTGGTAATAGAAGAACTTGAAGCTCCTAATGCTAATTTGCGATAAATTTGTTTATTGTTTCAAATTGCAAAAGAAGTCATCACAGCAATGATAATCGAAATCGGTGTACTCACCACGCCAATAATTACCGAATTAATGATTCCATTGAGAAAGCCATCATCAGTTGCTAAATAAGAATATGCACTTGCACCAGTTCCAGTTCCCAAGCCAAAATCAAGATTAATATTTTCTTTAATTGTTGAACCGTTAAAACTAACCATAACAACAATAAATAAAGGTAAGTAAATCAAGATCAGAATCAAAAAGATATAACTTTGGCGTAACAAATAACGCACTTTTTGCCAGTCAATCATTATTGGTTATCTCCTAAGTTGGTATCTGCAAATGTGGCACTAGAAGTAACTAAACTTGGTGCAACATTTGTATTTTTTTTCTTTCCAAAAAAAGACCCAGTAGATATTTTGGCTTTACTCATCCGCCACATTTTTGGCACACCAACTCACAAAACATAAACGCCTAAAATAATTAACGCCAACACCAAACTAACTGCACTAGCTTGTGCAATTGCCAAATTACTTTGTAAACCATTACTACCAAGACTAAAAATGAAATCACCAATCAATGCTGAATCATTACGGTTATTCAAAAATTCCGGAATTGCTACGGTTGTAAAACTAGGTAATAAAACTAAAGTCAATCCCGAAATAATTGCACCTTTACAGTAAGGCACAACAATTAAGAAAAATGAAGTGAAAGCATTTCGCCCCAAATCTTGGCTTGCAGTCATATAAGTTTTAGGCATATTGCTTAAAACAGTATATAAAGGCAAAATCATGAATGGAATATAAATATATACCATTCCAATAATTGTAAACCCGTCACCAAAAGTCGTATTGGGTCCGCCTACTAGTAAATCAAGAATGGACTTCAATCCGATTAATTTAATTAAAAAACTACTTCAGATCGGTGCTGTCGCAAACAAAATAACAGTTGCTTTAAAAACTTTGCTTTTCCCAAAAGCCAAATAGTAGCAAAACGGGAAAGCGATAATTAAACATAACGCTGTAGAGACAACCGCAATTCAAAACGATTTTCAAATTTTTTCTCCAACAAAAGCATCAATCGCATTAAAATTATCTGCGACTGTTCCCTTGATTTTTGAACCATCTAAATTAGAAATAGTTACGGGTTGTAAAGAGTAAACTAAAATAATAATTAATGGAACAATAAACAACATAATCATGAACCCAACAAAAGGCAAGATTAACCAAATTTTCTTTTTTGCTTTAAAAGTGTTGCTGAATTTGGATTTTAGATTTCCTCACATTACTGTTCAACCTTCATCATATGAACATCAATAGGGTCAAATTTTAGACCGACCTTTTGATTTAAAGTAACACTATCGATATTATCAACAGCAATCTGTGTTCCATCATTTAATTCACCTTGAACTTCTCAAAGCAAACCCTTATAAATAGTGTTAGTTACTGTTGCATCAAAAAAGCCTTTGCCTTGTTCAACAACATCAAAGTCTTCAGGGCGAATTAAAACCTTAACAGTTTCATTGGGTTTAAATCCTTCTTCTTCGCCTTCATCAGTATCAATGATGTCACCACTGCTGAGTTTGATTTTATAATCACCTAAATAGGTTCCATCGAAGATATTCGCAGCTCCAATAAACTTTGCCACTCAAACATTTGAAGGTGAATCATACACATCACTTGGTGTACCAACTTGCTCTATATCACCCTCAGACATTACTACTATTTTGTCAGATAAAACTAAAGCTTCTTCTTGGTCGTGAGTAACCAACAAAAAAGTCAATTTAAATTCTTTATGCAAACGTTTCAATTCATTTTGTAAATTTTTTCGAACCTTTGCATCTAATGCTGATAATGGTTCATCCAACAATAAAATATCTGGTTCAATAACTAAAGCTCTTGCTAGGGCGACACGTTGTTGCATTCCGCCAGATAATTCAGAAGGATACTTGTCTTCTTTTCCGACAAGACCAACCGTTTCAATCATCTTGGTTGCCCGTTCATCAATTTCTTTTTTTGTTAATTTTCGGGTTAAAGAATGTTTTTCAAAGTTTTCTTTTTTCATAGTAGGATAAGTATCCCAGTATGACATTCAATAATCAACGTTGTTATACTCTTTAATCAACTTATCATATTGCGTATCAAGTGTTTTTTTCTTTTTGTAGTTATTACGCAAGTCAAGGATTTCTTTTTCAATATTAGAAATCTTAACCTCGTCATCAAGTTCAGCAATTTTGTCACGCAGTTCAATTATTGCATCGTTAAATTGAAGTAATCGCATTTCCTTGTTTTCTTCGAATCAAGGGTTGGATAAATACTTTTGATCAACTTTAACTATTTTAGTTTCTATTGCTTTGCGTTTTTTTTCAAAGTCTTTCTTTTTTCCCGATGCGAATTTAGTTGCATCTTGGAAAACTTTTTCAGCTTCTGCGTATTTGGCTGGAGATATTTCTTCAAGCGGAGTTCGCATAACCTTTAATCCATAACAAATGTTTTTATACACTGTCATATTGGGGAAGAGCGCATAGTTTTGAAATACTGTTGCGCTGGGACGTTTGTGAACGGGCATATCTTTAACATCGATACCCCCAATTCGAATTTGACCATAAGTAGGTTGTTCAAAACCTGCAATCATATTTAGTGTGGTTGTTTTGCCACATCCAGATGGACCTAATAGTGTTACGAATTCACCTTTTTGTATATTCAGGTTGAAGTTACGAACAGCTACGAAACCATCCTCAAAAGTTTTATTAACACTTTTTAGTTCAATAAAGCTTTTTTCTTCCAATTTAAGAACCCTCGCCTTTAAAAAATAATTAAATAAATTATCACCTTCCAATTTTGAAATGAAGATAATTATAGAAAAAAAGCAAAATATTTTTAATAAAAAAAGAAATTTTTTTTAAACGATTTTTTTTAAAGGTATCTCTGTAAAAAAACAAGCAAAAAAAACGGTATAGAGCACTCCCTTCCAACTATCACTAAAATAATTCAAGCAGATCCAAGATATAAATGAAAAACTCCAGATCGTTATATTGAAGAAAAACACCCTGAACGAATTTGCTATATGGAAACAGGTCATACTCAATTAGATATTAAGATTTTTGGTAAAACGCAATTACCAGTGTTTGGACGAAAACTTTATGTTGCAGGATTAATTGATCAAGGTTCAAAATTTTTCTACTCTGAAGTTTTAGTGCAGCAAACTACTGTTGAACTAATTGAGTTCTATAAGCGAGCATATGTATATTTTGAAGAACATGGAATTACCATTAAAAGAACCAGAACCGATAATGCCATGCAATTTAAAGAAACTAATTTTGTTAGGTCACCACAATTTTACGATTTGTTAAAGTCGTTAAAAGTAGAACATCAATTCACGCCATTAGGTGTCAGTCAAGCTAATGGACAAATTGAAAATATTTTCGGTAAGTATGATAAAGAATTACTTCCAGGAATTTGAGATGTTGCTGAGATGAAAGTTTTTGAAGAAAAAGTCAAGCAGTACGTTGAATATCATAATTTTTATCGCTACCACACCAACAGCATTAATAAATATGATGATCGTTTTCCAAAATATATCATTCCTATTAATTTCTTAAAAGGATTAAATGAAATTGATTTTAAAGGAGAAATATACCTTCCGCCCGTACATGGTCACATTGAGCATTTATCATCTGAAATAGATTATGGAAGTAAGGAATAGTTGTTAACTTAAAATACCAATTCAAAAAATTAAAACAACCATAATAAATGCCATTATTAAATGGTTGGAATTTTAAGTGTTCTCGATACCCAAAATAATTGATTTTCCTACACGATATAAGTAAAAAGAGAACATGAGTCTATATCCCCATGTTTTCTTTAAGTATTTTCGTACTTCTAGAAACCTGTTTAATAAGCAGTTTTAGTTATTTTATCAAAACTATTTTTATTTGTAGTGACAGCTTTACATCCAGTAGTTCATATTACTATTTTTCATTTTTTCAAAAATCTCTAGGTTGTTCAATTATCTTATTATCTTTTAAAATTTTCCGATCTTCTCCATAATCCTCTTTCATAAAATTTTCAAAAATATTATTTTGAGTTTCATCAGAGCAATAAATTTTTAAATTTTGTTTCGCTCTTGTTATAGCTGTGTAAAAAACATTGTGTGTTATTTTTTCTTCGTTTTGGTTATCAAACAATATTTTTACAGAATTAAATTCTAAGCCTTGTGATTTATGGATTGAAACAGCATAAGCAACTTGAAAAGGAACAACATATTTAAAATCATTTGTCAAATCTGAGTTTTTGTTTGGATTCATAAATACAACGACAGTATTTTCAACAATAAGTGGTCTCCCTGAATCTCAATCCGGAGAATATTCTGAAAGATTACGATCTATTAAATTTATTTCATCGTTAACATGGAGTTCTAATAAAAATTCAACTCTCTCTTCATTATAACAAGCATCAGGAGGATAATACCTAATGTTTTTTATAATACCTTTGGTATTGCTAGAATAGCAATTATTAAATTTTTCAGGATTTGTAATTAAAATAGGATCGCCTACTTTATAAATTTTGTGGTTTATTATGTATTCTTTATTTTTATTGTTCATTTGAATTAAATGGTTTATACTGTTTATCCCATAAAATCCGTCGTAATTCAAACAAAGAATAATTTCATCACTTACAGGCGGTTTTTCTAAATCTGAAAGAAAATCGTCAAGTCTAAAAAAATAAAAATTGGCAAAATTACCAAATTCTTTTCCAATTGTATTTCTTTTCCTAATTATTTCCCAAAATTTTGCTAGTTGTGATTCTTTGTCAACTCTGTGTGGGATACTAAGAGTAATTTTTTTTCATTTGGCAAAAATTTATCTAAAAGTTTGAACCAATTTCCAAACTCGATAGACTCTAATTGAAATATGTCTCCGGCAAGAACCAAAAACCTAATTCTAGTAAATTTTTCTAAAATTTCGAGCATGGCGTCGTTCGAAATTGTGCTACTTTCATCTAAAAACAAAACATCATAAACATTTTCTACTTTACTTGCTTTATTTATTGCCTTTTCAACTGTAGTAAATTTTGTTAAATTAGAATTCTTTGAATCCATTACATTTCGTAAATTATTTCGCGCAGAATTTGTTATAGTAAGAAAAAGTTTCCTCTCTTTGTTAAAAAAATTAGCGAGAACATTCATAGTAAAAGATTTCCCGGTCCCTGCGGGGCCGTAAATTGGTACTACACACCCTTGAGATAACATTTTTGTAATACCTGATATTTTTTCGGCATCAATATTTTTTTGGTTTTTTAGTTTTGGGTTTTCTTTTTTATACCAAAAAGAAAAGTTTTCATTTTGTAAATTTGTTTGACATATGCCATTAAAAAGTTTCATAATGCTTTCTAAAATTGTTTTGGTAGATTTTAAGTAACCCGATAAATAGAGTTGCCCATAATCGTATTTAATTTGGGCATCTTGAAATTTTGTATATAACGATTTATTGTATTTATCAAGTAAACTCTTCATCCCTTCTATATTTTTTTCATCAACAGGTAAACAATCCTCAATTTCTTTCCAATTTTTTTGAACATCCAGGAATAACTTCCCTGAATAAACTGTTTTTTCTTTTATAAAGGAAGCAAATACTTCTTCTTGGTTTTTAGCTACATCTGTCCCTCAAAAGCAATCCAAAACATCTGATCTTTTTAGTTTAAGATTTTGAAGATCAAAATTTAATGGATGGTCTTCAAACGGAATTGAGCTATTCCCTATTCGAAGATCTGATAAAAGATTATTCGCCTTATGTTCGATTTTTATACATTTGTTATATCTCGACAGTTGCGGTCTAATTGTTTTTAACCTAAAACTATATAAAAGATAGCGAAGAATTTTTCAACCTTTTCTTTTTTCCTTACAAAAAACTCTAACTTTTTTTAAAACATCGTAAAAAAAGATTTTGCTCTCTGGCTCAATATCCTTTTTAATTTCTTCACAAAACGAATCAAAGGCATCATCAGAACAATCCAAAAAATAAACTAAATCACAGTTTTTGTGTTTCATATATTTACATATAGAAAGCAATTCATTCTCCGAATAATAACGCTTTTCTTCGTGAAAAATATAATTAAAGTTTATGATCTCACACATCCGAATTCCAAAATTCCAACCAACAATCAATTCTGCTTTTATAGATCTACCGTTTAACTCAAAATACTTGGTTAAAATTTGCAAATCCAAAGCATAGTTTGTGTTTAATTTTAGTAAAGTGTAAGCAGTTATTCTACGAAATTTATTTTCACAATCCTCAACAGGTGAAAGTGTCACTTCAAAAATTCTTCCATTTTTAGTAAACTTGGGCGCCGATTTAATTACATAAAATTTGTCTTCGACAATTTCGTTTACATTTTTTTCCATTAATAAATCAGAAATTTTGTTGTAGTGTTCAAGAACCATTGGGTCGTATTCAAGAATAAAATTTGTAATATTTGAAAAATACTCCTCGTTAAAATCTTTTCTCATTAACTCTTTAATTTCATACAAAAACTTAATATAATCTCACATCAATTTTTGACAAGCCTCTGGAGACGGTAGGTAATGTGAGACAGAATATTTAAATTTTTCATAAAAATCAATAAGAAAAAAATATTTAGGTTTTGCA
This sequence comes from Mycoplasma testudinis ATCC 43263, assembly GCF_000687795.1. GTDB lineage: Bacteria > Bacillota_I > Bacilli_A > Mycoplasmatales > Mycoplasmoidaceae > Mycoplasmoides > Mycoplasmoides testudinis. Next base: position 18,830 of record NZ_JHXT01000017.1, read on the forward strand.
TCTCGGGGGCAGTGGCTTTTAAGGTATCCTAAACTATCTTCTAATTCTTTATAACTTATGTATTCATCAATATCGTCATTTTTTTCAAGTTTTCTCACCACCTTTGCAATAATGTGATTTACCAAGTGGCGCAGTACAATTGCAATTTGCTGTGAAACCCTTTCTTTCATTTTTTTAGTAACATTTGAATTTATTAAAGAAAATTGGTATTCTATATATTCATTTATTATCTCTAGTTGTTTATCGTTCGTTAGTGCTTGAGTTTCTTTGTTATCCATTGTTTTTTTGTTTTCTTTTAAATTTTCTTAATATTGTAATTGTATTTTGATTTAAGGAGGAAAAATCCTATTAAAATTTAATCTTTAAAAGATTCGAACAACATGTCCCTCATAAAAGAAAAAGCGCGTTTAAAGCGCGCTTTTGTCGTAATTCAATTCTGTGTGTTGTATTGCCTGTTTTTCTTTCAGCTTAACGACATTGAGCTGCGTCTTTCTAAACTCACCAAATAAACAAATCTTTTGGTCTTCTACAGTTTTGCCGTATAACTTGTAGTGTCCCATTAAATTATTCAAGCTGAACTGTTCTGGCTCATTTATGAAAAACAGATATTGCTGAAATAAATCACTAACTCTCCCTCTTACATCAACACCTAATAAATCTGTGTAAACGCCATTATAACCATAACCTTATTTCCAAGTAAAAAAGCCATTCCCAAATACAAAATATAAAGGAAAATCAAGAAAACAAGGTTTTCAACAAACACAATTGCAGCCCCTTTCAATACATTGGTATCGCATCACTGCTTCAAATTAAACGGAGTGGGTTTAAAAGATATTCTTCATCACGAAAATAATGTTAATTTGCTGTATTTTAGTATCACAACTTTTGAAGATATCACCAACTCTAAAGCTGTTGCTGATATCATTATGCAAAACATTATGCAGAACGCCAACTTTAACCAACAGCAAAACCGACAAGCTCTATTATTATTTGACGAGTATAGTGCCTCTGGTAGCAATTAAGAAACTAATTTGCTTGGCATGCCGCAAATACATCCTGCGTGAAGAGGGTAGACCGATAAAAAACTGGGATGAAATCCATAAGCAATTGGTTGCCTTCCGTGAACACGAAATAGAATCACAGTACTAAATATTCCTAACAACATGGATTTTAAATAACAAGCCACTTTCATAAGTGGCGACACTTTGCTATTTATTCGTCTGATAGTTAACTAGATTTTTGAACGTTTTGATAAAATGTTTACAACAAAGGATTTAACATCATCTTAAGTTTTTATGATGTTGTTAAACTTTACACACTTAAATCTATACTCTCACAGATAAGTTTATTACAAAAAAATGTCAAATGTCGAATCAAATACTACAATTCATGAATGCATAAAAATCACATTTAACTGATCTCTTTATTGATTTGATTATTTTTCAAAGAATAATACCGACTATAAAAATTATTTGAACCAAATATATTATCCATATTTTTTAATATTTTGTTGTACATATAATCCAGTTTGAAATAAGAACGTTCGGTTTTTCTTAAATAACCTTGTATAACCCTCTCTAAATTTTTATTGAAAAACATAAAACGCCACTTTTTATAAAATCGAAGGGTGCGTTTATTAAATTTTTTGTCTTTGTTCATTCGATTCAAAATTCATAATGAAGCCCCATATGGAAGAATTGCTCAATAAAAAACTAAAGATAGCAAAAACAAACAGAGTAAAATTACACTAGATGTTATATTAAAAGTGTTGCTTAATTGTTGTAGTGAGCTCGACAAATTCAAAAAAATTTGTTGCTGAGCAAATAAACTGTCAGCTTCTTGAAAATTAAGAGAACGATTTGCCAGTGAGATCTGGCTACTAAAAGTGCTTGCCTGAGCAGATCATGCTCTGGAAAAATTATCGAGCACGGCAGAAGTTATATAAAGCCCTATCATCAGTAAAAGCAAACAAATATAAGATGTAAAAAAGACTCAAATATTGTAATGTTTTTTTTAGATTCTAAATCAATATAATTTTTGAATAAAAATAAATCGTTATCCATAATTCCCTCATACTTAAATTTGAAAATCTATAATTTTGGAGATTAATTATTAAAATCTCTAAGACTGAACTAAAGACAAAGCCGCGCTCAAATAATACATGCAATTTTTGATTTTTTTATTGGTATCATCTATATTATATTTAATAGAATTAGTTAAATATTGGTTGAACAAATTGTCAAGATTAGAAGAAAGTGATTTTAAATTCTTTATTCGTTTAGCAATACGTTTTTAATTAATCCTGCCAGCTTCGACTCAATAGCAACAGATGTTTTATCAATAACGCTATTTAAAGAATTTATTCCATCAGATAATACACTTTTAACTTTTAATAATTCTTCTCTAAATGTTGTGAATGTATCTGCTAATATACTAAGACCAAAAGCAATAGGAGCAACCGGTAAAATAAATGATAAACCAATTCCTAATTTACTCAGAATAGAAGTAAGTTCTCCAACACTATCAATTGAGGTTTGAACAGAATCCGATGAAATTTGAAGCAATTTTTTTGCATATTGTATTTTGGAAAGCATATCTGTTAAATTATAACCTTGGGGCAATACTGGCGGAACTCAAGGTTCAGGAGGAAGGAACATTTCTATATCTCCTTGGTCTGCATATGAGCCTGCTAACCCACCATATCTAGAACCACCAAACATTTGATTATTTCTACCAAAATATCTTGGTGATGCTGGATTATCTTCTTGCGCATCCATAAACACAGTAAACAAATCAATCTTATTTTTTAAAACGTTGTTTTTGACTGGTTGCAAAGGTATAGAATATTTTCCCACTACGGTATTTTTATCTTGATTCAAAATAGAAAAATTGCTAACAGTTTTTTGTTTTATAATATGCTGAGATTTACTGTGATTTACTAAAAGAACAGCTGGACTTAAAATCGAAATAGAACATAACAAAGAAAAAGATGATCCCATTCAAATTTTGAAAATTTTTTAAAAAACCTCGAAATTTTTAATCTTAGCCCTTATCCTCAGGGCTTTAGGGAAGGGTTACTATGAATGAAATTTATTTAAAACCAAAGTAACAAATATTTAATACATCTGAAAAAAAATAAAAAATAACAAATAAAAACCTGAGACCTTATTTTTGTAACCATTTAAACGTTTACACATAGTAACATTTCTCGCTTCTGTTAACCCAAAATGGTAGTAACGAAATAACTGTATAAATTAGACATCATGTTAAAATTCAAATAACTAAGGAAAATTAACGATGGCTAAGACAAAAAACTCCAAAATCATCAAAATTTGATAGTTCCAGTAAAGTTATGTGCCAATTTAACCAATTGGTTTTGTATAAACCCGATATTTAATTAGAGTAGGGCTTCTAGTTTAATTAAATCAATGACTAAAGTTTTCTCTGAATCATTAAATGTAATTTTAAAAACTGAGATGAAAGAACGTTTAGGATATGATTATCATGAACAATCACATGGCCTGAATTATCGAAGCGGATTTATCGAAAAAACAATAACATCATTAGTAGGTAAAATACAAATCAAGATTCCATATGACCGGAATGGTTCATTCAACCCAATCATCATGCCTAAAAGACAACGCATATTCACGGAATGTAATAATTGCTAATTTTTTGTCTTCTAAAGGAACTGGTCGTGAAGACATCAGCAGCATCATTATAAATCTTTATAATATGTCTCTAGATCAAGACGCCATCAGTCGAATCACAGATTGGGTGTACTAGATTTAAAAGAATTTCAGATCCGACCTTTGGATAAAATTTACCAATTTTGATATATTGATGGCTTGAGGGATAGAGCCCATGAAGCAATTCCCATTTTTTGATACACTCGCTGCACTTATGGTTTTGATCGAAAAGTAAGCAGTGACACTGCTTACTTTTCCTTGGTACTAAATGTCCGTGTAACAATCGCTATTAATATTTTTTAATATTATATGCTTTAAAAACTAAATTCTTTATTTGGCTTTTAAATTTAATTCATAATGATCCAAGTGCATGTACCCGCCAGTTTTCTTGACTAGTAAATGATTAATCAAGGGAAGTGTAAAAAACCAAACAACTAACACTCAAAATACAACTGCATCTTGATATACTCTTCACCCGTTGTTTATATCCGGATTTTTAAAAAATAACCCCGCTCCCGAATTTGAAAACGGTTGCTGGGAAGCTAAAACAATATTTTGATAAAAAAACATGTAAACAAAAACTGCAAAGATAGCTAAAGAAGAAATCGGAGCAGCAAATCAAAACCCCCACACGCGATGACATTGTTTTTTTGTAAAGCGGTCAACAAACGCAGCAGCAATAATAGAAGCATAAACTAGAAAGAACAAAAGAACTTGAATATTAGTCATACTATCAACCAATGAATCGGTATTTAGAATTGTTCCAGAAACTCCTACACAAATCGATAAAAAACTAACGGTTAACAAAAGCAAAAGCAAAGTGCCGCTGTGAACTTTTTTGTGGTTCATAGTTTGCAAATGTCTTCAGCCGACAATTTGGCCTTCTTCTATTAAAGATTCAAACCCTTTAACAGCTGAAAAACTAATTCCGTTAACAACACCTAAAGCACTAATGCTAACTAAGAACTTAATAAAAATATCTAATGCGTTACGACTAAATGTTGCATTACTAGCCGAATCAGGGATTAATGTCGCTAGAATTTTACCAACATCTCCAAAACCTGTAAGCCCAGATCCTATAGAAATAACAATATAGATTAACGAAGCAATAATAATAGCAATAATCATTACGAAAGGAATTGTTCGTTGGGGGTTTTTAGCAATTTTTGCTAAGTTCCCAACATTTGTGTACCCATCAAAAGAGAAAAAAACTGCCGGGAAAGAAACGAATATTCCTTGTACACTTATTCAACTAGAAGAAGGAGTTAAAAAGTTTGAGGCAGAATTTTCTTGAACACTTGATTCATACAACTTAAGTAAATCACTATTTTGGAGGTTGGGTCGATCTAAAATGTGGGCTTGATTAACCCCAATCAGCCCCACAATAAACACCACAGATAGGGCAATGACTTTGAAAACTGTAGTGAAATTTTGAAAAAGCCCAGATGCTTTCAAAGAAAAAACATTTAAAAGAATAAAACTAACAGAAACAATAATTCCGCCTAAAAAAATGTAGCCAAAAGAAACTTTTCCAGAAACTTGACCATTAACAGCTAAATCTAAAGCGTTGTATATTCCTTCAACTGCCAGAAAAGGAAGAACCGCCATTGAAATTACATAATAAAAAAGTGAATGATTAAAACGGACAAAACGTCCAAACCTTTTTCCTACTAATTGCTCACTCCAACCAGCCAGGCCAGAAGAAGAAATTCGAGAAGAGGAAACCTCTGCAAAAGATAATGCAGCAAGAAAAGTAATTACAGCACCTAAAATTCATGTAATTAGCATACTTCAAAAAGAAAAAGTACCACTAAAACCAGCGGCGTCTGCACCCTGTGCTTGAAAGTCTACAATTGATACATTTTTTAAAAAAATGCCAATCCCCACAACACTTCCTAAAGCCATTGTTAATGCGGTAAAAAAACCAATTTTTCGAGCGCTTTGAATATTCATAAAACTTTCCTTACAGAAATTAATCAAAAAAATCTATTGTCTTCCATCAACACAAAAAAATAAACCGAAAACTTTTCCAAGCAAACGGTTTATATTTCTAACTACTAATCAAGTTTACAAAGTCAAAGAAATTAAACCGTAATTACGTTTAATTGCGTTGCAACTTTATTAAACTCATTTTTAGCATCATTGCCATATCCGCCTGTTTTTTTAATAACAAAGTGGTTAACTACAGGCATTACAATAAAGATTATTAATAATACTCAGAACAAAATTGTATTTTGTCAATTGAATCATGGATTATTAGTAAAGAATAATCCGTTCCCAGTTCTTGCGAATGGGTTCTGAGCGGGATCAACGATATTTGAAACAAAGAATTGGTATGCAAAGGCAGCGTAAATACAAACTGCTGCAATTGGAGCTGCTACTCAAAATCCCCAGACCCGATGACATTGTTTTTTAGTAAAACGATCAACAAAAGCTAAAGTAATAACAATTGCATAAACTAAAAAGAAGAACAATACCGGGATATTTGTTATTGAATCAGACAAAGCGTCTGTATTGTATATTGATCCAAAAATTCCAACAACAATAAAGTAAACACCAGAAGTTAAAGCCATTAAAATTAAAGTTCCTGAATGTTTAGTTTTATTATTCATTTTTTGCAAGAATTGGTATCCCATTACTTGCCCTTCTTCGATTAGCGATTCATTGCTTTTGATTGTTACAAGAGTCAAGGTGTTAACCACCCCAAAAGCACTTAAACTAATAAATACCAAAATGAAGATAGCTAAACCTTGGCGGGCCATAGCAACATTAGCGGCTGTACTTGGAATTAAAGTTTGCATTATATCTGATGCATTACCAAACCCAGTCAAACCTGCTCCAACTGAAATAACGATGTAAATTACTGCTGCAATAATAATTCCAAAAACTATCGCAAGAGGAATATTGCGGTGTGGATTTTTAACATCATCAGCCATATTCCCAACTGTAACATAAGCATCAAAAGTAAAGAAAACGGCCGGCAAAGCACTAAACATCCCACCAACGTTGAATGTAGAAACTGGTAATAGCCCTGGAACGTGAGCCGGAGCTTGAGCTAAAGGACTCGCGTTTACTTCTGCAGCTGTTTTTCCAAAAACGTCTGATTGATTAGCATTTATTAACCCAATAATAAACACCAATACTAAAGGAACAATTTTGAAAAAGATTGAAGCGTACTGAAAAACAGCTGAAGATTTAGTAGCAAATAAGTTCAAAGCAATAAACGATACCAAAATTATTGCGCCGCCTAAAAAGATATAACCAAAATGAACTTGGCCAGAAGAACGACCATTAACTCCGATATCTATTGCACTGTATAAACCTTGAACAGCTAAAAAAGGTAAAGCGGCAACTAAAATAGCGTAGTAGAAAGTCGTATGATTAAAACGTACAAAGCGCCCAAATCTTCTCCCTCCTAATTGTTCACTTCATCCCGCCAAGCCGGCTTTAGAAGCCCTTGATGTTGAAACTTCAGCAAAAGATAAAGCGGCAAAAAAAGTAATCACAGCGCCAACGATTCACGAAACTAAAACAGAATAAAACGAAAAAGTTCCGAATTCACCTGGAATTGGATCGCCTGCTCCATTTACCGGTTGAGGAATAATAGTTGCAAAGTTAACAACAGACAAGTTTTTTAAGAAAATCCCAATTCCGACAACATTACCAATTACTACTGCTAATGCTGCCCAAAATCCAAGTTTTCTCGCAGACTGGACTTTCATATTTTTATTAAATAACCTTTCAAAGAAAATTTGTAAACAACAATTTATTAAAAATTGAAAAAACAATCAATCGGAGTTTTTTTCTTGTTCAATCAAATTCTTTTGGAAACAAGACATTTACATTAATTTACTACTTGGTTTCTAAAAGAAAAAGAAGGAAAAAGAAAAATACCCAAAGCGATTCTAAGTCTTTAAGGTATTCTTATCACCGAATTGATTGTTCAAATTATACATATAGAACTTAAAAAGTAAAAAAATATTTATTTCTTACTTCAAGTATCGTTGGGTTCCAGATTTAAAAAATAATTGAAATTAAAAATCTTAAGAAACTTTAAAATGTTCTTTTTGTCATGCTTCATATTTTTCTAAAGAACCAAATTTTTTAATGTTCATAACGTTTTCTAAAAAACTCACCAAAAAAGTAAAAAAGGCATAGATTAATAAAACAACAACTGTTACGATTCTAGAAACAACAATATCAAGATAACTAGAACCATTGGCATAAAATCGCTCGTGTGGATTAACTTGTGACAACAAGAACATATCAAGAATTGGCATCACTATAGTTATTCCCATCGAGATAGTAACAATAATCACAGAAATAATAGCCATGGGCTTAAAATAAGATTTTTGATCTGTAATTATTTTTTTGGTTTTTCGGTTTTTCAGTCCACCATAAATCGAAGCAGCAATAAATGAAAAAGCAAAAACAGATGTCCAGGTGGCCATTAAATCTGCAAAATTATATAACCGATCCAAACCAATTCCATACCCTGCATAAGAATCACTTTGAATATAACCTAAGCCACCAATAATAGTAAACACGATAGCAATAGGGACGTATATTGAAACTGTATATCTTATTCCAATCTTGGGACAATTAGGATTTAGTTTATTGATATATTTAATAGCGAATGGTAATTCACCTTCTTTTAACAAATCTTCGGTAAATCTAGGAAATCATAATGCTGATCCATTAATAATTCCTAAAATTCCAAAAGCTATTCCTAAGCTAATAATCCCAAACAAAACTCTACCAGGAATCCCTTCGTGTCCAAAAGCCCGCATCATATTTTCTTTCATAGCATAGAAACTACCGCCATTAATTGTCATGCTGACAGCTAAAATAACATAAATTAAAGTGGTTATTCCAAGGCCAACTAAAATTGTGTATGGTGTTTTCTTTGGTTCGCGCATTTCTGATTGAAGCCCAGCGGTTATGTAAAAACCATCGAAGGCAAAGAAAATCGCTCCAACCGCAAGAAATAAACCAAGGCCCGGAACAAAAGCTTGTAATGATGCTCCGTTAGCTAGGGACGATAAAAACGACAAACTTGATTTACTGCCATTTGCCTGAACTACATCAACAGAAAAAGACGGTGGATTAACTACCAACGAAGAAACTTTATCTACTGTTTGGTTGGGCAGTATTCCAGCCAAAACAAAACCAACAATAGCCACTAAGGCCAATGGCAAAAATTTGACAGAAGTAATTATTTTATTTTGCATATTTCCCACTCTTGAAGACATGCCGGTTACAAAAATGAAATAAATTGAAAGAAAAATTGCAATTAATCCTCAGATTGCTCAATCCGCGTTAGTTCCAATAACTAAAGGTGAAGCATCAGCGTGGATAAAAGACCCGATGCCATCTTGAAAAGAAACTAATGCGTATAGTGGCATAAAAAAATAGGTTAATGGCGCATACACATAAAACATAAAGTTTTTCGATGCTTTAAAAACCATTCGACTATTAAAAACTTTCGTCCACCCTATCATTGATAAATTATCATTACGGGCAGAGCCAATTTCAACAAGTGCCAATCCCATAGCAATTACTGAAATGGCACTAACTATTCATGAGAAGATGGCCAAAATGAGTGAGGATTGTGATAAGTCTAAAACTGTTTGAGATTTAAAAAAAATACCTGCACCAATTGATGATCCCATCACAATTAACATCGCCGCAAAAAATGAAATTTTTTTAGATGTTGGTGCAGCATTAATTCCTGCTAGCCGGGGCTTTACTGATTCATTAAATTGAGTAATAGAACTTTCATTCATAAGAATTCCTTATTAGTAAAACAAATGTTTTATTTTTAAATAGATATTAGTGTATTGAATAAAGTCTAGATAACTAGACAAATAAATTAATTAAAAGAATGTAGGCCGTGGGCCCGTTTGACATTCAATTTTAAAAATTTATAAAGATGGATGATTTTAATTTCAAGGGCATAGAAAAACATATGTGTTTTGTAAAAACAGCATTTTTTTAAGTGATTTAAAAAGAAATTTAAATGAAATAACATATGTAACCTATAGTTGAAATTATTGCTATATAGTTTACACCATCATTTGTAAATTTGGTACTTTTTTAATTTTCTTCTCGAATCAAAGGCATTGATAAACAACGCGCGGACCCCATTGCTAACGAGAGTTGGTTACCGCTGAAACTCAATACTTTAACCCCAGCTTTTTCTAATGCTCTTTGAGTTTTAATATTTCGGTCATAACCAACAACAACCCCAGGAGCAAGAGCTAAATAATTTGTAGCGTCGAAATGTGTTTCCAGATCAATATCTAATTGGTCAGCACCAACATCACCTACAGGAATTAAAATAGGTTCTTTTTTAATAATCATTCTTAACATTGCTTTTAAGGTATTGTGTTTTTCAACTGCTTCAAGTTTACGTTTTTTTAAATCAATAACTCAAAATTTTAAGGTATGTAAAATATTTGGAGAATAAATGAATTTATCGTAGTCAACCATAGTAAGCCAAGTATCTAAATGCATTAAATGTGGCAATGGTGGAACGTTAACAATCACAATCTTTTCAAATTTATTGTTGGGGTTTGATTGAATTTTTTTAGCTAACAGCAAACATGCTTGCATGTTCGTTCGTTCGCTATTTCCAACAACCAAGGTTTTTGGATTATAAACAAAAATGTCTCCACCTTCAATTGTGGCTTTTGAATTTTTTGAGTCAAAATATTTAATAACATCTTTATATTTGGGGTGATTTTGAAAAATAAATTCTGTTAATAAAGCTTCTCGCCTTCTTGTTGGGTGCTTCATCGTACTTAAAGAGATAGCTGAACCAACACAGGCAAAAGTATCTCTTGCAAAACAAAGATTTGGCATAGGATCAACTAGTAAAGCAGAAGGGGTTTTAAGATTTAATTCCTTCGCTCTAATTCCAGATATCATTTTACGAATCATGGCCTTGGTAGAAAATTGAGTTAAATAATTACGCAGAATCATTCGGTTTTTATCTGTTAATTTAGGCACGGAATTATCTAACCAATTATTAATAAAAGCTTCTTTTTTATTAGAATCGACTGCTTCGTAAGTTTCGGTAATCAAATCCACTATTTGAATCACTTTTACGCCGTAATCGTTCAATATTTTAATGAATTTAAGATGTTCTTTTCGTGCAACTTCCGGCTCTAAAACAGCAGAAGTTAACAATTCCTGAAGACGACTTGGAGCGACATTATGTAATTCCTCACCTGGTGTGTGAACCACTACTTCTTTTAATTTTCCAACTTCGCTATATACGTTTATGTTCTTCACTTTAAATCTCTATTTAAACTATAAATTAGGTGACTAATTAATTCAGTTTCTTCTCTTTTTTTGTTTTCTTTTCGAATTTTTTTGCCATCTTTGATAAATCTGGCGGTGATCATTTTATTTTTTCAAAAACGACGAAAGGATTTGGTTTTTTATCATTTTCTGATTTAACACGAATAGCAATTTCTAAAATCTCATTAAAATCAGCAACATCTCGTACACCTGTACTCCAATATGCAACTAATTCAGCTTCAAAACCTTTTGGCGCAGTACAAGGGATATCTTCGTAGTGATCTCAATATTCTTCATTATCTTCGAAATTTCCCTTCGCTAATTTGTTAATATATTCAACAATAGTCAATTCTGATTTTTTATTTTTTTCATTTAAAAGCACACTTTCAGTCAATAATAAAGGATCTAATTTAGCAAGACTAGCCTTTTCGTCAAGATCAAAAGATGGCATTACAAAGGTCTGATATTTCATTTTTCTAGCAAGGCGCTTTAAAAAATAATCTTTTCGATCATCGCCCGCAAAAACTTTATACATTTGAGTAAAATTGATTTTTGCAACATTTTTTCAAAGCATTGGTGACTGTTCATTTTCTTGTTCTTCATCTCCAAAATAAAGCTTAGCACGCATGGTGGCATAAGATTGGAACTGGTGGCTTTCCACGAGCGCTTGACCTATTTTTGCATTTCCCAAAAGAAGTTCAAAAATTTTGCCTAGATATTTAATTAAACCTTGGGTTCGATCTTTGCTTTTTAAAATTTTCGTAATATTATCTTGGAATTCGTCAACCCCTACACCATCTCCTTCTTTGTTAGTAGGAACATTAAAAGCAAAAGCATCGATATTATCAGATATTTCTTCAAGTGATGGTCGTGTGCTTTGATTATCAATTAATTCAAAAGTCAATCAAGTGGATGTTTCGTAAATTGGTTCTTGTTCTGAGTCACAAAATATCAATAACAAATCTAAGAAAACCTTTTGATTTTCTTCTCTAATTCGATAAGCTTCAAACTCGACTTTAAATAACGAAAGTGCCATTTCAGAAATGGTTTTTCGGATACTTTTGGAATTTTCTTTAGAAAGTGTTTTAGAGGTTATTTTTAAGTTAGCTATTAAATTTTGAAAATCCCGAATTGATTCATCTTGGCTAAGTTTTAAAAAATCTTTTGAATTGGCGTAATAAGGAGCTAAAACATCAAGGTTGTTCAGTTTTCTTAATTGATTTAGCAAAGGAATCAAACCAGTTATTTCTTCTGGTATATTATTTTGAAAGCCTTTTATGATGATGGCTGCAGATTCACGTTTTTTGTTCTTGGGATTATTTATGGAAATATCCACAATAAACTCAGTGCGATTAAAGTTAAAACCAAAATATTTTATGAGACGAACTTCGCAATTATCAAGTGATTCTTTAAATTTAGGTTCTAACAAACTACATAAATTTTTTGTTAAAACTTTGCTTTCATAGACATCTAAAAATGAGAGCATTTGAAATAAAAGTTCTTCTTGAGGGATAGAGTTTTTCAAACGGAAAATTTGTCTATCCAAATTAATATTTAGTTTTCCGTTTTCATTAAAATATTGAGGGAAGTACATATGAAATTATCCTTGCTTAAATTGATTTAAAGTATAAAATGAATTTATAAGTATTTTAATAAAGATTATGAGGTTTTCAAAGATATTTGTTAAACTTTCATAAAACCTTATTTTAAAAGAATGAAACTAAAAAAATGAATAATCTTATAAAAGATTATTCATCAAATCTAATAATTAAAATAAAGCAATAAAAAATTAATAGTTAGAGACCACATTTCCATTGAATTCCACAATTCGTACAAGTAGTACAACCACCGATTTCAGCCAACACACCCTCTTTACATTCGGGACAATTATCGCCCTCATTAACACCAATATTCCGGTCTTGACGATCACCACGAATAGCACTTACTAAGATTTCACGATCAATTTGATCGGCGCTAGGGCTAACAACACTAGCGTTAACTTCTTTAGCATCCGGGATTAATCCAGTATCTATTTCTAAATGTAATTGTTCAGCTTTTGATGTTTCTTCATCTTCATTAGTTAATGTTAATACTTGCGAGTCGCGACTACCATCCACATAAACAGTTCCGCCCTTAGCTTTACCGTCGTAAAGCATTTCAAATATTTGTTCTACTTGTTTAACAGTAAAACCTTTAGGAGCGTTCACTGTTTTGGAAATAGAAGAATCAACTCAACGTTGAATTGTAATTTGAGTTTGAGCGTGTTCTTCCGGCTTTAAATCCATCGCCTTAACAAAGAAATCTGGTAAATGATCTTCAGTCCATTTCGGTGTGCCGTCTGGATTTTTTTCATCATTATATTTTAATCATTCAGTAACGATTGCCTGTTTTACTTTAACCATCTTGCCTAAGCGTCCTGAGCGATAGTATTCAAAAGCAAAGTATGGTTCTAATCCTGTTGACACACCTACCATTGTTCCTGTAGAACCAGTAGGCGCAATCGTTAATAAGTGTGAATTGCGAATTCCTTTTTTAATTATCCGATCAGCAATATCAGAAGGTAAAGTTTTAATAAAAGGGCGCTGAGCTAATTCTTTAAAGTATTTCCGCTTTAAGAAAGGGAAGGGTTTTTTTTCAACAGCTAAATCTAGTGATGTTCGATATGCCGTTTCGGCAATAGTTGACATTACCAAATCAACAAAACTATTTCCTTCTTTACTACCATATTTTTTACCCGACCAAATTAACATATCATGAAGTCCCATGATACCTAGTCCAATTCTGCGTTCACCCAAAGCTTGTTTTTTATTTGCAGGCAGAAAATAAGGGGTAGCATCAGTAATGTTATCTTGTAATCTTACAGCCACACGAACTGTTTCCACTAATTCTTGACGTTTAAAATTACCTGTGGCTTTATCAACAAAATTAGCTAGATTAATTGCTGACAAATTACATACTGAATAAGCCACTAATGGTTGTTCACCACAAGGGTTAGTACAAAAAATCTTTTGCCCGTATGCTTGAGCGTTTGTCATTTGATTAGCAGTATCAATAAAGAAAACGCCAGGTTCTGCCGAATAGGTTGCACAGAAATTAATTAAATCTCATAAGTCCACAGCATCCATTTCGTAATAAACCCGAACTGGATAACCCATTTTTTCTCATTCACGAACATCGTTGATTTCGTGCCAATGAGCATCATAAAACGCTTTTTGTTTTTTATTTAATGCTTGAATATCAGGATAGCGTAATTGTCATTTACCTTTATTTTTTACTGCATGCATAAAGTCGTCTGATATCGCTACAGAAATATTTGCACCAGTTAAAAACTGACTATTAACTACTTCCCAACGACCACCATCATTCATTAATTTAAGTGAATATTCGTATGCAGGGACACTGACATCATCACGAGCATTAATCACTGCTTGATGCATTTCTTTTTCATTTGGGGTTAGAGGAACAAACCGAACTTTACGGTTTGCTTCTTCTAAAATCAAGCGATCTTTCATGTTGTTAACTATTCAACGCAAAACGTTTTCATTCTGCATTTTAGAAATAATGAACTCTATAATATCGGGATGCCAATCACATAACATAATCATTTGCGCGCCACGACGTGATCCGCCTTGTTCGACTAAATGAGTCAACTGACTCAAGTCATTCAACCAAGACACCGAACCAGATGAATGGCCGCCAACTGAAATTGCAGGAGTCCCTCTAGGGCGTAACGAAGAGCCATTAGTTCCAACACCCCCACCACGGCTCATAATTTCCATTACTTCTTCACGATGTCGCGAAATACCACCACGAGAGTCAGCTGGGTTAGGCATAACATAGCAATTAAAATAAGTTACTTTGGCATCGCTACCAGCCCCGTATAAGACACGTCCTGCAGGAACAATATTTAGATTTGCGATTTCTGTAGCAAATTTTTCTTGATATTCGATTCTTCTAGCTTTTTTCTTTTCTACTTTTGCTAAAGCCTTCCCAACCCTTCGAGAAATTTGCTCATAAAAGATTTCTAAAGGCTTTTCAACTTTGTCTTTAGAACGAATAATAATTCCAGTTCCATCATTTTCTTGTTGAGAAATCTTTTGAAATTCTTGTTCTTCTAATTGGATTTTTAAACGACCATCTTCAAGAATATCAATAACTTGACCAATTCCTCTAGAAGGAAATCTCGTATCGTCCTGAATTAAAGTAACAACAATATCACCTACGGTAAGGGTTGTTAAAAATTTATCTTTTTGGGAATAGCGATCAAGCATAACTAATCTTGATATCCCATCAAACGATCGGTGATCGGTAGGTGCAATGGGAGAAATATTAGGGAAGTTTTTTATTGCGCGGTTTAAATTGTCTTTTACTTTGGCGTCGTAAGCAAACATGTTGGAATGAACCTTTCTTCTAAGTTATCAAAAATTGTGGATAAATTTGTGGAAAACGTATCGGACTAATTATTATATATACAGATATCAAAAAAGTAAATGATATTTTTATAGTATTTTTAAGGGCACATTAAAAAACCATAAAACAGTTCTTTTATAAACCTAAATTTAATAAAAAGAAGATAAAATTTGATGCGATGAACTTATTAATGTTAACAAGTAAAAAAAGGATAATAATAAATATTTACAGAAGTTTTCATTAATTAATATTAACTTTTGTGTAAGCAAATATCTGGCGCCAAAAATAAAAGGATCACTTTTAAATCCGTTATTAATTTGTTTTTTTTAGTGTATTATAGTATTGATTTTTTCATTTTAATTGATTGCATCGAAAATTTCCCTTCCTCCAACGTCCTAAGGAAAAGTACTAAAACTTAAAAATTTTGAAGATTTTCATATGAAAAAAATATTTAAAATCTGAATGGGAACAGCTTTTAAGGTACTGGTTACAATTTAATGGCTTTAGAAAATTCGCTTATAGATGCAAAAGCCTACGTCCATTACTCAATACAAAAAATTAATTAGAGGATATTTTATGAATCAATATATGGAAACCAAATATAAACTATACCGTCAGTTTTTAGTGCTAGGCGTATTTTTATTTAGCGGTCTGTTTTCGTTTATCCTTATGCTTTTAGTAGCAATTTATTTCCCAAGCAGTCTTAATTCCGGTTCTATAGTTAACAACATAAATGATATATCTTGGCTTGGGACATTATTGTTTGTTGTGTTTCTTATTAGTTTGGCTATTTTTGAATTTCTTTTTTATCTTCAAATCAAAAAAGTTGTAACAACAAAAAAAGAAATAAACAAAATAAAAAAAGAAAACAATTTATCTGTTTCAGTTCAATAATTTATTATCTGCCTTACTAAAAACAAAAACTTAAAGTAAGGTAGATTGTAAATTCAATTGCAACACTACCAATTATCATCAGCCGTTCGTTTGACTTTTAGTTTAACTTTTTTGATATATTCACTTCAAACTTCATTTGGT
>NZ_JHXT01000018.1 GCF_000687795.1 Mycoplasma testudinis ATCC 43263
CCTGGGTTAATATGGTTTTTTAAAGAAATAGAATTTATGGATTTCCCTTTTATATATTTTGAAACCAGTTTAAACCGTTCTTTAGTTGTCCAATTTTTATTTTTTGAATTATGTTTAAGACCTTCTTCACCTAAATCTTTGTATAACTTTATTCACCGTTTCACATAAGTCATAAAAATTTTTTTGCCAACACTACAAGGTGCTTTGATCTTTTTTCCATTTTGATAGTTTAAGACGCATTTAAGTTTAAATTTGTCTGTGTATTTCATAAAAAATACCCCTTCCTAGTTTTGTCCAGGAATTGGGGTACATACCACTAATAAATTTGTTTCTTGTGTTCAATTATCTAGATTTTTGAATCATAAAAATGCAGCATTATTATTTTCAACTGCTGAGAGAATTGCCAATCCAAAAACAAAAATAACAACAAAAAGATTTACGCCAAGAAGTAATAAATAAAATCACCGCAAAAATTTATTCTGACCCGTTTGTAAATATTTGTTACGCAGAAATGAATACAAAAAAAATTTCTCTGCAGTTTTGTGGTTTGGCATAAATTAAAGTTAAATAAAGTTTCTAAATTATAGCAAAAGCAAAAGAGAGCTGTTAAGCACAAAGGACTATTTGAAACAATTTAAACTACAAGAAAACAGTTTTTTGTATTTTTCACATCAAAGCAACTTAAAACAAAGTAATTAGTTCCGAATTGAAATTGTTTCAATTCGTTCTTTAACAAGTTTTAAAGTATGTTTTAAATCAACAAAATAATTGTCATTCAAATTTGGATTCATTTTCTTGATGTAATAATAATGTAAAACGTTTTTAACAATAATCGCAATCGTCACTAAACTTGCAAATACAAAGAACATTAATAAAGCATTACCAGGATATTGAATGAGAGTGTCTGATAATAAATCATTATTAACAACACCATACGATCCACCAACTGACATATCTAATGGAGTTAATCCGGTTGTGAAATATTGAATATTGAAAATGTGAGACACAATAACGATTCAAATCATATATCCAGTCATAAACAAATATACACTAGTCATACTAGCAAAGCTGTAACGGTGTGAATAAAAGAATCAACTAAAGCCGACTACAAAAATGAAGCTGTGGTACAAGTAAAACATTTGTTGATCATAAAAAATAAATTGGGGTGTTACGTGAATGTTATTTTCGCCACCAATACCACCAAATAAAGTAACGGCGCCACCTAAAAAGGCTCACGGTGCAACAAAAGTTGCATAGTCTTTTTTACGAGACATAATTAAAGATACCGGGAAGGCCATACCTAAAAATTGGCATAACGGAGTCACGAAAACATTGCTGTATACAAAAGAATGAACTCACAATGATGTTTGCTCATCTAAATATCCGCGGTCACTCATCCCATTAAATAAATTAGCTGAAGATAAACTATTATATAAAGTTGTGATATAGAAAGGACTATTTATATCATAAGCGATAGTTTCTTGAGAATTACTACCACCTGCGGATTTTTCGATAAAGCTTCAATCTGTTGATCCTGGTAAAGTAACTGAAGGAAGGCTTAATAATGGCATTGAATTATTTTGCAAATTAGTACCACTAAAAATAGAATTTTGAACATCAAACACATAATAATTAAAATTTGTTTGTGATGTTAAATATGGCATCAATTGTTCTGATTGAGATGCTTGGCGAATAATTTCTTGATTAGCGGCTGCGCCGGTTAATCCAGCGTCATTAACAGCTTTAATAATTTCGTCATAACGATCTTTAAAGATAGCATTATAACCGCCAATTGAACCAGAAGAGGTAATTTTACTTGGATTCCAAACATAAGCAATCCCACCATGGGCTGCTGCTTGCTGAACCGCAAGGTTATATTGCGCCAATAAAACAACATTAACTAAAAAATAACCTGCAAACCAATATATTAAAAAAGCAGCGGCGAGTCCGGCTCAGACAGCATAATCTGTTTTCATCAATTTAATGCGGCGCTTAGGATGATATAGTGGAGACATAATTCCAATTGGCTTGAATCACATCTTAACCTTATTAACCTTTTTTAAATATAAGATTACGCTAATACTAATAATTGCAATAACAACCATTACTATGACTGCGACCCAGCGGCCAACTGGGGTTAATTCTTCTACTGTGTTATACGGCATTAATCTCTCCCCAAAAAATATTTCTCGTTGAACGTGAGTTAAAATTATACTCTTAAAAAAGATCTACAGCAGGATAATGCCATCATTTTCAACTGAAGTGATACCTAAAATAATTTATGAAAATTTAATCTTTAACCAATTTGATAACAAACTTACGGGATCTTCAAAGTATTTTTTTAATTCACTTAAATCTTTTTCTATATGCGATGATAATTTCAGCGAAGCAGTTTTATTTTGGTTAATTTTTTGGTTCAATTTATTTATTTTAATTTCTATTGTTAATTCACGTCTATGCAGCAAAAAATTCAGATTATCTAAATCAATCAAAAAATTATCTAACCTTTTTCATTTTTGGATATTAGAGCAATCACCAGCTAACAATAAATTGTATCGAGCCTTCTTTTTTAAAATTCGAAAATTTATTTTACTGGCATTATTAGGTTGACTTTCTTTCAGATTCGTTTGTTTTAAAATCAATTTTTGCAAGCGTGTTTGTAGGCGAGAATTTATTTTCTCAAAATGCTTTATTTGTTTATTTGAATACTGTTTTAAATAATTGGATTTAAGTAGATAAAAGTTTTTATTTAATTCATGTTTTTTGAAATCTGAACCAAGATAGTTATGGTATCAACTTTTTTTAAAGCAATCAATTCTAAATACACGATTTAAAAATCAAATCTTGAAAATAAACAATCAATTCCGTTGTATTAAAATTTGTTCATAAAGCGATCGATAATAATTAGTTAATCCTTCAATTCCCATTTTTTTAATTGCTGCGATCGCCACTAAAATACTTAATCCTCCTAAGAATAAGCAAATCAAACATACAATCCAGACAATAGTCCAATTACCAGAAATTTGAATTCCTAGAAAATGATGAATATTAATTCAAGTTTGATTATCAGCATTCAACCCAGACTGTCCGGCTATTAAACCAGCTACAATCAAACCGATTGTTTGTCCGCCATAAACTACTAGTGTAAAAATTCCTAAATGTTTCGGAGCGGTTTTAGTACCAAATAAATTGGCTGCTAAAAAGCTTGGAGTAGATGTAACCATATAAACACCCAAACCAGAAAAAGTTCCTCATAAGTAAGGTAAAACACTTGGAGCAGTTGAAGAAAACAACATCATAAAACCAGCTAAACTTAAAGTTGTTCATCCAAAACAAAATGATTTTACAGGACCAATCTTATCGTTAAAACGCCCTCCAATTAAATTCCCAAATAAACATGCAACTCCATAAACAGCTGTAATATTCAATGCTAAATTTTTGCTAATACTATCTGTTTGTGAAGAAATCAGTCCATCAGAATTAATAAAAGGATTATTTAAATTAATTAAACCATTGGTGTTTTGCTGTGCTTGCGAATCTAATATTCCCATTCCTAGAGTTAACAAAAAATAACCAATAATTAACAAATATCAATATGGGTATTTTTTTACCGAAATTATATCAACTCCAGATTCATTAGATAAATCAATACTTAAAAAAGTTTTTTTGTTATTAACTGTTTCAAAAACCGGATATGGATGGCGCACTATAATTGCAGTAACTATACTTCCAACAACTAAGGCTAATCCTCCAAATAATATAAAAATAGCTCACGGTTCACTTTTTCATTCAACAATTAAAAACTTTAACAAAGAAGAAAAAATAACTGTCCCAATACTTCCTCCCATAAAACTAACACCCAGCGCTAAACCTCGTTGTTTTGGCATAAATCAACGATTAATTAATTGTGAAATTCCTAAATTACTAAAAATGGAAATACCAATTCCCATAATAAAAACAAAGACATATAAAATAACAGCAGTTCCTGCCAAACTTTTCAAAGTTAAAAACCCGATTCCTAGGCAGGCATAAGCAATTGCTAAAATTAAAAATCCAGAAAAATAAACATGACGAGATTTTTTGCTGTGAAAAAATCACATCCCAGCAAAAGGACCGGCAGTTGCAGTTCCTAGATATAAAAAAGCAATTACTAAATTGACAAGAATAATATGGTTACTTAACCATTGTGTAAAGATATTGCTAGCAATGGCGGGTGCTATATTTTGGCTAATTCCATAAGGAATCATTTGAATAAAAAAGCAACCCAAAACAATGGCCGCCATTCACAATTTACGAATCTGTTTTGATTTCTTATTAAGTTCAATTTGATCATTGTCACTTAATTTATTTGGATCAAATAAAGCAATGGCATTAGTTTTGTATTCAGGAAATCTTAGCGATTGCTTTTTATTCAAATCCATAAAAGTTCCGTTCTCATGAGGGTATAACACATGAAATTATAAGAATAATGTAGTCATATACAAAAAACTACCACTCTAAAGGTGCTGTTATTATAATGCAAAAATAACTTTAATTATTTGAAAAGATAAAAGTTTAACAACTTTTATTAGACCAAATATTAAACCAAATATTTTTAGAAAACAAAATTAAGAAAAATCGAAAAAATATTATTTCATTTCATCCTTTTTAAGAGTTTTGATTGGCCCAAAAGTCTGCGAACTGGCCATTATTTCCATAGTATTAATATTAACTCTAGCAGGAACAGCTGCTGTAAAGTAAACAGCTGCTGCAATATCTACTGGCTTTAAACATACTTTTCCTTCGTAAACTTGGTTAGCTTTTTGGATATTTCCTTTAAAACGAATTTTTGAGAATTCTGTTTCACCAACTAATCCTGGTTCAATATTAGATACACGAATATTGTACTCGGCTAAATCTGCCCGTAAATTCATACTAAATTGTTTAACAAAAGCCTTAGTTGCACCATAAACATTACCGCCTGGGTAAGCATATGTTCCTGCAACTGAACCAATATTAATGATGTGTCCTGAGCGTTTTTTGACCATTCCCTTACTAACGATTTGAGTTAAATTGATAAGTCCGTTGATGTTTACATCAATCATTTTTTTTCATTCAATTAAATTACATTCGTATACAGGGTTTAAACCAATACCTAAACCGGCATTGTTAATAAGAATATCAATATCCACCAAAGCCATCGGTAAAGCGTTTATTGTTTTAACTAAATCAGTAAGTTTAGTGACATCTCCTTTAACTGGAAAAAAGCGATTATGATATTTTTCTGCCATGTCTTGCATTAAAGATATTCTTCTAGCAACACCAATTACAAGATAATTATTTTTCAAAAATATTTTGCATATAGCCTTGCCAATACCGACACTAGCACCTGTGACTAAAACAACTTTTTGATTTTTATAAGCCATATCAGTTCCTTAACTTAACTAATAGTTATTTCTTTAAAACATTTTGAACATAAGCAACAAAATAGGTTACTCCTATTGGTAAAGAATCATCAGCAAAATTGTATTTAGGGTTATGTACAGAAACTTGTGGACCGGTATTTACAATCCCATAAACTCCTGGGATATTTTCGACAAATAAAGGAAAATCTTCGCTTGCCATAACACTTTCTGCATCAATTATCTTATCTTTACCAAAAGTTTCCTCAGCAATATTTCTTGCTTTGAGAGTCCACTCATAGTTATTGATAGTAGGAGGCACGCCATGAACTGAGTAATTTAGTTTTAAATTTCATTTTTTTGCAGATGCATTAGCAAATGCTTTAATTTTGTCAGTAAATAATTTTCGAATATCAGCACTCTGACTCCGTAAAGTTCCTTTAACTGTAACTGAGTTTGGAATAATATTAGCAGCAGTTCCTGCGGAAATTTGACAAACAGAAAAAACAGTTCTTTCAGCGCTTGGAATAATCCGTTCACGAATTAAATAAATGCTTTGAATAAAGTCTAAAGCTGCAGGAATAGGATCATTAGCGTTTTCTGGAGCAGAAGAATGACCTCCTTTGCCAATAAAAGTAGCTTCGAAAATATCACTAGAAGCTAATAATGCTTTCCCAGGCTGCATAATAAACCCAAGATAAAAATCTTTATTAGCTACGTTTGGTTGTAATGTACTAGGAATTCCGTGTAAAGCAATAATAGAATCAAAATGATGTTTTTTTAGAATACCACCTTTAATCATTGTTTTAGCACCTTCACCCGTTTCTTCAGCTGGTTGGAAAATAAATTTAACTGTTCCTTTAAAGTTTTTTGTTTTGGCAAGATATTTTGCCGCTCCCAAACCCATTGTTATGTGACCATCATGACCACAAGCATGCATTGCTTTATTTTTAGAAGCATAAGAAGCACCAGTTTGTTCAATAATAGGAAGACCATCAATATCTGCCCGAATACCAACTGTTGGTCCCTTACCATTTGTTAAAGTTGCTACGACTCCAGTTTTTGACGTGCTTTGATCTAATTCATATCCCCATTCTTTTAAAAAGGTAATGATTTTTTTAGTAGTTTCAACTTCTTTAAGTCCGAGTTCAGGAATAGTGTGAAAATCGTGGCGGGTTTTAGTTAACCATTCACTTTCAGATTTTTTTATTTCATCAAATAATTTCATTCTGATATCTCCTAAAATAACAATGCTACTAATTGAATTTTGAATCCGTATTAGTATCTTAAATCAAGTAAATTTTTTTATTTATTTCTTTTAATTTTACAAAAACAAAAATTTTATATTTGCTATAAATTTAAAACCTCAATTATTTGCTGCTGCATAAAAAACAATCAGAAAAAAAGAAAACCAGAAATTCAAAAAAACTAACCAAAATAAATATGATAAAAAGAAATTTTGAGTATTTATTTTCATTCTTTTAAACCTGTCAATTATTTTTCATTGAAATTTTAAGCACATAAAAAAACTATCTGTTTTTTAAAGTGCTCATCCTAATAAACTTTATATATAATTAAACATTATTATTCATTCAAGGAATTTATATAGATGGAATTTAACGAAATTATTAGTCGAGTACGCAAAGCTCAAATAACTTATGCGACATATAGTCAAGCTGATGTTGACCAAATTTTTGAAAAGGTTTGTTTAGCAGTAAATAATAAGCGCTTTGAATTAAGCCAAAGTTATTTACAAGAAACCAAACTGGGGGTTTTTGAAGACCTTGCTGTGAACATTCATTATGTAAGTAAAAATGTTTACAAATTTTATAAAAACGAAAAAACCTGTGGCACTTTTTATCACAATGCTTTAACTGGTATTGATAAAACATATTCTCCCATTGGAGTTGTGGGTGCATTTGTGCCTCTGGTAAATAGTATCCCATTAATTATCTTTGAAATTTTGATGGCTTTAAAAACCAGAAACGGAATCATTATTGCACCACATCCAAAAGCCTATCAAACAAGTGTTGTGTTATTGAAAATTATCTCTGATGCTGCAGAACTAGCGGGTGCTCCTCATGGAATCATTGGTTGATTAGAAAAAGACGATGTAACAGCAAAATCTGAAGCATTGAAAGAAGGTGTTAACTATTTAATAGCAAGCGGTGACTTTGAAGTAACCAATGCAGTTAGCCAATCAGGAAAATCACATTTTATTTCAAGCCAAGCTAATACAGTTAGCTTTATTCATCCAAGTGCAGATATTTCTAAAGCAGTTTCGTCAATTGTTGAATCAAAATTATTTAATAATGGTCTATTAGAAACTGCAGAAAATATTGTCATTGTTTTGAAAGAAGACTATTCTCGATTAATCACTGAAATTCAAAATCAGGAATGCCATGTAATTTCCCGAAAAGATGATCTAGAAAAAATTTCTAAAAAACTCTTTGTGAATTTAAAAAATAAAACAACAAATCCACAAATTACTGGGCAAACTCCTCAAGTAATTGGCGATATTGTTGGATTAAAAGTTAATGCTGCAGTTAAAGTTTTGTTTGTAAGTGCAGATTACAAAAATGATAAATCTTTATTTTCTTATCCAAGGTTTGCACCAATCATCACGATTTATCAAGCAAACACAATCGATGAAGCTTTCAATATCCAACAAGAAATTTTGAAAAACAGCAATGGCCACACAGCAAGTCTATTCATCAACGAAATTACAGAAACTGATGTTATTAATCAGTTCAACGAATCAATTAATGCATCACGCTTATTAATTAATACTCCAGCGGGAATAGGAACAGTTGGATCAATTTACAATTTTCAATTACAACCGAGCGTGCTTTACGGTTGTGGAAGTTGATCAAATCAACTTACAACTGAAAATTTCCAACCTAAACATTTATTAAATATAAAGCAAACTGTGAAACGGAGAGAAGGCATGCTTTCATTACAAACCCCAACCCAACTATATTTTAAACTTGGGTCTATATCTCGAGCATTAACTGATTTACAACACCGGGGAATTAATAAAGTTATGGTAGTTACAGATTCAACTGTAGCTCACGAAAAAAGAGAAGCTTTAAAAACAGCTTTAAATGAAGCTAACATTATTTATCATACATATGCTCCCCATGATGCTTTTAGTGTACCAGTAACAATTGATACTGGAGTCAGTCAAGCATTATTATTCAAACCTGAAGCCATTTTGGGTTTTGGGACAATCGACACTATCAATTTAGCAAAAGTAATTGGTTTTCAATACAACGTTGCTTCAGGTTCTGAACACGATGTAACTAAACAACATATTCTAGTAATTTGTGTTGCTACCAATTTAGGAAGTCGAAATGAATTTGGTGATAACGCTTTCAAAATGGTTAATGATCAACGCCACTATATCAAACACGCTTCATTAATTCCTTATGCAGTGGTTGTGGATTCGCAATTTAGCCAAGATTTGAATAAGCAAGCTTACGTTGTTCAAGCAATGGAAGCATTAGCCAACGCTATTGAAGCTCATGTCAGCCTTAAAGCAAACGAATACACACAACCTAATTCATTAGAAGCAATTCGAAAATTATTCAAATGATTACCACAAGCTTTTGTCAATAACAAGCTTAATTTACAAGCTCACGACCAAATTCTAAATGCTGTTGCTTTAAGCAATAGCGTTGTTCATAATGCAAACGTTGGTTTAGCACATTCATTAAAAAAAGCTTTACAAACCGAATTTGCTTGTCCTACTGGTATTGGGCTTCGAATTTTTTTACCATATGTTATTGCCTACAATACCGCTACTGGGCAAAGATCCAAAACCAACTATAAATTCCATGATAAACCAAATACCCTTGTAGATGCTTATGCTGAAATAGCAACAGCTATTAATCTAAAAGGCACAACAGCAAACGATAAAGTAAAAAATTTAATTAATGCTTTTATTCAGTTAGGAAATAAATTAGAAGTTGCTTCTTCGCTAAAAGCCTATGGATTATTAGAAAACGAATATCAATCCAAAATCACGATAATGAGTGAACGGGCATTGGCGTTCAAAAGTTCAAATACCAACCCTCGTTCTCCTGTTTTAGTAGATCTTCAAAAAATATTGTTGGCAGCTTATACAAACGATGATTATGAAAAAATTAAACTTCCAGTAAAGTTTGAATCTGTAAAAATTGTTGAAAAAGTTCCTACAATTCACTTATTGAATGAACCTTTAACAAAACCTGAAAAAACAAAGATATCTGACAAAGAAACAAAAGTTGCAATTAAAAAACCAAAACAAAATCTGAAAAAAATTAAACAAGTTAAGACACTAAAAACTAAATCTTCTAATTTTGCTGAAACTTTTGCAAGTGAATTAGAATCAATTAATCATGGGCAAGACAAATTTGAAAATTTAAGCAATAAACCTAAAGTGATCGCTTTGCCTAAACCGGTTGAAGCTAAACAAATAAGTTTATCTCAAATTAGTCCAGCAGTTACTACAAGTAAAAAAATTGTAACCCCTGTTATAAAGAAAGTGATTGCTCCAGAAAAAAAGCCGATTGTTTCAACACCTAAACAAAAGCTAAATAAATTTGATGCACCAAGAATTAAACAAGGTAAGTTCGATGCACCGATTTTGCATTCTGACAATAATCGAAAAAATATTTACAAAAATAATAATAAAAACAATTTATTGCGATCTAAGTTAATTAAGAAATGATAGTGTTGTAAAAAACCATATGCAGTTTAACTAGCATCGCATATGATGCTAGTTTTTTTGTTTTATACTCTTATTAATTAAATATAAAATATGTCTGTTTATTAATCAAATACTAATCAATTTTTCAAAGATAAAGAAACTAAAATATGAAAACAAAAACAAGCAAATCAAATTTCAAGGTTTTGTTAACACCTGGACCTTCCAATGTTCCCGAACGTTTCCGTTCACTTAAACTGGGAGAGTTCTTAGAATATCACCGCCATTCTAGTTATTATGAATTAACACAACTAGTGGAAAAACAACTTAACAAATTATTTTTAAACAAAACCGGAAGAACAGTAATCTATTCATCTACAGGAACTGGAGCATTAAATGCAATTTTCAACAACTTCTTAAAGCCAAAAGATAAGGTTTTAATTGCAAATATTGGTTATTTTGGTGATGTAGCTGCTAATTTAGCAAGGCAAGAAAATCTAAATGTTCATGAAATTAAAGTACCTTGATCTCAGACTGTTCAACCAAAACAGATTGAAGAATTTTTGAAAAAAAACAAAGATACAAAAGCAGTCTTTGTAACTCATAGCGAAACTTCTACTGGAGCTTTAAATGACTTAAAGGCAATCGGAGAAATCACTAATAAATACAAGGTATTCTTTGGCGTAGATTCGATTAGTGGTGCCATTTTAAATCCATTAAAAATGACAGAATGGCATATTGATGCTTTAGCTAGCGCCTCACAAAAAGGTTTCAATTTGTACCCAGGTTTATCTTTTATGTCTTTCAGTGCCAAGGCATGAAAAATGCGACTAGAAAAAGAAAAAGTGGAATGATATTTTGATATTAAACGATATTTCAATTTTCCCAAAGGTTCATCAAATTTATTAGCAGCGATTCAAGCAATCCCACAAACAAGTGCTATTTCTTTAATGTTTCAATTAGACCAATCGCTAAAAGAAATTTTAGAGTTAGGACTTATTAAGCGTTGACAAAAGCAAAAAGAAATTTACCGCTATTTTGAATCAGAACTAGCTGAACTTGGATTCGAAAATCTTGTCAAAAAAACAAAAGATCGTTCTCAATCTGTTTTAGTAGTTGGACATCAACATCTCAACTTTAAAAACTTTTTAAAGGACTTAGATGAAAAAGCCAATATCATCATTGCTCCAGCTTTGGGCGAATTCAATAATCGCGGAATGAGACTGGGATTAATCCGCGAAATATCAATCCACGAAATCGATAAATTAATGAAACCAATTAAAAAATTTGTATACAAAAACTTAACAAAAGGAAACTAATATCATGAAAGATCTAAAAAGTACAATTAACGAAAAAGTTGCAGTTTTAAATTTTTCAGAAACATACTGTAAAACCTATCGTGATATCTTAAATAGTAAAATTTTCAAACGCTTAATATCCATGTTTTTAAAAAAGGAAGAAACTAAGAAAACTGAATTATTTACGTTTATTAGTAAACCCTTAAAAAAATATGATTTAACTGAAGAAATTATTCGCTTGTTTAAATTATTAACAATTTTAGATGTTCAAGAACTAAAGCAACAACATCCCATTTTTTATGAATTAGTAACTAATAAAAAAATCTTTTTAAATTTTATTGAAAGACTTTACGATTTTTGAAGGCGCTTGGAACGGTATTCGATAATTAACGGGCAAAAAATGCAAGAAGCTTTAGAAACTCAGTATTTTATTAGTGCTAACAATAATTTTGCAGATCTTGTTTTGGATTTATACCGAACAATTGAAACAAACATCCAACGTAAACCGAACGTAGTTTATCGACAATTGCGCTCTGGAGTTAACTTAGGTTTGGTAACTACTAGTGCAATCTACACACTCCCTAACGTTTACAAAGAGTTATTAAATATTTCATTAGTACAAAATGTTGTTTTAAATCCCCCTTTTATCACTTATCAAAAACGAAATAAAAGGTCTGGAATTTTTCAAGAAACAAACAAAAACCCCCTAGAAAATTTAAGTTTTGATAGCGGTGAATGAATTTCTTTACCTTTGAAAGTTGGCGATTATTTTGCAATGACATATTTTCACACAAATTTTATGGCTTTAGGCAGTGCCTTAATTAATTTATTTGAAGTTTGTTCATTAAACGAAATAAAAGACCGCCAGCCTGACTTGATTTACGTATTTGGTTATCCAAAAAATAACGAACATAAAGAAGTAAGTTATTTCAAAGACTTAAAAAACAATATTTACATCGGTTATTCCAACGCTAATATCGATATTGATTATTTTGGATATATGAAGAAGATGTTACTTACTCTTCATAATTTAAAGAAATTAGACAAAAATGAGTTACCAATCCATGGAGCAATGGCACAATTGCAATTTAAAAACGGATCGAAAGCAAATGTCGTAATTATTGGGGACTCAGGAGCAGGTAAATCCGAAACTCTTGAAGCCTTTAGAATGATTGCTAAAGATTATATTACCCAAATGACCACCATTTTTGATGATATGGGAACGTTAGTTATTAAAGGGAAAAAAATAATTGGGTATGGTACTGAAGTCGGGGCTTTTGTTCGTGTTGACGACTTGTCCAAAGGCTATCCATACGAACAAATTGACCGTTCGATATTTATGAACCCTAACGAAGAAGTAAATGCACGAATGGTTATTCCATTAACAGCATATGAAGATGTCATGCAAGGCGTTAACGTAGATTATGTTTTTCAAGCAAATAACTATGAAGACAAAAAAGGTTTTCGGATAATTGATAATTGCTCTGAAGCTATTAAAATTTTTCGTGATGGATTACGAATGGCAAAAGGTACAACATCAGAAGTTGGTGTTGTTAGCTCATTTTTTTCCAATCCGTTTGGACCAGTTCAAGAAAAAGCTAAAACTGAAAAGCTATTGAAAAAATATTTTCAATTCATGTTTGATAACCAAATTCCTGTTGGCGAGTTAAGAACCAAACTAGGAATTAAAGGTCAAGAAACTACCGGACCTCAAGAAGCAGCTAAATTACTCTTCGAATTCTTAATCAAAAACAAAAAATAAATATTATGAAATTAGTTTAACAAACTATTCAAAATAACAAAGACGAAACTATGAAAATCTTAAACACAATCAGAAAATCCGAAGGCGAATGACTAGCCAAAGTACGTCATGAATTTCACCAAATACCTGAGATTGGGTTAAACGAACATAACACGACAAAAAAGATAATTAATTATATGAAATCTTTTGGTTATGAAATTGATACATCAATATACAAAACAGGATTAGTTGCGACTTTGAAGAATGGAAAAGGTAAAACAGTTGGAATTCGAGCTGATATTGACGGTTTGCCTATTGAAGAAAAAACGGGTCTAGCTTATGCTTCGACAAATGGTGCAATGCATGCATGTGGACATGATGGACACATTACAATGGCAATAGGAGCTGCTAAGTATTTAGCAAAAACCAAAAAATTTAATGGAAATGTTAAGTTCATTTTCCAACCAGCTGAGGAAGCGTTTAATGGAGCCAAAAAATTAATTCAAAATGGCTTGTTCAAAAAACACCATTTTGATAACATCGTTGGATTGCACGGGATGCCTACATGTTTAATGAAACCAGAAACCAAAGATTATGCAATTGCTTTTTTACATGAACCAAATAAAGCATTAATGGCTTCAGTCGATGCCTTCAGTGTGAAGTTTATTGGACAAGGCGGTCATTCTTCAGCACCAGAAAATAGTATTGATCCAATTCCGGCTGCATTAGAATTTTCTCAAAGTATTTATTTGATAAGAGAAAGAATCGTTCCAAGTGTTAATAGAACTGTTTTATCAGTCTGCCAAATAGCAGCAGGAAGTGCTCATAACGTTATTCCAAATGAAGTTATCATCCAAGGATCTTTAAGAACTCAGGACGAACAAATTCGAAAATTATTCATGGAAAAAATAAGACAGTTTGCAAAATTAACTGCAA
Organism: Mycoplasma testudinis ATCC 43263; assembly: GCF_000687795.1. Taxonomy (GTDB): domain Bacteria; phylum Bacillota_I; class Bacilli_A; order Mycoplasmatales; family Mycoplasmoidaceae; genus Mycoplasmoides; species Mycoplasmoides testudinis. The sequence goes on from NZ_JHXT01000018.1 coordinate 14,044, forward strand.
ATAAATGAAATTTAAAATTCGTCTTTCAAAGCGAGGGGCTGCCACCTTTAGTTAGTGACCCTACTATTAATGACAAAGCAATTAAAATAGCAAGAGAATACCTTGGCCCTGAAAATGTATTTGACGCTGTTCAATTAATGGGTAGTGAAGACTTCCCTTTATACGGAAAACACGTGCCAACTGCGTTTGGTCTTGTCAATACAGGTAATCAAGAAATAGTTCATAATCCTAAATACGATTTTGCAGATAAAGCTTTGCCAACAGGGGTTAGTTTTTTCATTGGCTATGTTGAAAAAACCCTAAAGTAAAATAAAAAAACTTATTTTTTGTCTGGGAATATTTTCCAAAAGAAGATCTCAACGGGTCCTACATATAATGCTTTTAGCATTATAGTTGAGTTTTAAATTAATAAAAATAGCGTATTTCATAGGATTTTAACAACTTTTTAAAAAAAGACAAAAAGATTTATTTCTTGTTTGTAATAATTGCATTTAAAAAATCTTTAGATGAGAGCATTTCCTTGCTTAAAATATATCTAAGTAATCTTAAGCTATAAAGCAAGGTTTTATTTCATGAAAACTACAGACAAACATCAGAAGTTATTAATTACTGGTACATCAATTCTTTTGCCAAGCAAAACGCTATTGTTTAAAGCGAAGAATTATCGACACGCATTTAGTGAAGAACGGGTTTATACTATCATCAATGATTATCTAGATTTTAACCTACGAAAGTATTCACGCTTTTTGTATTACATGGTTGCTTTTTTATTTCGTTCTTCAAATTTTAAACATTCAACAGACATCGTTAATGGTAAACCATTATGAGTGTGATTTGTCGACATTTTTTGTTGATTTTGTTTATTCGCTTTTATTGGGTGTTTAATTGCGGGAGTAGCTCAACCAATTGTTTCGGCTTTATCCCAAACCATACATGGAGACTTTAATCAAATAGTTCACGATATCACTCAAAGCTTTGGGAATGTAACTTCTGTAGTTTTACTAATTTTTGCAGTTTTAACTTTTAGTATTGCTTTATTTTATTTACACCTCATGAGAAAAGTTGTGGCCGTTAACAAAAAGTATTTATTAAAGGATTATTTGATTTATAAAACGAGTTTTATTCTTAATTGAGAAAAATTAATAAATGTTCAAAAATCTACTAAAAAAAGATATTTCAAAAAACTAATCAAAAAAGGTAAGGTAAAAAATGTTGCACCTTTTTGTGTAATTGAAAACATGGAAATATTTGATGATAGTACACGATGAACCATCTTGCAAATTTGCAATGTTTTAAATAAACTATTTCCAGAATTTGCAATTACTTTACTGTTTAATCAAGTAACACAAGAACGATCAAAAAGATTAAATGATGTTGTTGAAGTGGATTTCAAATATTTGAAAATTCGTGATCTTTCGCCAACTGGAGTAATTCCTCTTCCCCATTAGTATTTTCTTCAAATTTATATAAACAATAATTTATTTATTAAAAAGATTAAAAAGGATAAGCAAACAGCAAACTTCGAGAAAAGATTAAAATATTTAGCAAAAGGAAAAAATACACCATAATTCATTATTCTCAAAAATCAACCAGTTAATAAAAGTTAGGTTTATTTATGCTTAAATATAAAAAATAATAACAGCATACATCTTGGCAATCGGATGCTTAAAGCATTAACTGAAATTTTTCTAATTTAAGAACAATGGAATTAATAATTCTAGATAAACGCATACGCATAATAACCAGTGTGTTAATTGGATAGATAGAAATATAAAAGATATTTAAAAAAAACTTTTATAGATTTAAATTTACTTATATAATCTTTTCAATAATATTCGTACGGAGAAATCAATAATATGAAAAAAATAAGCCTTTTAGAAACACAAAAAGCAATCAAATTTATCAAGGATTTTTTTCAAAATAGTTTTAGTAAAGAATTAGTTTTGCATCGTGTCTCGGCTCCTATTATCGTAGCTTCAGGAACTGGAATTAATGATAATCTAGCTGGATGAGAACACAGTCTAGGTTTTTCTTCTAAACACAGTGGAGTAAGTGCTGAAGTAATTCACTCTCTTGCTAAATGAAAACGGTGAAGTATTGAACGCTATGAAATCCCAATGCATGAAGGGATTTATGCAGATATGAATGCACTAAGAATTGATGAAACATTAGACGAAATACATTCTATTTATGTCGATCAATGAGATTGAGAATTAAGAATCCAACCAACCGAAAGAACACTTGATTTTTTGAAATCTGTTGTTAATCGAATTTATACAATTATACGCAAAGTTCAACTTGCAACAATTAAAAAATATGGTGATGATAAAGATTGACAATTACCTAAAAAAATAACTTTTGTTACTACTCAAGAATTGTTAGATATGTATCCAAACTTAGATACCAAAGAAAGAGAAAATGCCATTGCAAAAAAACATGGCGCAGTTTTCTTAATTGGAATTGGTCATTTATTAAGTAATGGAAAACCACATGATGTACGTTCACCAGACTACGATGATTGAAATTTAAACGGAGATATTCTAGTTTATAACCCTAAAACAGACAAGGCACTAGAATTAAGTTCTATGGGCATTAGAGTGGATGCTGCTTCGATGCGAAAACAATTAAAGCTAGCAAACGCTGAGGATCGTAAAGAATTAATGTTTCACAAAATGTTATTGTCTAACAAGCTGCCTCAAACTATCGGCGGTGGCATTGGACAAAGTCGATTATGTTATTTCTTCTTACAAAAACAACATATTGGAGAAATCCAAAGTTCAGTTTGAACTGATGAAATTAACGCGGAATGTAAAAAGAAGAAAATTACGCTGCTGTAAGAAAAAAATATCATTAACAAAAAAATCAAACCCAGATACTTACCGGGGTTTGATTTTTATTTGTAAAAACGAGTTATTTTACTTACTCATAATTTACTTACGTTCAAAACTATTAGATTGCTGATAAACTGGACATATCAACGTCAGTTTTTTGTTGAGCAGAAGCACCATATAAAGGGAATGTTTGTAATCTCATAGCAGCGGCTTTCATCATTTTAGGAAACTGAAAGATTTCTGCATTAAAAGAAGTTGCTTCACTATTGTATAGTCTGCGCGCTGCGGCAATTTCAGTTTCTAGATACTGAGTTGTTCCCATTAATTCACGAACTGTTTCATTTCCTTTTAATTGAGGGTATTGTTCAAAAGCAATATTAATATCAGAAAACATCTTACTCATATTTCCATCTAGTTTATTGACTTCGTCTTTTGAAGCGTTGTTTCCACGATATTTAGCCACTAAAGTAAACGTTTCTTTTTCGTGGTGTAAGTATCCTTTAGTTTGTTCTAATAACTTAAGTAACAATTCTCTTCTTTTTGTCAAATTAACGTCAATGTTAGAAGCCATTTCATTAATTTCCATTTGCTGTTTTTTAAATCAGTTCGCTCATTTTATAGATACTCAATAAAGAATTGAAAGCGTAACTATAATCAAAAGAAATCAACCAATTTTTTGACGAAAAGTCGCTACAACTGGTCGAACTGTATTGTCTACATTAGGGTTGAATCCCTGAGGATCACTTGCTACCCGAGTATTAACTAACATCCTTCATCCTCGTTTCAATATTTAATATTATGTGTATTTAAACTCATTTATTATACTTAATTACTTTATAAGAATTTAACTAATGGAACGGATAACGTCCAATGAAAAATATTAAATAATATTTAATGTTTAGTCAGAAGAGAGAATTTTAGCAGCAAACAAAGCGATATCATCAAGCTTATCTTGAAAATGCTTTTTATCGTAAACTAATTGATCGTATTCGTTTTCTAACTGTGTTTTTCATTTTTTTAATTTCTTTTTACTTGTCCGATCATAAATAAAACCCGGAAGAATCATAAGAAAATATAACTTACTTCTTTTAAGTAAACGCTGTGCGTTATGAACGGCAACAGGATTATCAAAATCGTTTAACTGATTAAAAAGTTCTAGACCTCTTTTATTAATCGAATTAATTTTAAGTAGAATATCTTCAAACACAAGTTCGTGTTCCAAAAGTTTTTGTTTTTTTTCAGATGAAAGTGAACGCTTTAAAAATAATTTTGACATCTTTAACTTTGATCTTGAGGCAGGATCAAACTCTTCGTTAGTATTCTCTTTTAACTCTTGTAAAGTTCAGCCAAAACATTCATAAAGTTTTAAAGCTTTATTATAGTTGCTAGACTCAACAATTTTAAGTTCATCATTATTATTGTCAATGATAGTCGATGCTGTTTGTGACTGCAAAATAAAATCTCCTTCATTTTATTTAATTACAAGAATTAAACTTAATAACTTTAGTATAAACATTCATATTATAAAAAACTATAAATTAATTAGGCGTACAACAAAACTATAGCTACGATTAAACAAATAACAACAACGAACAATAAAACGTATCAAATAAAATTGTTGCGGACTGGTTGAGTCGGTTGTTGATCAAGATATTTTTTTTGGGTCTCTTCCATTAATTCTAATTTGCGACGTTCATAATTTCTGCGACTCATATCAGAAATCTTATTCAATTGACTTTTTTTGTATTGAATTAATTCCATTCGTTTTTTATGACGTCTAGCTAAATAGGGTGTTAGAAAGCCTGCTTTAACTAATAGTGTCGCTACAATCACAACAAATAATAATGCGCCTGCAACACTAAACGAATCTAATACTAGCCTATGCAAAGCATAATGAATTATTAACGTAATAAGAATGAATAAAAAGACAAATCCGGCAAAATAGATATAAGTAAACTTATCGTGAAAAGCCATTTGAAAATAAGCTTTTAATTTAAGTCGTTTTAGTTCTCTTCGTTCGCTTTTGGTTGATTGGTTCATTTTTTAATTTGATCATCGGTTCCGTAAACAATGTGATCTTCTTTGATTTTGTGATCTGTTGGAACATTTGGATAAACTTGTTCTTTTAAGTATTCAGTTTCAAATTTTATATTTTCAAATTTTTTGTTAGCGTTTGAAATTTTAGGAACAGCTTTAAACAAATTATTTGTATATGGGTGAATTGGATTAGCATAAATTTCAGGAGTTTCACCAGCTTCCACGATTTTACCCAAGTGAATAATTTCTACACGATTGGCAATATATTCAATCATTGACAAATCATGTGCAATAAATAACATAGCAATATTTTTTTGCAAACAAAGATCTTTTAACAAATTAACAACTTGCGCTTGAATAGATATATCTAATGAAGCAATAGGTTCGTCAGCAACAACAACACTTGGTTGGGTAATTAAAGCCCTAGCAATAACGATCCGTTGACGTTGACCTCCAGAAAATTCATGAGGATAACGATATGCAAATTGTTTTAATAATCCAACGTCTTCTAGAGCGCCATAAATTTTAGACTTCATTAAAAGGCCACGTGTTCTTACAAAAACTAATGGTCACAGCAAAATATCCAAAACTGTATGCTTTCAACTATGTTCTTTGTGAATACTTGGGGCTCAAGAGTATCCAAAAAGAAGTTTTAATGAAAAAATATCTTTACTTAAATATTGTTTTTCGATTTTAAAAGACTTTAATGATTCATATTTATCTTTTAATCTGGTTTCATAAGCGTTTAAAATAGTTGCACTAATTTTTTGCTGCGATTTTCTTGTTTCGTTTTCTGAGACATAATTTTTCGCATAAAAGAGCTTGAATTCTTTATTCTTTTCAAAGAAAATCTTATCTAAATTTTTCTTTGGTTCTGTTACTTCTGCTAAATATTGTTGGTTTAGATTTCTAATCTTTGTGTCTAAAACTTTAACCTGCTTACAATTTTCAGCATGATGAGCATTAATAGTTTTTAAAATATTTTTCTTCAATTCTGCAACTTTTAAACGAGCATTTAAGTGAATTCCTGCAAAATCCGCAGATGTCTTTTGAGAGTGAATTTTTAATTTTAAAGCACGAATTTCTTCACGCTTCTTGCTGATTTCAGTTTTAAAACGATTTAAATTTGAATCATTTTTCTGTTTTCATTCAGAATCATTAAATTTAAAATTTAAAAATTTAGTTGCAAAATCAATATTTTTATCAAAGACATCATTTTGAAAATTTTCATTGTAGTATTCTTTGCTGTATTTTTGTAATTCGCCAACTATTGTTTGTGCGTCTTCAAAAGATAAATGTTGATAATTATGTTTAAAATTAGCCACAATAGAAATCATTTTATTGTTTAAGAGTTCTAAACTGTGAAATCTTCTAAAATTTTTCATTTGCATAGAATTCAAACGTTCTATTTGGTTTAGTTTTCGTTCATTTTTAAATTCATCAATGTAATTAATATAAACGTTTTTAGCATTTCTAACTAAATCTTTTTGTTCTTGAATTAAAAGTTTAAGTTCTTTTTTAGTGGTTTTTAAATTATTTTTTTCAATGAGAATTTCTGGAGCGAATTTTTTGCCTAATTTTATTTTTGTTAGTTCTTCTTGAGCACTTACTAAATGGGAATCATCATAATAAAATTCTTTTTTCAAAAATTGGTCTTGTAATTGGTAATAATAATTCAACAATTCTGATAGACCATCATACATTTGATTAATAACGCTTGTATTCAGTTTTTGTTCTTCATCTAAATATGAAAAAAGTAAATTGAAATTATCATCAGCACTTATATTCGAATCAAATTTTAATTGTGGTAAAAGTTTAGACCATCTATCAACATAAGGTTTTGCAAGACTATAAAGTAATTCTTGATTTTTAATTTCCACTTCTAAAACTTTAATAGCTAATTCTGTCTTAAAAACTTTTTTAATATTTAATCTGTTTTTAAACAATTTTTTAGTTTGTTCATGAATAATTTTATTAACTACTAAAGGTTCCTTTAAAATGCTATAAATGTTTTTTTGACCATTTAAAGCAGCGTAAGGATCTTGAAAAATAATTTGAATATTCCGGCGCATTTCACGAAGGGTCTTTCGAGAAATCCTTTTTCCAGAAATAATTTTGCCATTCAAACTAACAAAACCATTATACGATTCATATAAACGTAACAGCGCTCTACCGATTGTTGTTTTTCCACTTCCAGATTCACCAATCAAACCAACGATTTCACCTTCGTGCAAATCAAAAGAAACTCCATCAACCGCTTTGTTGATGTTTCCTTTGTTTAAGAAATATTTTTTTAGGTTTTGAATTCCTAAAACGACTCTTTTGTTATTTGTTTGATTCATCAGAAAAAACCTTCTTAAATTCGGTGAGACGACGCTTTAAAGTTTCACTTAATTCGACTTTAGGAGCGCTTGGGTGTAATAATCAAGTAGCTGCAGCATGCGTCTTGCTAATATCAATCATTGGTGGTTCTTTTTCAAAATCGATCTCTAATGCATAATCAGATCGCAATGCAAAAGGATCACCTAATGGAAGATTAGCCATATCAGGCGGTGTCCCCTTAATTGAATATAGACGATCTTCGCGATTTTCAGGGATAGCTGAAATTAAAGCTCAAGTATACGGATGTGCAGGTTCAGCAAAAATGTCATATTTGGTTCCGCGTTCAACAATTCTTCCAGCATACATTACATAAATATAATCACAGAATTTAGCAACAACTGAAATGTTATGGCTAATCAAAATAATTGAAATACCCATTTCTTGTCGAATTTGTTCAAACAAAGCTAATACGGAAGCTTGAACAGTTGGGTCTAAAGCTGTTGTTGGTTCATCGGCAATGATTAAACTAGGACGCAAGGCAATAACCATAGCAATTACTACCCGTTGTTTCATCCCACCACTCAACGCTTCTGGATAATACTCAAAAACATTTCTGGCGTTACGAATTCCAAAATTATTTAATAACCCAATTAAATATTCTTTCTTTTCATTTAATGGTTTTTTCTTTCATTCTTTATTTTGATTTAAAGAATCAAGCATTTGATTTTTAATCTTGCGGGTTGGGTTTAAGGAAGTAAGAGGATCTTGAGGGACATATCCTACTTTTAATCCACGGATGTTTTGTCACTGACGGTCGTGTTTCAATTTTGTTAAATCAATTCCGTCCAATTCCATTTTATCTGCACCATAAATTGCATTTTCGTTAATATTTAATAAAGTTTTGGACATGACAGATTTACCACTACCAGACTCACCAACAACGCCCACAATTTGCGACCTTGCAATTTTTAGATCTACACCTCTAATTATGTTAATAAAGGTTTTCCGGCGAATTTTAAAACTGACTTTCAAATTTTTTACAGAAAGCAAAATGTTATTGTCTTTTTTCTTTTCTAGGTGAATAGTCGAATTTTCTTTAATATTTGTATCAGTCATAATATTTTAAAGGGCTAAAATTAGCGAATAATTTTTGGATCAAGGGCATCGTGGACGCCAACAGAAATGAAATAAAGCGAAATTGATAAGAACACAAGAATCAACGATGGTAACAACAACATCCAAAAGTTATTACCTAATTGCTCTACAGAATCTTGCAACAACTGTCCTAAATTTGCACTATCTCTAGCATTAAAGAAACCTAAGAAGGCCAAAGAAGAAACTGCCAAAATGTTTGATGGAATCATTTGAACGTATTGGTTTGCAATCTTACCTAAAATTGTAGGTAAAGCGTGACCATAAATTAAACGAACCTTTGATGCACCAATACTACGAGATGCAGTAATAAATTCATTATCTTTAACAGTTATAATAAACAAACGAGTTCCAGTCACCGCTGCAGGCCAACTAGTAACAACTAAAATAATTCCTAAAGCAGTGTTGCTAGTTCCAAATAAACTAACAAAGATTAAAATTCAAAGGAGTGTTGGTGGGCTAGTAAAAATATCAATCAAACGCATAAACAAAGTATCAATTCATTTACCCGCATGGAAACCTAAAACGGCACCAATTGAAGCTCCAATCGCCATAGCAAACGTTGAAACAATAATCGATAAAGCAATACTTTGACCAGTTCCTACCCAGTTGTTAGTTCAAACATCATAACCATTTGCATCTGTTCCTAAGATAGTGTATGGAATTACAATTTGCGATTTTAATTGATCTAAAACAGCTTGTGGAGGAACAATCGTAGAATCAGAATTAAAACGGGCTAATAACAAACGATCTAACGAGTTTGCAAAAAAGAATTGGTAAGCATCATAACTATAAGTTTGGGAGAATGCTTGTCCTGTCACATCTTGAGCGCTAGCAACATATTGTGACAAAACACCACCAAAATAACTTGGATTTTTGTAATCATTAATACGATTTACAATATCGGGATTAGGGCTAGAAATGAACGGAGAGTATGAAGGTGGTAAGTTACGATAAAAAGGGCTAACCGACCCATCTGATACAGGAGTTACTGCAAAATATGGTGAAGTTTGTGGAATTATTATTGCCATCAAGATAATGGTAATAAAAACTGCAAAAGCAACAACTACATATGGGTTTTTGAAAAAACGTTTAAAAATTTCTGCAACTAACTTTTTTGGTCGCCCAGCTAAAGATGCAAAAGCAGAATCTTTGCTTTTGTAAAATACAATTTTCTCTTTTAAGGAGTCATTAAGTCCGTAACGTTTATTAAATTCTTGTTCAGTCATAATTACCCTCCTATCTTTGCAGTCATAGCTGCTTGGTTAATTGCATTAATATTTTTTTTACGCATCATATACGATTTAGCAAATTTTAGAACATTATATTGTGAAGCTTGAGCATATTTTATGGTTGGATCAAGTAAAACAAAAGAAACATCTACCAAAATAGTTGTAAAGATCGAAAGCGCAGTAAAGAAAACAATATTAAACATAATAATATTAATTTCGTGATTCGGGAATGATTGCACAATTACCCGACTACTACCAGGAACATTCCAGAATTGTTCAATAACAATAGAACCAGACAATAACAAGATATAACTTGGTATTAACATACTAGCCAAAGGAATTGAGATGTTTCTTAAAACGTATTTGAAAAAGATTGATCCTTTTCCAAGTCCTTTTGACTTTGCAATTAATACGTAATTTGAAGTCAACACCGTAATTACTTGGTTACGAGTATACGACGTATAAGAAGCAAGCGAGACTAAAGTCAATACGACAATTGGAGTAATCCAAGAATTAATAACCGCTTGCATTGATTGACCTGGAGTATCAAATTGTAAGAATCGAGAAGGAGCAACTTTTAAAAAGAAAGTGATAGCGATTGCAATAGGAGCAAGGATAAATGAAGGTAAAGCAATAAAGAAAACGACAAAGAAATTAATTCCTGTGTCTAGAATTTTTCCACGCTTGTAACCAGCAAATACTCCTAACATTATTCCTAAAATAGAACTAACGATAAATGATGGTAAAACAATGATTGTTGTATATCTTAGGTTTCCAAAAAATAATGCGGGAATATTTCTTTGACCAAGCAAATTAGCAGGATTAAAAACTTGACCAAATGGTTGTTGTGGGTCAAAAATACTTTGAACAAAATAGCCAAATCTGGTAAGTACATTTTCAGGAATCCGATTTGTTGCTGTGGAACCTGGAGCTAAGAAGTGAGCTCGAATCGAGTTTTGAACAGCATTATCAATTTCTGAAGTCGTTCTTGGCGGAGGTACTTCACCTGGTGGGATAAAGAAAGGATTATCCGAAAATAAAGCAACTAAAATGTATACCACAAAGATGATAATAATCAAAGTTATTATTGCGAAGCCTATTCTTTTAAGAATATAAGTAAACATTTGTAAATAGAAATCCTCTTTTCGAAGAATAGTGTTTTTATTTATGTTCAGAAAATTTAAAAATAAATTTACAGTAAAGAGATTAACTTTGTAAAAAAAGGTTATTTTTGAAAAAGAATTTTATATTCATTTCTATTTAAGCAAAGACTAAAAGTCAGTAAAATTCACCAAAAATAACATTGTTTTTAAAAACAAAAGTAATAATCAAATAATAGAGTCATTGAAAACAACTCTTTAACATTATATCCTAACGTTTAATAAAAACAACTTTATTTATAACCTATTAATAAAAAGAGCGAGTTATCCAAAAATGTAAAATAATCGTTTTTGTTTGTATAAAAACTGTTAATTACTAATATTATTTTCGAAAAATTACCTTAGAGTTTCAGACGGTAATTAGAAAAATTCACAGTTCCACTTGGAGATGTTGGAACTAAATATCCCGGATTTCTTAAAGCTGGTGCAAATTCTTGAGCTGGAACTACCATTGAAGCACTCACTTGAACACCTAAAAAATTTGTCATTTCTTTACTTAATTCAATTAAATCTGCATTATTGTTATCTCTTTGAAATTGATTCCAAAATCGTGCAGAGATACTAGAAGGATCTGTAAAAGTTTCGCTGTCTTTTTTAGTAACTACTTTTGATCCATCCCATTTGAAGTTTGCCAAAGCAAATTGAAGATTGCCACCATTATCTGGGTCAATCAAACCTCCTTTAGTGTTATCTTTATTTTCTTTCTCTGGATCAAATGCAACAATTCATGTCGGAAGATTATCTCATTGTTCAACAGGAATAGCAAGATTGATTTTTGGTGTAGCAGACTTTAAAAAAGCCACAAAAGCGATTGCTGCTTTAGCAATTTCAGGAGTTGCTTTTTGTGCATCTAAAGCTCAAGAATTGTTTGTTGAATTGGGTTGTAAAGCGTTACCTAAAACCCCTAAATATGGAATGAAATCACTTTGCCAACTAAATTGATCAAATCCTGATCCGATTCCGTTATAATCATAACTTCATGATGAAATATCGTACACCATAAGTGCATGACTACCAAATCATAAATCATTAAATTGGTCGGCACCAGTTACTGGTCGATATGAAGGTTGTAATCTCCCTTCAGGATCAAGTAATTTTATAGTGTCCACTACTCGTTTTTCTGCATTAATTTGTCCTGCAGTAGGGTTAGTACTATCATCAACAGATAAAGCTCATTTAATACTTTTATCAGCAGTAGGGTTTTCCTTAAAAAACTGATCTAAAAGATTTTTCATAGCAACTTGCAATTGTGCAAAACCCGCAGATTGGAAACTTTGATTTTCACCACCTCTTCGACTTGCTGCGTCATTTAATTTAGGTGTGATAGCAAGTGGTGTGCCATCACTTCCATTAACAGGTGTTCCGTTTGCATTTCAAGCTTGTCTTGTGTTTAATTTTTCACTGTAAACACGAACAACATTATTGGGGTCTCGCGGGTTTTTTGAACCATCTTTACCATCAATAAATGAATCTGGGGCAAGTCGAGATAATCATGTAATAGAATTGCCCGAAGTATCAATTGATTGTTTTACGGATTCTCAATTAATTGCTGCTTGAACAATTGATCTAAATGCTGCAGCTTCTCCAGCCGAATGAGATAAAACTTTAGTAAGTGTTCCGTTTTTTACTTGATCCAAAGTACCACCATAAACTAATTTCATATAATTATCGTTAAATAATGCTTGGCCTGTATCTGAAGTGGTACGAAATGGTAACAACAAAGGAGTCTGACGAGTAATCGAATTGCTTACATTAGGTGCAGGAACTCTTGCTAAGCCATATTGTGCTGCATTTTCATCAACAGTTGCACGATCTGAATCAGATAAATTTGCATACGATGCATTACTTGTTACACCTTGAATATAATCGCGAAATAACTGTGTATTATAAGCAGACGCTGATTGTGGAACTTGTTGATAAAGCTGCTGCAAAACAAGTAAAACGGAAGGATCATTGACATACGATTGATCTCAATAGTGTTTGTTTAACTGTCAGGTTTCTCTGAAACCTGATGAATTATATCCCATTGCATAATATGGACCAACAGTTAATGTATTAATTGCGTCTTGACCATATCAGTAAATGCCGTAACGTCTTACCTCTGCAGTTTTAGGTAATTTGGCAAGTGCTTCTTTAACATCATTAATGGCTTGGGTACCAGCAGGATCATTTTGGTTAATTAAAATTGGATTATCAATATGGTCTTCAATATATTTTGATGGCGCAGGAATCATAGTTAAATCGTCTGAAAAAAAATTCATAAAATTGATAGCCTGAATTCCAGTTCCTGGAATGGCATCAAAAGTTATTGCTTTTCGGGTTTGATTATCAATTTTGACATCATTAATAAAATCTGATTCGTTGTCAAACTTAGAATTATCAATACCAAACAAGTTATAAACATAAGAATTAGCATAACCTTGCTGTGTAGACGAAAACGGTCTTCGATCAGATGGGCTGATAATCTTGCGCATTATTTGATCTAATTCTTTAGATCCACCAGCTCCTGGTGCATAACGAGAATTAAAATTTTGAAAAAGGTTAGTACGTTTTCACGAAGCATAAAAGTCTTCTGCAGACAGCATATAAGGGTGATCTTGTGGATCATTTACTATGTTTCCGTGATAATCAACCCAAGGAACATTTTGACGAACTGTAAATTGAACTTTAACTGCTCCTTGGAGAGTATCTATAAAATTTTTACTGTTAATTGATTCTGGATCATTACTAATTGCCTGAACTGACCCATTCTTATAGCGCATTCCCTTATCTGTTTTTAGGTCGCCAGCCGGTTTGATTTCATGTTTGTCATTAGAAAAGATTACAACACTATTATCTTGTTTGGTAACTATAACAGAATCAGCAAGTTCCAATCTGAAGTGTCAAAATGTTGGTGTTACAGTAACTTCTTGAGAAACTGGTTGACCAACTACTGTATCTCTTTCAGTAACGGCTTGGCCTTCAAATTGTTGTCTAATTAAACTGACTGCACTAGCTTCATTTAAAATTCCCAATTGACCACCGAATGATGCGCTGCGATCATACGAACCAAAAGTTGCTGAATGAGTTGAATTCAATTCTTGAACATAAGTTCGAGATTGCGGAAGAGTAGATAAGTTTCCAACACTCCCACTAGGACCACAGGCAGCAGCTATTATTCCAGTAGAAGATATTAAAGCAAAACCAGCACTAAAAAATCAAATTTTTCTACGTTTATGTTTATTAAGATTCTTTTTGGTATTAAGTAACATTATTATTTTCCTAACACAATGTGTATATGATGTCTATTATTTTACTCCTATTAACTTATATAAAAAATTAAAGGCCATAAAAACAAATATAAAATGTCACCCAAAAAAGAAAAAAAATAAAAAGCATCGGCATAAACCGACACTTTTTAAATAAGCACAATAATTTTTTCAGAATATAGGTTAACTAACTTTAAGCTGCTGGTAAAACGCGGTAGTTAGAAAGGTTTACAACCCCAGCTGGAGAAGTTGGAATAACATATCTAGGATTACTTAAAGCAGGAGTATATGTTCCGGTAGAAACAATAACAGAACGGCTTACTTGAACACCTAAGAAATTAGTCATTTCTTTACTTAACTCAATTAAATCTTTGTTAGCGGTTTTGTTTTGATACTGAGCCCAGAATCTTGCAGAAATTGCAAATGGATCTGTGAAACTATTTTTTTCACTATCACTTCTTACTTCTACTCTGCTTTTAGCAGTATCTCATTTCCAATCTGATAAAGCGCTTTGAAGTTTACCACCATTGTTAACATCAACTAATGCACCTTTTTGACCATTTTCCCCAGAAGCTTCAGGATCAAATGGAACAATTCAAGTTGGAAGACTATCTCATTTATCTACTGGGACTGATAATTTTATAGCTTGATCTGATGCTCCTAAAAAAGTGACAAAATCTTGTGCAGCTTTCGCTATTTTTGGTGTAGCTTTTTGCGCAGTTAAAGATCAAGAATTTGCTGAATTAGATGTATCTTTTAAAGCATTACCTAAGACACCTAAATATGGAATGAAATCACTTTGTCAACTGAATTGGTCCAAACCAGAGCCAATTCCATTATAGTCATAACTCCAACCAGTAATATCATAAGTCATTAAACCAAAACTTCCAAATCACAAATCGTTAAACTGATCAGCACCACCTGTAATTGGTTGATATACAGGATCTAAGCGAGAATCTAATTGTTTAATTGTTTCCACAACACGTTTTTCGGCATTAACTTGACCATCGGTCGCATTTGTAGAATCATCAGCAGCCAATACTCATTTAATTGTTGTGTCATTTGAGTTATTAGTTTCAAAGAACTTATCTAAAAGAGTTTTCATAGCAGCTTGTAGTTGGGTGAAGCTTGCAGATTTAAAGCTATCATTTTCACTCGCACTTCTTCTAGCAGCATCGTTTTGAGCAGGAGTGATACCAGATCCAACGACAGGAGTACCATCTGCACTTCATGCCACTCTAGTATTTAGAACTTCGCTATTATTTCTCACAATATTGGTTGGATTCAATTGGTTAGTTATTCCATCAGAGCCATTAATAAATGAATCAGGAGCAAGTCTATTTAATCACGTAATAGAATTACCAGAAGTGTCTACTGATTGAGTTACAGCTTCTCAGTTTACTGCAGCTTGAACAATAGATCTAAATGCTGCAGCTTGTCCAGCGGCTTTTGATAAAACATTTGTTACTTTTCCTTCTTTAACTCCGTTTACTGTTCCACCAAACAATAATTTCATATAATTATCATTAAATAACGGCGTAGCAGTGTCTGATGTAGTGCGGTGTGGGATCAATAACGGGGTTTGTCTAGTTATAGAACCGTTTACATTTGGCGCAGGAATTTGAGCTAACCCATATCTAGCAGCATCAGCATCAACTGTAGCACGATCGCTTTGAGTTAAGTTAGCATATGATGCATTACTTGTAACACCTTGAATGTAATCACGGAATAATTGTGTATTAAAAGCCGCAGGTGCTTGAGCTGCCGATTGATACAATTGTTGAATAGTTAATAAAACAGTTGGGTCATCAACATATGATTTGTCTCAATAGTGTGTATTCAAACGTCAGGTTTCGCGGAAATTAGAATTGTTAAATCCTTGTGCAAAATATGGAGAAACTGATAATGTATTAACTGCACTTTGACCGTATCAATAAATACCATATTGTCTAACTTGAGAATCTGCTGAAACATTTTGAAGGGCAGTTTTAACATTTTGAATTGCAGCAGTATTTGCAGGATCGTTTTGATTAACTAAAATTGGATCATTCACGTGATCTTTAATATACTGAGATGGTGCAGGAACCATAGTTAAATCATCAGAAAAAAACTGCATAAAGTTGACTGCTTGAATACCGTCAGTTGTACCATCAAACGTAACAGCGTCACGTTCTTGACCGCCAACTGTAGCTTTAGTTACAAAATCAGTTTCAGTATCAAATTTAGAATTATCTATACCAAACAAATTGTATACGTACGCATTGCTATAACCTTGTTGAGTAGGAGAGAATGGACGACGATCAGAAGCAGCAACAATCGTTCTCATTGTAGCATCTAACGCAGGTGAACCACCTACTCCATTAGCATATCGTGAACTAAAATTTTGATAAATGTTTGTACGTTTTCATGAAACATAGAAATCGTGTGCAGAAAGCGTGTAATCTTGTCCTGCAGAGTTCTTTTCTATCTCACCATTAGAATTAACTCAAGGAACATTTTGTCTAACAACGAACTGAACTTTAGTGGCTCCTTGTAGAGTTTCTTCAAATTTCTTACTATTGATTGATGTTTGGTCTTCACTAGTAGCCTGAACTGAACCATCCTTATAGCGCATCCCTTTGTCAGTTTTTAGATCTGCTTCCGGAGTTTTTTCATGCTTATCATTTGTAAAAACAACAGGAGTAGCAGGAGTAGTACCATTCGCTTTTGGAGTAACTACTACAGCTTCCGCCAATTCTAATCGGTAATGCCAAACTGTTGGAGTTACAGTCACTTGTTGTGGTTTAGATTGACCTTCAACTGTTGCTTGTTCTGTCACTGCACGACCAACAAATTGTTGGCGAATTAATCCTGTTCCGGTCAATTCATCTAAGCGGCCTTGTTGACCACCAAATGAATTACTTTTGTCGTAATTACCAAAAGTAGGAGCGAATACTGAGTTAAGCTCAGCAACGTAAGTACGTGATTGAGGTAATGTATTTAAATCCCCCACTGCACCTCCTGAACAAGCTGCAGCAATAATACCAGTTGCTGAAACTAATGCAAATCCAGCACTAAAGAATCAGGCTTTACGGCGCTTTTTCTTTTTTAAAGTTATTCTAGAATTTTCAGTAACCATATTTATATTTTCCTTAAAAAATTAAATCTTCAAATTATTACTAATATGCGAAAATAACAGAAATTCATTTTCATATCTTATTGATATTGAAAATGATATTTGAGCAACATCTGCACATTCATTTAATAATGAAATCTAAGAATATAGATAAATAGTGAATGACCTACTTACTATTTAAGAAATTTACTTGAAGTATGTTTTCGAAAGTGATAACTTGAACAGGTTTTAGAATTTAATTGATTTATAAAAAACCGATTTTATTATTTTCGAAAGAAACTATTTCTATATTCTTGTTTAAAGTTTAGCAAAAAAAACGAAAAAAAAATATTTTCTACAAAAAATCGTGTTCTTATAAATGAATGCTATTTTAGATAATATAAAAAATGCAGACCATTGTTGACCTGCATTTTCTAAGTTAAATTTTCTATTTAAACACAATTATTTATTTTTTTAAATACTCATTAAAAAACTTTTCCATTTCTTCATATAGTTCGAAACGATTTTCCTCGTTGTGAAAGCCGTGTCCTTCATTATCTTTAACTAATAATTTGACTGGAACTTTTTTGGTTTTCAATGCATCTACAATTTTATTTGCTTGTTCTAACGTACAGCGCGGATCGTTAGCACCGTGGACAACAAATAATGGTGTTTTAATTTTTTTAACATGAAAGATTGGTGAAGCTTTTTTGGCATAAGCTTGGTTGTTGTGGGGATTACCAAGCGCTTCATCAAAGATATTACCAGGTGTTTTTCAGTATTGTGGCATACTATCATATAAAGTAAATAAATCAGATACTCCACAATAATCTACTGCAGCTTTATATAAATCTGGTTCCTTGATAATTCCCATTAATGTTGCATATCCGCCATACGATCCACCATAAATGGCAACTTTATCTTTAGAAGTATATTTATTTTTAATAGCTCATAAAGTTCCATCGGTAATATCATCTTGCATCGCAAGACCTCATTGGTGCCAACCAGCAACAAAGAATTTTTTGCCAAAACCTGTCGATGATCTAAAGTTAATTTGCAAAACCCCATAACCACGATTTGCCAAGAACTGAACTTCTGGATTGTACCCTCATGAATCGCGATGTCATGGTCCGCCATGAACATTAACAATTAACGGAACGGGACCTCTAGCATTTTTAGGCAAAGTTAAATACCCAGAAATTTTTAAACCATCTCTTGCCGTAAATGAAATTGGTTTCATTTTTACTAAATTCTTAGCATTTAATTTGCTAGGTTCAGGGTTTAAAATTTCAATATTGTTTTTTAACTTATCATAAAGTAAATATTGTGAATTAGAATTGTCACTTAAAGTCTGGAAAACATAATAATTTCGATCAACAGATTTTGCCACAGTAAGAAACAAAGATCCTTTTAAATCGGGATATTTAGCACATGCAAGTTTTTGAATACTGGCATAAAACTCCTTAGTTTTTTTATCCAGAAATTTAAATTCTCAATATTCTTTATTTAAAATTATTGCTTTTAGTTTGTAATGATCTTGTTCATCTAAAGATGCCCGATAAACATCAACTAAATTATCTTCAAATACTAGTTCAGCTTTTTGATCACTTAAATTAACATCGTGATATTTAATCAGACAAATTTTGTCACGATTAATGTTATTTGCAGTCAAAACTGAACCATCAGGATATAAATGCAATAATTCAAAATTATCTTGGGAGTCAAAAGTTTTGATTGTTTCAAATTTAGCATCCTTATTCAATTTTTGAACAAAACTCTTACCAGCACCAGTAATGGTTCGATATTTTAAGTTAAAATTTTCGTCTTCTAAAGTATCAACAATGTTTTCATCATTCTGAATATGCATCGTTCATTGCTTTGTTTTGATGTTGTATCAGTAATCATCAAAAAAAGTTTTATTCCGTTTGTTGTGGCTAACTCTGATAAGATTTTTGTATTTGGCTTTCTTTTCAAAAAAGACTTGGTGAATTAAAGCACTTACTCCGGCAACTTTCACCCCTTTTCAGGGAGTTACATCTTCGTGCTTTTTAGTCGTTAAATCAACAATATACAAATGATGGTTTTCGTCACCACCAATATCTTTTAAAAACCACAAGGTTTTATTATCAATTCAACCATATCCGTCAACGGATCGGTCTTTAAAAGAAGTTAATTGAATTTCCTTATTTGTTTTAAGATCTTTAACAAAAATATTGCTTCGACTTGCAATCTTTTTTAAATAACTTAATTTTGCACCATTTGGACTTAAGTCATACTCCCAATAATTTGGGGTTTCAAAAAACTCTTTAATAGTTATTTTTTCCATTGATCTCTCGTTTAATTTTTCGTTAATATTTATTAGTATAAATTATCTAAGTATAGATAATCTATTATAAAGATTTTCTGTAAAACCATTCTCATTTAAATCTGGGAAGTAATGATTTAAGTGTGTTAATGTCTAGATTTCTTTGAAACCATTGACATCGTGTTATTAAAAGTATACTAAAAAACGGAAACGCTTTCGCAATTTTCCGTTTTTATCATTATTTAAACGCGCAAATCTTTGACTCTTGGTCAAGATTGAACAATAAATTAAGTGTTTGTATTTATTCTGGTTGCAAATCTATATCAAATAGAATTTCGAGTTGCTGAATTATACTTTGCCAATTACGAACTTTCATTTGCCTATCGTCGCGTTCGTAATTCATGATGCCTAAATAAACAATTTTTAGAATTGCTTTATTATTAACAAAACTAGATTTGGTTT
>NZ_JHXT01000019.1 GCF_000687795.1 Mycoplasma testudinis ATCC 43263
ATGAACATCCACAATGCGCAAACTATGAAAAAAAACCTTTTGTAAAATAAATTTTTTTGAATATTGATCTGCTGGAATCAATTCAACATTTTCTGAACTTAAGGCACTTGCTAAGTTACGTGCAATTTGCTTCATATTTTCTGACTTCATATTCTTTAAAATCAAAAATGTTTTATGTTCGTCACTAATTTCATCGACAATTTTTTCCTGTAAAAAAGAAAGATATTTTTCTTGTAACTTTTTATCAACAATAAGTTTTGCTCGTTCCGTAAAATTTTCAAAGTTAAATGGGATATCCAACTTGTAGATTGCAAAGTCAAATGTATTGTTAAAAAATTGCTTTAGAGTTTCTTGGAAATGATTGATTTCCATGTCACCGAAATTTGAAGTATTACAACCAATGATTTCAAATAAATAAACCTTTTCTCCGTTAATATATTCAACAACATTTGTTTCGTTATCCAAAGATTTTTCATCAATAATAGAAAGTTCTTTTTGGTCGTATTTTTTCTTGCGAACTAGTCATAAGAAATAGACTAAAAATAAGATGTGGAAGCTGGTGTCACCAATTTTTATTATTGATATTCCACCGATGCATAAAATGATTAGCAAAGGAAAAAAACCTCATAACCCAGCAAAGATAAAGACTGGAATACTTATTAATGCTGCAATAATTACAGTAATTCCTAATGCAAAAACATCGCTAATGTTTAATCACCAAAAACCCAACGCTCTTTTCTTGTTTAAAATTGGGGGAATAGCTTTTCTTAATGAATTATTAATTTCCATTGTTATTTCTTCCCACCACTTTTTCTAAACCCTTTTAATTGCGAATTAGTTTTGAATCCATTCCCGGCTTTATGGTTTTTGAAACGTTCGTGACTATTCCGGGCAAATTTTTGTAAATCTTTACTGTTATAAGTTCCTACGATTCGATTAGAGAATGCTTCAGAACCACGACGATACCCTTGACCGCCGGCATTACTAGAATTGGAATTAGCATTATCAAAGTTATCAGCTTTCGATCCAGTATTTTTCAAAATTCTTCCGACAGATAAATTTTTATTAACATACTTGATAATCATATCGGCCCCGAAAAGCATTGCTAAGACTAAGGGAATTACGAATCCAATTCTTCAAATTGTATAGCCATCATTACTACGATCGGAAAAAGCAATCACTGGGTTAACAATTGCTGTTGTGACGCTTACAAAGAAAACGGTTATAAAATAAATTACAAAAAGACCAAAGAAAGCTTTAATAACTTCACTTAACCATTGCCTTGCTCGATAGCCATAATCAATCGTTCCAAAAGCAATCATAAACGGGCTAAATACTAATAGCCCAATGATAATGTATAAACGCATCACAACATTCACTACAAAACGTAACATAAAGGTTAATAGGCTTGATGCCACAATTACTCCTGCTGATAATCGAACTCAATTATCGATATCAAAGATGTTAGCGAAATCAATCCGATTAATGCTGTCCCAGTCACTACCATTTGTTCCAGTTATAGTTTTGTGCAATGGAATAATTAATGGAAATAAACTACTTGTTTCAGCAACATTAATAAAATCACTAACTCCACCGCCTGATGAGGTTGCTGCACTACGTGCTCCTAAAAACCCATTGTAAAAACTTAGTATATTGTTATAGGCGGTTTCGCCTTCATTTGATAATGATCAATCACCGCCATAAGATGAAATCAAGCTATTTAAACTGGTTTGTGATTGTCGGAGGTTATTTAAAACAGTATTCGCATTGCTGTAAGCCTGGGAAATTTCACTGCTATTGGATGCTGATTGTGACCTAAATAATTCAATTTGTTCTGCAGACAAAAAACCAAAACCAAATTTATTTGTGCCTGTGCCCTGGGCCATTGAAATTAATTGGTTAATTTGTTGCTTAATCGCATCATTTGAACTGCTACTATCACGCATCCGCTCCAGATCTTTAATATAGGCATTAATGTCATCTTGCTTAACACCCTGGTTAAAGGGTTCAAAGAATTTATTTATGGACTCCTGGTTAACTGTTGGCCGATTAGTGGAATTGAAAATCCCGGTTGTTACAATTTGAACGAAAACCGACACAATTAAATTCAACACAAAAAAGAAAACTGGAACAACCAAAATTGCTACAAAGAAATATAAAACATATGCTAAAGCTGGCGATAAATTACTGTCACCAATATTAAGTTTGATAAAACTTTTTCTTGCATAGGCAACAGCAATTGAAAAGATCAGAATGAAAACACTAAAAACAGCGATGATAGCATAAACTTTAAGAATGATATTGTCATTAAAGTCAAAGTTTATTTTCAAATCATAAACTGTTCCATTAGTAGCGGTTAATGACGTTATTTTTTGACTGCTTAAATTACCACTATTAAGGGTCAGGTTAACCAAATTACTACTAGCGAAATTATTGAATCCGTTTCAGAAAATATTTGTTAGTTTAAAAGGCACTACCACTCCCGCCAGATAAGCTAGGGGTAAGGCAATAAATGCCATTACGGTTGTAACTACTGCCCCGAAAACTAATCCGATAATCGCAAACATGACTTATTACGAAACGCTTCTTAAATTTAATTGTCCAGGCAAGGCGCTACCAGCAATTTGTAAGACGATAATTACAATAACGGGCAAACAGATTAAAACAACAGCACCAATAAAACGACCTTTGCAATCATTGGCGACAAACGCTTTAAAACTTTGCTTTTCTTTTTGATTTTCAGCTCGCTTAAAATTAGCAGTTGCTAACTGCACAGGAATTGTTATAAAAAGAACTACTCCGGCTATCATTAAAATTAATAGAACTAGGTTTAAAATTCCAGTGACATTTGTAGTGTAAGCTTCTTCAATGTTTAATCCCATTCCATTTGAAATATTGGCCACAACGTTTCGGGTGAACCCAAACATATTGGCTAAGTTTTGCATTATTTTTTTCCTTTTGATTTTGTTTTTTTAGTAAGTTTAATGAGGTTTGAATTTTTCTTGCGGTAGATGACAATTCCAGTTATAAACATTGCAATTGCAAGTGTTGGTAAGGCAACCCCTAACCCAATTTTTGCTCCAGAAGAAAGTTCTGTTATTTTACCTATATCGGAAGCAGGGTTTTTATTATCACCACTAGCATTTTCATCGAGAGCTTTGGTTTGGAAAAAAGGAATAGTGTCTTGTTTTTCTTGATATTGCAAAGTTTTCTCCGCATTTTCAGAAATTTTGTTACTAATACCTTTTTTAACAAACAATTGGTTTAACTGATCTATAAATTTATTTAGTAAATTGTGTTTTTTGCTTAATAAAATAATTTTGAGATTTGCGGCATCAGGTGATTTATCAAACAAAATTTCATATTTTTCTGTGTTGTTAGATAAATCTGTTTTTTTATATGGAACCAATCACGAACCAGAGGTTTGGGTCGCTGTATCTTTTAAATTGATTTTTCAGTAACCATTGACATTTTTGTTGTTTTCTGCTTCGTGCAATAAGTTTTCTGGTTGTGCATCTTCGATTGCATTCTCAGATTCAAATTCAAGGCTTGAAGGGTTGACGCTTGAGACATAGATGCTAATGGTGTTATTTTCATTATAAGTAATGTAGTTATCTTTAAAACCAATTCCTAAACTAGGATAAGTAGTTGTCAATAAATCTGCTACAGCGTTTGCTTCTATTTTTGGATTTTGATCAGGTTTTTTGAAAACAACATTCTTATTTATTGAATAGTTCCAAACCGAATACATTCCATTAGAATTATTGGCCATTAATGGTTCTCCATTTATTGAAAACAAAAATCGTTCATCTTGTTTAGCGCTGTTGTTCAACGATGCTGTATATTTGGCAAAATTTATGTTTTTGTTTGTTAGATATAATTGTTTTTCTTTTGCATCGTATTTTAAGTCACTAATACTATAAATTTTAGTGGGGGCTTCAAATCTGAGTAGGTAAAAGCTTACACTTTTTACATTACCATCACCTAAATATCACATAAAATTTGCAGGGTGTTCATCGCGTTGTAATGAGCCTAAATTATAAGCATTGGCTAACGATACAACATAGTAAAAAACTCCATTGTAATTATCTGGTTCAAAATTCAATTTGTTATTTTCTTGAACTTTTTTCAATGCTACTTTTAGCGCTTCATCTTTGCCATCTAAAATTTCCTTTGGTCTTAATTTTGTAGTAACTCTAAAACCATTGCCAGGTTTATAATTTTTAGGATTAATTAGTGAGAAATAGTTGTCAATAGTATTTTCAATGATATTTTTTTCAGGTTCTAATTTCTTGTAATCAAGCGCTGTCCCATTATTTGGGTCAATCACAGGAATAGCATTAATTTCAGGCAGGGCAACGCCGCTTTCATTTGAAGAAAGATTATAATGTGAATAATTTTCTCGGTAATTTAATTCATATTGCAAGGCTATTTGTTTTCTTGGCACTTCATCAAAATTGAAAACAGTAGCATCTGGGTTATCAATTTGAATGGTTTTCAGAGTATTTTGGTTTGGATACTTTTCATTAAAATCACTTAATACAGTTTCAAAAGAAGCAAGCGGGAATTTTGTATTATCATCACTAAATGAAGCACTCGAAAAATGAAAATTTGAAAGTGTTAATTTGAGTTTGTTATCGAGAGTATTGTTTAAATTTAAATAGCTACTATCTTTTGGATAAAGCGGAATTTTATTAAAACCCTTTTCACTTCAAATATCTACTTTTACATTTTTTTCAGGAACTCCATAATTAACATCAGCACTTATTGTCTTGTTTGCTAAAACTTGTGAAACTATGGTGGGTAAATCCAATAATACTCTACTTGTGAGCTCACCACTTTCTTCTCAGTTTTTGCCTTTCCTAAGATTTTTTAACGGGGCTTTAAAAACGTTTTCGTATAGTTTTGGAATTAAATTGCTTGTTTTAGACACCAGCGAAGAATAATCCGCTGCAGTCTGAGGTTTTGCCCGAACTTGTAAAAGTGAATTTATTTCTTCACCACTATATTTAAAATTGTAAAAATTATCAAGAAATATTTTGTCGCTTTCCAATAATTCACTATTAATTACGTTTCTAGGGTTTTTATTCCAGTCACTATTTACATTTTCAACCACTTGATCCATCACATTTCTCATCGGATGAACCTTGGATTTATTACTTAATTTTGGGCTGATTAATGCGTTGTAGATGTCTATTTCGTTTATTAAATTAGCAAATTCATTCTTGAAAGCAAATTTTAATTCCACTTTGCTTTCATCTTCTTTATTATAAACACCTTTCTTTTGCTCGTTTTTTTGAGCGGATGCTCCAAACGTTGGGTCGATTTTGAATTGTTTTGACAAAAATGGCAAAAATTCAGAATACCAAACAGGAGGACGTTTTAAAGTTAATGCCGTATCAAACCAACCCGCTCCTAAGATCACTTTAAAAGTTGCCAATTTTAATACATTGGCTACAAAAGCATTATTTAACACCTTTTCTTTTAATTGTATTCAACCATTAGTAAAAAACGAAACATAATCCTTTGAGGTTGCGTTTTTCAAATACATCGCAAGGTATGAATGTTCTAAATTACCTTGACTATTATGTTGTAAAGATGAAACATAAGATAATTGGTCTATAAAATTGTGCCAATAATCACGCATCAAATTTCCTTGAATAATTTTATTGCCTAAAATGAAAAAATCTTGAAGGTTTAAACTAAGAGGAATCTTCTTATTAAGTTTTGCAAAATCAAGTTTATCTATTCCTGTAGTTAATTCTTCTTTTTTAAGCAAAAGCGCATTTTCGTCATCAGTTCTAATATCGTATCAATTCAACAATCTGTCTAAATCTGTTATAAGAATAATAGGTTGTTCTTCTGCTCTATCTAAATCATTTCACTCATCGATTTCTTCTCACTTTTGATTATGATATGCTTCAAGTCTTATTTCAAAAAAATTAGTTTTTTTTCATAATGTTTTAATTGAACCATCAATCGGCAATAGTCATTGACCTTTTAAATGTTCATTAATAATTTCTAATTTACGATCAAAATCCAAATTAGGATCAACATCGATATTTCTGTATTCCAAATTGTTGCTAACAGGTTCTCTTAAAACAATTCTATATTGATTAGTATTCGAAACAACATTGTTTATATAAGCATTAGATAAATTTTTAGTAAATTTCGGAACGATGTTCTTTACAGGCACAACTTTAATTTCCCCATTTTCATCTCAATCTAATCCTGTAGGGTCTAATACTTGTTTTTTAAATGTATCTTCGGCAAATTTTTTGTAAGCATTTTGATGTTCTTTTTTCTGACGAAAATAATTAATGAGTTTTTCTCTAAAATCTCGGCTTAAAATCGAACCAAATCGTCTTTTTTCATAAAAAACACCTGTCAAAAGATAGGGATTAACATACTCAAAATCCTTAAACACATCCTCACGTGGTACTCGTCCTGCAAGGTTTGGATCAATTTCTTTATAACCATCATGAACACCAATGGTCGGGTTGTTCATATTAAGCGTTAATCCATTAGGTTGATTCAAATTCTTTTCCAGTTGTTGGCTTGGTGTCAGTATATTACTTATAACAGGACTGGGCTGAATAGCATCTTGAGTTACGGGACTAAAAATGTTTGTTTTAGTGTCAGCTGGTTTGTTTAAGTCCATTACGCTAACAAATGGCGTGATGGTAGCCGCGGCTAGCAAAGAAAAGCATCAATACAACTTTTTCTTTTTTTTAGCTTTATGCACCATAATATTCGAATCCTTTAACTTTCATGGATTCCGTTTTAGATTTTATATTCTGAGTTAAAGATTCTTGTAAAAATTAGATTATAAAAAAGTCAAATAATGTTAATCAAAAGCGTTCGATAAATTCAAATAAAAAAAGATTATTGGCAACTTTATGTTATTTTTAATAATTAGTCTCTATCTTATTAAAATTTTATGTGCCTCTCTGGGTTAGTTATTTCCAAATGAATTAATAGCACACAAACAGTCTGTTTATAAATTAGTGTATATTTTAAACAAATCGGCAAACATAAAATCAAACTAATTATATGTTTTTTTATTCAACTTAAAATTGAATTACAAACAAACCCTAAAACGATTTATATATTTAAGAAACAAACAAAATAATAAACAGAAAAACAAACATAGAAACAAATAACATGTTTGTGCATATTAAATAATAATTTAAAAACAAACTAATAAACTGTTTATCTATTAAACAACATGTTTTTAAAATAAACTAAATTATAAACATATAAACAAATTGTTAGTTTGTTTAATTATCTGATAACAGAACAATTTATCTCACGAATTGTAAAACATATATTTTAGCTAACAATGTGTTGAAAAAACAAACAAAATAACAAACACAAAAACAAACAATATGTTTATCTATGATTACTATTATTCTTTTTATCACAGATAAATAAAATAAAAGGAAATATATGTTTTTTAAATTAGTTTAATGATTAAACAGAATATAAAACAGTTAAACTAACAAATAAACTGTTAGTTTTTATGTTTGTAAAACAAACTGACAAACTGTTTTTTGATATAAGAATTTTAAGATAAACAGATAATATGTTTAAGAAACAAACATATCCATAAACAGAGAAGTTGTCTGTTGATTATATTGTTTATTCATTAGTTTTAATAATTAGAAAAACAAACAAATACACAAACATATAAACTAATTAATAGATTAAAATTAAGTTACATATACAAACTTATTCACAAACAAAAAAACAAACTAAAAATTAGTTTATTAGTTTTTTACATAATTTGATTCCCTTTTTTAAGTATAGAAAAGAAGCAATCAAATGAACTTAAGAAGTATGATATAATAATTATATTACATGTAATATAATTAAAATTCGGTCTATTAGTTATATATAAGTGTTTAAAAAACCTCTATTTACAAAAATGGCAAGAATTAAATATTTATATTTAATTCTATTTGCTATAATAAATACAGATTTAGTCCACAGTCATCTCTCCCAGCGTGGAATTTGACGGTTAATGGGTGACCACGACCATGAGCAATCATGTTACGGTAAGGGAGCGACTTCGTGAGAACGTGAGTATCGCAATCGGAAATGAGCATAGCAATATGCAGGGATATGGGTCATGTAAGATACCATATCCTTTTTTCTTGGCTATTTTGTTATAATTTAATCATTAGCAGTCCACAATTAGTCTGTCTCTCGTAGCGTTCTAACGGTTAATAGGTGGTGGAGCAGAAGATGTCAAAGTCTTCTTCAAAGCAAGGGAGCCTCCTTTGGCGACAATAGGATAGGTAATCGGAAATGTTCAAGCACGGTCAAGTATATAGGCTCCCGTGCTTTTTTCTTGATCATTTTGTTATACTGTTACTATGTTGCTTCTTGATTGTTATAAAATGCTTAGCGTTAATCAAGAAGAAAATTGTCTGTGGTTGGCATTACCTACAGAAGTTGTAATCGTGAGGTTACAAAGCCGAATGGCATAGTTCTATTCGGAAGTGTGGTAGTCACACAACAAAATAATGGAAAAGAATGGGTGAAAATCCATTCTTTTTCTTTTTAATCACAAACTTCGAACCCATTATAGATGTATAAATCATTAATTTAATTTTTAAACAAACTAAAAAACTGTTTATTTGTTTGTTTCTATACAAATTTATATATATAATGTATTAGGTAAAAAAATGATTATTACTATAACTAACAACAAGGGCGGTGTGTTAAAAACAACCATCGCTGCTAATTTAGCAAAATTCTTCTCGGTAGATTTCAAAAAGAAAACCGTTATCGTCGATACAGATCAGCAAGGAAATATCGCCTTACAATTTGGGTATCAACTCGATACATTAAAAAGAACCCTCGCTGACTATTTAAAAAATCCGAAGATTGATCCGTTAAAGTGTGGATTCTCTGTTAACCCAATGCTAAACGTCATTGCTTCCAATTTAGAGATTTCTTTTATTGATGACCAGGTAAAAATTGATGGCATGATTAAGCTTTTGAAAACTTTGCAAAAACAATTTGATGTCATTATTATTGATACTTCACCAGCTATCAATCGGTTCATCATTAGTCTTTGGATGCAATCAGACAAATTAGTAATACCAACTAATCCAGAGTATCAATCAGTAAATGGAGCTAAAGCTATTTTGGAATCATTGGAAAGCATGGAATTCAAGAAAAATTTTGGTGTTTATTTTGTTTGAACTAGATATAATAAGCGAAGCACTCTTCATAATGAGATTACAGCTGACACAAAATCAAATTTCACTGAGTTTGAAAAAAAGTTAAATGGCATCACTTTCCATTGGTTCAACCAATGGATTTCAAATTCAATCCAAAATGAAACCGCTGTCGCTTATCAAAAGCTTCCATTAAGCTTCATTAAAGGCAAACACCGTAACATTGAAGAGTTTGCCTCTCTTGCTGCGTATTTATTGACAGATAAACATAAAAGAATAACCACTCAACCGACAAAACAAATTAAGGAATAGATAAAATGGCAAACGATAAAAAGAAAAAATTAACTCTTGCTGATTTAGCTTTTAAGCAACAAGAAGATCTTAAGACTAAAGAAATCATAGCAGCAGAAGAGTCTGATGAAAAAGTTCAAGAAAAAAAGCCAGTTGTTCAACCAAAACAAATTGAAAAAAAAGAACAAAAAATTGAACAAATACTTGAACCAAAAATAGATACGGCTGATACAAGAGAACTAGCAGACTTTTTTAATGCTAATACCCGCGAAGCAAAAACTTCATTTTCAATTTACGTTACAACTAGTCTTCATAATGAATTAAAAGCGGTTGCTAAAAAAGCAGGAACAACTGTTAATACTGTAATTGTCAAGTTTTTAGAAGTTGGATTAAAGAATTTGAAAAAATAATATAAACAAGTTTAGTATAATTAAAAACGTTTTTAAAATTCTGTTAACAATCTCACCAAAAAAATATTTAGCTTAACGACCTTTCTAATGCTTACAAAAAAATTTTATGAAAATATAGAACGCCAGTTCACCGTAAACTACCCTTTAAACAGTAAAGCTACGTATAATACTGACATGAATTATTCTTCTGAATCTAATACGTCATATCAGAGATGGTTTAAATACAAAGAAGGATTCTCTATTTCTATGGTGGAGTCTCTTATAAACAAATTTTCTAAGTTCCGGCAAGGAATAATTATGGACCCATTTATGGGAGGCGCCACTACATTAATTGCTGCAAAAAAATTAGGATTTAAATCTATTGGTTTTGAAGTAAACCCTTTTTCATACTTTTTATCACAATGTAAATTGGAAAATTACACAAAAAAGGACATTTTAAAATTTCGAAAAATTATAAATGAAATGAAAAATGTCGACTTTTCTAAGATTTCGTACCAACTTCCCTTTTTGTCTTTCGCATACAAGGTTTTTGAAAAAGATATTGAAACTTACTATATGAAAATTTGATTTTTTATAAAAAATTTAAAAATTTCTAAAAAAATAAAAAATCTTTTGAAATTAGGCTGACTATCAAATCTAGAATTTTTTTCAAACTACCGAAAGGCGGGGAATGGACTCAAAATCAAAAAGAAGAAGAAGAAAATAGCCTCAATTTATGAAGTTCTAAACATTCTTTTAAATTCATATGAACAAATGTATGATGATATTTTGCATAACAAAAATGCATCAACAAGTCCTTTTCTTATTAACGATACATGCCTGAACATGAAAAAATATATAAAAGACTCTTCAATCAATGGAATAATATTTTCCCCCCCTTACGCAAATTGTTTCGATTATACTGAAATATACAAATTGGAATTATGATTTGGGGACTTTATTTCAAATTATTCAGAAT
Source organism: Mycoplasma testudinis ATCC 43263 (assembly GCF_000687795.1). Classification (GTDB taxonomy): domain Bacteria; phylum Bacillota_I; class Bacilli_A; order Mycoplasmatales; family Mycoplasmoidaceae; genus Mycoplasmoides; species Mycoplasmoides testudinis. The sequence continues at coordinate 10,848 of NZ_JHXT01000019.1, forward strand.
TAAAAGATTTAAGAAAAAAAACACTCAGATCTAATTTATCATCGAATTTAAAAGATTTTTCAAATATTATAGAATCATCGACATTAAATTTTTTGCTGTCAAAATTATCTGCTGAAAAACTCTGAGATCCAAAAATCCCCATAATGCTTAAACTTTATTTCAGTGATATGTTTCGTTGTATCAATAATTGTTATGCAGCTCTTTCAAAAAACAGCTTTTGTTGTATTATAATAGGAAATTCGTCCTACAATAACATTGTGTTCCCGACTGACTTAATCATTGCCGAATACGCAAGATCTATTGGGTTTAAAATTAATTCCATCAATATTGGACGTTATATAATAACCAGTTCTCAACAATACAATAAAACAAAGAATTTAAAAAAATACTTAAGGGAAAGCGTTGTATGTTTAACGAAGAATTAGCAGTAAAAAAACTTCCATTGAACAATTTAAAAAATAAAACTTTTATTATTTTGCAGCCCAACCCTAACTCGTACACACATTCTTTTTTCAAATATCCCTGTAAGTTTATTCCCGAAATCCCTCGTTGAGCGATAAACAAGTTCACCAAAAATAATGATGTTGTTTTTGACCCTTTCGCAGGAAGTGGAACAACTCTTTTAGAGGCTATTATTCATAATAGGCAAGCTTATGGAACAGAGATTGACGATGTTGCTAAACTTATCATTAAAGCAAAATCTCTAAAATTTAGAAAAGTCGATTATGAAAAGCTTAAAAAACTTTTAAAAAAATTAAACGAGTTTGTTTTAAATGAAAAAAGCAAAAAATGTATACCTGAAATACACAATCTAAACCATTGATTTAGTTTGAAAAATTTAAACGATTTAGGAAAAATTGCTTTTTTCAATAAAAATATTAAAAATTCAAAACAACGATGTTTTTTAAATATTTGTTTTATTTCTATAATTAAAAAGTGCTCATTTTCTGACCACATCTCCCCTAAGCCATATGTTTCGACACGCATTCCAAAAAAAGAATATAACGTTTTTGAAGAGTTTGTTAAAGTTTTTAATAGATATTTAAATCTATTAAAAGATTTTAATAGAGTAAAAAGAAACCAAAAAATACAATTATTAAAAGGGGATGCTTTGAAATTCAAAATTATTAAAAAAATTTCGTTAGCTGTCGCTTCCCCACCTTATATAAATGCTTTTGATTATGTTCGAGCCCTGCGTTTGGAAAATTTGTGGCTAGGTAATAAAAAAGAAAACGATTTAAAAAAAGATAAAAAAAAATATATCGGAACAGAACAAATTAACATCGAAACTGAGCAAAGAAAATTAGATATTTTGCAAGACAGTAAATTATTAAAAAGTTGTTTTAAAGAAATATTTAAAATCGATAAGAAAAGAGCGCTTGTAGTTAAAAAATTTTTCGAGGACATGAAAAAAAATTTACAATCTGTCTTTAAAAGATTAAAGTTTAAAGGACACTACGTAATTGTTATAGGAAATAGTAACATTCGAAAAATTGTAATAGAAAGTTGAAACATATTAAAAGATATTGCAAAAAAAATTGGTTTCAAATTTGATTACGTTTTTAGATATGCTATTAGAAACCCACATATAAGAATACCCAGAAACGGAAATGGTGGGGAAATCAAATATGATTATGTTCTGTGCTTAAAAAAAGAGAAAGAATAACATGGCCCAAAAAGAAAGACCAAAAGATTATTGATTAATACCTAAAAGAGGAAATTTGCATCAGACAATTTGTTTGATTGACGGTATTGTTGAATCAAATTACGATACATCTACATGAAACGAACATAAACAAAACCGTCTAGCAACATATTTGAGTAATTTTGGAGCTACAAAAAATGGAAAAAGTATTCACAATCAATCAATTAGAACTTTGCTTGCATCCATCCCGCAGTATTTAGCTTTTGTCTATATAAATAATGATAAAACACCAAGCACTGTTTGCATAACAAAAGCTGGCTACAAATTACTAGAAGCTCATAAGAATCAGATTGTAAAAATTCGAAAATTAAGCTCAAAGCAAACTAATCTCATTTCAGAATCTCCTGTTGTTTTGAAACAGATGGAAAAGTTACAAATTACTAACCCTATCATACTTAAAGATTGTGAAAATATTTTTATTTTCCCGTTTAGATTTACCTTAAAGTTACTAATAAATTTGGAATATCTAGATAGAGAAGAAATGGCGTATTTTCTTTTTAAAACAAAAGATGAAAGTGAACTTGCTTTGAAAATTGAAGAGATTAAGATGTTTAGAAATTTGTCAAAAGAAAATCGAAAGACAATTATTGACAACTTCAAAAAAACACACCTTGGAAATATTTCTTTGGTGCAAGCTTCTTCAGCTTCTTATTATGAAAAAATATGTAAAACAACTGGGCTTATAGAAACATTCCAAACAGTTCCTTCAAATTCAAATAAAAAAATCAGTTGCATAAAAATTAAATCTAATTGTGTTGAAGATGCTAAAAATTTGTTAAAGAAGTATGAAGATATCCCTGTGTTCGACTTCAAAAATAACTTGGATTTATGAATAAATTATATGGGGAACCCAGAGAGATTTTTTCCACCAACTGCTGTCACAATAACTAATTGCTCAGAAATAAATCTTTTCCTCCAAATATTTGACACCAACAAAAATATTCAAGGTATGGATGTAGTTAATAGTAAAGAATCCATTTCTTTACCGCTTTTTGTGAATGAAAATTACACAATAATTTCTTCAAGTTTAGAAAATGCAAATGTTCTAAACGAAAAAAATATAATCCCTTCCTATAGCAAAAATAATTTCAATCTTCAATTCTCAAATCTCTCATCATATAAAAAGGAAGAAAATTTTCCTAATTTATCAGAAGAGATTATCTTACATTCTACTTCACGAAATTTTTCTCCATCTGTTTTGAAGTACTTAGATATTTTAAAAAAATTAACGGGCGACGATTACACGCAAAATAAATCTCTTCGTGGCGCTTATTATGAGTATTTGTTTTTCAAACTTTTATCTTTGCTTAAAAATAAGAAAATAATTGATGATGTATATTGAAATGGAAAAATTGGAAAATTTCAACTTCCTTCTCCAGCACCCGGAGGTAAAACTGGAAATCCTGATATTGTTTTCCGTATTAACAACTATGATTTTGTTTTAGAGCTTACAGCGATAAAGTCTAAGTCGCAGCAATTCTCAGCTGAGGCTGCATCTGTTCCTGATCATATTCGGTTATATAGAAATTCAACAACCAAAAATAAAAAAGTTTTAGGTATATTTTGTGCTCCAGAAATACATCGTCGGAATACAGCTGCAATGCAAAGCATTTTAAAATCTGAAAATATACCTATATTGTGCATTGATGATAGAACGTTAATCAAAATTTTAAATGCTCGGTCAAAAAGCGATTTATTGTCCAAGTTTATAGATACTGTTGATATGTAAATTCAAGATTACAATTGTTAAACAATTACCTTCATATAATTGCTTTTGTAATTTTTTACTTCTCTTCTTACCGAATAATATCTCCAATTTTAAGATAACTTACTTCTAGATTTTTTTCTATTGCCTTGTATAAAAATTCCAATTCTAAAATATTGAAATTACACGTTCTAATTTTGATTAAATTAACCATTACAAAAAAATTATTTAATAAAATTTCAATTTTAATGGTCCAGTTTTTTTTTATAAAAAAAGGTAATTCAATATCCAAAATTATAGGTTTAAATAAACACCACTTACTTTTATTGATGTTAATAACCGTGCTAGGGCTCGCAATAAAAACAAACTCCTCACTTCCTAACAAAATTTCTTTAACCATAAGAAAACCTTTTGAATCTGCTGATGTGGCTATTCCAAAGTGTTCTTTAAAGATGTGAGTTTTACTATTTCCTTTTTTCATTTTCCGTTATTTGTTCTTTCTTTTTATTAGTGATTATTTTTGAAAGCAAATCTAATGCTGAGTAATTTTTGTTTTTTAAAGATTGCGCCATTCCATCCAATCAAACGTTTCGATTTAACTTTGTCAAATCATCATTTCATTTTCCAACACCCAAATAACACAAATATATCCGTTCCAAATTTTCATTCTTGTTTAAAATTTTTGAAGGTTCAAGCTGTGCTCAATCAGTTATAACGTCATAGAATTTTTTTTCTACAGTTATTTTTTTACTTCAAATTGGTAAATCTATCTTTTGTGTTTCACAATAAATCAAATACTTATGCTTTACATCAATAGTTTTAATAATTGTTTCACCAACGTTTAATTTTTTAATAACATTTGGATTAAATAGAAACTGATCACCAACTCGATGACTCCCAATATTAGTTAAATTTAATCCCTCTTTCATATCTTCCCCAAATTGAAAAGTAGAAATAACACTTTTTTTAGTTCCAAACATTTTTGATAGTTCCTCAGCCCCTTCGGGTTCTTGAACTTTATGAACAATAAAAGTATTAGAGTTGTTTAAAACATTGTTTTTAAATTCATCTCCCATCTTAACTAAATCTCCAATCCCTTGGTAACTTAAAACTAGGGAGTATCGTAATGATCGTGCTTGTAATATCAAAGTTGAAAGAGAACTACTCCCAAAGGCACTATATTCATCTAAGATAATCATTGTTTGACCCTGGGTTTGGTTGTAAGATGCATTTTGCATAATATCTTGAATAATAATGTCACTAACTGCCTTAGCGTTTGTTGTGTCTTCAAGAGTAGCAATCTTAAAATACAGTAAGTTATATTCTTCTTTACGATTAATAACGTCGCTTAATCCAACTCCATTCCCACGAATCATTTTTAAGCCAGTAGCAAAAGACTTTAACTTTAAGTTTGTGGTTTGTCATTGTCGCTCATCTATCTGCTCAATTTCTTTTTCATATCATACTTGATATTCGAAAATTATTTTTTGTGTCAAGAAACTATTATCTGCAACTTTCAAATAAACAACTGGGAAAAGCATCGTGTCACCAGGATAAGTAGTAACAAATGGAATAAGATTAATATAACAATCGTATTCGGTTAAAAGCGAGTTACTCACAAGATTTTCTAGAAACTTAAAGTATTGATTTGAATATGGAAAGCAGTCATCAGACTTTTGATCCTGATATTCGGTTTTTAATAATTGAACTAGAATTTGATTAATGGATTCACCGACTTCATTTAACATTTGAAAAATGTAATCGTGAATTTCGGGCCTTAGTCTTCTTATTGAACTTCTTGAAGTCACCAAGTTTTTAAAATTTTCTTTATTCGTATATTTAGTGAGAGTGACAAAATCAATCGATATTTTTAATTTTGATAATACAGGAACAACAAGATCAAAAATCGCTTTTTCAATTTGTCGGTAATACGTTGCATCGGTTTGATGTCTTACCGATTCTGAATATCCTTGCATTTCCATCAATAAACTAACAATCTGATTATCTGTTTTATTTTTAAAAGGGTTATAAGCTACTTCGTTAAACTGTTTTCCTAAATTGCCTTCAATACTTCAAGTGTTTATTTTCAAGTTATTTTCTTTCCCAATTAGGCAGAGATCTTTAATTAAGTTTTGATCACCCTTACCATCAATGAAAATGGCTGGAATATTTTCTTCAAAAGCATATTTTAAAAAATGTAATAATGTTGTGGTTTTCCCAAATCCAGTTGCTCCCACAACTGAAACTGGTTGTTTTAAAGCTTCATCAGGAATAATCACTTTCTGATTTAATTTAATTCCTTTGATTGCGGGATCTACTATTTCAGAAAGCTTTTTTTGAAGATTTCTGTATAAACCAGTAAAGAAAAATATTTTGGCTTTTCTATTCTTCTCTTCAAAATAACTTTTGTCTAAGGTTTCATTTTCAAGTAATAAATTTCGTTTTTGAATTTCTTTTAATTCAACTTGATAGAAAAACTTTCTCGTTGCAAAATGTCCAGTAAAAAACAAACCAAAACCAGCAAATAAAACAAGAGGCATTAGTGCAATAAAATTAAGTGCAATATTCACCCCAGTCATATGCCTTCCTTCGAGATCAAAAAAATTAATTTGCTCTTCTTTTAAAATAATGTAGTTTCAAATGCAAAGACCTAGAAAAATAAAACTAGTTACATTTACTAAGAGCAGATTAGTTAAAAACCATCAACTGTTTGATTTTTTATAAACGAGATTTGTTAATACCCAACGCACAAGAACTCATGCTATTAATGTTGGTATAAAAAGTCAAAAGAAAATTATTCCTAATAACGCCCAATAGAGATATAAATGTCAAGTTGTTTTATTTTCAAAAACACTGACAGAATCATCTGGGTATTCATTTTTTCTTTGGTGGTTCATAACCAACCTAATCTCTTATCTTCTAATAGCTGTGCTTCTATTTTTTGCGTTAAAACCATCGATAACAATTTCCTGTCAAATACATTTTCAAATATCTTAAACAGGAAGTTTTTAAAATCTCGATGATTTTAAATAAAATTTTCGTTTATCAGACTAGTATGGTGATTATACAACCTTGGTTTTAGCTTACTTATATTCTTTCTTTTTACTGTCCAATTATTTTTTAACTAGTTATGTCATTTTTTGAAGTTTTAATTTTAAGCCAATGAGAAAGTGATTAAAACATTATCATTAGACATTTTATATAATATTGCAAATGGTTTTCTATTTAATGTAAACAGAATCCAAAGGAAACAAATAATGGCAAAAGTTAATTTAAAAAAACTGGTAGAAATTAAAGATTTAACTAAAATTTGAACACATGAGGCTTCTGATTTCACCCCATGATTAGCAGAAGAAGGAAACATTGCATTGTTAGGTGATGCAGTGGGATTAGATATCGAAGTTCTCGAAACGGAGTCAACAGTTGGCAGCTTTAAGGCTGATATATTAGCCAAGGAGCAAGTTACTGGAAGAAATATTATTATCGAAAATCAATTATTTAATACAGATCATGACCACCTTGGAAAACTAATAACATATGCTTCTGGAAAATCCGCAAGCATTATAATTTGAGTCGTTAAGCATGCTCGCGATGAACATAGAGCTGCCATTAAATGATTAAATGATGTTACTAACGATAAAACTGACTTTTTTCTTTGCGAGGTTAAACTTTTTAAAATTGGTAACTCTGAACCAGCTGTCAAATTTGAAGTAATCGAGGAACCGAACGGATATATGAAAATAGAAAAGAAATCAGAATTGAAAAGTCCTTTATCACAATCCAGATTTGATTATTGAAAAAACTTTGCTGAATATTCGTCCAAAAATCCTTCTTTTAGTAAAAACTTTAAACGACAACTCCCCACAATAAATTCATATTTAGGATTCGGTATTGGTTCGGCACGCTACCAAATAACTTTACTCCTTCCTAATCAAAATGACCAAATGGGTGTCGAGTTTTATATTTATGATGATAAAGAATTGTTTTTTTCATTAGAACAAAAGAAACAAGAAATCGAAAAAAACATTGGTTTATCATTCGACTGGCAAGAATTGCCTAATAGGAAAGCAAGCCGCATCATAATACAAAAAGATGCCAAACTAAATAATCAACAAGAATGGCCTAACCAATTTGAATGGTTAATACAAACTATGCTTAAAATGAAACAGGAATTCAAAAAACATTTGTAGTTTTGAAGATTATTCTTGAACTGAATGGCTTTTATTCTTTTTATACTCTTCTCAAAGGCATTTTTTTTCATTTTCAGTCAAAAGACTACCATCATCCTCAAAAACTTCTCATTCTTCTTCGGTTTTTTGTTCCAGATATAGCGCTCAAAGCCGTTTTTTTTCGCTTTCAGACAACATCTCATCATCATTTGATACATTGTCTGTCTCAACTTGAAGTTGTGCCTTAGAAGGCTTCAAATCAAATGAATGGGAATCGTTAAGACCCAAAACCGTTGCTTCGTTTAAAACTTCGTTATTCAAAGCTTTTGGTTTGGCTGGTTCTACTTGTGCTGTTTTCAACCCAACAAAATCCTGGTTCTTTAAAAAAGCTGTTAAATTAAGCAAATAAATCTTGTTATGGAAATAAATAGCTTTCTGAAGTTTTAATAATCGTTCATGAACCTGATCAGAACATAAATAGACAACTTGATCATATTGACCATCATCTAATGCCTGGTTAAAGTATTTAAAGATTTTGTTATAAACACTTTTGGGATATTTATAAGTTAGTTCAATTTCAAAGGCAGTTTTTTCTGTAAATACATATCCATCATGTTTAACTAACTTCAAAATCATCAAATCAGGAAGGTGCTCATGTTTATTAGAACGCTTCGCCCGGATTTCTTTGTCTGTTAAATATTCACCTGTCTTTAACCCTAACATCTTGATGACGTTAATAACCCCATCGTTATGGTTTATATTTTGCCAGTAGAAATTACTGGCAACCCCTTTAGGTTGTTCAATGTAAGATAATCCTTTGTTACTAATGGCAAACAACAAAAGTTTAGAGTGTTTGCTTTTGCGACTAAAAATTAGTTTCTTATTTATTAGTCGGTTTGTTTTTAAATGAACTGCCGTCAGCGAAGTGTCATCTAAGGTTGCTAATTGAGCCAATGTCAGTGATCCAAACTTACTTAATAGTATTAATAAGTGTTTGGCAGGTTCATGAACGTTATAGTTCTTCATATGGTCTCGATAACTATTAGATAGTTGTATTAAGTATATCTATTTTATTTACTATTAATCATTTTTAAAAAGTCCCACATCCATATGGCGAAGGGATTGCGCAGCAAATCCCAAGCACTGAATTTATGATGTGGGCTTGGGATTTGCTGCGCAAACCCGAAGCCCTTATTACTATGTAATAAGTATTCCAGAAAATGATTAAAATAGTTTTAATTGTTATTTTAAGCATTTATATGTTTTAAAAGATCTCTCTTATAGAGAATTCGTTAGAGTTTATGTTGGGAATCCTTAAAAGGCTTATATATGATAAATATATAACTTAGAATTTATAAGTTCTTTCTAGTTAAACTTATTATGAGATTTCTATTTGTTTTTTAATTACTTTATATAGTGAAAGCGATAGTTCAAGTTAGTGAAAGGCCTGCCCGAATTTAGTGAAAGACCGTATGGTTTTTAGTGAAAATTGTTAAAAAAGTAGTGAAAAGCAACAAGATTTTTAGTGAAAATTGACCAAAAAAATTGTTTAAACAAAGGCAAGAATCGAACAAAAATCCTACTTTCTAGCTTAAAAAGAAGCAAGATTTATGAATTTTTAGATGTAGGGCATGCAAAAACCGCCAGGCAGAGCTGGTTATTTTTGGGGCATTTACCTTTAAATATATGCTTGTGCTATGGTTGGTAAGCCCTACTTAGGCCGTAGCAGCAGCTAATTCATCGTCAGGAGGATCTTCTCAATCAAACAATGAATCAAGGTCATCATCCTGGTATAAGCCAAGGAACTCTAATAACTTCTTTTTGTAGTTTTTATAACACTTAAATAATTTCAAGAAAGCTCAAAGCGTTTCTTTCATTTTTTGTGAATCTAGATAAGGGATTGATCAAATATATTGGCCTAAAGTTGGATCTCATCTGTGATAAACCAGGTTATATTTTTTAAGCCTTGCAATTGCATACAAGAAAGTTCTTCAACAAGCATTAAGGGCTGGCTTAATTACTGTTTCATAATCTTCTTTGTGTTCTTCTTCATATTCATTATGAAAAAGATATAGATTTTGATATTCATCATCCAAATTAACAAACAAAGGATTGAGCTCTTTAAACATGGTTGTTAAAGATTTGTTGTAAACTTTTTTTGGATTTTTCCGATTATGTTGGTAAAACGTAAAAACGAAAGATTGCACCCGTTGGGCGATAATCAATTGTTTTTGTCCATGTGAAGCATTATTCAACAGTTCCACAAGATCTTTTTTGTAGTATTTGTTTGCGGTTAAATTTGACATTTTCTCCACGGAGAAAAAAAACAAATTTGGCACTTATCTGAATACCTTAATAATTAAAACTGGCTGCAGCTGATTGCAGAATGACATAGAATTGGCATTCATCGCAGTAAATTATTTTTGCAAAACACAAAAAATTAGTATATAATTTATACAACAATTTGTGATTGCTTATTCAGCCAAATCTTAATTCTTGCGCCAACAAGAATTATTTTTTTTGCTTTTTTTCGGTTTCCAATTTGTGAAAGCTTATTAATATGATTAATAAACTTGTAATATTATAAGTTAAAAAAGTCGATAATTACGGATTTGGGTTAAAAAATTTAACATATATTTTCGAATTTCTCAACAATTTGTTGATTATTTTTTTAATTCTTGTGCTAAAATAATCCTATCTTTGCAAAAGTTAAATCATACAACGTGGTTATTCTTACTGGTAATAAGAATAATTTTTTTTGCTTTTTTTTGATCGATTTAGTTACTTTTGCAAAAGTTTACTAAGTTTTAAAGCGAATTAATTACTTTCGCTCATATTAATAAACTGTTATAGATTATACACACAAAATCATTTTTTGAGCCACATTGGAACAAAAAACTGAATAATTTGTTAATATTAATGTATCTATTAAGGAACTGTTAAGATGTATAATTCTTTTAATAAAGAGCTTATAAGTGGTGAGTTTTCACAAAAGTTCGTTGAAGTAATGAAACAAAAACGAAACGAAGAGAAACTTACTCAAACTGAATTAGCTAAACTAACTGGTATTAGTCGGTCGACTTTGTCTAAAATTGAGATTTCTAAAAAGCATCTTGTATTTGAACATGCAATTAAAATTGCCCGAGTTTTAAAGATTCCCTTAGATTGGGCGTTAGAATAATTAGACGTTATTTTATGAATAATGACGATTTTGACGAAAAGACAAACAAATACGACCGATTGCACAGGCAAAGGTCATACTACAAAAAACTCGAAGAATTAATAAGTTGTGATTTTGGCACTCTTTCCAAAGAAAACAAGAAAGCATTTAATAATTATTACGCTAATAAAATCAATTTAGATTTTTTAGAAAAGGTTTGGGAATGATTTAAAGCTTTGCACCCTTCAGAATGATCCAGTATTTTTGAAATTTACGAAAAGTTAAAGAACCTACCTTATAACCCGATGATTCCTTTGGAATTTAAAAAAGATCGGATTAAATCATTTGATTATCGCGATGATTTTTACTTATTTGTTTTAAATTACATAGTAGGTGCTTACCAGTTTTACAACCTTAATAAAACTGAACCTCAGCAGTTAAAATGAATTAAAGAGTGTGACATAGATGATTTTATTAGATATGAAGTGTTTCCACAAATGTTTCAGCCTTTAACAATTAAGGGATCTTTACCAAGTATTCCAGAATGTGATTTTTACTATCATCCATTAGTGTATTGATTGTTTCTCTACCTTAACACTTGAGAAAATTGCAATTTAACCTATAAAGTAAAAGATAAATCCGAAATATTTTTCGTTTGGAATTCAGTTTTCTTAAAACAATTGAAGGTAATCCACTTAGATTTAAGTAGTGGATACTCAGAGAATGCTTTTTTATCAATTCGGCGCTTAATAGAAATGTTTGTTACATTCTGATTTCTAATGGATGACCCTAAATCTTTTCCTGAATATAACAAGTTTAAACAATGACAACTGGATTGAAGTAGCAATAATACGTATCCACAGCCATTTGAAAATGAATATAAATCATTTTCAAAACGCGCTATAAAAACAGATTTTTTATTTTACGGTTGGTTATTGAAATCCGAAAAGTTTTTGTCATCAAAAAAAATCATAAAATTGAAATTAAGTGATATTTTTGACTATTTTAAAATGAAAAATAAAGATAGCGCGATTCTTGCTAACAATTTAGAACGTGGTTACAAAAATGGTAATATTTGAACACATATAACAGATTTAAGATTATTGTCCAATACGGAAACAATAGTTTTGTATCAAGTGTTTTCGCTGATTATTCCTATTATCAATGAACTGTATAGTTTTCAAAAACAATATTTTGTAAGAAGTGAAATTAAAAAAAACTTAGGGCAATGCCACAAAGCATTGAACACTTGATGGGGTGTGTTTAATGATCATTTTATTCTTGAACAAATTAAATAAACGTAATCAGGTCTTTTGAATAATTCTATTCGTTTAGAAATTACATTTATAATCTGTTTACCATGAGAATCATCAAACTTGGAAGTTCTTTAAATTTTTTGAATCTAGGCAAAAGGAAACAGTTTATTTTAAAAAAGGCCAATATTTGTTTTCTTGGTAATTTGAATCCGCTTTTTTTGGATAAAGTTAAAAATTTAAAAGGTATCGGTCCAGACACTTTTAAAACAATAAAAACAAATATTGAATCACTAAATCATATTAACTTAAATTTGTGTTTAAGCTTTGTTAAAGGTGAGGATTCAAGTTTAGCATTTCAAGAATTGTCGCTAAATGATTTTGAATTAAAACCCAAAACTAAAAAAATTCTCGCAAATAACAAAATAAATTCACTTATATGGTTTTTAGATTGTCCGGATGAAAACATTTTAAAAATAAGTGATTATGATAGTGTTTATCAGCATGAGTTGTTTGCAATTAAAAGCTTTTTATATAACTGCAAGATTAATTGAGATTCATTAAAAAAAGTAAATCAGTTATTAACAAAACCAGTTAAAGAAATTTTAATAAGTTACTTTTTAAAAAAATACTTTAAAAATCGATTTGTTAAATTAGATAAAAACCAAATTTTTAACATTTTGCCTGCAGAGCTAAGAGAGACATCTGTAGTTAATGTTGTTTTAGAAAAATTGGTGACTCACAAAATTCTTCATTTTTCAAAAAGTATTTTTATGAAATGGCTCCCGTGGCTAAATGATTTTTCACAGCAATTAAAAGGTAAAGAGCTGGCGTTTTGAGAGAAATGTTTAAATGGGTATTCAATGGCCGAAATCGGTAGAAAATTTAAATTAACAAGATCCCGTGTCCAGCAAGTGATCGCTTCAGTTTTATCTCAACGCCCAGAGCTATATGAAGATACATTTATTGATTGTTTTTCTAAATACAATTTTAGTGAGCAAGAGTTCTGCGAGATTTTCAAACAACCTAAAAGCACCTATTTTTATTTAAATCTTATTAGTTCAAAAGGTAAAAAAGAATATATCAAATAAATTTTTCAAATATCTTGCCGGGGAAGGTTAGGTATGAAGTCTTTTATACTTAAGGGAACTGCTTTCAGAATTTAAATATTTATAATAACAGAGTTATGGTCTGCGAGGTTTTGTTTATATTATCTCCAAAAACACATACTTTATATCGATACCTCAATAAAGCACACCATAACATATACAAACCTCTTTCTTCGGAGAGAGGTTTTTTGTTATAATTATTATCGTAAGAAAGTCTTATAGTAAGGCAATTCTCACCTAAGCAAAAATGAAGATACAGGTTTTTATTAGGGCTATTTGAACCCACTAAAAATTTAATCTCTTGCTCGAAAATTACTATACTGGCTGATAGCATTATCTTTTTATCAAAATTGAGTGCTTGGGAAATGCAGGGGAGAACTCGAACCTGCATTTTATTTTGTTATACTGACACTCCGTTGTTTCTTAATTGTTATTAAATACCTAACACTAATTAAATATAAGGTAGTAATATGACTAGAAAAAAACCGCTTAATCCTCTATATCCAAAAAATAAAAACGACTACGACACTTTAATAAAAGAATATCAATTCAAAATAAAAGCACTTAAATTTAAACTAAGTATTTATGACAGACCTGAAAGAAAAATGCCTGAGGAAGTTCTTAAGTTCTGACAAAAAGAAATACAAAGATTTGAAAAATATATTCAAAGAATGATTGATGAACGCAACTCAAAGCTAAACAAAACAACACAACAAAACTTTAATAAACAATTTAAGAAATCCGCCTCCTAATTTTTAAAGCTGTTTTGATATAATTTAATTACTCAATGACGAGGTTAGTTAGCAGACAGGTTCATCTTGGATAGATAAAAAGTTAGTGGTATCGCTCGTAGGGGGTCGACACAGACTCCAAAAAACTGACTTCTATCTGAAAATTGCTAATTGAACAAAGGTATAACTTACTTTACCATAAATTAACAGGGGAACCTTCCCTGTTTTTTTATTTTGTTATAATTAAATCGTTTAATCGAGGTACCTACCCGATACACTGGGATAGGAGAACGGGCTATTTTAAAACCAAAAGAGGTGGTAAACTCTCTTTTTTAATTTATAATTAATGTATGTTCAGTCCACAGTTTATGTTCCCACGAGGACTTAAATGGTTAATGGGTGGTGGAACAGCAAATTCAAATTTATTTTAGTTGGATTTGTTGGAAAGCAAGGGAGCCTCCTTTGGTAACAACAGGTAAGGCAATCGGAAATGAGCATGGTTTCATGCAGGGGTGTATCTCATCAATCGGGGTATACCCTTTTTTCTTGATCTTTTTGTTATACTATTACCATGTTGCTTCTTGATTGTTATAAAATGCTTAACGCTAATCAAGAAGAAAATTGTCTGTGGTTGGCATTACCTACAGAAGTTGTAATCGTGAGGTTACAAAGGTTACTAGCATAGTCTTAGTAGCAGGTGTGAAAGTCACACAAAATTATCAAAAAGGACGGGCAAAACCGTCCTTTTTGATTGCTATCCATAAAAATAACAAACAACTCTAGACATACAAAAAACAACAACTCAATAATTCCCTGATTTTCAGTTATGGACTGCTTGCCCCACCAATTAAGCTTTTGAACAAAAAAATTAAAAAAAGATTAATAAAACAAAAAGTTAAAATAATTTTTTTAATAAAGTTAATATTAACTTTTATTTTTATGTTATACTTTTCTTACTTACCAAAAGAAGTGTTAATGGAGAAAGATATGTTATTAGATATAGCGATTGGATTTCTAAAACTGTATTATTTCCTGTTTCTAATAGGGATTCTTGGCTTATTCTATCTTGCTAAATATCTTATTATCGGAATCTCATACTTAATTGGGCTAATTCGCGGTTAAAGCCCACTAATTAATCTGCTTTATAACTTTATCATTCGTAATCAAAACTAAACCCTAACTTCCCGGAGCATCCAATGCCTAAATTAAAAATAATAATTGCTGAAAACACAATAATTCTTCCTGGAATGACTAAAACAATTATTGTGAAAGAACCGTTCACCGTGTTATCTACGATTAAAGACATGTTTGATCAAAGAGGGAATTATGACATTATCGTTTGTAGTGACATTTGATCTGAATTTAATAACTCCAACAAGAATGTTTTGTCACAAATTGCGACACTATGTAAAATTCAAAAAATTACTACTAAAGAAATTTCCAAATTTAATTGTGAATACACAATTAAATTAATAGGCATTACACGGGTAAAATTGGAAAAAAGTCCTAAATTATCAGAATCTAAACAAGCAAGTAATGACACTTATGATTATTCTATTCTTCCTATTGAAAATAGCAAAGAACCAGAAAATTTAGAGATAATCAATCAGATAGTAACTTATCTTCAAAATAACGACGGTATCTCTTTATTTTCAGATGCTGTATTAAAACTAACTAAACTTAGTTTAAAACCAAGTAAATTTGTTTGTGAATTCATTCGAATATTTTATGGCACTTATAAAAAATACTGTCATATTATTTATGCTTCAGCTTCAATTATGCAACAATTAAAATATTGTTTTGATTTAGTTCAAGTTATTTTTAATGAACAACTAATTCAAAAAAATAATGGCGTGAATAAAGAAGAAACAAGATTAGAATTGGTTTCAAGAATTATTCAAAATTCCCCAACAAATATCACAATGCACCAAAAGCTAGTTAACAAAGATTATTCTGTGGAAGCTTTAAAAGGAATTATTAACCTTTTACATTTAATTGACATTTCTCAATCTGGAGATCAAGCTAGCATTGAAACAGCGATTTCTTATGTTCTGGATTTACCTTGAAATAAGAAATCAATTTCAATAAAAAATCTCAAAGAAATTCAAAAAGAACTTGATTCTAGTCATTACGGATTAGAAAAAGTAAAACAAGAAATTTTACATGCTGTTGCGGTTTATAACCGTAATCCTGAAGCAACGTTGCCAATTTTATGTCTAGCTGGATCACCTGGAGTTGGAAAATCAACATTAGTTAATTCCATTGCTAAAGCTTTGGGACGGCCCTTTGCGAGAATTTCATTAGGCGGAATTACCGATGCTTGTGATTTAAACGGATTTTCAAGAGCTTATATTAACTCAAAACCAGGGCTAATTATTTCGTCCTTCTTAAGAGTTGGGGTCAATAACCCAGTTATTTTATTAGATGAAGTAGATAAAGTTTCCAACCAAGGCACCCGTGGCAATCCAGTTAATGTTTTATTAGAAGTATTAGATAAAAATCTAAATAAAACATTTAAGGACATTTATTTAGATGTTCCCTTTGATTTATCAAATGCGCTATTTATTGCAACAGCAAATTATTTAGAAAACATCCCTGAGCCATTGTTAGATCGGATGCAAATAATTAATGTTGAAGATTACTCGGCTAATGAAAAATTAACAATTGCTAAAAACTATATTATTCCAAAGCTTTTAAAAGAAAGCGCAGTCAAACCAAGTGAATTAAAATTTGAAGACGAAGCAATTGAATACATTATTAAAGTTAATTCCACAAAAGGCGGAATTCGTAGTCTTGAATCCTCGTTGCAATCCATCATCTCTGAATTCTGTTACCAACAAGAATTAAAAAAATGTCAATCTCTAAACATAAATTTAAATTATGTGAAGGGTTGTCTATCAGAAAAAAATCTAATTGTTTTCCAACAAGATACTAATCCTAATCCAGGGGTGACAAACGTATTATACGTGTCTTCTTATGCTCTAGGTGGAATTGATACGGTTGAAGTTGTTTCATACGAAGGAACGGGGAAAATTACGATTACTGGAAATCTAAAAAAAGTTATGCAAGAATCGGTTGAAGTTGCTTATGGTTTTGTTAAAAAGAACTGTCGCGCATTCAATATCAGTGCAGATACTTTCAAAAATAAAGACATTCAGGTCCATTTTCCTAATGGTATAGGTAAAGATGGTCCAAGTGCTGGAATCTCAATTGTCACCGCAATTATTTCCGAATTAACAAACAATAAAATCCCTGCCGATATTGCCATGACTGGAGAAATTACTTTAACAGGTGTTATTCGCCCTGTTGGCGCAATCAAAAAGAAAATTTTAGGAGCCTCAAATGCAGGAATTAAAAAGGTCTTCTTGCCCCAAGCTAATTTTGCAGAATGGCGTGACAATGTTTCAGAAGAATTAGAATGTGAAAATTTATCAGTTGTTGCCTGCAAAAATTACTTTGAACTTTATGATCGTTTGATGAAATTAATGAAAAAAAATAACTCCATTGAATACTCAAGTTCAATATAAAAATACTAAAAGGTTAAAAACTATGAACGACATTCAAAAAACTTTAAATGAAATCATTTTTTTATTAGAACGCGAAGCTTTTATATCAAAACGTGATTTATATAATCATTTAATTGCTAATATTTTCCTTTATCTGGTTAAAAATAAAAAGATTAAGTCATGCCCCAAAGAAGCGAATTTAATAGAAATAGCCCAGCAGTTGCTTGAAAAAATTGACAACTCAATTTTAAGAGCAATCGAAAAAATATTAAATTCATTTGATTTTAAAAATCTTCATAAACTTTTTGAATTAGCCAGTGTAAGAAACAATTCTCGCGAAAACTTTTTCTTAAACCCTTCTTTATTAGATTTAGTATTCAAACTTTTAAATCTAGAAAAAGGAGATAAAATTCTTAATTTGTGATCTGGGACAGGCGATTTCTTACTTAATTTAGTACACAAGTCTATCAAGGATAAATTAAAGTTTGATTCTTTAGTAGGTGTAGAGTCAAATGTAAATAATTATTATTTTTTACAAATGGCAATGTCTTGTGTAAGCCAAGATTCCAAAATCAATTGGGATATTAAAAACCAGAATCCCTTAAATGAATTAAATTCTACATATAATAAAGCTTTTTGTTTTCCGCCAATCAAACTAAAAATAGCTAATTCTAATGAACCTATTTATAGTAAGTTGATTTCTGGATATGAGTTTCCTAAGAACATTAATAGTGAATGATGTTACATTGATAATTTGTTAAGTAAGATGACTGGCAACCAAAGAGCAGTAGTTTTTGTTTATCCATCATTGTTATATGCTGCTTCTGATCGCCAATACCGCAAACTTTTAATCGGCAATAAATTGTTAGAAGGAATTATTGAATTACCTAATAATTTATTACTAAATACTGGAATAAACATCAATCTTTTAGTCTTCAGTAAAAAAAATGAAAAAATAAAATATGTTGATGCAAAAAATTTATATGAACCTTCAATTCGTTCATCAAAATGAACAGAATTAAAAGTGAATGAAATTATGAAATTATATAATGACAAACCTGTTCAAGCAGATTCTGTAAACCTTCTTAATAATAACGACTGGGATATATCACGAGTAATTTTTAAAGAACAATCCTTAAATCAAGGTGATGAACTTGGAAGTCTTTCAACAATTTTTACTGGAATCCAAAAAACAGCAAAAGATTTTGAGTCTTTAGACAATTTAGATAAAGCTACATATGAATTGTTAAAGCCAACAGATATTACTAATGATTTAATTGACTGAGAACATCTGACACCTATTGGTGATTTAGATCCAAAACTTGAAAAATATGTTTTACATTATGGTGATGTTGTTTTAACATCAAAATCTTCTGCTACAAGAATAGCAGTTATTGATCACGAACCTAAGATAAAATTATTGGCTACTGGTGGAATGCTTGTTATTAGATCAGACCAAAAATTATTAAATCCTTTTTTTCTTAAAGCTTTTTTGACATCTGAAAAGGGAAGAAAAAGTTTAGAGCTTTTATATAAAGGGTCAATAATTGTTTCAATTAATGCAAAAGATTTATCATCAATTAAATTGCCTAAAATAGATATAGAAAAACAAAACAAATTAACAGCAATTTATAAAGAAAAAATAATAAATTTAATTAAAAATAAATTAGATTTAGCCAATGAAGAAAACAATGTTCAAGATTTTTTAAACAATTTAATTAGTCAGAATCTCGAATAGATATTGCAAAGACGAAGCACATATTGGGATTCTTTAGATTAGCTCTGTATATTTTGAAAAAATTGACTTGGGCGTTGTTGTGCAATAAATCCAAAGCAAAGTTTTATTTAAAATGGCAAGTTAGTTAGTTCGGAGTTTTTTTAAACATATTTTAACTGTCAAAAAAATTATTAACACGATACCTATCAAAACCAAAGGAATTGTAACCCCCAAAAGTATTTCTTCTTTAATGCTAAATGTGTTTTGAGTGTAGTAGATAACAATTGACCCTCCTATTATGATGATAAAAACAATAATTATAAATATTGAAAAAACATAACCTTTTGTTTTTCAAGGTGATTTTTTGTTAGAAGTATTCTCTGAAAGTGATAAACTCCTTAACCCTTTTATGGGTTTGTCTTTAAATGATTTTTTCAACATTTAAGAATACCTTATCATTTCCCCGAAACATTAAAGCTTGTCCTCGATCCTGAGATCTAAGCACATACTTCTCGCTATCTGTAAGCGGTCTAACTTCACTGAGAATTTCATCAAGCCCCTTTAAATCATTTTCATTCATTTTCATGCAGAACATTGTGGCGCAATTATTCACTATATTTACTGCATTCTCTTTTAGAGCGGATGATTTCACAAAATCTTTGACATTTTGGGTTGAATTTAAAACCGCTCCCTTAAATTTTCTAGCCTGTTTATTTAATTCCACTACTGTATTTAAAATGAAGGGATATTCGCTGTTGATTAATTTATGTTCTTCATCTAAAACTAAAAAAAGGTTTTTATTGTGAATTGGGTTTTGATAAATCGCATAAAGCAGATAGTTCATAATGATATACATTTGACTTTCAAATATTTTAGACATATCCCTTAATTGGTTAATGTTAAAGATAATGAGATCACTATTAAAGTCAAATTTTGTTTTAACGTCCCAGTAATCACCATAAACCCCACCTTGGCAGTATTGTTTTAATGAAAAAACAATAATGTTGTCTTTATCTGGAAGTGTTTGGAATTTGGCTAGGATTTCACTAAATGAAAATTCCCGTTCAAAATCTTCTTTATAAAAATCGAAACAGATATTAACTAGAACTTGAATTTGCTGTTTGGATAACATTTGATCAAAAATAATGTTGAAAAAATTATTAATAAAATCGACCTTTGCTTTAATTGGCTGGTTTGGCCAAACTGCAAATGGGTTAATTCGGAAGTGTTTTGTGTCAGTAACATCAATTACTACTCCAAATGGGAAGTGATCTAATAAATTTTTCCCGAGCAAGGGATCATTAGATCCATACTCATTTGATGGATCGATGATTATTACTTTTGATTTACCAAAAACAATCGCATTGTAAATGATTTGACAGTTTAAAGTGGTTTTACCGCTGCCAGGCTGTCCAATGGTTACAATATTTCGATTAGTGACCTTATCAGTCGTTTCTAAAAAATTTAAAGCGACTGGATAAGCATTTTCATCGATTCCTACGATGTCGCCTTTTTCTTCTATTACTTTGTTAATTGAAAATGGCATTCCAAAAGCTAGTGTCCCACTCGCAAGGTTGAAATTTGATTTAATTAGCTTTCTCTTATAGCGTTTTGTGCCTTGAGTTTTGTCATAAACAGGCAGCCAACTTTTAAGAGCTTTTCATTGATTACCTAATAATGTGTTTGGGATAATTTTTTGCTGTCACATAAAGTTTTTTAAAAAATCTTTTGCTTCTTTTAATTCCTTCATTGTTGGAGCATATACTCTAAAAATGAAAGACACATTTTTAATAGTTTCTTGGTTAATTGCAAAGTCGTTTTTTAGTTCATCTAAAGCAAACTGCTGGAACTCCAGAATAGTTTCATCAACTGCACTAGTTCGATGGTTTTGTTTTGATCTTGCTTCACTGCTAAAATTAGTTAAAGCTAAATCAATCATTCTTCTGGATTCAACTGCTGGGATGTCTAGGCATTCAACAGCAATATCAAAACCACTTCGTTTAAATATGTCTGCAAGTCAATCAATGTTTACAAAATTAGGTAGAGCAGAGATTTTTAAGAATGAAACATATTCTTTTTCATTATTCAAACTGGTTTGAGTCATATAAGTAAAATGAACATCCACAATGCGCAAACTATGAAAAAAAACCTTTTGTAAAATAAATTTTTTTGAATATTGATCTGCTGGAATCAATTCAACATTTTCTG
>NZ_JHXT01000020.1 GCF_000687795.1 Mycoplasma testudinis ATCC 43263
ATTTTGAAAAAATACGGCGAAATATTCAAGCGAAATAATTTAAGGTAATTTTAAATTTTAAGGACAAGAATTAAAATAACTACTTTGGAAGTTGAATATCAATTATTTCAAATAACAATAAATGTCCATAGCGAGAACTAAGAGTTTCAAAATCTCTAGTCCCTCCCTTTACATATGCTTCTGATTTAGGATGCAAAAGAACGTTATGCCAAGATTCAGTTAATAAACGAAAAGAAACATCTTGATTTTTTTCAAAACGAAATAGTCAAGGTTCTAATACAACATCATCTGAACGACTATTTTGTTTATAAGAGAAATAAAAAAAGAAATGATCGTCTAATTCTAAAAAGTAGTTCCCCCGACTGGTTTCGCGATCGGCCAGTAAATTAGCAGCACTTGGTTCTTTTAATTTGGACTGAAAAGATCAAGATAAAATTTTTTGATCTTTTTTTATTTCATCTTGTCGTTTTAGATAACCTTCACTAAATTTTTGTAACGGATTTTCAGGGAAAAGATAAGTGTCACTAAATTGTCATTTAATTAGATTTTGATTTTTCAAAACAAAGTATCAATTATCGCGAACATATTTTCGCATTTTATCTGTTATTTCGCGTTTTTGGTTGAGATCTGTCGTTACTTTTCTTTGCTGTGACAATTGCTTATAGTCTTGAATTCATTCTGTATTTTTTAATTGCGCGTTTTTAAAGGAATTAATTTCACCCTCTGACTTTCGATTAAAAATTGTTGATGTAATGTCATCGACAACACTTCCGTTTTGGTTAGTTAATCTTTGCTCACGTGAAATCGGATTTAATTCAAGCCCACCCGCACATGAAGAAACAACAAACACAGATGCCATTGCAAATGGAAATGCCAATATTAACCGATTTTTTAATTTGTTTTTAAATTTCATTTTTAGACTCCTCATAGTTTACGTATTGGAAATACAATTGCTCCAAATTGTCAAGATGTTTTTTTCCGTCATAGACTATTTTCCCTTTATTTATTATTGTTACGTAGTCCGTAAAACGGCTCACTTCATACAAATCATGTGTACTAATAAAAATCGTTGTTCCCTCAGTTTTTAAATGATGCAGAATTTCAAATAATTCCTTTCTGGCCACGGGATCTAAATTCGTTGTTGGTTCATCCATAATCAAAATTTTTGGATTATTTATTAAAGCTTGTGCTAGTAAAACTTTTCTTTTTTGACCAGAAGACAAATTGTTAGGATTGCGCTTTGTAAATTGGTTCAAATTCAAAAAATTAATCAAATGATTAACTTGCCTTTTTGCATCTTGTTTTGTTCAACCAGATAAGATAGCTAATGAAAATAAAAATTTTTCAATGCTAAAATGGTTTGGAAAAATATCTTTTTCTGGCATGTATCCTATGGTCTTTTTAGCATCTACTTTCGAATTAGGGATTCCGTTAATAAGAATTGTCCCGCTTCAGTTCACATAAGCGTTAATAATTGCTTTAATAGTCGTAGTTTTCCCAGATCCGTTCGCCCCAATAAAAACATGGAATTGTTGTCCGTAAATATCGAAACTAATATCGTTAACTGCTTTAAACTTATTTTTATAAACTTTAGTAAAATTTTTTACTTGAATTATTTTTTCGTTTTCAATTGCTTGATTCAAATTCACTTCAATTGGACTGCCTGAAACTAAATTGTTATTCATTAGTAATCCCTCCGATAATAGACATAAATTGTCGAGACAGATAAAACTAAAGCTAAGACTATTCAAAAAATGGCCACTCCATATCCCGGGATGACACTACTGCTTCTTTTAACCATAAAATAATTATTAACTGTTCTAAAAACATAATCTTCACTTGGTTCTAATTTTATTCTTGAAACAGATTGACTGGTTGTAGTTCCACCATTAACTGTACTAATTGTTCTAGAAGTTTTTTCAAAATGAGAATAACCGCCAATCTTGTAGTTCCTCACTTCATTATTAACGTTAACTTTAACAGTATATTGTTGATTCAAACTAGAACTTCCTTGTGGCAATACGTGCTTTAGTAACAAACTATTTTGATTTGAATAATACAAGTGATACAAAGCAATTACATATAGATAAATTTCTTGTTCATATCGTTGATAAGTTTTTAAGTTATTTGGATTATTAAAAATATTTTGAACTCCTTCAGTATTTAATAAGCCTTGCATTTGCGAATATAACAAGTCTAGATAACCCTGAGATGTTATTTTTTCATCGTTCATTATAGGATTGTTAAGTTCGTCTAAAAAACTACTGATTGAAGAGTTTTTTAACGCCTGTTCAATTATCGCTCAGTCCAAATCTCCTGCAAAATCGTCAATTTTTGCAAACTCAAAACGATCTTGTGAAATGAGAAAATCTGCACCTGCATTTTCTCATGCATATATTAATTTTCTAGGTAGACTTGAAGCATCTTTTTGCTGCGCTAATAAAGGAGCATTTGGAACTAGTGGCATACCATCTTTATTGCTTATTAGCCCTTGGTTATGAACTAATTCGTAATTATATTTGATGTCGCTATTTTTAGTGTAGTTAATAACTTCATTTAATCTCTTTGATTCAATGTTAGATCGGGTTCTCAAAAAATCTGTCCCATTATCTGAAAACACAATGCCCATTTGATAGGGGATATCTACTCATCCTAAAAGCTGCGAAGCAAACCCTGTGTATTGACTTTGTTTAAAAGCATTATTTAATGTTTGTTCTTGATCAAGATCAAATTCAGCCGCTTGATTAGATGGAACCACAAAATAAGAATCATTTTGTTGCTTAGTGCTAAAGTTGTAAACCGGAACAGAATTGTCAGTTAAAACATTAATGTTATTAACGTTTTTACTAAATCCACTAATTGTCGGTTCTGAAAAATAACCAGAAAAATTACCTAACAAAAGCAATGGTAAAAAAACTGAGGATGCAAAAATATAAGCCACCGGACGATTTAATTTTTTAGCTATTAAAGCAGTAATTAAACCAAAGAAAATAAAAGCGAAAAGAGAAACTGTAAAAGACCCTATTAAGAGTGTATTTATAAAACTGTTTGACGCTATTCCATAAAGTGAAATTGTTCCTAATAGAAAGGCCAAAAAAATTACGATTGCTTGAACAATCCCATAAAGAACAAAATAAAAATATTTAGCTAATACTACATCTATTCGTTCGATTGGCTTAGCTGCAATTACTAAATCTAAGCCATTACTTTCACTATCTTTAAAAATCAAAATAGCAAAATACACAGATTGCACAACCGTGAAAATTAAACTAACAAAAACAGGAGCAATAATTGTTAATTGAATTTGGCTTTGATCACTGGCTTTTAAAAATGTTGGGATTAAAGTCAATAATAAAACTAAAACAAATCCTATCAAAGGAAAAAGATAACTCACAATTCTTGAAAAAATAAAAAGGTTCAAAAATTTCACAAAATTCATTGAACTCAACAAATGCTTTCTTATCATTATTTAACCTCTAATTTTCTTATGTTAACACCGTGTAAATAATATGGAACATTGGTTCCCAATTCAGTATCTAACTCACTTATATCGTGATATTTTTTTAATAATTCTTCAGATATAGTTATCCCGCCTAAATCATTCCCAATTGGACGATTCACATTTAACAAAGAATATTTATAAATGTCAAAATCATTAATTTCTTTTTTAAATATTTTTAACGGAATATTCAGATACGAAAAGATTTCAACTTTTTTCAAAATGACATTATTTAAACCTACAGATTGTTGATACTTAATTTGAATAACAGAATGGTTAGACATTTTGAAAAAAAAGTATTGAATAAACTTATTTTCATTATTTACTCCATTTTCTAAATAAGGGAGTTTTAAAGAAGACGAATCTATAACAATGTTTGAATTTGGATTAATGAACCACGGAGCATTTTTAGCGAATGTTTTTCCAAATTGGGCTCCATCGTTAAAGACCCCTAAACTTGTTCCTATAAAAGACAAACGATTAAAATTCATTAAATAAAATAGCCAGTTAATCGTTGTTAATTCGACGAATTGAGCAGTTGCTTGGTCACCACTGACAAAAGTTGGAGAATCAAAATCTAATGGCCAACTACTTTGCAAAGGAATGTTATAAATATTCAGCCACCCAGCCAATTCTTGCAAATAATTTTCTCCAAGAGAGCTAACATAATTGAAATATTTTTGTTTAGCTATTTCCATAGTATCTTCTTTTTTTAATCCTAGTTTCTTGTCCAACAAAGAACCGAAGGAAAAACTTTTTTGCTCAGGATTAAAAATGGTATCAAAAATACTTTTCAATGCTGGTTGATCAACAAATTGCTTTTGGTTCAAAACAATTTTAGTTTGATTCACGTTATCGTTTTGACTTAAATCTTCATGAATGGGGCCAATATTAGAGGAGCAACTAGTTGCACCAAAAATAGTCACAAGAACTAAACTAGATACAAGCTTAATCGGATTCTTTCGTAACTTAATCATTTTTAACTCCAAACAAAACATAAGACATAATAGTTCCATGATCTTTTTCGTAAATTTGCAACATTTCTTGTTTTTTTTCATCCGTCAATTTTCTATTGCTTAAATTGACGTTTTGAAGCAGAGTCGCCAATTCACCTAGTTTTGGTTTTATTTGAGTGTTGTTTTTATCAAAAATCCGAATAACTTGGGGCTCAAAATGAATACTAAACAAACTATTTAACAGACTATTTTTTACCGGATCTATAGTTGTAAAAGTGGCGTTATTAGAAGAAGTCACAAAATCAATTCTAAAAACGCTATAATCACTTAACATAAAATAAAATGCTTTAGTTATTTGTGTCCCGTTTATTTGATTAAAAACAAATGAATCCACGATTTTAGAGTTCTTGCTGTTATAAATTCAGCCATATTTGCTCGCGTGTTCTTGTAAAAAATCTTTCGTTAATAAATTGGTAAACAAGGGACTATAACCGACAAAATACAAACTATTCATATGGTTTGCTAAACGATATCATTGGTTTTGTAAAGATCTAAAAAAAGCAGTAGCAGCATCATTGTTGTCAGCAGTATCAAGAGTAGGAATTAGATTTATCTCTGGGAACATAGTTCGGTAATATACAGTTGCGTTATAAAAAGCTAAACTAACCTCTTGTTCATTTAAGTATTCTTTTAAATTAGTTCCTTGTTCATTAATAAAAGCATTTTTACCAAAATCTAAATCCTTTTGTAATTTGTCCTTGTTTCCTGGAGTATCTTTTGAAAACATGAGATCTGTAATTGGCTTTAAAAATTCTTCATTAGATTTAATCGCACTACTAGAAGTCAAATCGTTATTATGAAGATTTGTGCTAGCCACATTAGAATTGGAAAAAACAGCCAATGGAACGGCAACAGAAAATAATCCTATAAACAAAAAGGATTTGAAAAGGTATTTTTTAAAAACATTAAAACGCATATATTACCTTTCGTTTATTTAGAAATTTTATAAATTACTAATTTAGACAAATTATAAACAAAAGATTGCCAAAAATAATATTTATCGTCTTTTTTTATTTCATTTTGATCGTTTAAGTAAAATAAAATTAGTTAAAAAATTAGTTTATAAATTTTATAAAGTAGATTTTTTAATGTAAACTCTATAAATCTTACGTAAGGAGATTTATGTTTCCATTTAATCAACAATATTTTGACGGTAACGCAGAATTAGCCACTTTGGTTAATTTACTCATTTACATTGTCATCTTACTGGGTGTTCCCAGTCTTTTTGTAGTATTAGTATCAACTTTTAAACCGAAAATTAAACCTGTATCGAATTTTTATTTATATGCTTTCTCCGCCGCAATTTTTGTAATGATTGG
Organism: Mycoplasma testudinis ATCC 43263; assembly: GCF_000687795.1. Lineage (GTDB taxonomy): Bacteria > Bacillota_I > Bacilli_A > Mycoplasmatales > Mycoplasmoidaceae > Mycoplasmoides > Mycoplasmoides testudinis. Next base: position 5,835 of record NZ_JHXT01000020.1, read on the forward strand.
ATCGGTTGGTTTAATTGGAGAATCTTTTGAAAATGCGCGAGAATATGTCGAACTAGCACCATTCAGAGATAATAATTCTGCTGTTCAAGGAATTGCAGTGGGAATCACTGCAGGTGGGGCTTTTATTGGATTGTCCGTTGCAATATTTTTCAGATTCATTTTTATCAAACGTTTTGGTGAATTACACCATTCACACGATATGCATGGACACAGCGATCACATAATCAATCCGTTAGATGTTGACGCAAAAACCATAAAAGCATCTTGATTAGTAATTTTTTTAATTCTTAGCCATCGGATGATTGATGGATTTATTCTGGGCGGAACTGTTGTTAACCTAACAAATAATCCAGAAAGAGTAAACGTAGGTTTTGTAGTTACATTTAATATCCATATTTTAGTGGAAACTTTAATTATTTACTATCGACAAGTTCAATATGGTCAAAAACGCTGAAGAGCTACCTTATATAATTTCTTTACAACCTTAGTAATCGTTCCGGTAATGTTTTTTGGTGCATACATTCATCCTTACATTTCTGAATTAGGTTGATTTATCCCTGTTGTAAATGCCTCAGGAGGAGCAATTATTACTTTTGTTGGGATTATTGAAATTGTTCCAGAATTTATTCATTTTAAAAACATGGGTTCAAAACAATGATACAAAGTAATTATTTGATTTGCTATTGGTTTAGTTTTTGCTTTAATTTTATTGTCTTTTCACAACCACGGTCACAGTCATAACCAAAACATAGAGGGATCAGTTGTTGGAAATCAAGCAATAGTTAAAATAACTGATTCAGCAAAAATTTCCCAAAGCTTTCAAAATGCATTTTTTGCAAATAACAACTTCCAATTTAAATAAAAATTCTTAAAAACAAGTTTTGATTAAAATACCCTAATTCTTGATTGATCAAGAAAAGGGTATTTTTATAAACCTTAATTTTGAATAGAACTAATCACCACTTCATTTAACCTCATGCACTGATTTAGGATTAGGATTTTTATTAACTGACTTAATAATTCCGTCTCCTACACGAACCACCATTGTTGCAATTTCGGCAATTAAAGGGTTATGAGTAACTACAATTAAAGTGGTTTTATGTTTTTTGTTAATTTCAACAAATTGTTGTAAAACGACTTGAGTCATTTCTTCGTCTAATGCTCCAGTAGGTTCATCACCAAAAACTATCTTAGGGTTTTTTGAAATTGCCCGAGCAATTGATACCCGTTGTTGCTGCCCACCTGATAATTCAGCTGGTAATCGATTGCGGTGTTCATACATTCCTATTTCTTTTAATAAATCATCAATATTCAAACGCAGTGCTGCGTTTGACTGTAAATGTGCACCAATTTCAATATTTTCACGAACCGTTAAATTAGGCAATAACCCATATTGTTGAAAAATATATCCAACATTCCTTCTTCGAAAATCTGTTAACTTAGTGTCAGACATGCTTAAAAGATTTTCTCCAGCCACAATGGACTTTCCAGAAGAAGCCCGATCCATTCCAGAAATTATATTCAACAAAGTAGTTTTACCACTACCAGAAGGACCTAAAATAACAACAAATTCTCCAGAAGGAATTTGTAAATTAACGCCCTTTAAAACTTTAGTTGTAGTTACTCCGTTTGAATAATACTTGATGACGTTTTGTAGATCAATGATATTTTCATGTTGAGATACATCAGCTAAAAGCGAATTTTTGTGTGGCTTGTTTAAAATATTAACTTTGTTAACTTCGTTTAATCAGAAAATCCGTTCTTCTCTAATTTTCAAACGATCATAAAGTTTATAAAATTTAACTAGACCAAACTCGTAAACTTTTTTTGTTTTAGGGTCACGGTATGAATGTGGTTTCAAACTCGTAGCATTAGCTTTTAAAGCTAAAATCTTTTTCTTACGGGCTTCAGCATTTTTTTGAGTAATTGCTAAATACTTCAATGGAATAGCTTCATCTTTAGCAACATTTTCTTCTAAAGTATTGAAATGGCGATACAAATTTTCAAATTCGGTATTAACAATTAATAAATACTCTTCTTGAGATTTGGCATATTTTAATCGATTAGCAACACCTTTATGTTTATCTATAAATTCATTTACTAATTCGATTAAAATTTTTGATTTCTCATCAACTATTTTTATAAAGTTAAAAACACTATAAACAACATCTCCGTGATCTTTTGTAAAAACATTGACATCTGCTTTTTTAACTGCAAACTGTTGATATTTATTTTGCAACGTTTTTTTGAGAGCAGCCAATTCCGCTGATATTCGAGACGCTTGAAAATTAATTTTGGCAATTGCTTTGGAACCAAAAGTAGCTTCTAATTTTTTCAAATTTACAACGAAATAATTAGCAACTAACCCCAAATAAGCTGATGCTATCTTGATAAATTCTTCGTGAGTTCGAACTATCTTTTCGGCAGGTCGTTCTCATTTGTCTTCAAAAAAAGGAAAATCAGAAACAACAACTGTTTCTTCTTCTGGTAAGTCAATATTCTGATTAGTAAAAACGTTCTTGGTTTCCATTATATTTTCCTTTTAATAATTTTTAATTTCTTGGGCTATTTTCAAGCGGTGCAACGAAATCCAGTTTGAAATAAATGAGAATAAAAACACAAGTCCCAAAGAAAGTAGTGACAAAACAATCGTCCCTGGTCCTACTACACTTGATAAAACAATATTAGCTGCATTAAAGATTATTGTATCGTATGCTTGAACGAAAGCAATAGAAATAGGAATCGAAACAATTAAACCAATTAAAAACACAGGAATATAAATTGATAAGAATGATAATAATATTTTAATGTTTGAATAACCCAAAGCTTTTAATCTGATACCAATCTTTCTTAATTCATCAATCAACATATTTGAAATTAAAATAACAATTAAAACAACTATTGGAACAATAATGCCAATAACAATATTTTGAACTGTTAATGAAGTACTAGAAATACTATTAAAGATTCCTTGGTTAGCAGCTGTATTATAAATGAAATTAATCATTGTATTATATGGTAAACCATTGTAAGTATTATTAAGTATGGTTTGATAAGCAGTCGCTTGAGCAGAATTTAATCTTCCGTTACTAGGCATCCCAAGTGCTAATAAAAGCGCTTGATAACCAGCAGAATTTGGATTTTGATTAGCTGTGTTTTCAATGACGGTTTTCATTACACTATTACCACTACTTGAACCTCCTGATCCTGTAGCAAAACTACTTGTTCCTGGATAAAGACCAGATTCACTAAATAGTGCAGTAGACTGGTTAAATGAAAGCAAACTATCTGAATAAAAGCCATTAAAAGGTAATCCCTTATCAATCATTTCTTTTGGATATTTTAAAACTTCGTTAGCCGCTTTATATGTTGTATATAATTCATTATCTTTGGCTGAATCATTAATTCCAATAACATTAAAAATTGCAGACTCAGGAGTGTTATTGGTGCCATGTAAAATCTGATTAACACGGTCATAACTATTAGTAATATCTAATCGAATTTGACTACCGACTTTAAGATTATATTTACGAGCTGTAAATCTATTAATAATCAAAGGATTTGACAAAGTTGATGTAAATAATTGATGATTAATTACTGACCCATTAGTTCCTGTTAAAACTGGACCTAAGTAATTTTCAGGAACAGGTCCGTTTTCTGGAATCCAGTCTTTAATTCCTTGGATATTCAGTTTTTGTTTATTGCTATCTAAAGCTTCAATTCTTGTATAAGAGTACTGTGGCGAACTTTGACCATTTCCTTTAGCGTTTCCAATTGTTTGGGCGTCTAATCCAATCAAATTATATGTTAGCTTATAGTCAACAGGTGGGTAAGTTCCGTTTGCAATTCGATCAAACTGGGTCTTTAAAAATTCTAAAAATTCGTCTGACAAAAATAATGACGGGTTAGCAGGACTTTGGCTTCTTACGTTGTTTTGATTAATTGATAATTCTAAGCGACCTAGTGCTTGACCTTGAGCATTAACTTCTCCGGTTGGAATTGTTTTTTGAGTAATATATTTATCGACTTCTGCTTTATCGCTTGCCGGACTTTTATCAATAATTGTTTGTAAGAAATTTTGATATGCAACAGCAGATGCAGAGGCCTGATTGGCAGGCATCAATGATTGCGAAAGCGTTCAAGGGTTCGCTGATAATCCACCAAAACCAATATTGTAATCCAAACTAATTTGCGATTGAACAACATTTTTTAAATAAATTATATTGTTCTGTTGACCTGTTAAGTCATCTCCATTAGGGATCTGTAAATTATCCCATCCCCAATTTGGAATGTTAGTCATTGTTCGGGCATTAGCTAAATAATATGATCTTTCTGTAGGTGTAATATTACTCGGGATTGGGTCAGTTTTTCCCAAATCCTTGAATTCTTGATATTTAATTAAGCCACTTTGTTCTGTGGGGCTTGCTAAATCAATTGCATAGTTATAATTATGTGTTTTAGTTGTCCGCTCTTCTGCTAATTGAAACGTTCCATTCGCAGATATCGCAAAATCAAAAACTACCATCGTTGCTGTAGATAAAGATGCTAAGATAACTAGTTTTCAAAATGAGTTAAAAGCTAATGATGCTCTAAATCGGGTAATTACGCCAAATTTTGCAAGAGGCATTTTCATCGCAACAGAAAATTTAGACACTTTATAATCACTGTCGTTTTTAAGACTTTTAACAACGTTTTGTCTCAACACAAATCAACCCACAATTAAACTTGCCGCACTAAATATCAGAAAAGGCAACAAAAAAGATAAAAAGAAAATCCCAACCGTGAATGGAGTGAACGGAACCGGAATAAACCAATATGCAGAAAAAATTGAAACTGCTACACTTTGCAAACCAAATCCAAACAAATACCCAATAATACCTCCAATCAATGATGGAATAGCACTAAACAGCAAGACACTAACATTGATCTTTCAACGTTTAATTCCATTAGATTGTAAAACTGCTAAATTTTGTCGGTTCTTGGTGATATAGTTTTTTACGATTAAAATACCAACAAATAAAGCAAGACCAACGATAATTAATGTTAAAAGTAAAGAAGCTAAGGTAATCGTACTAATTAACGATGGAATAAAAGTTGTCCTAGCTGCATTTAAGTTTAGGATGTTAGATTGGTCAGTTGATAAATAAGCGGCTTTAATTGTTCCTGGTCAAGACATATATTGTCTTGCTCATTCATTAACTGTGTTAAGAATGTTTTGCTTTTGCTGTTCTGAAGATTTTGCAGGAAATTTTGCAATCAGATTTGATTCAATCGGATTGGTCAAAAAGGCGCTACGAATTCGAGCATAACCAGAACTATTAACATAATACAAAGATTGGCTTTTAGGATCTGGAATTAAAGATGTTGTATTAAATACGGGATACATAAAATCAGGAGTAATTCCAACACCTAAAATTAAATATTCAGTTGAACTAATTTTAATCTTATAGCGCTCAGGAATAGCCGCAAAAGCACGACGGAAAGAATCTGAATCCATTTTCAACATTTCGTTTCAATGATTCACGTCTGGATAAATTTCTTTACCGTCTCTTTGTTGTTCAACAGCGAAATTACCTGGTGCAACAACGGTTCCTTGAGACGAAGGATCTAAGACCTGAAAGTTTTGAGGCAGTACTCCATTTTCAGTTCATTCGACAGTATAATTTCATTGGTTGTTGGTAAACTGAGCGCCATTACCAGTGAAAACATTTCATAGTTCATCAATGAAGGCGTTTTCTTGAGCATTCGGAACGGGATTTCATTTCCCTGCAACAGCGTATGTTAAAGCGTTTTTGAATGCTGAAGAAATTGTTGAATTATTTTGAACTGTTCTCAACCAATCTGAAAACATAGGTATTAATGCTTTGTTTTCAATGGCTTGAACTTTATCTGTCGCAGCTTTTGTTTGATTATATAAATTCTGAAACTCAAAGAATTGATCTGCAGCTGTTTGTCCTAATTGAATTCCCTGATACAAAACCATTCTATCAATTGTATCGTTAGGGTTTGATTCAACTAATTTCTTTTGAATATTCCCATCCGTAATATCAATAGCATTAAATTGTCTAAAAGAAACTTGTTCTTTGTTTAATACTGAACCAACTTTAACAGCTGGATCGGATTGCAATTTTGTTAGCAAAGCGTTTCTGGCATTAGAAGATGTTTGACTAATAAAATCTTTAGCTGTTAAATTTGGATCTGTTTGGGTAATAGTAAAATTAGTCAAAGTGTTAGCAGTATTAGAAAAACCATATTCTTGTGGATTTTCTTGGGCAGCAAAATTAATCAACGCTGTACGACTATCTTCGGTTAATGAAATTCGATAAGTCTGATTTCTTGGAGCGTCATCGGGTGTAGATTCATTTACGTTTTTATCATTTTGAAATCGTAAAGGCCCAAAATCGTAGCGCTCATTCACGACAAAATCATCTAAATTACCTCGAAGCACCAAATCATCATAAGAGTTTTTGAGGTTACTAGTAGTGTTATTTAATAATGAGAAAATTCCAATTGACAAAAATATCAAAAAGGTTAAGCTAACTAAAGCGACTTTTGTCTTCGAAAAAGAACGCAATACGCTCTTGAATAAATTTCGCATCATAATATAGGTATAAGATTATAACAAAATTAGATAAACATATAAGAAGGTAAGGAGCGCATCGGACTTAAGGCCAACCCAAAAACCAAACATTCCTTGTAACCAAAAACCAATTTTTTTCAGATTAACATTGAAATATACTTAGTTGTTAAGGATCTGCATTAAATATAAAATTAACGTTAAATTTAGCTGAAAAGTTGATAGAAACAGAAATTTTTATCATTAAATGCTCACTTAATGATCATTAAAATAATTGACTAAACAATTCACCTATTTAAATTCTCGGATTAGGAATTAAATCAATATTCCAAATAATACGATTAATCTATAAATCAACTATTGTTGATTTTAAAAAGATGTTGGGTTGTGTTTAATTTTTTTGCAAATTAGACATATGTGTTGTTGATTTAGCATCCGCCATAGAATTTACCAAGGTAGCTTGACCATTAGTAACCTTAAAGTATTCTTTCGTAGACCCATTATTTTTATAATGTCCCGAAAACTATAAGTGCATAAATTAACTCAGGCGGGATGTGTGAACTCTTTTTTATTTCGGGGGGATTTGTTTTGAGTAGTGTAGAAATACACAGCACACATTAAGGGACCCAAATACGAGGATCGCTCTTATTTTGGGAACTGTTTTTCTTTATTCTTGAGCAACACTAGGAGCACTTCTGTTTAGCTTGGGGGTAAGGGGGGACGGCTCCCAAGCCGAGAATACCACTTATTAGAAACTTATAAGAAACTAATAAAACTGATATGTTTATTTATTAAACGTTACTCCTTATTATTTTGCTAGGGATTTATATTCAGATTGCTCGTTATTAATTTCCATTTATATCTTGTGCTTCTTACCCGTCACGCCATCATAGTTGCTTTTAAAGTTTTAGCAACTATGCCCCACTACATAGAGATTAACTATTAGTACATATCTTTTCTTTGATAAGGTTGTCTGCTTGTATGCGTTCTCAGTCTTATGGGTTTATATAATAAACCCCATAAGCCTTCAAAACGCGATATCAATGTGCAGACATTACCATTAATCAAATCAAACGCATAGAGATAGCAAATAAGGTTAGCCTTTATATAGTGGGGCACTTGTGAGAATATAACCCTAAGACGATTGAAAACTATTCGGGACTATATTTAGATATATTCCCAAACTGTGTGATTATTTACAAAATTTCTAAATAAGTTTAATTCGTAACTTTTTTGTTACAAATTGAAATTTGAGGGTTTTTCCAAAAATAGAAATTTTTTTTCAGGAAAAAATTGCCCCATGCGTTTATTTAATCTATGACCTTAATTCGATTTCAGTGAGAGCGTTCGCTTGACAGTTCAAAAGTTTTAATTTTTAAAAGAACTTTTTTCAAATGAATTTATAAGTTGATTTTCAATATTAACAAGAATCACGTTTTTATTTTTAGGCACAAAGATAAATTTGGCACGGTCTACTGTTTAGCAAAAATTGCGGAAATAAAAAAACACGTTATCGAAATGGTTTATTTTAATGAGTAATGTTTTAATCGAAAGAAAATCAGCTTGCCAATCAGGAATTTCTCCAAAACTTTTTTCGTTGTTACGTTCTTTTTTTATCCAAGTATACACACACTCAAAAATTAAGAAAATTACTATCGGAAATTATGACGATTCTTTTAATTGAGGAATTGCAGCTGAAATCGAATTAGAAAATGGCGAAAATCATTTTCATTGATTAGATCATAAAGATATTTCTTTTTCAATTTTGAAATGATACATCGATTTTGATTTAACAGTTTTAAAGAAAATTAGAAATTCAGGAGCATTTGATAAATAACAAAATGGAAGATAACATTAAAAAATTACTCGTTAATTATTCAAAGGGTAAACCTCCTTATATTGGTGCAAATCCAAACGATGATTGAGAATTAATATACATATCACTTTTTCGTGCTTTTCAAAACAAGAAAAACACTTGTGAAAAAATTCACGATATTTATATTAGACAAAATTACATTAACACTAAAGTTTCAGATTATTACAGAAGAAAAAGGATGTTAGACGATGAAAAGGAATAAAACTGTTGATTGTAATGGAAAATTATTTGCAACAGAAAAAGAAGATAAAAAAACGAACTTTTAAATTATTTTGATAAAGAGCTTATTAAGTGTAGAAGCAAAAAAATAAAAACATATCTGAAAATAAGTGAATTAGAAAAAAAAGAAATATGACTAGAAAGCGTTATTGAAAATTTAGAAAAAAACAATGACTGTTAAATGAATAAGGCAAATTTTAAATCTAGTTAGAGAATTACAAATGTTTACATTGGATTTTGCTGAACAAAAAATAAACTTAGCTGAGTTATTTAAAAACCAAAGAAAAATAGAAGAAAAAATAATTTCGTTAATAAAAAGTTGAATAAAAAAATAATGACCAAAAAGATAAATAAGCCTCCAAAATTTACTGAAGAAAAACTAGCTGAGATTTTGCACTACACAGATCTAGATGCAAATCCAACTTTTGAGGCTTTTAAATCTAACGCCTTTTACAAAATTTATTCAGGTGCAAAAGGTGTGTCAAAATCTTTTGGAAATGCTATTGAAACTATTTATCGAATTGTTAATGAAAAAGAATTTTGTTCTGTGTGATGTCGTAATCAGTATAACCACATTAAAGGAACACTGCTTCCGATGTTTGACAAAGTATTAGATTTTTTAGCTACAGTGCACGGTCTAGACTTTAATCCTTATTTTGAAAAGTATATCAGTGGACTTTATTGAAACTACAATGACGGTGGAGAGGGAAGAGCAATCTTTTTTCAAAACTGAGAATCTGTTCAAGCGTTTCAAGGAATAACGCTAAAAAAGCAAAACCACCGTTTTGGAGAGCTTGTAATAGACGAACCAATTGAAGACCCAAGCGATACCAAAACTCATTTATCTAAATTGCTCGAAATTTATGAAATTCAAAAAGATAAATTGCCCTTGTTGTTGGCGAACACTGTATTTCGTTTAAAGTCACCTGATGGTTTTAAAGTAAACGTTAAATTTCTTTATAACATTTTTACTACTGACCATTTTTTGATTCAAGAGTATCACAACAAAGTAATTAATTTAATTGACAAATCAGGTCAAATAAATAAAAAGAATTTAAACGAATTAATAGAAAAAAAATTTCTCCAAAAGTATGATGCAGATTTCGACAATGGTTTAGGCATTATTGTGACAATGTATTCCAAAATGTTTTTGCCGGATTCGAGCTTAGACGAAATGCAAATTAAAAATTCTGAAAGTTTAAAGAAAAGCAATTTCAGATTATGGAGTATTACTGTTGCCGGATTTGCTTTTAAAGAACAAAACGATTATTTTAATTATTATTTACAAAATTTCATTTTCAAGCCTAGCGGAAAAATAATAGATCGCACACTCCCAAAAAATACTGATTTTTCAAAACTTTATGATCTAGGACATATCAAATACGTTTTGGATGGGTTTGATGCCGGAGTTAGCGATAACGCGTCTTGAGTTCGTATCTTATTAACTGTAACCGGTTCTATAGTTGTATATGACTTAGTTGAGAATCTAAATTCTAAAAATTTTACTAAAAAATTCAGACGCACAATAATAAACGAATCTTTACTTAATCATATACAAGAATCGAATCATAGCTTGAATTTACCAAGCGATTTTGAAACTAATATATTTACAGACAACGACATAATAGCTGAGAACATAAATCACTTAATGATAGCAAAGAAAATTCTTGGCAGATGCTCGCTAGCTATTCGTAAGGATACTAATTCGGATTCCTTTGGAATTATTAATAGGCAGAATTGACATAAATGAATTTTGGAGAATAACTTATTATTTTTCAAAAAGGGAACAGAACTGTTATTGCATCATTTAGCAAAACAAGTAATCGTTAAAGGAGATGAAAAAAGAGATGAAACACTTAATCGAAGTATATACGACTTAATCAATGCTTTTGAAATGGCATGTAGTAATATCTACAAATTTCAGTTTGCAATGAAAAGAAAGGAATTAGCAAATGTCTAATATTCAAGACCAACCAAAAGAACAACCACAATCAAGCTTTAATTTCGCAGCTGCTTTTGGTGACGCAGAACAAGTTATGAGAGCACAAGAGCAAAATCATTTTGAATCGAGAAATCAAAATTATGCAAAAGATATTATTAAGCCAAATTTGAAAAATACTTTTGTCAACTATGCAGCTAACATTCAGACTTTTTCAATTGCAACAAAACAACCTACTTTCAAATTTGATAAAAAAGAAATTCAAAAAGAATTTGAACAATTTTTATTTGTTAATCAGTTTTTAAGAAAGTTTCAAAATTTAGAAACGAATTTATTCAAACTCGGAAAATACGCTTTTGGTATTCGTAAAAACGCAAATGGAAATTTAAAAATCCAAAGCGGAATTGTAATTAATTATCAGTATGATTCAAACATGAGTTTATCAAAATTATTAGTTCAAGTTGATACTGCAACTAACAATAGCTTGAATTATGCAATTGTTGAAGATTGAGATTTATCTAGAAAAGATAGCTATGTTCAAAAGTATGCGATTGAACAAGGCACAAACAGTAATAAAGAATTAGGTTCAATCAATTATCGAAACAACTTTGAAGAGCTTAATTCTTATGAACAAATTCCATACATAATTTTTTTTAATCGTTGGAATGATAGTAATGAATTAAATGACATTGACGAATCATTCTTTAAAATTCTAAATTCCAATATGAAATTCTTAGATTTGGATACAAGATTTTCTTCACCAATTTTTTACGCCAATGATGACGAAAAAGAAGATTTTAATAAGGCGTTATTTTCAGATGAAAACCGTGTAGTTTCTCAAACTATGCAATCTCAGTTTTTAAGAGGTGCACCTGCTAACTTATTTCAGGGAAATCCCCAATCAACGTTTCTTGTTCAAAAGATGGATAAACTATTTGCTTGAATTAAAGATTTTGGATTGCTTAAAAAAGATAGCTCATCGTTAGGATCTAAAAATCTGCAAACGACAGAAGCAATGAGTTTGTCAAGTAATTATGAAGACAATATCGAGTCAAAAGCGAACTTGCGTGAAATGGATTTAATTATGTGAGTTTACTTGTGATTTCAATTAAAAGAATACAAAGTAGAAATAACTGATATTGATGTGATTGTTGCCGGATCTACAAAATGACTACAATCAGAAGCTGTTAAGTACTTAGGAACGCAAGACGGAAACACTAAAAAAATAGCTAGCAATTCAAAGGATGCGATTAATGGCACTGACACCAAGCAAGAAAAACAAGATGTGGAAGATTAGTGCATTAACAAGTTTGTCAGCAGTTGTTGCTGCAGTTATAGCTGTTTTTTATATCGACTCATTCTCTGACAGCATTAACTGATTTAATACAAAACAAGATGTCGCTATTTCGTTTACATCAGGACTAGCTTTAGGAATAACAATTGTTATTTGATACCCCATTAAAATTTTGTTAAGGTGAAATAAAAAAAGAAAACTTGTAAATAAAAATTTAGATCTAGATATTAAGCTGAAAGAAAATCAATTAGAACAATCTCAATCGTTAGTTCAAAAAAAGGAATAGACAATGAATCAATTAGAAGTAATCAACATAGCAGACATGTATCCTACAAGACAATCTATGGACAAACTGTATATGTATGAAATTACAAATCGAGATTTGTCTACTTTACAAATTGAAGAATCGTCTATTAATTTTTTTGAACTAAGCAATGAAAAAATTATATACGGTCATTTTTCATCTAACACCATTTCAATGAATGTTACGCCACCAAGCGACGACCAAATTGTGCGAGCGGCTGAAGTAAATTACAAAACAAGCTTGCAGTTTTTAACAAACGACGATTTAGTTAATTCTAGTGAATTACATAAATACGTTTTTTCCAAAAAACAATTCACACAAGAAGACAGTGATAATGGATTTCAACCCGAATTCTTTATTTTAGGAAATGAAAATACAGTTATCTATACTCCTGTAAATAATGAAAAAATGTGGACGCTTAATTTCATTGAATTTAAAAGTTTGGAAGTTTTTAAAAATTCAAGAAGTGTCTTTGTTCTTGAAAAAAACCTCTCTAACAAAACTGATGTTAATGGTATTGAACTACAATTTGAAAATTCTGCTTTAATAAATAATATAAAAGTTATTGGAAATTTACTATCAGTATCAGATAGCAAAAAAATTTACAAAAATTCATTAATTGATTTTAACGATGATTCAAAGTATTTTATTTCTTTATTTGCTATTCCAGTGATCAAAGGAAAAAATGAAATTCAGGTATATACAAGTTCTTTTAATAAAAATTACTCGCTTATTTTTAAAGATTTAATAGAGGGAATAAATGGAAACGATTTCTCTGTTAATACAGAATTATATATTGGCCAAAAATATGGAAAAAAGGCTTTGGATTTAATTGATGATTTAATTTCTGTTACTAAAGTCGTAACATCAGGATATTCTGAAATGAGTAACGAAGAAATTCAATCGTTCAAAGAAACAAAATATTCAGGTAACAATCCTAAAGAATATTGTGATTTCAAAATAAAAGAGTTTCTTAATTCACTAGAGGACGATGGTCAAAAAGAAGACGTATCAAGAAAAATTAAAAATCAAATACTAGCTTTAAGTGAATATTTGTCAAGTTCATATTGTTGGAAAGGTGGACTTACAGAAGAGCATAAAATAGGTTTGCCAATTTATATGAATTATGACAAAAATAAAAAAATTACTATTTCAAGCACCTATTACAATTTATTACAAAACGTTAAAAATCCTATCAGTCCAAATTTCGAAAATATTTTTAAGGGTTATTTAAACGGCAATATCATAAAATTTAATAATTCAGTAATAAATTTTCCGAACGTTCCTTCAAAAATAGAAGAACAAAATCTATCAAATACTCCTTTGGATTATAACGAAAATTCTTATAATTTAAATTACATGTGTTATTTGTTTTTTGATTCAAATGAAATGTATAAAAATCTATTGTTCGGAAATATCGAAACAGATAAGTTGTCTTCTGAAACGCAAAGATTAACATATGAGTTCACAACAGACATTCCTGAAATAACTGCTACCATGACTGTAACACAAACTACATCTATAACTAATGGACCCGGTATTGTGCAACAAACTTTTATATCAGGAAATAAAATAAACCAAGTTGCATGAGAAGATAGAAATGCTTCAACTCGAGGTACTGCAGGTCAACCGTATCCTAATATTTATAGAATCAACGATGACATAAAAAATAAAATTAACGAATACATAAAAACCGTTGCTGAACAAAGAGCTAGAATCAATCTTAATATTCCTCAAGGAGCCATTTTTCAAAATTCCAACGTTTTAGAATACAATGTGATAAAAACTACAACAACAAAAGAGCATCCACCAACAAGACAAGAACCATATCAATCGGTAGAAGCAATTGTTAATTTTAGTTTAAAAATAAGTGTCGAGTTCCTAACAAAAAAACCAATAATAATTAATGATAGAAGTTTGAATTTTATTTTTACCTACTATCAATGATCAAAATTTTTGAAAGACAATAACTATTTAGAAAATAAAACTATAAATTTAATACCAATAAATTTAAATGAATATAAAATTCAAAAAATAAACTCACTAAACCTATCAGGATTTTTTATAAAGAAAATAAATATCAAATTCAAATATTCAGACTCTAGTTTTAAATCATTTGAAAACATTGAATTGTTTGATAATGATAATGAATCTTACACACAAACAATAATCAATTTTTAAGCACAAAGCTCGAACTATGCGAGCATAAAAAAAGTTAGATAAAAAATCAAAACGAATTATCGCGTTTTCAAAAAAAGGAAAAAATATGCTTAAAGATTTAATTAAAAAATTAGCTGACAAATTGGAATTAAAACAAGATGACGTAATGGCTAAATTAGGATTTACAGAAGAAAGCAAAATAGAAGACTTTAGAAAAACTTTTGATATATATTCAATTTTTGAAACTAAAGACGAACATCAAAAATATTTTAACGAAAAAACGGCAAATCAAAACCAAAAAATTGTTGAATTAGAAAATATCAAAAAGTCTTATGAAGAAGAAAAAAATAAGCTATCAGATGTTCTTAAAAACAACTCAGAACGTTTATCAAAAATTGTTAATGGCGAATGAGCTTCGTTGGGCGGTAAAAAACAGTTAGATCTGAATACTTTACCTGAAGATTTTGATTTTACCAACATCAATAAATCTTTACTTAAGTACGCTGATGAAAATCAAATAGGATTACCAAAAATAAATTCGATTCCAAAGAATGACAACAAAGAAAATAAAACAACAAATAATATAACAGTGTTTGGAAACACTGTTGTTTAAAGGAAATAAAATGGCATTAAATTTTGAAAAAATGGTTTCAATGTTTGCGACAGCTACAAATGGAACCGACAAGCTTCAATTACCGGATAATCAATTAGGTATATTGATGTCTGATATTGTTGAAGGCTCAACGCTTAAAACACTATCTTCAAGATCAGTAACAAGTTCTGTTGATTCAGGATCAATTACTTATTTAAAAATTATTAGAACTGATAAAAAAGAAAAAACAACAATTGGACTTTCTGAAGTTCCGGCATCTAGTTACAATCCAATAACCTTGAACTGGGGTAAGGCATATTACAACTCAGTAGGTTTTACTGCGTCAGACTTAGCAAAAGGTGTCCCAAATGCAGCTGCTCAATACATGATGCTGTTTGCGGATGATTATGCAAAAGATTTTGAAATAGACGGTTGAAAGAAAATTGAAGAAACAATTTTAACTAATAAAACAACTCAAGCCCCGTATTTAACTTTGCCTGAAAAAAACAAAGTTAATTACATAGTTTCAAAATTAACAAACAAACTTCTTACTCTTGTAGATAAAAAAGAAGGAATTAGATTCATTAATAGAAATTCGATTGTTGTTCACATGAAGCCTGAACTATTAGACGAATTATCTACTCAAAATATTATTGGCAATCGTGCTGATGTTTCGTTTGCTGGAGGTAGATATTCTATCGGGACATTTATGGGCTACACTGTAATTAGTAATCAATTTTTAGACAAGTATGATATTGTTGTTGCAACAAACTACTCTATCGGAACCGCTAATAGATTGTTAGCGACTAATATTGGTCCTGTTGGAAATACCAACGATATTCAAGTTTATTATGAACATCAGTCTTTAATGGGAATAATTTATCCGACAACAATTTTTGGATATTCGATGTCAACAGCTGCAAATAATGCGGACGCACCAAAAAGTGCTTAATGATTGTTTTTTCAACAAGTAAAAAAACTAATCAAATCAACAATATTATTGACCAAGTTGGTAATGGATTAGTTTACAAAGTAGACTTATTAAAAAAGAAAGAGAAAGCGATAATTCAAGCAAGTTTGCCTTGATGAGCGAGATTGTTTATATCAATCGGTTCTCAATTACTTTCTTCAGCTATTATTGGACTACTGGCTTTTTTTACAGGTGGTCTAGCTGCACCTCTTGGTTTCTTGATTGAGTTTGGTATAAATGCAGGAATTGATTTAGCAGTAGATATTGCAACAGGGCAAACTGATGGATTAACTATTGCCTCTGATATCTTGTTAAACTTGATACCAACCTTTACGAAATACAAAGGGGGGATATTTTCGGGAGTAAACTCGAAAATTTCACGAATTGGAAACAGTATTGATGATGTAACTGATGCTGGGATATTTAAGCAATTAAGTCGTGAATTTGATACATTTGGAAAAAATGGAATCAATAAGATTTCTAGGAATTATTATAGAACTGATACCCTAATTGATTCTTTGAAATTCGAAGGATTAGGAAGTAAAGTTCTCTCATCATCTAGAAAAGCTACATATTCAAAAATATCTAAAAGTATTAAAGTTTACAACAAAACTCTTGGAATGGTTTCTAAAGTTTCTGCAATAGTGACCTCACCAAATTACGCCGTAAAAAAAGCAACCCAATTTATTTTTAAAAAACCGCTTGCTTTCATTAATAAGAAATTAAATGGACAGATTGACAAGGTCGTAGATTTCTTTAAATCAGGAACAAAACTAACTCGTAAAGCTGCAGAAAAATTAAAAAATCGTTTTTATTTTAATTCTCAATGGATAGATTACATTCAATTTATGCCAAGCAGTTACGGAATCGGTTTTGTAAATGCAGTAGTTAGATTTAAACCTGAATCAACTAATCGAAAAAAGCCCGTCGTTTTGTTTAACAAAAACATTAATGACATTGCTCAATTTATCTCTGCTTCGAGTCCGGGAAAACACTATATTGATAATTTCTGCTGAGGATGAAAAATTAGCAAAATTCTAAATTTCAATAAGAACCTTGCGACTCTCTCATTTATCCCTTTGTTTTCAAATTTGATAACACCAACAATAACAACATTTAATACAATTCGCAGAATACAAAAGCAAATTGAAAATGAACAAAGAATAGGATGATTTGATCAAGACTTGATAAAAGAAGCTTTAACTGGAGCAGCACAAGGTATTCTTAATGGAATTAATTTTAAAGGCTTAGGCTGAATTAAGGCTGGGGCGAAAACAATTATGAATAATGATCCAAGGTATTTAGCCAATTACGGTGCAAGGAAAATTACATCGTATGCTAAGAAAAAAATAAAAACTGCAAACATTGCAAAGTTAAGGAGAAAAGCAAATGGATTCAATAGCGGACTTTCTTAAGTCCTTTGGAATTAGCAAAGAAGACTATGAAAACAATAACGGAGGACTCATTGGAAAGTTTAGTATTCCAAATGCCATCATTCGTTATAACCCTGATTTAGAAAACCAACCTGACAAAGTTTTTTATTTAATTGCAAACACTATTTTTGGCGTTATTAATTCAATTGTTAAAAATCGCCTAGTTTTTTATAAGCAAGATAATTATGAGAATTTCAAAATTGTTGTCGGACAAACAAGAGCGGAGAATCTAAAATCGGCTGTATATGAAGAATTAAAGCAACGTACGCTTAGTAATTACTTTCCGGAGTTAAGTAATCAATCCACACTAATTTCTAATGCTGTAACGCTTAATACGAATCAGCCAACATTAGACACAACTGTTCAATTAGTTAATCCAACAGCTCTGAATTTGATTATTGATTCAAAGTGGGAAGATTTACCTTTAAAAAAAGAGAATTTTTACGATAACGCTTTGAAGTATTTTGCAAACAAAAATTTATCAAATGTCAACTTTGGAAAAGAAGAAGCAAATAAATTTTTGCAAATTAAACTTGATGGAAGCGTTACTAAAACTGATATAGCACCGATAATTGCAATAAATGTTAAACAAGAAAACGATGAAATCAAGAATAGCATAAACACTGTTTCTAATGAACTTAAAAACAAAGTAAACAATGCACAATTATCTGATTATTTGTTAACTGCAGATGCTATAACAAAATTTGATTTAAAAGCAGATAAAAATTACGTGGATTTAGAGTTAGAAAAAAAAGCTAATAAATCAGATTTGTTAAGCACTTCTACAAGTAGCACTATTGATTTATCAAATTATGTAACTACTCAGCAATTTGAAACATACAAAACTAATCATCAAACTAATATAGACACTACATTTGCTAAAGAAACTGAATTAGTTGAAGTTAGGCAAAAAGCAGAAACTGCAGTAAACACTATATTAAATTACACTCTTTTAACGGACTTTAATAGTTATAAAAACGAAATATCAAAGTCGCTTTCAGAATTATCTAAAAGCAAAGAAAAAACTTATTCAAAAGTTAAAGAAATAAATTTAGAATTAGCAACGAATAACGATTCCGATAATTATGTTGATTCATCGCGAATCACTCAAACAGATAACAATGTTTCTGAAATATTTAGTACAAATACAATCAAAAAAATTGTAATAAATGAAGATGATGTTCAGCCTTGTGAAATAGTTTTAAATAAGACTTTGGATTTAAAAAAGCAAAATTTATTTTTTGGATGATCTAAAGGTAGTAACGTATCTTTAACAATAAGTGGTGTTGTCAATGCATTAATATATGATTTGTATCAAAATTATCTGAAAATATCTTTCTACAAAGAAGAATAATAAAACCAAAACAAATAACCCCAACATAGGAGACTTATTATGACAGGATTCGCTGTTTGACTGATTAATTTATTTAATGTTGACCCAAGTCAATGGGCAACTACTGATTGAGCATTATTTTCTGTTTTAGCTATTTTAACTCTTGTATTTATTATTGGGCTATTCTCAACAATTTTTGGACTGTTTAGAAGCTTAATTAAACGCAATCAAAAAGTTAAAGTTAGTAAACAACAAGAAGATTTGCTTAAATACGGTAAAGGAATTTGTACTTTTACCGTATCTAACAAAAAAGAGCAAAAGACAGGAATTGTATTGAACGATTCACACAAAGTTTGATACTTTAATCCTACGACAAAACATTATGTAGCAGTAGCAATTGATGATCACGAAAGATTTGATAAATCTCCGGATTGAGAACGCGTACAAATAAAGGAGCCAATTAATGCAAAACTTTAAAAAATATGGTCTAAATTTGATTGGGACATTAATCAATTTAATTACTAATTTGATTCTGCCCTTTTTCCAAATGGCAACAATGGTTGTAGCTGTGTTTTCACCTAAAGCGACAAAAGTAATGGAGAAAGCATCTTGCTTTATTAAATTAGCAGGAAAAAAATTCCAAAAATTAGAACTTTCTATTTTAAATGCACCTGAACCTGATCCGGTAGAAAAAACCTATACAGAAAAAGATGTAAATAAAATTATTGAACAAAAAATAAAGGAAGCTTTAGGTCAAGTTAAAACAGCTATTAATACAGTTTCAACTAAGCCAAAAGAAACTGAAAAGAAATCTGTAGCTTTGGTAAAATTAGAAAATACAGCAAAAGTTACAAAAGTTGATTTCAACGGTTTAACTGTTGAAGCAAAAGATGAACCTAAGCCGGAATTAAAAGAAGCTGAAAAGCCAAAAGAAACTGAAGAAACAAAGCCTAGTTTATAAAATAAAATCAGCCTCTTAAATGGCTGATTTTTTTGCACTAAGAACGTTTAAAACAATAAAAAAAACCAACATTTCGGCGGGAAATGCTGGCCGCTGTCCTATAGGATGTTAATATTATATATTATTTTTGCTCTAAATTAATATTAATTTGTTTGATAATTTGTGAAGATTGTTCTGCTAAATCATTTCTTTTTTTTATTAATTCCATTTGTTTTTTTCTGAACTCAGGCAACAAATAATCATTTCAATGTTTTTGCGAAGGATATACTGAGAAAGCGTATATCAGTGCAGGTACCGCACCAAGAATAAACAAGAAAAAAAGAACTCATAAAGAAAAAGGATTTTTTGGCTCATTTAAAGAATCAAATTCATTAAAAGTAGAATCAAATTGTTTTTCCAAATTTCTTAAATCATCAAGTTTTGAAAATTCTTCTTTTCTGACTAATTCAATTTTTCTTATGGTGTACTCTTGACTCACATCTTGCTCAAGTTCTTTACTAAAAGTTCAACCAAACTGTTCGTAAAGATACTTTACAGTATTTATGGTAGATTTATTTTCATGAAATGAAATAGTTTTAGTTTCCAATTTATTTTCTCCAAGTTTTATCTATTATGATATTATTATATCGTTAGGAAAAATGATACGAGCATTTTTTCATTACTTAATATTTTTATTAGTAGGAAAAAATTATAGGTCATTATTCTTCGAAAGAAAATGGCTTTTTATTTTTCTCTAACACTGCAAAATAAAAAAACCACCATGATACGAGCATGGCGGTTAGATAAGGGACAAATGTCCACAAATCTAGCCATAATTATAGCATTTTAAGTCTATATAAGCCATTCTTTTATCTTGGTAGTATCAAGAGACTATAGAATGGCTTTTTTTCGTTCTACAGTCGCTTAAAACAAAAAAAGGAAGAATAATAATGAATAAAGAATGGACAAAAAACAAAGTTTTAAAACTAATATCCGAAATAGATTCTTACAGAGCGGTTTTAAAAAAACAATTGGAATTATTGAAAGTGAACGATTCTTTTGTTTGGGAATTGATGGGACACATTAACGAATTAATTGAAACTGTATATGTAGTATTTGAGGATCAAAATGAGTAATTATAAATATTTGCCACAATTTTGAAAGCTCTTCAAAAGTTCAAAAAACATTAACACAGCTGATAAGTTTGAAATTATGATTGCATTAAAGAAACTAGCTCGCAAAGCTATTGATAATAAAGAAATAAAAACTGATAACAAATATTTTGAATTCGTTTCAAAAATTGCAAACGGAAGACAACAAATTAACAAAGAAACAAAGCAAGCTTATTTTCAGTTTGCAGACTAGGAATTAAAATGGAATTAAAAGACATTGACTTAAAAACAGAGATTGATTATTACACTAAATATTTGAATGAGAACGCAAGAGCTTCATCTGTTTATCACCTGTCTAAACTGCTAGATAAATTTAAAAATCTGCAAGATCTAAAAAACGTTGATGAGATTAGAGCTATCGCCATAAATAAAGTTAGATGAAACAACAATACTAAAAACTTGTTTTTGCAAATTGTTAAATCTTTCTTAAATCATATTTCAAGAAAATTTTCAAACGTATTGGGGTCTTATTTCAATACAAAAGTTCCGCAATTTAAAAAGTTCAATAAAATAAAAAGCTTTCGTTTAGCTTATAGCGAATCTGATTTGCAAAAGATTGACATTTGTCTTAATGAATTTGGAAATGAAAAATTTAAATTTCTTTTTAATGTTCAAAAAGAAAATGGTTTAAGAATTGCAGAATTTTGTGAGCTTAACTGAAATGACTTTAATGAGAAAAATAACTATTCTATAACTATCGTTTCAAAAAAAGGTGGTAACGAAAGACCTGTTGCAATTCCTTTAAACTTGATTAAAGATTTAAAAAAATTTAGGGATTTAAAAATATCGAGAAAAACCTTTTTGAATTTGTTTGGTATCTTTCAAAAATTTGCAGCTAAAAAATATCCGGAAGAATTTGACCCTGCATATAATCCAACAAGTGCCAAAAAAATACATTTTCATGGATTAAGAAGAACTTTAATAACTAATATGTATTATGAATGAAATTATAGTGTTGAAGAGATTTCGAGAATTATTGGTCACTCTAGCGTTTTAATGGTAACAAAAACTTATATAACTACAGATCCAAGAATATCAATCCAATTATTAACAGATTACCAAAAAAATAATTTCGAGACAGCAATTAAAAGGAATGATGCTGAGTATGTTAAATTGCTGCAGAAGAAAGTAAGAATATTAGAGTATGTAAATACAAAACTAATTAATAAAGCAAAAGAAAACAATATTGGAGGTATACGTATAAATGAACTTGAAAGAATCGCTAATCAGTCAAATTTCCCAAGATTTGAAACTGACAGATCTAATATGAAAAAGTTCTCCTAAATCATATAAAGAATGAAATCAAATTTTAAAGCTACACGGTATATACAAAACGGTTTCTAATTTTCTTTATTCTAAAAATTATCAACATTTGTTTAAAACTGTATGCGATGTTATAGCTTACGGAAGTAATGATTTAAGTGTGTTAATGTCTAGATTTCTTTGAAACCATTGACATCGTGTTATTAAAAGTATACTAAAAAACGGAAACGCTTTCGCAATTTTCCGTTTTTATCATTATTTAAACGCGCAAATCTTTGACTCTTGGTCAAGATTGAACAATAAATTAAGTGTTTGTATTTATTCTGGTTGCAAATCTATATCAAATAGAATTTCGAGTTGCTGAATTATACTTTGCCAATTACGAACTTTCATTTGCCTATCGTCGCGTTCGTAATTCATGATGCCTAAATAAACAATTTTTAGAATTGCTTTATTATTAACAAAACTAGATTTGGTT
>NZ_JHXT01000021.1 GCF_000687795.1 Mycoplasma testudinis ATCC 43263
GTAAATTTGTTAAATTAGCAGGTCCTTGATCTTCGTTTTGAATTTTAGTTATATTGAATTCATCGAGATTTATAAAGTCGCTAATAAGTTCGTTTGCGTCTTCTTTAAATTTCAGGATTGATTTATTATTAAGATATTTTTTAAAAATGTAAAATTGCATCGTACTAACCTTTCATTTTTTTTGAACAAATTAATGATAGTACAAATTCCTTTGATTGGCAACAATCAAGGGATTTTTTTGTGTACTTTTTGTACCTTAAACGTCAAAAAATAGGTGATTGAGTAATTCTGATTGCCAGAATTTTCCTCTACCACCTATTTTTTTTATGAAATCTTATTAAAGCCACAGATAAAACAGGAAAGATAATTTAGTAAAATTGAAATTATCCAAGGGAACTGACAAAATTTAAAAAATTGTTTAAAAATAAAAAATGGGATGAAGCATTAACTAAATCCCATTTTTGATATGTTCTGACATACTTAAGACTTTAATTTAAGGTAATTGCCACGTGATTAAGTCTTGCGGTTTTTGTTGGTACATCTTAATTTTGTGATTTATATTAATCATCATTTAAAACTAACAAATTAATGGCGTCAGCAACAACAATTGAAGCTGGTGCGTCAAAAATATGAGTCGCATGTTTTTTAACAAAGTCTGGACTGCTTGCTAAAGTAGCACTGTATTTAGTTGTTTCAAACATACTAATATCATTTCCTGAATCGCCAATTGATAAGGTATTTTCTAAACTAATGTTTAACAATTTACTAATTTCTTTAATTGCTGTACCTTTAGAGACTCCTGATGGAATTAGTTCGAAAGCAGTTAAACCCGATAATACTAATTCGCCTCTAGGAATTTTATATTTCTTAGACATTTCTTGTTGCAAATGGTGAAAGTTAATATCATTAATATGATCTGGTTCAAAAAAGTAAACCATTTTTAAATAATCTGGATCATTTGAAAAATTTGAAGTATAAGAACTAACGCGTTGACTAAAATCACCTTCAAACGTTAAAAAATTGTTGACTAAATGGGGGCGTTCTTTAGCTTCGGCATTAAAGACGATTGAATCTCCTAAGCGATATGCACCAACGATAAATTTGTATCCCTTTTTAGTCAAATCGTCTTTAATAGCGGTTGCAATCTTTAAATATTTTTCATCAAGATAATGTTTTTTGATTATTTCTTTTGTTTGGGTGTCATAAATTACACCACCGTTGTAACCGACCAAATACCGGCATTTGTCGTCTAAGTGATAACTGTCATAAATTTTCATGGCATCAGTGTGTTTTCTTCCAGTGACAATTGTAAAAATTCTACCCGTCTTAATAAGACCATCAATTGCCTCGATTGCCTCAGGCCGAATGATGTGAAACTGATTGTTAAAACTTAATAAAGTTCCATCTAAGTCACAAGCAACTCATTGAATTTTTTTCATAAGTCGTTTTATTCCTTTATTTCGACAACACTAACTGTTGGAATCTTTTCATATTCTTCAATGATTTCAATTGCGGTTTTAGCAAATCTTTGTTCAATGTGATCACATGCGGTAGTAGAATTTAAAAATTTAATGGCATCTTTAAATAAATTAGCAACCATTTGTTTAGTTGGAAGAATTTTTTCGATAGGAACATTTCCAGTTTCATCTTGTCTAAAGGTGTCGCATAATGGTCCAAAGAAAGCGTCTAAAACTGCACTCGTAGCACTTTCGATGTCATTTGTTTTTTTGTATTTTTCTATTAAACTTTTGTTTACATAATTAGTGAATTTTTTTCAACTGAAATTATCAGTTTCATCATTTTTCAATAAGAACGTTTTTAGATTGTATTTTTTCTTTCCTTCGGTTTCTACATCTTCTAGCATGGTCTTGATTTCTTCGCTTGTTAATTCTTTAAATTCAAAAGTAAATCAAGCATCTAAATTACAACTAATTTTGCTTGTTGTTTCAGTTGTAGTTAAAATTATTTTTTTTAAATCGTTTCAAAATGAATTAACAGTATTTAAAAAATCCTTTAAATCAGTGCCACGTTCGTTTTCGAACTTGGCAATTGTTCTAGTTTTTCCTGTATAGTCATTCAATTCAGGCCAAATTAAACATTGAATTTTCTTTTCCATAAGCTCTCACTTTTGCGTTACTTTTTATTGTTTACATTTTATAATAATTAAACTCTATTAAAAGTAATATCGTTGTATTGGTTCTGTTATTTGGTGTTATTTTTTTGTCAAGGAATATTCATGAAAAAAATTTATATTGAAACCCCATGAGAGGTTGATAAATATGTAAGTGCTATCTTGCCATGTGATGCATATAAGCTTTCACACCGGTTGATGTATCCTGATGACACTACTAATCTATATACTGTTTTTTACGCACGTAAAAAGGATGGTAAATTTGCCGATTTAGCATGAAACCATAATTTTGCAAAAAAAGTGATACATCACATTTTGGAGAATTTTGCTAACGCTGTTGAACAATTAAGTAAAGAAACCAAGGTTTCAGATCCAATTTCAAAATTATTAATAAAAAAAATTAACACCGTATTTGGATTAAAGGATTTTTCAGGAAATTTTTTAAGTTGTTTAAAAAGTATTGGCAACTATGTTCGCGAATATAAAAAATTACCCATCATTGTCAAAGCACGAAAAACCAACGAGTATACACAATTTGATACTCCCTTAATTACTATTACTGGAATTGAGAATATTCAACCGGAAGCGGTTTGACTAATCAATTATTTTGAAACTATTATTTTGGAAAATATTTGACAATTTAGTACATCTTTAACTATTGCAAGAAATTATTACTACCTAGTTAAAGCAATGGCCGATAAAACATGTGTAAATCATGATTTTTTGCCTTACCAATGTCATGATTTTAGTATGCGGGGAATGAGTTCTTTATCAAGCGCAATCTATAGTGCTAACGCCCATTTACATTACTTTAACGGTAGCGACACTATTATTGGTGGAGAAAATGCACAATCAGTATTAGCTTCAGAACATTCAGTCATGTGTGCGCTTGGTAAAGAAAACGAATTTGCAACTTATGAAAGGCTCATTAAGAAATTTCCTAAGGGAATATTATCTTTAGTTAGTGATTCATGAGACTTGTGGAATGTAATGGATAAAATTTTGCCTGAATTAAAGCCCTTAATTTTAAAACGCGACGGTAAAGTTGTTGTTCGGCCTGATAGTGGAGATCCAATTCAAATTATTTGTGGAAAACCTAATTTCTCTTGAAACGACAAAAAAACCTGAGGAGTAATTCATTATTTAGATCATTATTTTGGTAGCACAGTAAATGCTAAAAAATATAAGGAAATAAATCCGAAAGTGGGAATTATTTATGGTGATGCTATCACTTACGAAAGAACTAAAGCGATTTTAGAAAATTTGGAAAAACAAAAATATGCTTCTAGTAATATTGTTTTTGGAGTAGGTGCTACAACTTATCAGTCTGTAACTCGTGATACCTTAGGGTTTGTTGCTAAGGCAACAGCCATCCAACGCCAAATTGGAAGAAATAAAATTTGAAGTGACATCATTAAAGATCCAGTGACAGACCATAAGAAGAAATCAATTAGTGGTCGTTTTAATACAGATAAATCGTTGGTAAAAATTTATTAGTTTTTTTGTTATTATTTGTTTTTAATAGTTTTTGACTAGTTATTTTTTAATTCAAAGACATGAAAGCAATTTAATTACAACAATTTAATTGAGATGTGTGTTACTATTTAGAGCGCTAACGGACAGTTTTAGATTAATCTTTAACTCCAAGCAATCTATCATCCATCAAAAGGAAAAAAATATGAATCCAAAATACGCCGAACCTGAATACGCACTAAAACATAGTAACATCACACCTGATTTGAAAACGACAGCATTAGTGATCATTGATCCCCAAATTGACTTCTTACATGAAAAGGGTGTAATGTGAGGGGTTATTGGTAAAAACGTGATTGAAACCGGAGTTGTTAAAAACTTGGCTAAATTATTCGAATTTGCCAAAAACAAAGATCTTAATGTCATTGTCTCACCTCATTATTATTACGATCATGACTATAAATGAGCTTTTGGTGGACCTGGTGAACATTTTATGCATGATGTTAAAATGTTCTACCGCGCTTCAATTTATAACGATAAGGGATTTGCTAACTCAGGTGCTGATTGAATGCCTGAATATCAAGAATACATTAAGGGTAAAAATGTAACAGTTTGTTCCCCACATAAAATCTTTGGTCCACAAACCAATGACACAGTTTTACAATTGCGAAAACGCAAAATTGATACAATTGTATTAGCAGGAATGTCCGCTAATCTTTGTGTTGAATCACACTTACGTCATTTTTTAGAAGAAGGTTTTGAAGTTATTGTTATTAAAGACGCAACTGCAGCTCCTCAAGCACCAGAGGGCGATGGGTACGAAGCGGCTTTGATTAATTATCGTTATTTAGCAAACGATCTAGTTACAACGGAAGATTTTTTGAGCCGTTTCAAAAAATAATTTTAAGACGAAATTTAAAATTAAAGGCATTATCTGAAGCCAATCCAATTCTTACTTTCATAGTATGTTTGGATTGGTTTTTTTATTTAAATTCAAACTTTTTAAAATATTTATTTAGAAACTAATATATTTTCTGGTTTAAAAAAAGTTTAGAAAACAGTTGAATATAAATTTATAAATTTGTTCTTAAATTGTCTTCAAACAAGACATATCGTTTTTTCTTTTTTCAAAGATAATTTTAGAGAACCAAATATTTAAAAAATTTCAAAGAGGAAAACAAATGAAAAATTTTGATTTTAAAGTTAAAACTGGAGACCTTTTACAGAAGCAGTTGAAAAATCTTTTCATGATTTACAATAATTATCGTTGTTGTGTTGTTTTTGATGAAAAAGAAAAACTAAAAGTTACAATAACTTCAGATTACATGATCTTTCAAGACGGTTTAATTAACGGAGAAATTAATATGACATTAGAAGATTTAGCGAAGTTAATGCAAGCTGGATTTAACAAATTAGATAGCAAGATTGAAGAAACAAACACTAAGATTGAAGAGACAGAAAATCGGCTTAACAAAAAAATTGAAGAAACAAACACTAAGATTGAAGAGACAGAAAATCGACTTAACACAAAGATTGAAGAGACAGAAAGTCGGCTTAACAAAAAGTTAGATTTTCATGAAACATTGTTTAAAGAACATGGTTGAATCTAGTTATATAGTATTACGTTAAAACCATCTTTTCTTATATGATCTTTCAAGACGGTTTAATTAACGGAGAAATTAATATGACATTAGAAATGTCCGACTAATTAATAGTTATCAAACAACCTTTAAATAAAATTAATAAGAAAAGTATTGTAAGCATTTATAAGTAAAATATAAGCACAAATACCGTAATAATCAAGGAGAAAATAAAAATGGATTTAAGTAAGTATATTCGAGTAATTCCGAATTTTCCAATTGAAGGTATTTTGTTTAAAGATATTGCCCCATTATTAGCGAATGGTCATGCATTAAGTTATACAATTGATAGAATGGCTGAACTATCAAAAGATGCAGATATTATTGTTGGTGCTGATGCTAGAGGATTTTTATTTGGCACGCCAGTAGCCGCTCAACTCAAAAAACCGTTTATTATGATTCGCAAAAAAGGAAAACTTCCTGGAGAAGTTATCAGTAAGAGTTATAGTCTGGAATATTCAAAAAATGTTTTAGAATTGCAAAAGGGTTTTGTTAAAGCAGGGCAAAAGGCAGTAGTTATAGATGATGTTTTAGCAACAGGCGGTACATTAGCGTGTATGACAGATTTATTAGAATCACAAGGAGTTATTGTGCAAAAAGTAATAGTCCTAATGGAATTGACTAATTTAAATGGCCGCAAATTACTTAAACATGATGTTGAGTCATTAATTAAAACAACCGAAGAATAGTTTCAGTCTGATATGCTGTTATACTTAGCTTATTATCGTAAGAATAAACGCTCAGATGAGCCTGTGTTTTTATCTGAGTAAACTGTCAATTTAAGTTTAAGTAATGTTACTTATTCAAATATTTAGCGTTAAAAATGCGGTTTTTGTCGACACAATACAGTTTTTTACTTATAATTATGAGGTATTTATAACTATCTCTGGAATTTTCTGGGATAATTTGAATTATTAATTTCTGGGTGGTGCATTGAATCAATCATCAAACCCATAATAAGGATCTTCGTATGGCTAAAAAATTAAGCGAATTTGAAAAATATGTATTAAAGTATGAACAAGAACAAGAAAAAGCAAAACAACGAGCTTTAGCAAAAGAACAAGGATTACCACCACCGCCTCCTAGTAAACCTGTTGCTCCAGGAGCAGCACCTGCTCCGGCAGCGGCTCCACACAAACCTGCAGCTCCAACTGGTGCTCACCCAGCTCCTGTTCATCAAACTCCAGAAGCTCAACCTGCAGCAAAGGAAGCTGCCCCAACTCCTGAGGTTCAAGAACAACCTAAGAAAAAAGGTCTTTTAGGCGGTCTTGGTGGATTTTTAAAGAAAGACAAAACAAAAGAAATTCCAACAGCAGAAGTTGAATCGTCTACTGTTAGTGGTCCTGAAATAGTTGTTCAAGGCTTAAAAGAATTTGCTGATTCTCACGGATTAGAAACAATTCAAGCTTCATACCAAATGGAAGGTAAAGAAATCGTTTTCCAACTTTCTTTCTCAAATAAACCATCAGCCCCTGCTGGATCTGATATTAAAGAAGTTAATGCGCAACCAAGATACGTTTTCAAAAAATGTAACTTCCAACAAATCAGAACTCAATTTATTGATAATTTGAAAACTGTATTTGAATTTTAATATAGAAATCTCTTATTAATCAATAAACAATCAAAGCCTCGTAATCTCTTGTGATACGAGGTTTTTTGTAATATTTCGATATTTGAGGTAAAAGTGCAAAAAGCTATAAGAATTTGTGCTAATAATTGTTTATTGATGGCATTTTGGACAGTCAAGTTAATTAATAACACAAAGCGAATCAAAGCAAGAACGGATAATAAACTGTTCAAAAGA
The DNA here is from genome assembly GCF_000687795.1 of Mycoplasma testudinis ATCC 43263. GTDB lineage: Bacteria > Bacillota_I > Bacilli_A > Mycoplasmatales > Mycoplasmoidaceae > Mycoplasmoides > Mycoplasmoides testudinis. The sequence continues at coordinate 7,049 of NZ_JHXT01000021.1, forward strand.
ATTAATGATTTAAATAATTTTCAAGTATGAAAAAATACTTTAATCGGTTTTATAAAATAATATAACCATACTGGATTTATTCGATAACAACATTTTTGAGAAAGTAACACCAACTCAATAACCAAATGCCTCTAGTTAATTGATTTTTTTTATTATTTTTTGGGTACTTTTATTGGTGTGATTCGTAGGCAAACTTTTAGTAAATCCACTTTTTTCTGAAAAAAAGTCACTTTTTACTAGTTATTTTGGCCTAAAAATGCTGATTTTCTTGATATTTGTTCAAACAACATTACTCAAAAATAAGAAATGTGATATAATTTTTAAGGTTTGTCTGTATGTAGATTGCTGGTACACCAATCGCCGTTGTCGCGGTATCAGGTAACTTCAATACAGAAACATTTGCAAAATAACGAGGCAACCAAATGCAAGAATTGAGAATTAAACTGAAGTCTTATGACAGTCGTTTGTTAGACCAATCAGCTAAGAAGATCGTCGAAATTGTTAAAGAATCTGGATCCACTATTAGTGGACCAGTTCCTTTACCTACAAAGAAAGAAATTTTTACTATTATTCGCTCACCTCACGTTGATAAGTCATCCCGTGAACAATTTGAACGAAGAACCCACAAACGCCTAATCATAATTAAAGATGCTAACGCAAAAACTATTGAAAATTTAAAGCGTATTAAAATCCCTGCAGGTGTTGACTTGCAAATTTTTGTTAGCTAATTTCAAATGCAGAAAGTTAAGGAGTAATTATGAAAGGTATTCTAGGAACAAAAATTGGGATGACCCAAGTGTTCGAAAAAAACGGTCGGTTAATTCCAGTTACGGCTGTTCATGTCGAACCCAACGTTGTAATTGGATTGAAATCCAAGGAGAAAGATGGCTACACTGCGACTATTTTAGGTTACAAAGAAGTAACTTCGAAGAAATTAAACAAAGCTGATCAAGGCGTCTTTAAAAAAATTAAACAAGAATCACGTAAAATCGTTCGCGAAGTTCGTGAAATGGAAGGCCATGAAATTGGTCAAGTTCTTAAAGTTAATGATTTATTCGCTGCCGGTCAATGAATAGATGTCCAAGGCACAACCAAAGGGCACGGATTCACCGGCGCAATTAAACGTTGAAACTTTAAGATTGGTCCTTTAGGACATGGTGCTGGTTACAAACACCGTTATCAAGGTTCAGTTCAAACTGGCCGTGGTGGTAGTCAAGCCCAACGTGTATTTAAAGGTAAAAAAATGTCTGGACATTATGGGCATGAAACTTGCACTGTTCAAAACTTGTCAATAGTAAGTTTTATTCCTGAAGATAATGTAGTTCTAATTAAAGGAGCCATTCCTGGACCAGTTGATAGCGTTGTTTTAATTCGAACTTCTATTAAAAATCCAATCAAAACAACTATATATGATTTGGTTGAAATTAAAGATGTTCCAGCTCCTGCACCTGCTCCTAAGGTTGAAGAAGTTAAAAAACCTGAAACAAAACCTGAGCCTAAGCCAGAACCAAAACCTGAGCCTAAGCCAGAACCAAAACCAGAGCCTAAGCCAGAACCAAAACCTGAGCCTAAGCCAGAACCAAAACCAGAGCCTAAGCCAGAACCAAAACCAGAGCCTAAGCCAGAACCAAAACCAGAGCCTAAGCCAGAACCAAAACCTGAGCCTAAGCCAGAACCAAAACCAGAGCCTAAGCCAGAACCAAAACCAGAACCTAAGCCAGAACCAAAACCTGAACCTAAACCTGAGCCTAAGCCAGAACCTAAGCCAGAACCAAAACCAGAACCTAAGCCAGAACCAAAACCTGAACCAAAACCAGAGATTAAGTCAGAGCCAAAAGTTGATGCCAAAAAACAACCACGTGATGTAGAACAAGTATTGGATGATGAACCAGATGTTCGCTTAAGAGTTGTTAAGGTTGATCCAACAAAGAAAGAACACAAGATTCTAACTAAAAAGGTTGACCCTAAGGAAGCAAAAGAAAAGTTAGAACAAGCAATTAAAACACGTGGGGCTCATGCTCACACTTCAACTGCGGAAAAAACAACAACCAAAAAAACTGCAGTTAAAAAAATCGTTGCCAAAAAACCAGAAGTCAAAAAACCCGCTGCAAAAAAACACGTAGTCAAAAAGTCAACATCAAAGTAAATTAAAAATACAAGGAAATTAGATTATGAATAAAATTCAACTATTCAACCTAGGTGGAGATGTTACTGGTGAAGTTGAAATTAATGAAAAATTAATTAAAGCTGAGCCCCATCAACAAGCCATCTTTGATGTTGTTCTATCTGAACGCGCGAGCCGTCGTCAAGGAACTCACTCGACTTTGACTAAAGGTGAAGTTCGCGGTGGTGGTCGTAAGCCTTATCAACAAAAACATACTGGTCGTGCTCGACAAGGTTCAAGAAGAAATCCTCACTACGTTGGTGGTGGAATTGTTTTTGGGCCTAAACCAACACGAAACTACAATTTGAAAGTTAACAAAAAAGTTGTACAGTTAGCTTTTTGTTCAGCTTTTAGCCACCAGTTAATAAACAAAAATGTTTTTGGTTTAATCGATGATGCAAATCCTGAAAAACCATCAACAAAAGCAATGTCTTTATTTGTTAAAAAAGTTGCTGGTACGAAAAAGGCTTTAATTGTTTTAGGTGCAGTTAATGATGTCTTATCATTATCTTCACAAAATTTAGAAAATGTCACTTTAAAAACTTGAAACCAAGTATCGACAGAAGATTTACTAAATGCACAAGCGTTGATTGTTCAACCAAGCGCATTAGTTCACTGAACAGAAAGGCTGCACTAATATTATGGATTTAATGAATGTATTACTTAAACCAATGCTAACTGAAAAATCTTATCAGGCACAAGCAGGAGAAGCTAAAAAGTATTATTTTTTAGCAAACCCAAAAGCTAATAAGACTTTAATTCGATTAGCATTTAAAGCAATTTACGGTGTGGCGGCTGATGAAGTGAACGTGATTGTTCGCAAACCAGCTAAAACTAAAACCGGAACTGCTCGTCCAGGTTTTACAAAATTGCAAAAAATTGCCATTATTACTTTACCGGCTGGTGTTGAAATTATGGTAACTGGAGAAAAAGTTGATGAACCAAAAGATAAAGATAAATCTAAAAAAGAAGAAAAGAGCGAAAAGGAATAGTTAACAATGGCAACAAAGAAAATCGTTAACCGCTCAAACAGTGGAATTCACCATCGGATAATTATTGATTATAAGAAAGAATTAACAACTGATAAACCTACTAAATCATTAACTATTCCAGCTAAGAAAAATGGTGGTCGTAATAATCAAGGGAAAATTACGGTTCGGCATCATGGCGGAGCACATAAAAGAAAATATCGGATTATTGATTTCAAGCGAAATATGTATGACGATAAAATCGGAACAATTAAATCAATTGAATATGATCCAAACCGAAGTGCTTTTATTAGTTTAGTTGTTTATGAAAATGGTGCAAAGACTTACATCATTTCCCCAGCTGGTGTCAAAGTTGATGACCAGATTATATCTAGCTCAAAAGCAGTTGATATTAAACCTGGGAATTGTATGCCTTTAGAATTCATTCCTGAAGGTACTAATGTTCATAACATTGAATTTACTCCAAAGCGAGGGGCTCAGGTTGCACGCAGCGCTGGTGCTTATGGACAAATCTTGGGTCAAGACGAAACCGGTCGCTATGTGATTTTGAAATTAATCTCTGGTGAAACTAGAAAATTCTTAAAAGAATGCCGGGCCACAATTGGTGTGGTTTCTAATAGCGACCACAACTTAGTATTAACTGGTAAAGCAGGTAGTACTCGTCATAAGGGAATTCGCCCGACAGTTCGTGGTTCAGCTATGAACCCAAATGATCACCCGCATGGTGGTGGTGAAGGTCGAACTCCTGTTGGTCGTGATGCGCCAAGAACTCCATGAGGGAAACGCCACATGGGTGTAAAAACTCGCAACATGAAAAAAGCTTCTAATAATCTTATCATTCGTAACAAATAAGGAAAATATCACATATGTCTCGTAGTTCTAAAAAAGGTGCATTCGTTGAAGTAAGTCTACTTAAAAAAGTAGTCACAATGAATACTTCCGGTAAGAAAAAACCAATTAAAACTTGGTCACGTCGTAGTACCATTTTTCCTGAATTTGTTGGAAACACATTCGCTGTGCACAATGGTAAGGTCTTTATTAATGTCTTTGTTACTGAAGATATGGTCGGTCACAAGTTGGGTGAATTTGCCCCAACCCGTCTATTTAAACAACATACGTCGAATCGTTAAGGAGATAAAACCACATGATTGCTATCGCAAAACAAAATCGGGTTCGTATTTCCCCGCAAAAAGCTCGCTTGGTTTGTCAGTTAATTGCTAATAAGCCAATTGCTCAAGCTCAAACGATTTTAGCCAATACTGATAAAAAAGGTGCCCGAATTCTTTTGAAACTTTTAAATGGAGTTATTAGTAACGCTACTAATAATCACGCGATGAAAGCTGATGCTTTATACGTTTATGAAGTAGTTGCGAACCAAGGTCCCGTTCTAAAAAGAACACTGCCTCGAGCCAAAGGTTCAGCTGACGTCATTCGAAAACGTTCAACTAACTTCGTGATTCAGTTATCAGATGACAAGAACGAACGAAGTCTAGCAGTTAAGCAAGTTAAAGAACTTGTTAAGAAGCGTGCTGAAGGACAAAAGAAATTAAAAGAAAAAATGATAGAAAAAACAACTAAGACTGAACAGGCAGCTGAACCTAAACAAGAACAAGGAGCGCAAAAGTAGATTATGGGTCAAAAAGTTAATTCGAACGGATTGCGTTACGGGATTAATAAAAACTGACAATCCCGTTGGGTACCACGAACTAATGCGCAAGCTGGTGATTGGTTAGTTCAAGATGAAAAAATTCGCAAATACTTATTTAAGAAATATCCTGATGCAAATATCAGTCATATTGAAATTGAACGAAGTCAATCACACATCGAAGTTTTCATTTATGCTGCTCAACAAATTTTAATTGTTGGCACCAATCAAAAAAACTTAGATGTTATCAAAAAAGACATCAATAAAATTGTGGGTCGGCAAATTAAAGTTGATATCACGGTCAGCGAAGTCGGCAACCCTGCTTTATCAGCTCGTTTAATTGCTCGTGAAATCGCTGATAGCATTGAACACCGTTCCCCATTAAGAAGTGCAATGAGAATGGCTTTGCGAAAAGTTTTAAAGAGTAATGGTAAAGGAATTAAGGTTCTTGTTTCAGGAAGATTAAATGGGGTCGAAATTGCTCGGGATAAAATGTATATTGAAGGTAATATGCCATTATCAACATTACGTGCTGATATTGATTATGCGCTTGAAGAAGCTCATATGTCTTACGGAGTGATTGGGGTAAAAGTTTGAATTAATCGTGGTCAATTATTTACCAAAGATTTAAACCGTAAGCCTGCTCATTTGGCTCGGCCAACCGGAGCACGACACCATGCTAACGATCGTCATGATCGCCCAGGCCGAAAACAACCTGCTAATACTAACACCGAAAGAACTCATGTTATTGAGTCATCAGATTTATTAGCAAGTTCTGTTGTTGCTAAAGACCTTAAAGAAGCTAAGGAGTAATTTATGTTACAACCAAAAAGAACTAAATATCGAAAGCCTCACAACGTTAGTTATGAAGGCCCAGCAAAAGGTAACTCCTATGTCGCTTTTGGTGAATACGGATTAATGGCAACAAGTGGTGGTTGATTAGATACCCGTTGCATTGAAGCAGCCCGGATTGCAATTAGTAAGTATATTGGTAAGACTGGTAAAATGTGAATTCGCATTTTTCCCCAAATGTCAAAGACCAAAAAACCACTAGAAGTTCGGATGGGTTCAGGTAAAGGTAATCCCGAAATCTGAGTCGCTGTTGTAAAACAAGGAACCGTGATGTTTGAAATCGGCGGTTTATCTGAAGAATTAATGAAAGAAGCCCTAACCCGTGCGGGACATAAACTCGGGTTAACAACGAAAATTGTTTCGCGTCAAGGAGTAACTCATGAATAAAGAATTACGAGCGAAGACAAACGAAGAACTATTGGAACTAGTCGTAAAACTAAAAGGCCAAATGTTGCAATATCGTTTTCGTTTAGCCCAAGGTGAACTTTCTAAAACTCACGTTTTAAAAGAAACCCGTCGCCTTCTAGCTAAAATTTATACGATTTTAACTGAACGTAAAGTTGATATTAATCTAACTAACAAAGTTAATAGTCTGATGTTACAACCAAAAGCCGCTGAAGCTGCTAAGCAAACTAAATCTGCTGTCAAGAAAACAATGGCAGAACGTAAAGCTGAAAGGTTACAACGCCGCTCAGAAAATAAGGCAAAGTTAGCTCAACAACCAAAGCAGAAATTTGAAAAGGCCAAGAAGCAAACCTATGCTAGTGTGAGTGGAATTAACCAACCTAAAAAATTGTCCAAAAATGACCGCCGAATGCAAAAGGCGAAAAAATCAAGTATTCGTCGAAAGGTAGGAGCATAAAATGGAACAACGTAATCACCGAAAGGTTTTTGTTGGTGTTGTCACTAGCGATAAAGCTAAGTTAACAGCAACTGTTAGAGTTGAAACTAAAGTTAAACACCCGATTTATAAAAAGTTAGTTATCAAACACAAAAACTACCACGCCCATAACGCTGGCGATGAACCTGCTAAAGTTAATGATCGTGTTGAAATTACTGAAACACGTCCATTATCTGCTACTAAGCACTGACGGATTAGCAAGATTCTCGAACGCGCCAAATAAGGAGATCTAAAGATGATTCAATTTATGACGCGGCTGAATGTTGCCGATAATACCGGAGCTAAAGAAGTTGGGGTTATTAAAGTTCTCGGTGGAACAAAACGGAAATATGCCTATGTGGGTGATATTGTGGTTGTTTCCGTGAAGAGTGCTGCCCCAACTGGAATGGTTCGTAAAGGTCAAGTTTTAAAAGCTGTAATTGTAAGAACTGTTAAAGGCGAACAACGCGCTGATGGAACACACGTTCGGTTTGATGAAAATGCTTGTGTCATTATTAAAGATGATTTAAGCCCAAGAGGAACCCGGATTTTTGGTCCTGTAGCCCGCGAATTGAGAGAAAAAGGTTTCGTTAAAATTACTTCATTAGCGAGTGAAGTTGTTTAGGAGAAGAAATTATGCAACGCATTAAAAAAGGTGATAATGTCACAGTTACCCAAGGTGGTAATAAAGGCTCTAGCGGTATTGTCTTAAAAGTTCTTTTAAAACAACAAAGCGCTATTGTTGAAGGTGTTAACAAGGTTAAAAAACACCAGAAGAGTGATGAACAAAAAAATCAAAAAAGTGAAATTGTGGAAAAAGAAGCGCCAATTAAATTAGCTAACTTAACCCTCACTGATCCCAAACATAAAGCCGCAACTATTGTTAAAGTGAAATACACAATTGATCCGAAGACTAATAAAAAAATTCGGGTGAATCGCAAATCCAATAACCAAATTGGAGGGAAATAATGCCTAGTCAATTACAACAAAAATATAACAATACAATTCGTAGTGAATTGCATAAAGAATTTAATTTGAAATCAGTTATGCAAATTCCTAAAATTGAAAAGATTGTGGTGAACATGGGAGTTGGTGACGCGACTAAAGACGCTAAGTTATTGGAATCAGCAATCAATGAATTAAAAGTTATTACTGGTCAAAATCCTACCGTTACTAAAGCAAAAAAATCTATTGCCACTTTCAAATTACGTGAAGGTCAAGCAATTGGCTGTAAAGTTACTTTGCGAGGCGACAAGATGTGATCATTCTTAGAACGTTTAATTAATGTTGCTTTGCCTCGGGTCCGGGACTTTAGAGGATTATCACCGCGAAGCTTTGATAGTCAAGCAAATTACACGATTGGTGTTAAAGAACAAATCATCTTCCCTGAAATCGTCTATGATGATGTTAAAAAAATTCGCGGCTTTGATGTTACATTAGTGACGTCAACAACTGACAAAACCCAAGCCTTACGGTTATTGACATTACTTGGATTACCATTAATTAAGCAAAAGGAGCAACGTTAAACTATGGCTAAAACATCATTAAAACAAAAACAATTACGCCAACCTAAATTTAGCGTGCGGGGTTACACCCGGTGCAAGCGTTGTGGTCGTCCTAAAGCGGTTTATCGAAAGTTTGGCGTTTGTCGTTTATGCTTCCGAGAATTAGCATACGCGGGTTGCATTCCCGGAATCAAAAAAGCATCTTGGTAATTTAAGAAAGGAATCATCACATGTTACATACAGATCCAGTGGCTGATCTACTAACAAAGATCAACAACGCGAATCGGGCCAAACTAACGGACGTGAAAACCCAAGCTTCAAAATTGAAATTAGCAATTTTAGAAATTTTGGTTAAAGAAGGTTATCTAAAGCAATACGAACTTTACGAAAACCACGAAAAAACTAAAGCGTTTGTGAAGATCAAACTCAAATACAATGAATCAAAAATTGGTTCAATTAATGGTTTGAAACAAATCTCTAAACCCGGTTTACGTGTTTATGCTTCTTTTGAAAAATTACCTCGCGTTCTAAATGGTTTAGGCGTTGCAATCATTTCGACTAGCGAAGGCTTAATGACAGACAAAATTGCTCGCATGAAAAAAATCGGTGGCGAAGTTCTCGCCTACGTTTGATAGGAGGATTACTAATGTCTCGAATTGGAAACCGCATTATTGAAATTCCTAGTGGTGTGAGCGTGAGCGTTAACGCGTTAAATTTACAAGTTAAAGGTCCTTTAGGATCACTTGAAATCCCATTTGCTATAAATAATCCATTAAAAGTTGAAATTGCAGACAACAAAATTAGCATTAAACGAATTAATGACTTAAAGCAAAATAAAATGTTACACGGGACATTTAATGCTTTAGTTAAAAACGCCATCATCGGTGTAACTGAAGGATTTAGTAAACAACTACAACTTGTTGGTGTTGGTTACCGGGCTGCTTTAAAGGGCACAGATTTATCTTTATCATTGGGCTATTCGCACCCCATCGAATTAAAGATTCCAAAAGATATTAAAGTAACTGTTGAAAAAAATACTTTAATTACTATTTCTGGCAGTGATAAGCAACACGTTGGTGAATTTGCCATTCAAGTCCGTAAGTGAAGATTACCTGAACCTTATAAGGGTAAAGGTGTGCTTTATGTAAATGAACACATCATTCGTAAAGCTGGTAAAACCGCTGAAGGGAAAAAATAAAACCGGGGTTAAGTTATGAAACAAATTAATATGAATCGTTCCGCCCGCCGTGACATGCGTCATGCTCGGGTAACTAAAAAATTCCGCTTGATTGATAATAGCCGTCCGGTTTTAGTTGTCTTTAAATCTAACTTGCACATCAGTGTTCAAGTTTGGGATTACATCACCAACAAAATTATTGCTTCAAGTTCATCCAAACAACTTAAATTAAAAAATGGCAATAAAGAAAATGCCATGACTGTTGGAACTGATATAGCTAAAAAATTATTAGCACAAAACGTGAGTGAAGTTGCCTTTGATTGCGGTGGTTCTAAATACCACGGGCGCATTGCTGCTTTAGCAGACGCGGCGCGAGCTGCCGGATTAAAATTCTAGAAAGAGAAATGTTAGTATGATGCCAAACGACGAAAAGCAAACTGCTGCAGTCAAACCAGCTGTAGACAATAAAAATACATCAGCGCCAACGACCGAAAAACGAAAATCATTTAACCGTTTTTCTGAAGAAGGTAAAAAAGCCGTTCTTAGCGGTCGGAACGCGGTAACTGGTGGAACAAGAACTCCGGGAAGATCACCATATCGCGGTCAACACACTGCCAAAGATGACAAAGGTGGAATTAATTTAGGCAGCGCCAAACACGCCGACGAACGCAACAAACGGAAAACCGAACGGAAAACCAAATCCGAATATGAAGAACGTGTTGTTAAAATCAACCGGATTTCAAAGACAACTAAAGGTGGTCGAAACTTACGTTTTAGCGCTTTAGTTGTTGTTGGTAACCGTAAGGGTAAAGTAGGTTATGGAATTGCTAAAGCTTTAGAAGTTCCAAATGCCATTAAAAAGGCATTACGAGCAGCTGAAAAGGGTGTTCACGAAGTAGCAATTAACAAGCATGGAACCATGTTCCACGAAGTTACAGGACGTAGCGGCGCAGCTCGAGTTTTACTAAAACCAGCACCTGCTGGAACAGGTATTATTGCTGGTGGTCCAATTCGGGCAATTATTGAATTGGCTGGATTTACTGATATTTACACAAAAAATTTAGGTAAGAATACTCCCGTCAACATGATTCAAGCGACCCTTAACGGGATCTTACAACAATTTACTCCTAAGACTATTGCCAAGCTTCGTAATAAAGAATTAAAGGATTTATAAGCATTTTATGGAATTACACAAACTTAAAAGCGTTCCCAATTCTCGCAAGCATAAAGCTAAAATAGTTGGTCGGGGTCACGGCTCAGGTTTAGGAAAAACTAGTGGTCGGGGTCAAAAAGGTCAAAAAGCCCGGAAGTCAGGACACACTCGTCCCGGATTTGAAGGGGGTCAAACTCCGTTATATCGTCGGGTTCCTAAATTTGGTTTTAGTACAGATGGATTCAAAACTAAACCCGTTTCTTTAGATATTAAAATTTTGTTGACTCACCCACAAAGAACTTATACACGAACTGATTTTGTTAATTTTAAATGAATTTCAAGTAAACTTAAAGCCCCAATTAAATTGATTGGGAATACCCAATTACCTGGACCAGTCGACATTCAAGTACAGTTTGCTACTAAAGCAGCAGCAGCGAGTGTTGAAAAAGCGGGCGGAAAAGTATTGCTTACAAACTTATCGGATGCTTTAAAAGCACACAAAAAAACCCAACAAAATTAATTCTTTAATTTTCTTTAAGGTACTAAATGGCAACCACTTCCAAAAACACTTCTTTCGGACAAAAAATAATTAACTTGATAAAAAACCGTGATTTCATGATCTCGGTTTTTGTCACGTTTTTTTTAGTTATCTTGTTTCGTGTTATTAGTGTTATTCCTTTGCCTGGAATTAGCGTTAACCAGCAAAACGCCAATGCTAATCAGAACGATTTCTTCACGCTGTTTAATTTGTTGGGCGGTGGTGGATTAAGCCAACTGTCGTTATTTGCAGTTGGTATTAGTCCGTATATCTCCAGTCAAATTATTATGCAACTGTTATCGACTGATTTAATTCCACCATTAGCGAAGTTAGCAAAAAGTGGTGAAGTTGGACGTCGTCGCATTGAAGTTATTACCCGGATTGTGACCTTGCCTTTTGCCTTAGTCCAATCGTTTGCTATCATTGCAATTGCAACTAATGGTCAAACCGCTGTAATTAGCGCCCCAACCGATGCTGCTAGTCAAGCGTTTTACATTATTACCATGACAGCGGGTTGTTACTTGGCAATTTTTATTGGGGATATGATTTCCAAAAAAGGTGTTGGAAATGGAATTACCTTATTAATTTTAAGTGGAATTTTAGCTCAATTACCAAATGGTTTTATTGCCATTTACAATGTCTTAAGTGGAATTTCCGTTTCCATTAATCCGTTGCTATCAAACATTATTAATTTCAGTATTTACTTCTTGGCATTTGTAATTTTGTTATTAGCTACAACCTTTATCAATTTGTCAATTCGCAAAATTCCGATTCAACAAACTGGTCAAGGAATGGTTGACGATATGAAAGCATTACCGTATTTACCAATTAAGGTTAATGCAGCTGGAGTTATTCCGGTTATTTTCGCATCATCGATTATGTCTATTCCCATTACAATTGCTCAATTCCAAGTCCAAAGTGAAGCCCGCTGGTTTGTGGAAGATTATTTGTCATTAACTACACCTGTTGGAATTACGCTGTATGGAGTATTTGTTATCTTGTTTACTTTCTTTTATAGTTACATTCAAATAAATCCAGAGCAGCTATCCAAAAATTTTGAAAAAGGTCATCGTTTTATTCCGGGAATTAGACCTGGATATGACACGGAAAAACACATTAATAAAGTTTTGTTAAGAACAAACTTTATTGGGGCACCTTTCTTGGCGGTTATTTCAATAATTCCGTATATCATTTCGATTGTGTTCAGGATTCCTACATCACTAAGCTTAGGCGGGACCGGAATTATCATCATGGTTTCAGCTAGTTTAGAATTCTTTAATGCTTTGAAGTCAGCAGCCACAACTACAAATTACCAACAATTACGGAATCAAATGGCGCAGTCGGTTAATGCGTTAGCACCAATTGCTTCTTCACCGCCATTGCCTGTTGCAGCTCAAATTAACACTCCTATAATTCCTGCTTCTGAAAAACCAACTAACGTTAAATCACAAGACGATGTGAGCCAACTATGATAACTAAAATTACTAAAAAACGAATTATTTTCTTAGGTGCGCCAGGCACTGGCAAAGGGACAATTTCACAATTGTTAAAACAACGTTTGAATTTTGTTCATTTATCAACGGGCGATATTTTTCGGAATATTGTTAGTACAAAAACTGCTTTAGCTGAAAAAGTTTCTTCTTTTTTATTGGAAGGAAAATATGTTCCTGATGATACAACCAATGAAGTTGTTAAAGAAACTTTAAGCACAAATTTAGGGCAGCTATCAAAATCGGGTTTTATTTTAGACGGGTATCCGCGAACCCTTGATCAAGCACAATACTTAAATACGTTAACACCAATCGATTGTGCATTGTTACTAGAGCCAAGTGATTTGAATTTTATTGTTAAGCGTTTAAGCGGCCGGAGAGTGTGCCCTTCGTGTCAAACAATTTATAATGTTAACGTTTCGCAAATGCAGCCTAAAGTTGCAAATCAATGTGATAAAGACAACACGATTTTGATGGCCCGAAAGGATGATGGTGCGTTAATTGTGGAAGGACGGATTCGCCATTATTTAGATACCATTCAACCAGTAATTGATTTTTATTTAAACCAAGGGTTATTAGTTAAAATTGATGCCAATTTAGAATTAGAGGATTTGTATTCTGCAGTTGTAGATACATTAAAATAATAATGTCGGATTTTGTTCATATTAAAAATGCTAAAGAAATAGCCGGAATTAAAAAAGCTTGTGCAATTTATCAAGATTTAAAAAATACCTGCTTGCAAAAAAATTTTATTAATTGAACATTAAAAGATATTGACTTGTTTACCAAAGAATTTATTGAAGCGCGAAATGCGAAATGTGCGTTTCATGGGTATATGGGCTACCCTGGATATAATTGTATGTCCAAAAACGCCGTTGTAATTCACGGGATTGGAACCGAACACGAAACATTCAATCCCGGTGATAAATTAACATTTGATGTTGGCGTAGAGTATGAAGGGTTTATTTGTGATTCGGCCTTCACAATCTGCGCAGCACCAGTAGCGCAAGAGCTACAAGATCTTTGTTTAGTTACAAGAAAAGCAATCGATGTTGCTTGTACTGTAATTAAACCAAATAATCGCATTGGGGATATTAGCCATGCGGTGCAAACTTATGTTGAAAGCCATAATTACCAATTGTTACGTGATTATGGTGGTCATGGTTGTGGTGTTGCCATTCACGAAGGACCATTTATCTTGAATTATGGGAAGCCCAATACTGGGCCAACTTTAAAACCAGGGATGGTCTTGTGCATTGAACCAATGGTCCTGCAAAAAAACCACGAAGCATATTTAGCAAAAGACAAATGATCTGTAATTGCTAAAAAAACAAACCAATTCGTTTGTCACGAAGAAGCCATGGTGCTGGTGACTAATGATGGTTATGAGTTATTAACTCACTAAAAAGGAGTTGCATTTTTGAAAGAAAATATACTTAGTCTGAAAGGCGTTGTTAAAGAAGCGCTTAAAGGCGACAAATTCAAAGTTAAATTAGAAAACGATTTATTAATCGAGGCGCACGTATCGGGTAAAATTCGTATGCACAAAATCAGAATTTTACCAGGTGATACTGTTGAAGTTGAGTTTAGTCCGTATGACTTAACACGTGGTCGCATTATCTACCGTCTGTAATTTAACAAGAATCAAGAAAGGCAAAAATTGTGAAAGTACGTTCATCCGTTAAACCAATTTGTAAAGACTGTAAAATTATTAAACGCAGGGGGCGCGTACGAATTATTTGTAAAATCCCCAAACATAAACAACGACAAGGATAATTAGGGGGAAAATTACTTTAAAATGGCACGTATTTTAGGGGTTGACATCCCCAACAACAAACGCGTGGAAGTCGCGTTAACATACATTTATGGAATCGGTTTATCGCGATCCCAAGAAATTTTAACTAAAGCGAATGTTGATCAAAACAAACGCGTTAAAGATTTGAGTGAAGAAGAATTAGCTAATATCAGAAATATCGCTAGCGCTTATATGTTAGAAGGTGACTTGCGTCGGGAAACCGCTTTTAACATTAAACGTTTAATGGAAATTAATTCCTGACGGGGGATTCGTCACCGCCGGAATTTACCAGTTCGCGGGCAACGCACGAAATCAAACGCCCGGACCCGAAAAGGACCGCGTAAAACTGTTGCCAACAAGAAAATGGAAACTAAATAAGGCAGGAGATAATTCAATATGGCTAAGAAGAAACGATTATCGTTTAATAATGGAATTGCGCACATTCACGCAAGTGCGAACAATACCATCGTAACCATTACAGACGAAAAAGGTAATGCCTTAACTTGAGCATCCAGTGGAACAATTGGATATAAAGGCTCAAAAAAGAAAACCCCATATTCAGCTGGCGTAGCGGCTGATGCAGCTGCTAAGGAAGCAATGGAAATGGGTTTATCAACCATTAAAGTTTACGTTAATGGAGTTGGTCGTGGAAAAGACACTGCAATTCGGAGTTTACAAGCTGCAGGATTGAGTATTACTGAAATTAATGATGTGACCCCAATCCCTCACAACGGATGTCGTCCTCCTAAAAAACCACGCTAGTAAAGGAAATTACATAAAATGGAACGATTTATTAAATATGACATTAATGTTGTAAAAGAAGAAGATAACAAGAATCTTGGTCGCTACAGTATTCACCCTTTACAAAGTGGATTCGGGATTACGATTGGAAATGCGCTTCGCCGCATTATGTTGTCAAACTTACCTGGCGCAAGTGTCTTTGCGGTTAAAATTAAAGATGTGACTCGAGAATTTCAAGCAATTCCAGGGGTTGTTGAAGACGTTACCCAAATTATCTTAAACTTGAAAAATTTAGTTGTAGTAATTAATGAAAACGTTATTAGCGATCAAATGTTGGCTGAAACTCCAGTAGAAAAGTGACCGGTTTTAAAACTTGATATTTCTGAACCAGGAGATATTAGTGCTGCTCAAATCGAATGTCCAGCTGGATTTGAAATCATTAATAAAGATTTGCACATTTGTACAAAAACAAGTGACAAGTCTAAAAAGTTAACAATGGAAATTTATGCAACTCGTGGCCGGGGATTTAAAACCTTTAGTGAAAACCGGGATTTAATGAAGACCTTGTTGGTTTTACCAGTTGATAGTAATTTTTCACCGATTGTTAAAGTTAGTTATTCAGTTGAAGAAGTGAAATCTTCAAAAGATTCAATGACTGATCGATTGTATTTGGAAGTGGCAACCAATGGTGCTATTACAGCAGGCGATGCAATCAGTATGGCGGCAAAAATTTTGGTGGAACACTTAAATCCATTAATTGATATTAACCAATCATTGCACGACCTTGAAGTGATGCGCGAAAAGAGTTTGGAAGTTCGCAGTCAAACTCTTTCGACACCAATTGAAAATTTGGATTTAACTGTACGCTCATACAACTGTTTGAAACGTCAAGGAATCCAAACTATTCAAGAATTGACTGAACGTCCAAAAAACGAAATTGAAAAAATTCGTAATCTAGGGAAGAAATCCCTCCGTGAAATTAATAAGAAATTATTAGAATACGGTTTGAAACTTAAAAACTAAGGAAGCCTTGATAGATGTCTTATATTAATCGAAGAGGCAAAGATACTGCCTACACAAATATGGTAATCAAGCAACAAGTCAGCGACGTTATTGCTTATCATGAAATTAAAACCACAATTACCAAAGCTAAAGAAACCCAAAAACGGGTTGAAAAAATGGTAACTTGAGCTAAATCTGGATCTTTAAATGCAAGAAGATTAGCTGCTCGTTATTTAATGGCAACTCAAAAACTTGATGCAGATCAATTGTTGCAACATTTATTTAACGATATTGCTAAAGCAACTAAAGACCGTAATGGTGGTTATACACGAGTTTTAAAATTGGGTAAACGCCAAGGCGATGCTACTGAAATGGCTATTTTGCAGTTTGTTGATAAGATTAACAACTTCAAAATCAAAGCTAAACCAGCTAAAGCTAAACCAGCAAAAGAAGTTAAACCAGTTAAAGCTAGTGAACCTTCAAAAGTAGTTGATGCTAAAAAAGAAGTTGAAGCAAAAAAAGAAGTTACTCCACCTGTTGTTAAAGCTCCCGAAATTAAGAAATAATAATTACTTTCTTACTTGGGTGTGCAACAATAATAAATAGAATTAGAAGCATTACTAAATGCTTCTTTTTTTATGCTAATGTGGTTAATAGATTCATTTCAAGCTATTCGTTTTTTTGTTTTTTTTAAAAACTAATTTATAAAAGTTATTTTCGTTAATTTTTCACAAAATGAACAATTGCGTCTGGTTTAATTCCTAAGCTTTCTAATTTCTTAGTTACGGCATTAAAATCAGTTTTTCAAATCTTGAAAACGTACGCCTTTGATTTATTTTGTGAGCGATGCATTCCATACAACTTTGCTAGTTGTTCAAATCAGGCGTTAGATTCATTGCGAAAGATATTGTAATAACGAACTTCGTTTCCAGTATACGTTATGATTGGTTCATCTGGCGGTGGAATCGGAGTTTCATCTGGATGATATTTTTTGATTAAAGTGTATAATTTGCTTATTTCTCTTTTTAAATCATTTTTTAATTCGCTTTTTGTCTCATTCAATTTGTTGTTTGTCTCATTTAATTTGTTATTTGTATCATTCAATTTGTTATTTGTTTCTTTTAATTCATTCTTGGTTTCAACCACATTTTTTGCTACCCAAGACAAAGCTTGGCCTAGTTTATTAATTGTTCATCCGTCTTTGCCAATATCTTGAATATTATTAATTAAGG
>NZ_JHXT01000022.1 GCF_000687795.1 Mycoplasma testudinis ATCC 43263
AACAGTTTTTTCAATGAAACCATTCCGGCGATTGGAGTTTTCAGAACGCTCGTATTCGCTTCTTCCTAAATGTTCATCCATTTCGGCTTTAAGAAGTGCATTCAGTGGTTCAGAAAATACTTCTGTCATTGATTTAATTAAACTATTGGCACTGCTAGCATCAAAAATATCTGGGTTTCCTAGTACCAATTGGTTAAATTGGTCCATTACTTTTCGATAATTTTCAGATTTAGGTGGTTTTGGAGTTATTTTCTTTGCCATCTTGTTAATCATCCTTAATTAATTATTTGAATTTTAACACGATGCCAATTTAACACACTTATTTCATTACTACCCAAAAATCATAAAACGACGAATAAATCGATAATTTTAGAAAACAAAATTGGAAACAATTTGATTAAATTAATTTTTAAAATTTATAAAGATAATTGAGAAATAACTATATACACATTCGCTGTGAAGTCCAATAATGAATACATTTTTATTTCAATCTGATGTTTTTAGCGGCAACTTCCAAGTTATCATTTATTTAATTTATTAATTTATGCTTACGTATCTACGTAGGATTTTAGATATTAATAAGATTCATATTCTAATAACTTTGGATTAGGAAATTTATTTTTACAAGACGGTGAGGATATGATAAATTTTAACTGTTTTACCAAAATTCCTTAATGAAAAATAGACTGTATAAATTTAATTGTTTTTTATTCTCATTTTTTTCTTTAAATAATATCAATCGCATTGTGGTTGATGATCATCATACACACCAACTGCTTGTAAATAAGAAAAAATGGTAATAGGGCCAACAAAAGTAAAACCGTATTTTTTTAATTTTGCAGATAGGTCTTTAGCAAAATTATTTACCACTGTTCCAGGTTTGTTATGACCTTGAATAAAAACTTTCTTAGATTGATAAACCAAATCTTGTAAAGTAATTTTTTCTTGCTTCAAATTTAAATAGGCTTTAGCGTTATTCACAATTGAAATAAGTTTTTTTTCGTAGCGAATTAAACCCGTATTTGACATCATCTTTTTAATATCGCCATGTTTTATTTCAATAATTTTTTCAGGTTTAAAATTGAAAAAAGCTTTTTCGTAATATTTCTTTTTAGATAACACTAAATCAAAACTCAACCCCGCGGCTTGTGACTCTAAACATAAGTATTCAAACAATTCATGCTCAGTTTTTCAAGGAATACCTCAAAAATTGTCATGATGGTCAATATAATAAACAGAGCGAGCTCAAGAACAGCGCTGGAGTTGGGGCGGTTTTTTAGTATTGATCATATTTTAAAACTCTTAATGTTTTTAATTATATTGATAAAGCAATAAAAAAAACTTGGCGTACATCCAAGTTAATTCATTTTTTATTATTTTTTTTATTATCGCGGACCATAACCTTGAGGAGGTCTTGGACCATAACCTGGTTGTTGGCCGTATGGATTCATCGGACGTGGCCCAGGTGGTGGCAACATTGGACGTTGTCCTGGAGGAGGCATCATTCCGGGTTGCTGTGGATACATCCCTGGTCGAGGCGCCATTCCTGGTTGTTGTGGGTACATTCCAGGACGTGGTGGCATTCCAGGTTGTGGACCAAATCCAGGACGTGGTGGCATTCCAGGTTGTTGACCAAATCCAGGACGTGGTGGCATTCCTTGAGTAGGTGGTAACATCGGACGCGGTCCTTGAGGCATCATTCCCGGTTGTTGTGGATACATTCCAGGACGTGGTGGCATCATACCTGGACGCGGTGGATACATTCCTGGACGTAGCATCATCCCTGGTTGTTGTTGTGGATACATACCAGGACGTGGCATCATAGCTTGAGGAGGCATTCCTGGACGCGGTGGCATTCCTGGTTGAGGTGCAAAACCAGGTTGGGATGGCATTCCAGCTGGTTGACCGCCAAAACCTCCAGGATACATTCCTGGTTGTTGAACAGGCCCATAAGGAGTTTGTGGTAAAACTTGACCTTGAAGTACTGGTGCAGCTGGGGTTGCAGGAGTAACAACCGGAGTTGCTGGTTCAACTTTTTTAGGTTCTTCTTTAGCTTTTTCTTCAGCTGCTGCTTTTTCAGCAGCTGCTTTTGCAACTTCTTTAGTTTCTGTTTCTTGTTCAACAGCCGCTTCTTGAGCAGCTACTTCATCTAGCTGAGCCATTAATGCTTCGTGTTCTTCACGTTCAGCGCGTAGTCGCCGTTCTTTTTTCTTAGCAATCGGAATAGCAATTCCTAATCCTAAAACAATCGCTAAAACGATTAATCCGGCTCCCACTCCAACTACTGGAGCAAACCAAATTTGATCTTGAATTGCAACCGGTGCTAAACCATCTGCTTGATTAATAACATTAGCACTTTGTGCAATAGTTTTAATTGATTCTTGAGCTTGCTGTTGAACCACTAAACTATGATTCTGCTCAGGAGCTGTAGTTGTTTGTGTCGCAATTACTCCGCCAACGACACCGCCAACAGCTAATAAGCCTAACGTTGCGGAAATTTTGTGGATCACTTTTTTAAGTTTCATGTGGTCTAAGGTTCCCCTTATTTAAATTTAAAGTTGCCAATTATACGTTGTAAAACAGCGCATATTAATACATAAATAATATAGGCATATTCTACTATAAAAAAACAACATCCTTGCATTTAATGAGTAAATAATTATATAAAACAACTGATTTTAAACAATAATTTTAATTTCTCAACATTTTCACCCTAATACTTCAGCAAAAAAATAAGCGATTAGTGAAATCAAAATATAACTAAAACCGATTATTGAACAATTTTAATATTTACCAAATCTTCGTGGCGGAGTTAAAGACGAACCTCTTGAAAAACTAGGAGCTGTTACACCCATTGCTCTAGCAGACCCATATGGGCGGCGTAACGACGAGCTTCTGTAAGTATTAATCATAGGAGCTGGTAAAGTTGTTCGAATTCGTGAAGTTAATGATGCGTTTGGTGAAGAATAATTTAATGGTTCATAACGACGGAGTGCTAACCGTGAAGAAGAACGATAAGCACCAAATCCAACAGGTAACGATGAAATCGGACGGGATGTATACATTCGGTTAGAACCAAACGTGGTTAAACTTCGCGAAATTGGGTAATTGATACTTGGACGGGTGAAGCCATCATTTCGAACCGGTGCAAACGAAGGTGCAAAATTACTACCTGGACGAATTTGTGGTTCATACATCCGGCTAGAACGACGATAAGTTGTAAATGTTGAACTTGGAACACTTCGGTTAAACGTATCTAAAGTCGTTTGCAAAGATCTTGAATATGGCCGGGTTGGAGTTCGATATTCCAAGGCTTGAGGATATTCATTAACCATTTGTTGTTGATATGTATTAGCATAAAGTGGTTCACGTTCTTGACTCATTCGAACTTGTTCTTCGTATTCATCATGTGGTTCACGATCGTAAATTTCATCAGTATATTCATTATCATAAACAGGGCGATTTGCCGCTTCATACATTGTTTGTTCATCCACAGGAGGATAGTATTCATTACGGAAACTTGGCGTTTCATATCCTGGTTCATTTTCGTAAGGATATGGTTGTCCTGCTGTTTCATAATCACCACCAGCGTGCCGATAAACGGGACGAACTGGTTGAGTTGGATAATTCGATTGAACTTGTCTAGAATTAAAATTTTCGTCTTCGAAAACAATTTCTTTAGTTTGTATTGGCGCTGTAGTTAAATTAACTTTGGTACTTGGAGCAACTTGTTCTTCATAAACGTCTTGAGTAGGGCGGATTGTTTTGGTTGGCACAGTGTAGCGTGCTTGAGGTTGAATTTCAACTTCTGGACGAACAAATATTTTTGGTTCTGGCAACAATTCATCTTGTGAATGAGTGATTGGTTTAGTTGCACTAGGTGTAAATGCATCCGCTTCAACTACTGGTTTAGTTGGTAAAACTTGCGATTCGTTAGGTTGTTTTTTATTAGCAGGTATAAAAATATTAGAAACATCAAAATGATAATCAAGTTCGGGTTCTACAACAATTGGTTTGGTTGGTGTTGGTTTAATAAAGATGTCACTTGGATTTAAATTCAGAGTTTGATCAACCTCGATTGGCTTAACTTCTGAATCAACAAAAGCCGGATTGTCAAAGTTTAATTTGTAAGCTGGTTCAACTGCAACAGTTGCTGGGGGTACAACTTTAGTAAAAATATCGTTAACATCCACCAATTGTGGTTGATTATCAAGTTCAGGTAACACTTCTTGTGTATGAATTGGTTTAGTAAAAATGTCAGCTGCATTAACATGAAGATCAGATAGTTCATCATCTGGTTGATGATCAATATCTTTAGTATCTATTTTTGCATTAGAAACAACTTCTATCGGTTTTGTCAAAACGGGATTAATTGTTAAATCTGGTGTTGGTTCTAATGTTTGTTCAATTACTTGAGAAGCATTATTTTCAATTGACTCTTGAATACTTACAATGTTTTCGTTTTCTAGAATTGCTTTATATTGTTGAACTTGTTTTTCTAATTCAGCAATTCGTAAAAGTTCAGTATCAATAATTTTTTGTTTATCGTCTTCTTCAGGGGCTTGTAAATCTTTATTACGTGCAGGAATAAATTCAACATCAACGTTGTTATCTGATGTTTCAACTGCATCATCATTAGTAATAACTGACACATCCGGTGTTGGTGAAATTGATTCAGAATTCAAAATTGCGTCGAATTCTTCAGTTGATAAAGCCGGTTCTTTTTGTGGTTTGACATTGGATTCACTTGCTGGTTTTTCAATCGCTTGATGAATTTCTTCAACAACATCATCGACTTTTTTATCAGCATTAAATCCGATTGGAACAAATAATTCTTCAACTGGTTTTTCAATGGTTTTAACTGGCTCAGTTTCTTCTGGTTCGACAACTTCTGGTTTTGTAAGCGGCTCATCTTTTGCTTCAATAACAGAAATTGGTGCTTGTATAGGGATAAATTCTTCTTTCACAAGCGGTTTTTGTTCTTCAACTACTGGGACAGAAGTTTCGTTTGGTAAATTAACTGGTTGTTTAATTTCTTCTCGAACTTGAGATTCACCGTGATGTTCAAGTTCAGGCACAGAATCTTTAAATTCATTAGATAAAGGACTTACAAGAGGTATTGTTTGCGCGGCCGGTTCATTTTTTGCAAGAGAATTTTGATCATTAATTGCTTCGTCATGGGATTGCAAAGCCTGTTGAACTGATTCTGGGTTTTCATATCCAAATTGATTTGATGGCGTATTTAAAGCCTGATTATTATGTGGATAAGCAAGCTCATTTGTTGGGTTGGTGTCATAACTATATTGACCTTGTTCCACCGGTAAATAAGGATCTTGATTATTTTCTAAAGGCAACTGATGGTATGAATCAGTACTAGATCTAATGTTTTGTGAATCATAAACATCTTGATAAGGCTGCTGACCATAATTATCGTTTGATTCATTTGATTGATATGGAGACATTTGGTTTGAATCTGCATATTGCGAATCAATTGGATGCGTGTAATTAAGATTGCTGTCTGAGCTTTGATATGCTTGTTGATTTATGTCATAAGCTTGGTCAAGCGGTTGTTGTTCATAATTATTTTCTGGATAAACTTGTTGATTTGAATCAGTATATTGCTGATCAAGCGGTTGTTGGTCAAAACTATTATCTGGATAAATTTGTTGATTTGGATCTGTATATGCTTGATCAACTGGCTGTTGTTCAAAACTATTTTCTGGATAAATTTGTTGGCTGTGGTCTACATAAGCTTGATCAACTGGTTGTTGTTCAAAACTATTTTCTGGATAAATTTGTTGACTGTGGTCTACATAAGCTTGGTCAACTGGTTGTTGTTCAAAACTATTTTCTGGATAAACTTGTTGGTTCGGATCAACGTACGCCTGATCAACTGGTTGTTGCTCAAAACTACCGTCAGAATAAACCTGTTGGTTTTGATCTTCATATGCAGGAGTTAAACCTTGTTGGTTAAAATCGTAAGAATTTTGATTTTCAGAATACAGTTGCTGACCTTGTTCTTGATATGGTAATTCCATTGGATGTTCGCTAAAATCAGTTGGTTGCTGGGTTTGATCTTGATATTGAGCTGCACTAGATGTGTCAAGTACTGGCGCTTGACCATAGTATTCTTGTCCAGGAACATTTTGTTGATCATAAGCATTTGGCACACCGTAAACGTCTTGCGGTTGTGGAGCATAATTATCAGAATTTAAATAATCGTTAGGATATTGTGGAGCAACATCAGATTGACTAATTTGGGGATTTTCATAAAGTTGTGGAGCTTCATTAGCTTCAACGGATGGAGCAGTTTCAACTGGTGATTGAGAATTATCAGTAACAGCTGTTTCAGATAAATCTGGTGTGGCATCACTGGTTTCTTCACTTAAAGAAGCTTCTTCGTTAGGAGCACTTTCTTCACTAGTTGCTTCAGCAGGTTCATTTTCTTGCTCTAGTTGTTCTTCGTTAGGTTTAGAAAAACGTGGAGGTAACGGTTTTAAAACCGATCCATCGGCTTCATGATAATCTTCAGCATTAACTGCTTGGCCAGTTTCGGGGTTAGCATATTGTTGGGTTTCGTGATCGTATGCTAAAACAACTGGTACATTATTTTTATCGAAAACTTCTACACCGACAATTCGTGGTTTAAAAACAAAAGGTTGATCATTTTCATCTAGCAAAGAATCCATGACATTCGCAGGTAATGGTTTAAGAGTTTTAATATAAACAACATCGCCAGATTCTTGGTTCTGGATAAGTGTATAAATCTTACCCGACTTGCTGTCGTAAGCATAATTTAAATCGAAATTAGCGTATTTTTTTGCATTTTTATGTTTGAGTGCATTCAATTTTTTTTCAAGTTTAGGGTTCATGAGGTTGCTCCACGGCGTTAACTTATGACAAAGATGCCATAAACATATAGTTATTTTAACAATTTATAACGTATCAAGAACGTTTTTTTGTCTGACGCTCTTATATTTATATACTTAGATATAAATAAATAATCTTAATAGACATTGTTTTTTTATTAAGATAACAACAAAAAATTATTGAAACTCGTTTATTTTTTTAGTTGTATTAAGATAATCCAGTATTTCTAAAGGGTTTTTCGGATTGTATATAAATGTCGAATTTTTCTTAAATTCCTCACTTGTATATTCAGGAAGAATAACTTCCCCATACCGATGCAACCCAACATAGTCTAATTCTCCAAGACTAATGTAAACTACATCTTCAAGATTTAAGTAAGATGCTTTCAAATAAGCATTAATTGCTGTTGCTTTTGAAACGCCCTTGCGAGTAAAGGCATAGTTTTTAGTTAAAAATTCGTTGATATTAAGATTTCGTTCTTTTAACAAATCATTAATTTCGTTATCTTGAGCTAAAAATTTAACAGCAAAATTTCGATTGTTTTCAAATACATAGACTTCAGAAATATCGATTTGGTTTAAAGCGGTTTCAAACGACAAATAATCGTTGTTTTGTTCTAAGCTTCCAAATTTTCAGATACCCTTAAAGTCTTTAACATCTTGAAAATTTAAAAAATAATTTAAAAAGACATTTGACTGATTGTCGCCTTTAGAACGGCCCTTAACAATAACTCCCGAATAAGAAGCAATAGCTAAATGTAAAATTAAGTCAACATCATTGCGATTGATAAATCCAAAATATTGAAAAGCAGGTAATTCTGAGCGTTTTAAAACAGCTCCTGATCCTGAAATAATGTCGATTTTGGCTGTATTTAAAACTTCACAAATTTGGGCTGCTTGCTCATACCAGCCATTCGTTGTTAACAAGACAAAATTATCCTTACTAAGGGTTTTTAAGAACTCTGAAAATTTTTCAAGATTTACGTGTTCATCATAGATTGAAGATAAATTTGTGTCAAAAATAAAAAGTTTTTTTCCCATAATAATTAGTTCATTTTTGGAGTCTGTTTTTTAAAAATATTAACAAATTCTGTAAAACTAAGACTGTTAACTTCATCAGAACCATAATTGCGATAATTCACTTTTTTCAAATCAGCGGCTTCTTTGTCACCAATTACCATTTGCATTGGAATTTTATTAATTTGAGCTTCGCGGATTTTCTTAGCTAAACGTTCATCACGCATATCGATCTCTGCTCGAATGTTAGCTTGATAAAGTTTTTCTTTAAGTGTTTTGCAAGCTTTTAAATGAAGGCTATTATTTACGGGAATTAGCTTCACTTGAACGGGTGCTAATCATAGCGGTAAAATTCCTTTGGTTTGTTCTAGCAACGTAGCCACAAAACGTTCGTAAGTTCCGATAATACCTAAATGAACAACAACGCACTTTTGTTCAACTTTATCCTTATCAAAATATGTTAAATTGAATTTATTAGGTAATGAAAAATCAAGTTGAATAGTTGAAATCGTTACGATTTTGTTTAAAACAGTCTTAATTTGAAAATCAATCTTAGGTCCATAAAAAGCCGCATCACCAACTTGTTTTGTGTATTTGATGTTTAATTTTTTTAAAGCTGCTTCTAATTGCAATTCACTTGTCTTTCACATTTTTTCGTCATCAATAAATTTAGCTTTATTTTTGGGATCATGTAAAGCTAAGTCAACCCGTTCAAATTTTAAACCGAAAGTATTCACAACTTCTTCTAAAATATTATATGAATTAGTAATTTCACTTTCAATTTGATCTGCTCGGCAAAAAATGTGATTGTCTAATAAGGTCATTGAACGAACCCGTTCTAAACCAGTTAAACCACCTGAAGCTTCGTAACGATGTAAAATTGCATCTTCACTCAAACGAATTGGCAAATCCTTATAAGTTCTTGGTTTATTCAAATAAACCAAAGAATGATGCGGACAAGTCATTGGACGCAACATCATGAAATCTCCATCTAAGAGTTTGATTGGTGGAAACATATCTTCATTGTAATGAGTGTAATGCCCACTCATTTTATACATTTCTAAATTTCCTAAGACTGAAGTGCTGACAAAATCAAAACCATAACGTCGTTGGCGGTTGTGAACATAGTTGCCGATAATGTCTTTTAGAATTGTTCCTTTAGGAAGTCAAATTGCCATCCCTTTTCCAGACAATTGATTAAAAGTAAACAAATCTAAATCTTTACCAATTTTGCGATGGTCTGAATTGCGGCGTTCTTCAATTACTTTTAAATGGTCAGTTAGTTCCTGATTTGTTTTAAAAGCACAACCACTAATTCTAACAAGTTGAGCATTTTTTTCGTCACCTTCCCAATAAGCACCGCCGATAGTCAAAAGATTATAGGCTTTTAAAATAGATAATTTCGGATAAACTGGTTGCTCATGTCAAATCCAAACATCTTTTTGGTTTGATGAAACAAACACAAATTTCTTTTTACCACTATTTTTTATCAATTGGCTTTCAAAAGGATCATTTTTTACTATTTCCAAAGCTGTTTTTAAATCAACTTCTTTAGTTTCAGTTGGTTTAAAATTTTGTGCCAATTTTAGTAATTGCTTATTAAGTGATAAAAAGTTTTTTGAACTTAGTTCTAGTTTTTTGCTTAAAAAATCTAGATAAAAACCTTCATCATTGTATTTGGTTTCACCAAATTTGATTTGAGGATCTTCGTGAACTAAATAACTTTTCAAAATAAAACAAGCAGCTGCAAATTCAGCGCGGATTTCATTACTCATAAATAAACTAAACTCCATTTAATGCGTCAAACATAGATTGTAATTATCAATAATGATAAAACAAAAAACCTAGAAAAAAACAAAAATAAATCCAAACAGACAGATGTTTATCTAACTTTGGATTTATTCGAATTTAAAAAGTTTTAAAGATTATTAGTAGGTATTTGCGGTTGGGGAATTTTTGTAACTTGTTTTACATCAATTACAGTTTTATGATACAAGCGTGATTTAAAAATGGTGAGCTTGCCTTCAATTAATACTCAAGCATCTTGAACTAATAAATCATGAATGCTCTTAGCTTGACAAGAACAATATAATTCAAAATAA
Source organism: Mycoplasma testudinis ATCC 43263 (assembly GCF_000687795.1). Taxonomy (GTDB): domain Bacteria; phylum Bacillota_I; class Bacilli_A; order Mycoplasmatales; family Mycoplasmoidaceae; genus Mycoplasmoides; species Mycoplasmoides testudinis. The sequence continues at coordinate 9,989 of NZ_JHXT01000022.1, forward strand.
TGTTCAATCGGTTTTCCATCTACAACTGAAACTTGCGAAATTCTGGCAAAATAAGATCCACTATCAGTTTTTTTAACTTTACTCAATTGACCTGAAATTTTTACGTAGTTTACATACTCTAGCATAATCTTTATTTTCTCTTTATTTTATCTCTTTCGTTTTTTCCTGATCGTTGATTAATTTTGTTCGCCCGTCGATTAAAATCTTTTTAATTTCAATAGCGGTTTTTCATTGTTTGGTTTTATGATCTTGGTAAGTTCGTAACTCGCCTTCAACGGTGATTGTTTCGTATTCGTGCACATATTTTTCTAATTCAAATGCTAAAGGCTTGTTTGCATACACAGTAAAATTATCCTTGTAAACAGAACGGCCAAACGAACGCGTTTGACGAATGCTTACAAAAAATCCATTTCCTGTGGATGATCATCTTGAACTGATGATGCTACCTTCGATAATCACTTTGTTTAACATATCTAACTACCAAATAAAATACCGTTTTTCTCGAAAAAAAGAAGTTTTCAAAAAAAACTAGCACAACATGCATTATATATTAGTTCTTGCACTTTTATTAATTTAAATAAAAAATAAAGACTATTTTGCGTAGCCTTTATTTTTCGAAATATAAATCTCTGATCGTCCTAATTTTTTGCAGTTGGAATATCAGGTTGTTTAAAATTTGGATTACTTAATTCAAAACGGATTGGGAAAGCTGAAATTGTTTTTAAGATTAGTTTTTCTTCTAAAATCGCTTGGCGAATTCCTTCAAATTTAGCCTTATCGTCCAAAACTTCTCGAATCGATTGATTTGTACGTTGGTAGAAAACATCAAGCATTGATTTTACTTCTTCGTCACTGACAACGATATTTCATAACTTTGCTAAGTGATCAAAAACGAGTTGCTTTTTAATAATTTTATCAGCGATAATGGCAACACCGTTATCATCTAAAGCTTGCGGACCAGACAAATTTTTCTTTAAATCGTCTTTAATTTGATTAACGAAATTAGCGTCTAAATCAAAATTAAAATGGGTCACAATTTCATTCATAGCGGTTGAAAACAAATTATCTTTGATTACAACTTGAACCATTTCAAAATCTAACATTTGTGGTGTTATGTTTGGTAATCCTTTTGATAATCGTTCTTTGTGTTGTGCAATTAAATTAGCGTCAGCGAAAATCCGGGTAATAACTAACTCTTTTTTAAAGTCAATTTCGCCGTTGGGAGTTGCTTTTGAAGTGTTTACAGGAATTGCGTTTTGGGTATTTGTACTCTTATTATCGTTCATAAATAATGCTCCTAGCAAGGTCAACGTATTTAATTATATACTAAAATCAAATTTAATATGTGTCATACTTCAAGAAAATTAAAAAAATTGTAAAGACAAGGGCAACATTTATTCGGCATGAACAGATTCATCTAAACCCAATCCTGCTGTCATCCCTAAGATATACTTTTCCAAATCAAAATCAGCAAGATCATCTAATTGTTCGCCCAAACCAATTAATTTAACTGGAATTTTAAAGGAATCTTTAATTCCTAAAATAATACCACCTTTTGATGAACTATCAGTTTTAGTTAGAATTATGCCACTAACTTTGGTTAGTTCATTAAAGGCTTTAGCTTGATTTAAACCAGATTGTCCAGTTGTAGCATCTAAAACTAGTAGTGTTTCATGTGGAGCATCAACGACAAACTTGGCTATTACATCCCGAATTTTCTTAAGTTCATTCATTAGATTAATTTTGTTTTGGAGTCGTCCCGAAGTATCACAAATAACTAAATCGTATTTTTCTTCAACTCCTTTTTTAACACCTTGATAGATAACTGCAGGAGCATCTTGTTTATCATTAGTAGCCGTGACAATATCACATCCTGTGCGTTCGGCTCAAATTTTTAGTTGTTCAACTGCTCCTGCCCGGAAAGTGTCACCTGCAACAAATAAAATTTTTTTATTTAATTTTTTAAAACGGTTAGCAATTTTGGCAATACTTGTTGTTTTGCCAACACCATTAACACCGATCATTAAAAAAACATTGGTCCGACCATCAACATAATTTAAAGATGTGTCAAACTCTGTATCTTGGATATAATAAACAAACAATTTATCAACAATAATTTCTTTTAATAATTTGGGATCATTAACATTTTGATAGCGTACTTCATCTTTAATTGCTTCAAGAATTTTTTCGCATGAAGCATATCCGATGTCTAATGACACCAATAATTCGAAAAGGTTTTCAAAAAAAGTTTCATCTAGTTGAACGTATTGTTTTGATAAATTATTTAAAGCGTTAGAAAAATTGTTTGCTGATAAACGTAATCCCGCATCGTATTTTTTTTGATCTTGAACAAAAACCCGATTGGCTTCAGTTTTTTCATGAATTTGATCAATTAAATCTTTTTTCTTTTTTAATTTTCCAAATAGATTAGAAAAAAATCCCATAAGTATTAAGCTCCTTGTTCTGGTGGTATTTCAGAAGCGTAATTTTCAGCTTGTTCAATACTCACAGACAACATTTTAGTTACACCTTTGGTTTGCATTGTTGCTCCTAGTAAAGTATCACACTTTGTCATTGTTCCTTGTCGATGGGTAATGACAATGAATTGGGTATTTGTACAAGCTTGACGAATAATATTTGCAAACCGTTCAACATTAGCCGGATCTAAAGCGCTTTCGGCTTCATCTAAAATTACTAATGGAAAGGCACTGATTTTTAAAATACTAAATAAAACAGATAGTGCGACTAGAGTTTTTTCGCCTCCAGATAATAACATTAAATTACCAACGTTTTTCCCGGGTGGATTAGCATAAACTTCAATCCCGGTTGTCAAAACGTCTTCGGGATTAGTATAACGAATTTGACAAGAACCACCACCAAATAAATAGAAGAAAGTTTTAGGTAATTCTTCGTTTAACTTATCAATTAGTTGGGCAAACTCAACTCGGGCTTTATCATCTAATTCATTAATTGCTAGTTGAACTTGATCTTTGGCTGTTACTAATTCTTGTTGTTGAGCATATAGTTCGTCATGCCGTTTTTGCTTAACATCAAGTTCTTCGATTGCTTCCATATTAATGGCACCTAGATTATCAATCGCTGACTGTAACTTGTTAATTTTAGTCCGGGCTTGGGCTTCTGGTAATGGCAATTCTTTTTGGTAATTTTCAATTGCAAAATCAATCGCCATTTTATAGGTTTCATTAATCTTGTTTTTGGCATTATCCATAATGTTTTCGTGACGGACTGCACTTTCTTTACAATTAACTAATTTTGTTCGATCATCATCCAATAAGGCCCGTAAATCGTTAAACTTGGCAGTTAGCTCTTCAACTTGCAATTTATAAGTTGTTTTAGCTTCTTGGTTTATTCGTAAATCTTCATTTAAACGTTCGCGTTTTTGAACTAAATCGTTAAGACTAGAATGAATTTTATCTTCATCCCAGTTGACATCTTTCCCATCATATGTTTTACTAGTCAATTGTTCGTATTCGATTTTATATTGATCAACTTGTTTTTTTGAATTGGTTATTAAATCGTTGTAACGTTGTAAACTCAATTTTCGTTCATTAACTTGAACTTCTAAATCTTTTAATGACAAACTAATTTTGTCAATTTGAACTGACAAATTATTGATTTCTTTATTAGTTTCACTAATGGTGTCTTGTAAAGTTTTAATTTTTTCGTCCGCGTTAAATAAAACTGTTCGTGAAGAGCGATAACCACCAGTGATTGCACCACCAGCCGCAACAATATCACCTTGTAAAGAAATAACGCGATAAATTTGGTAAGTGAAGCGTGACACTTTAATGGCCGTATCTAAATCAGTTGCAATTAAAATTTGACCCAATAAGGCACTCACAGCCGGTTCAAACATTTTATCAAATTTAACTAATCCAGCAGCGACTCCGACAAAACCTTCTACTTGGTTTAAAACTTCTAAATGTTCTTCTTTAACATTTCGCTGTTTAATTTCACTTAAAGGTAAAAAAGTTCCCATTCCTGCTTTATTAGTTTTTAAAAATTCAATTGCATTTTGAGCATCTTGACTTGTATCTACTACTACGTTTTTTAAACTTCGTCCTAAAGCAACACTAATGGCCTTTTCGTATTCTTGTGGAACATTTAAAAAGTCTTGAACAATTCCATGAATACCTGATAACGCTGCTTTATTACTTAAAATTGATTTAACACCTGTTTCGCGTTCTAATTCGCTTTGCTTTTGAGATTTCAAAAAATCTAATTCAATTTGGGATTGGTACAACTTGTTGGATAAATCCATGTGGGATTGTCGTTTCGAAGCGTTGTCTTTAGTTACTTCATCAAGTTTAACAATTGATTCATCAAGTTCAGTAGTTAGTTTTTTAACAGCTTTGTAATAACCCGAAAGTTGTTCATCAGTAATCTTAATTAATTGTTTTAAAGACTTGATTTTAACGTTAACGTCTTTAGAATTTAATCCAGTTTGCAGCTTAGCATCGATGATGACTTTCCGTTGTTCAAGTTGACTGATTTCACCATAATAGTTTTGTAAATCATTTTGTAAATTAGTAACGTTAGTATCAGCAGCTTCATAACGTTCTTTGGCAATTTCGAGTTTTTCTTCAGTAACCTTAATTAAAGGTTCGAATTTCTCGAAATTAGCATCTATGGCTTCGATTTTTCGCGCCATTTTTTCTAATTCATTTTTGTTTTTGACATAGTCACGAACTAAAATAATTAGTTCTAACTCTTTTAGTTCTTCCTTATTTTGGACGTAGATCTTAGCTTTTTCGGCTTGGGTTGTAAGTTTTTTTAAATCCCGAGAAAGTTCGTTAACAACGGTTGTAACTTGTTTTAAATTGTCAGCCGTGCGTTCTAACTGACGGATTGCATCTTCCTTTTTTTTGGCGTACCGGCCAATTCCGGCTGCTTCTTCGAATATCATTCTGCGGTCTTCTGGTTTTGCTTCAACAAACCACGAAACAGTTCCTTGAGAAATAATTCCCAAAGAACCTTTAGCTAAACCTGTATCTAAAAAGATATCTGCAATTTCTTTTAAAGTAGCGGGTTGTTCATTAATAAAGTATTCACTAATACCACTTCCACGGTGAACCCTTCGCATTACCGTGATTTCTTTTCGTTTATCGTGTAAACTTTTATTAGAATTATCAAATGTTAAAGCTACTTCTGCAGTATTCGAGGCAGGACGGTCTTTAGACCCAAAGAAAATAATGTCATCGCCGCTTTTACCGCGGAGTTGTTTCATTGAGCGTTCACCCAAAACTCATTTTAAAGCATCCACCACATTGGATTTACCAGCACCGTTAGGACCGACGATACCCGTTAATGGCTTATTGAACACAAGTTCGATATTTTCGGCATAGGATTTAAATCCGTTTGCTCTAAAACGCTTTAAAAAAATCATATTATTTGATACTTTCACTTACCTAAAATCAATACATTATATAATAATAAAATAACCTCATTTATGGATAAATAAAAACCTTTTTATTTTGAATTAGTCTTGGAACGAACCTTACTAATTTTTTCACAGGCTTCTTTGGCTGCTAAAACCTCAGCATCATGCAATTTACCAGCATAACCACGTCCATAAGTTATTCCGTTACAAATCAGTTCAACTTCAAAATTGCTACCATCGCCATGAAGTTTTTTATAAACGATATTAGTTTGTTTTCCATGCTCTTGCATTGCTTCTTGAAATTGGGTTTTGTAATCAATTGTATTTCGTAAATCGTCATTTAAATAATACTTGATGATTGTTTTCATTAACAAACGATTGGCAACAACTTCACCTTGGTCTAAAAAAACAGCACCAATAAAAGATTCAAAAATATCTTCTAAAATGCTTTCACTTACAGGACGATTTTTTAACCCTTGACCAACTTGAAGATAAGCACCCAAGTTTAAATCTGTCGAAGCACGAGCAAGGGTTTTGGCCTGGATAATTGAAATTCGATCTTTTGTCATATGGCCTTCATCATCTTCAGACATTGAATACAAAAAAACAGTAACTAATTTATTGATGATTGAATCACCCAAAAATTCTAAACGTTGGTAATTACGCTTTCCGACTGTTTCGTTAGCATATGAATTATGCGTTAACGCTTCTTCGAATAAGCTAATATCATTAGGAACAATCTTTAGAATTTCTAATAGTTCAGCAATTTTGTTATCAGCAGTTGGATAAACTACGACTTTAGGAGCAACAGGGACTAGATCACGGCTCATAGGGATTTCTTTATGATGAGCAATATCAACAAAAATATCAGGAGCAGTTTTGGTTTCAATAGCGACAGTTTGACTATTTTCACGAAAACTAGGGTTCGTTTCTATGCGAGTGATTGCTCAAGATGGCAACATATCTTTATTTTGCTGTTCGCTTTTAGAAATTTGCTTTTGGTTAAGTTTGTCTTTTTTATAATCTTTATTCTTGTTTTCGTGTTTTGAAAACAAAATATTTTTTTCAAGATCTTTATACAAGACTTGAGAAGAATCGTGATATGGACGATGGGTTAACAGATGATTCTGTGTCGTGTGTGATGGAGCAAAATGAGTCCCATTAAATAACTTGTCAATTGTTTTTGTTGGCATATTATTAATGCTTCCACTAATTTTCTCACGATTAAATTTAAAGCGCTGCTGCGTTTTTTGAAAATCTGGTTTTGACTTCTTATTAAGAGGTATCGTTTTTTGATTTTGATTACTTACGTTAAGATGCGGTGCTGAAGAAAAATCAAATTCACTCGTAGCAATAAACTTAGGTGTCAAAGTTGACTTACGTTTGGAACTGCCACCAAGCCGGGCTAATAAAGAATTTTTCTTATCCGTTTTATAAGAATGATTATTTTTAGAAGGATTAACTACAAAATTATTCTTAGTGGGGATGATTTCTAGAGTTGGTGACTCTAGATTTTTTGTTTTTTTCACAAAAACTCCTCTGTTATTTGTTAATTTGAAAAGATGTGGGGTTAGAAAATGACAGTAACGATTTGGTTAACAAATCAGATAAATGAATTGAATTTAATAATGGATTGGTTTTTAAAATAGTCCGAATCATCGAATTCGCAAATTTTAAAAACAAAATAATTAAATCTTTCAATAGTAAAAGAATTTACTATACGATTGTACACTATAAACTTTAAAAAATATTTTTAAAGAACAAAATCAACCTTGATAAAAGAAAATATCTGTTAAAAATAACGGCTTTATTTATCCGCAAGGAGTTTTTGTAAATCTGCTTTCAACTTCGGCAAAAAGTTAGCTTTAAGCGTATCATGTGCCATTCGAATCGTACTATAAAATTGCTTAAAATCCGCTGATCCATGAGTTTTTAAGGCAATTTTATCAAGTCCTAAAATAATAGCTCCGGCATTATTTTTGTAATTAAAAGTGCGGCTGATTTTCTTGATGATATTCAAGCTAAATAAGGCAGCTAAAACATTTTTCTTGTAGCCTGCTTTTAAAATCCCTGAAACAGATTTCAAAGCTCCTTCTAGTGTTTTTAAAACAAGGTTTCCACTATATCCATCTGAAACTAAAATATCACAAACACCTTCGATTAATAGACGTGGTTCTAAAAAACCAAGATAATTTAAACGCTTATCAGCTTTTAATAGTTGATCAGCACTTTGGTGAAATTCAAAGCCTTTAAAAGATTCAGTTCCGATATTTAGCAAACCTATTCGGGGATCTTTCTTAGGCGTCGTTTGTTTTACAAAATCATTTGCCATCAGTGCTAAATAATAAAGTTCTTCACCAGTATATTCTTTGTTGGCTCCGACATCTAAAAAATAAAAGCCACCGTTAACTTTAGTAGGAACTCATGGCATAAAACCGGGTTTAATTTTATCGTGAAGTTTTCCTAAAAAGATGTAAGTTAAAGCAACATAAACACCACTAGAACCTGCAGATACAACTGCATCAGCTTGATTTGAAGCTACTAAATTGATTGCCTCGTGCATTGAGCTGTGTGGCTTTCGACGAGCAGATAATGGCGTATCTTCCATCGTTATGATTTCACTCGTATGATGACATGTCAATTGGGGCATATTAGTTATTAAAGGTTCAATAACAGATTTATCACCTACTAGAATAAAATGTAAATCGGGATTTTTGTTTGCGTAAGCAATAGCAGCATTAACAGCTTCTTGTGGTTTGTTTTCAAACCCCATACAATCAACAGCAATTTTATATGTCATTATTGAATTCCAATCAAGTAAGAATAAATATCTTGCCCACCATTAACTAATTCACAGTATACACCATATTCTTCAGACACCATTTTTTCAACCTGGCGAGCTTGTCGAATTGAAATCCCGCGGCCATAAATCACAATCACAATTTCGGGTTTTTTAATTTTTCTAGTCAAATATTTCATTGTCTGATTAATGCATTGCATTAAATTGGGTTCAGAAACAACAACCTTCTTGTCAATCACTGCAATAAAATCATCTTTATGAACCATAATGTGTGGATATTTAATTGATTTGATTGATGACGAAATACTAGCAGATCCAGTCGTTTTTAAAACCCGATTCATAGTTCGAACATTACCCCGGAGATTATCGTCTGGCATAAATGCTGATAAGGCGGACATACATTCAATAAAGTTGCGACCAACTACAAGTTCGCAGTTAATAAAACGTTTAACTTGCTTTATAGCTTCTTTTGCTGCTAAAATCAAATTTGTATCATCAATAACGATAATAACGTTTCGCGACTGAGCAGCCTTAATCGCATTTAAAAATTGTCCAATTGAAGGATTACCGAATTCGGCTGTGTCAATAAAATTACTAACCCCATAATTTTTTTCAATCAAATCCCCCAAACTTTGCGATGGTGCTGTAGCAATCATTTTAATTTCGTCAGTTAACGTTTTTTCGTCAATAATTTCCTTGGTACTTAAGTGAGTAATGGCATTTGATGATGGATTTTTTTCATCTGTTTGATTACGATCATGAACTTGCAAATTCATATTTTCAACTTTTACAGAAACGAATTCACCAAAAAGTAATCCCGCTTTAATAACTTTGTCTGGTTCTAAGGTGTGAGCGTGAAGTTTTACAAGCTTTTCTTCAAAATCAGACACAATCACAACAGAGTTGACAACCTTGTTAATTTCTTTTCGTAGCTTGGCTTCGGTATATTTTATTTTTTCTAAATGTGGCTCTGCTTTTAAGGCTAGGTTAAGTAAAAATTCTGTACAATAACCGTGACCTTCTTCTTTAAGATCACCTTCAATCTTTAACAAACGAGTTGAAGCAGCTGTTGGCCGATGTGAAGTTTCTAAATCGTCTTCATCGGGTTCATCTTTACCAAGTAAAGACAATTCCATCCCTTTTAAAAACTCAACTAAACCAAAACCACCTGAATCTACTACACCAGCAATTTTTAAATCTGGTAGTAAATTAGGTGTTTGATCTAAAGATTTTTTAGCTATTTTTAAAACTATTTGAAACAAATCTTCCATCGTTTCAAGAGAATTTTCTTTTTTTGTAAGTTCTTCACTAATTTCGCGAATAACAGTTAGAATTGTCCCTTCAACTGGTTGAACTACAGATTTGTATGAGACCGCAGTGGCATCTTTAAAAGAAGTAATTAATTCTTTAATTGTTATTTCGTTTTGATTTTCTGGAAAAGGTTGAACAAAACCTTTAATAATTTGACTGAAAATAACTCCAGAATTACCTCGAGCATTCATTAGCATTGCTCTAGCAAAAGCTTTCCCCATAGCTGATAATGAATTAAAACCGTTGTTTTTAATAGCCTCAACAGCGCCATTTACCGTTATTTTCATGTTTGTTCCAGTGTCTCCATCGGGCACTGGAAAAACATTCAACTGGTTGATATATTCGAAATTTTTACTAATTTGTTTAGCGCCAGCTTCAAACATTCGGGCTAACGTTTTAGAGTCAATAGTTTTCATTATTTTATTATTATTTCCCTTCGCTAAACGCTTTGATTACAAGATTAATTGTGTATTGTTTGCCATCAGACTGGCGATATAATGCATAGTACAAAGTACGCTGTGCCATTAAACAAACTTCATAAACGCGAACATTAGGCAAGCAGGCTACATTGATAGTAATTACGTTTTTAACAATCGTAATATCTTTATCAGTAACAGTTCCTGAAATACCAGGAACCGTTCGTAATCCTTCTTGCAAATATTCTTTAATAACTTTTTCGCTAAAAACAGTTAGTTTCTGAGCCATTTTTGTACCTAAAAACTAGGAATCTAGTCTTTCCTTATACATAGATAGTTAATAATTATATCAATTTTTAAATTATTATGGATGGCAAAACAGTAAAAGTCACATAAAAGAAATAGGTGATGCAGACAAATTCTGATAAATAAAGTTATCGTTTCTATTTTTTATGAAATTCTAGAGTAATGAATATTTAGTGTAAAGTTCTAATTGGTAAAATTAATGGAGAACTTTTACCTATGAAAAAAAATAAACGCGAATTAACTCAAGAAGAAAAAGATGAGGTAGTAATGAAATAAGTGTGTTAAATTGGCATCGTGTTAAAATTCAAATAATTAATTAAGGATGATTAACAAGATGGCAAAGAAAATAACTCCAAAACCACCTAAATCTGAAAATTATCGAAAAGTAATGGACCAATTTAACCAATTGGTACTAGGAAACCCAGATATTTTTGATGCTAGCAGTGCCAATAGTTTAATTAAATCAATGACAGAAGTATTTTCTGAACCACTGAATGCACTTCTTAAAGCCG
>NZ_JHXT01000023.1 GCF_000687795.1 Mycoplasma testudinis ATCC 43263
GGTTTTTGCACAATTAGAGTGTTTGTTTCTGTATAAAATTTGGGATATTTATAATATTATTAGTAATACTATCTTTATCCGATATCAACCATATTGGAATATTTTTTATGATTTATTTTTAAACTTAAACAAATATTTAATTTTTTAGTTTTTTTAGGACTCAGTTATGCTTAACAATTTTTTTAAATTAATCGCTCCCCGAAATCGGATTTTAAAACGAGCAGAAAAAGCAGCGTATGCTGTGAACGCTTTAAAAGATCAATTTCGGGCATTGAGTGATGAGGAATTAAAAAATAAAACTAATGAGTTTATTACAGAATTACAAAACAATAAATCCTTAGATGATATCTTAGTCCCAGGCTTTGCCGCAATTCGAGAAGCTATTTATCGTGAAACTAAAGAGTTTGCTTATTTGGTGCAATTAATGGGTGCTTTTATTGTTCATCAAGGCGACTTTGCTGAAATGATGACTGGTGAAGGAAAAACTTTGACTTTAATGTTAGTTGCTTATTTAAATGCTCTTGAGAAAAAAGGTGTTCATATTGTTACTGTTAATGAATATCTAGCTCAACGGGATGCCATCTTAGCTGGCAAGATTTTTTCACGACTAAATTTAACAGTTGGATGTAATACTTCTAATTTGTCCCCGGCACAAAAAAAGGCTGCTTTTGAGTGCGATGTGACATACACCACAAACTCTGAATTAGGGTTTGATTATCTGCGTGATAATATGGTTTATAACTATAGCGATAAAAAAATTAGATCACTACATTTTGCAATTGTGGATGAAGGTGACTCTATTTTAATTGATGAAGCAAGAACTCCGTTAATTATTTCTGGACAGCCAAAAAAGGATTTTAGTAAGTATTTTGAAGCTGATAGTTTTGTTAACTCTCTGACTGAAGAAGATTATAAAATTGACCCAGAAACTCGCTCGCCATCATTAACTGAAGATGGAATGGCGAAGGCTGAAAAGTTCTTTCGCGTCGAAAACCTTTTTGATATCGAAAATTCTGATTTATTCCATAAAATCGGGAATGCTTTAATGGCATGTAAAGTTTTCGAGAATGGTAAAGAATATATTGTTCGTGATTCTAAAATTTTAATCGTTGACCATTTTACTGGCCGGGTGCTTGAAGGCCGTAGTTATAATAGTGGGTTGCACCAAGCAGTCCAAGCTAAAGAACGCGTTCCAATTGAACCAGAAAACGTTGTTGTAGCAACAGTTACATATCAATCGTTTTTTAGGCTTTATAAAAAGTTAGCTGCAGTTTCTGGAACCGCTTTAACAGAACACGAAGAATTTTTGAAGATTTATAACATGGTTGTTGTTCCTGTACCTACTAACAAACCTATTATTCGAAAAGATTATCCTGATCATGTTTTTGGAAACGCAAATATTAAATGAAAAGCAGTGGTTCAACACGTTAAAGAGATTCACGCAACAGGACAACCTATTTTAATTGGTACAGCCAGTGTTGAAGATTCAGAAATATTATCTAATTTATTGCACGAAGCAAACATCAGACACGAAGTATTGAATGCTAAAAACCACGCTCGCGAAGCTGAAATTGTAAGTAATGCAGGACAAAAAAATGCGGTTACTTTATCAACAAATATGGCTGGAAGAGGGACTGATATTAAGTTAGGCCCAGGCGTTTTAGAACTCGGCGGACTTTATGTTATCGGGACTGAACGTCATGAATCTAGAAGAATTGATAACCAATTACGAGGCCGTTCGGGCCGTCAAGGTGATGTTGGTGCAAGCCGCTTCTTTATTAGTATGTCAGATAGCTTGTTCAAACGTTTTGCAAAAGACCGCATCGATAAAGCAATTATGAAGTTGGGTGATGATTCGTTTGATTCTGCGTTTTTCTCACGCCTTTTGAACAAAACACAAAAGAAAGTTGAATCTGTTAATTTTGATACACGGAAAAACTTAATCGACTATGATCATGTTTTAGCAAATCAAAGAGAATTAGTCTACAAACAACGCGATAAAGTTTTGCTAGCTAAAAATTTAAAATCGATTGTTGAACGAATGTTAAATCAATTTATGGTTAATTTTATTACTAAATACCGGGATGCTAAAAATCAAAATTTAGTTAATCATACTGTTTTGGCGGAAGCATTAAATTCCCAATTGATTGGGGTTGGTGTGTGTCAACCTAGTGATTTTGAAAATTTTAATATAAATCAAGCCGTAGAAAAAGCAACCTTGCTAGTAACGAATATGATTGATAATAAAATTCAATTAATTACTGAAGCAATAGCGACAAATATTTTTAAAAATATTATTATTCAGTCAATGGATAATGCTTGAATTAAACATTTGGATCGAATGATTAAATTACGTGAAGGAGTTAGTTTAAGATCTCTTGAACAAACAAGTCCTTTAAATATCTATGTTAAAGAAGGGGATATTTTATTTGTCAATATGTTGGCAGAGATTGCTGAAAACGTTATTATTGCAATTTGTCAATTGGCTACTCCAACGGCTCAAAAAGCCCAAATTGATGACTCGTTAGCGTTGCAACAACGAGCAGAAGCTTTAGCGCGTTTAGAACAAATCAGGCAGCAGCAACAACAATCTGTTGTTCAAAGCAGTCCTTTTCAAGAAAATAACCAAATTCAGCAAGAATCAAGTTCTGAACTAGCTTTAGATCCAAATGTTCTTACTAAGCAGTCAGGAGTTATTGAACAATCAAAATCGTTATCAGAACCAGAAACTTCAATTGGGGGGAGTGAACATTCTAACGATAATTTTTCAATAGGCATTAAAAACCAAGAACAAGCAATTGAAGAAATTGAAACCATTCAAGATGTTGTGGAATTTGAAACCTCAAAACCTGAAAATGAATCTGAACCAGCTATACAATCTTTTGTTGGTGTTCAAGAAACTCAAGAAGCAGCTCAAATTGAATCTAAGATTGTTTCGCGCATACCTAATGTTATTAACACCCCGCCTGTGATTAAAGCGGCTTCACCATTAGTTGTAAAACACAATCCACCAAAAATTAATAAACCTTTTGTTCGAGCAAGTGTAAAAACAGTAGATGCACCTAAGTTAGTAACTCATTATAGTCACCCAACCATAGCAAAACCACCGCAACATTCTCAAAATAATGCCGTTGTTAAAAGACCCAACAGCAAAGAAGAGTTAATGGAGAAAAAAGACAAGTAATGAGTGATCATCTTTCGACATTTAAATTAGTAAGTAAACATAGACCCGCCGGAGATCAACCCCAAGCAATTAAAAAACTTGTAGCAGGACTGCAAGCAAAAAAAAGAAAACAAGTTTTGCTTGGAGCAACCGGAACTGGTAAGACTTTTACGATTGCCAATGTGATTCAAAAAGTTAATAAACCAACTTTAGTGTTAGCTCATAATAAGACTTTAGCTGCTCAATTATATTCTGAATTTAAAGAGTTATTTCCCGAAAATGCAGTCGAGTATTTTGTGTCATACTTTGATTTTTATCAACCTGAAGCATATATTCCAAGAACAGATACATATATTGAAAAAAGTTCAATGACGAATGCAGAAATCGAAATGTTGCGTTTAGCAACATTAAATTCGGTTTCTTCACGTAAAGATGTCATTGTAGTTGCTTCAGTTGCCTGTATTTATCCAAGCGCTCCCCCAGATGATTTTGATAATTTTCGAATTATTTTAAAAAAAGGTAATAAATTAAAAATTAATGAACTAAAGAATAAACTTGTTCATTTAAATTACAAATTTAATAAGATCGATTTATCTCCGGGTAATTTTCGCGTTAATGGTGATGTGGTTGAAATTGCTCCTGGGAACACAGATCAATTTCACGTTCGTTTATCTTTTTTTGGGGATGAACTTGAAGAAATTGCAAAAATTGAAACTCTCACAGGTGTTTTATTAGAAAGATGGATAGGTTATGTATTAGGTCCGGCTGATGAATATATTATGAACCGGGATCGAATGGGTGAATCACTCAAATTAATTGAACAAGAAATGAAAGATCGCGTTAAGTGATTTACCAAGGAAAACAAACTTTTAGAAGCCCAAAGAATCGAACAACGAACTTTATATGATTTAGAAAGTTTAAAAGAATTTGGTTTTTGTAACGGAATTGAAAACTACTCCCGTCATTTAGAGCTTCGCGGTCCGGGTTCTACTCCATGGACTTTGTTTGATTATTTTGGTGATGACTGATTATTGGTTGTGGATGAATCCCATATGTCAATTCCTCAAGTAAGAGGGATGTATAATACTGACCGTTCGCGCAAGTTAACTTTGATCGATTATGGATATCGTTTGCCTTCGGCCATTGATAACCGTCCTTTGAATTTTCAAGAATTTGAAAAAAAGACAGTTAATACTATTTATGTAAGTGCTACTCCAAATGATTGAGAAATAGGTGAATCCAAAAATGAAGTTGTTGAACAAATTGTTCGTCCTACAGGGCTAGTCGATCCAGTTATTGAAATCAGAACAAGTAAAAATCAAATTGATAACTTGATTAGTGAATTGAAAGCTCAAATTGCTAAAAATGAACGCACCTTCATTACGGTCATGACTATTAAGATGGCAGAAGATTTGTCTGATTATTTAAAAGAACAAAACATCAAAGCAGTTTATTTACATAATGAGTTAAAAACCTTAGAAAGGTCTTTAATTATTAACGATTTGCGGCGCGGTAAATATGATTGTATAGTTGGTATTAATTTATTACGAGAAGGTTTAGACGTACCAGAAGTATCATTAATCTGTATTTTTGATGCTGATAAACCTGGATTCTTTAGAAGCGATAAATCTTTAATTCAAACTATTGGAAGAGCGGCACGAAATGTTAAAGGGCGCGTCATTATGTATGGTGATGTAATGACTGAAGCAATGAAAAAAGCAATTGATGAAACCAACCGCAGACGGGATATTCAAATTGCTTTTAATAAAAAGCATAAGATTACTCCCACAACAATAGTTAAGCCAATTTACAACGATTTAAGCAACAAAGAAGTATCAAGAGAAATTGAAGAGTTTGTTAAAAAGAAGAATCGTAGTACTAAAGCAAGCGAAAAATTGATTGAAAATCTACGGGCAGAGATGTTGCAAGCCGCCAAAAATCAATTATATGAAAGAGCTGCAGAACTACGAGATGTTATTTTGGAATTGGAAGCGTCCACACCTAAAAAACTAAATCCTAAAAGCAAAAAAATCGAAGCTAATTAAATAAAGTATTGCCTTGATAAGTTTTATTTTTCTTTGTATTATGAAATAAATTTCTTTGGAAAATGTGCAAACATGTCGTTTTGCTTTGTGCGATTGTCTCCTTATGTTTTGTTTGAAATAAAACTGAAAGAGTTGGAATTAACTTAAAAAATAATTCTTACATTGAATAAAATCAAAAAAAGTTTTAAGCAGCCGGAAATCACGCACCAATTTTTATGAGGTTTTAATAGTTTACGGTCTGGCTTATATTCAAAAAGATGGCATCTGCGTAGTTCTTTTCAATTAACTTAAAGATAAGTTAATAAATTTAAACGATTAAGGTAAAATTTAAAAACACGTTTATTTAGATGTTTCTAAATTTGCTAATTCATCGCGAATGTTTTCAACATCTCTTAATAAATCAAATCTTTTATGTTTTAAGTAATCAGGAGGAGTCGCTATATTATCAACAACTATTTCTAGCACTCCAATAATTTTTTCTAATATTATTTTGTCTTTGTTCGTCATAAACGTCCCTTGAATAATGTTTGTTTTTTAAATGATAACAAAATAAAAATTTTAATCTAAAAAATGTCTTGACGATTATGTTTCAAGTTAAATTATTACAGTATGTATTACTGTAGCGCAATTAAACGTTTTCTCTGCTAACAAAAATCAAATTTTGTGAAAACGTTTACATATATTTTAAAAATTCATTACTTGTATATTTTGTATTGAACATTTAAGGAGTTCATATGCAGATTTCAAAAATCTTTAAGAAAAAAGCGCTCCGGAATGGTAGTGGCCAACCACGAAAAAAAATTAGTGTATTGGCTTCTCTTCAAACGTTGGGTAGATCATTAATTTATCCAATCGCGATTCTACCATTTGCAGCGTTGATGAATCGGCTTGGTACTCTAGGATTAAGTTTCTCAACATCTGATGGATCAGGAAATTTATCAGCATTAATCCCAGGGCACGAAGCAGGTTATTGAATTGGTTTTATTATTCAAAAACCAGGTAGTATAGTATTTGATAATATTGATATATTCTTTGCTTTAGGGGTAGCATTTGCGGTTGCCAAAGACAATCGCGGTGAAGCTGCTTTAGTAGGGTACTTTGTATTAATTATTGTAAAAGCTTTTAATGCTGAAAATGGTATAGCAACATTAATATATAGCGATGTTATAACTCGCTCGGCAACTCTAGCTCCTGATGGTTCTGGACCACAAGTGTCTAAGTTATTATATGGTGAAGGTAACACAGGTGGTGCACCGGTTTATACTCTAAACGTTGGTGTATTCGGTGGTATCGTATCTGGTCTGGTAGCTGCGGCTGTTTATAATAAATTCCGCAATACTAAATTGCACCCAGCTTTGGCTTTCTTTGGTGGACGTCGTTTCGTTCCAATGGTAGCAGGATTAGTTGCTGTGCCTCTAGCTGTTGCGTTCTCTATTATTTGACCATGAATTCAATATGTATTGGTATTAATTGGTAATTTCTTAAGTAGTAGTGGAGATGCTGCTGCTGGTGGAGCATTTGTTTATGGTTTCATTAATCGTATTATGCAACCATTTGGATTGCACCACATTCTAAACACATTCTTGTGATTCCAATTACCAATCACAGGTCCAGTTGTTGAACAATTTAACGGTAATATTGTTACATCTACTGTTACAGTTAATGGTGATATTAATGCGTTCAACCAACGTGTTGCAACTTCAGGTATTTTCCAAGCTGGATTCTTCCCTGTATTCTTAGGTGGTGAACCTGGTGCTGCATTTGCGATGATTATGGCTGTTAAAGCTAAACAAAAACGCAAAGAAATGTGAGCATTCTTCTCTGGTGTTGCATTTGTTGCATTCTTAACTGGTATTGATGAACCACTAGTATTCTCGTTTGTATTCTTAAGCCCATTACTATGAATCTTCTACGGATTGATAACCGGTATTTGTGCTGCAATTGTTGTTGCGATGCAAATCCGAATTGGATTTGGATTCAGTGCAGGATTCATCGACTGAGCTATTAGTATTCCAAACTCATGAGGAATTTCTGAATTCATCGGAAACAATGTAAATGGAGCTGCTTCTGCCGTCGGATATTCTGTAGTTGGACAAGGTGGACGCGTAATTTCTAACACTCTATGAGTTTGACCAATTAGTGCTCTTTCATTCTTGTTATTCTTCGTTACATTCTACCCATCGATCATCTTCTTCGACATCAAGACCCCAGGTCGCGAACTCGAACTCACCTCAAACTCTTCGATTTATGGTAAAGTACGTAAGTTGTTCCACATGAAACCATTTATGACTCAAGAACAATTGAATCTACAAATGGCCGCTGCGGATGCTGCTGCTGCTTCGGTTGAACAAGTCACTGACTTCCAACCAACTGGCCAACCAGTTAGTGCTGAACAAAAAGCTGCTCGCTCTGCTAACTTCAAGAACGCTGAATACGAACGTATTTCTCGCGCTTTAGTTGATATCATCGGTCCGGACAACTTCGTGAACGTTGACAACTGTACTACTCGCTTGCGTCTGATTGTTAAAGATAATGATCCAACTAAGATTAACGATGCTAAGATTAAAGCATTGAAGATGGGCTTCCAAATTGTCCGCTTAAAAGGTAAAGACACCTTGCAAGTAATTGTTGGTTCAGATGTTCAATTTGTTGCAGACGGTGTAAAAACTGTATTGACAGAAAAAGGTAAAGTTTTAGGTGAAAATTAGTCTAAGCTAATACCAAATATAAAAAAGAAAAAGGACTTAAAAGGTTCTTTTCTTTTTTTACAAAGGAAAAAAATATGATTTTACAACAAGAAAAATCTTACTGAGAAAAGAAAAAAGCTGTTAATACAGCAACCGAAATTAATCAACAACCAGCTGTTTGAAAAAAGACCATTAAGTTACTTAAAGATTCAATGGACAAACACCAAAAATTCTTTAATGTTTTATTAAAAAAGAAACCAAAGTTTATTCTTGTGGGTGCTGGAACTTCTGAATTTGTTGGTAATTCAATTTATCCATTCTTGCGTTCTAAGGGATACGATGTTGAAAGTATTCCAACAACGAACATCGTTTCTAATCCTCATGAATACTTTGATGTCAACCGTCCTACTTGTTTTATTTCATTCGCTCGAAGTGGTAATTCGCCTGAAAGTGTTGCAACTGTTAATCTTGGAAAACAACTCCTTAAAAATAATTTCCATCACATTATCATTACTTGCAATGACAAAGGTAAATTAGCAACAAACGAACACACTAAACAAGAATTGTTAATCGTGTTACCTCCTGAAACTAATGATTTAGGATTTGCTATGACTTCTTCTTATAGTTCAATGTTAATAACTGCTTTATTAATGTTTACAAAAAACAAAAAAGAATTTGATGAAGTTGTTAAATCTTTAAATGAAGTTGTTTCAGGTGTTGAAAAAATAACTACGCATATGGTTCCAACTATTGGAAAACTTGTATCTCCTAAAACTAAAAGAATTGTTTTCTTAGGATCTGGTAATTTATTAGGATACGCTCAAGAATCACATTTGAAATGTCTTGAATTAAATGCTGGAGTAATTCCTACATTCTTCAACAGTCCAATGGGATTCAGACACGGTCCTAAATCAATTGTTAACAATGAAACTTTAACTTTCATTTACTTACCAACAGATGCATATACAAGAAAATATGCTTTAGACTTATTAAATGAAATGAAGTCAGATAAGATTGCTTACGACTTTGTTGTGCTTGACACTAAAAATGATGCTAAATTAGCAAAAGAAAATAAAAACTATTTTTCTTTAACTAAAAAAGCTGTTAGCGATGTATTTGCTGGTTTAGCTTATGTTGTCGTGGCTCAAATTTTTGCACTTTTAAGTTCTATCGGTGTTAACAATTTACCTGACACACCTTCTAAATCTGGCCAAGTTAATCGTGTTGTTAAAGGAGTTACTATTTATAAATTGACTAAGTAATTTATAATAATAACTAATCAAATATCAAAAATAGAAAATAAGGATAATTATGTTTAATTTTTTAAAAAATCTCACCAACAAAAAAATCGCTGTTAAAGCATTTGTGGATGGTGAAGTAGTTCCTTTGAAAGAAGTTGGAGACGGCGTTTTTTCAGAAGGAATGATTGGTGAAGGTTTTGCAATGAAACCTGCTAGCAAACACATTGTAGCTCCAGTATCTGGAACTTTATCAATGGTTTTTGCTACAGGTCATGCATACGGAATTTCTATTGGAGCGAAATTAAATTTCTTACTCCACTTAGGAATTGATACTGTTAATTTAAAAGGTGAAGGATTTTCAGTTAAGGTTAATAAAGGACAAGCAATAATTGCTGGACAAACTTTATGTTCTTACGACTACACGGCTATTGCTAGTAAAGTAACTAGCACAATGTGTCCTTTCATTATTCCAGCTGACCTTAAAGACTTATATACTTTTGAAGATATTAAGTATGGTCCAGCTAAAGCAGACGATGTTGTTGCTTACGTTGTTAAGAAAAAATAATTATGATTATTAAAAACGTAACAATTGTTAATCACAATGAAACCATTAAAAATGGTTGAATTGAAATCAAAGATCAAAAAATTGTTAAAGTTTCTTCTGGTACAACAACAAAACAAGGAATAGATGGAAAAAAACAAAAAGTTTTTCCAGGGTTTATTGACCCTCATACCCATGGTGGATATGGCTACGACTTTGAAATGGCAAAACCAGAAACATTCAATGGTTTTGCTAAAAAAGTTGCTGGTGAAGGGGTAACAAAATACTGTCAAGCTACTGTTACTCAACCAGATGATGTTGTGATGCAAGCAATGGCAAGTTACAAAAAATGAATGGAAACTGACAACAAGAAAAACCAAGCTCAATCAAAACAACTTGGTTGTCATATTGAAGGACCATTCTTGAGTGCCGAAAAAAAAGGTGCTCATAAACTTGATTTATTAAAAAAACCAAGTGTTAGCCTATTTAAAAAGTGACAAGCTGCTTCTGGAAATAATATTCGTTTTATTACTTATGCTCCAGAAAAAGATGCTAATGGTGAATTTGCAGATTATCTTGCGAGCCAAGATATCTTAGGAAGTGCTGGTCATTCAAATTGTTCTTGTCAAGAATTTTTTGAAAATGCTTATAAGCACAAAGTACGACATGTAACTCACTTGTTCAATGGAATGAGTGGTGTTCATCAACACCAACCAGGGTTAGCGGTAAGCGCTTTAATAACTAAAGATGTTTTATGCGAACTAATTAGTGATGGCCAACATGTGTTGCCTGATGTTATTAAAATGATTTGGATGCTTAAAGGCGCTGATGGAATCTGTTTAATTACTGACGCTAGTTTGCCAAAAGGTTTACCAGATGGTAACTACAAATTAGGTCCTTTAGACACAGTTAAAAAAGGAATGCGCAGCGTTCTAGCCTCTGATGGATCATTAGCTGGTAGTGTCGCTACATTTGATCACTGTTTACGCTTCTTTAGAAGTGTTGTTAAACCAACTGATGAACAACTTGTTAAAGTCTCTTCATACAACATTGCTAAACAAATGAAACTCCTTAAGAAAACCGGAATGATTAAAAAAGGTTTAGCTGCGGATTTGGTAATGCTTGATAAAAATTATGAAGTTGCTATGACTGTTGTTGACGGTATAATCGCTTTTCAAAAAAAATAAAATTATTAAACATGGCTTACAAATTTAAGGAACCAATCGACTTTCTATATCTTTTTTGTAAAAACTGCTGGGAGTTTCGTAAATTTTCAATCGACAAAAAAATCGACTTTAATTCTAAAGTTGATTTAGACAAAATTGATACTTACGAATGCACAGTATGTAATACACCTACAGAAATTGTAAGAAAAGAAATTGTGGACTATTATCAAAAATTACTGGAGGACGAAGATGATTCAAAATCAGGATGGTAGTGGTGCTTTAAATCTTGATACTGCTTTTGCAAGCATTGATTTTCCCGGATGAGCCATCGCTGTAATTATTATTGGTTGTTTAACTCTTATATCTTTTGCTGCAGGGATATATTGATATATTCGTAAAAAAAGAGATATTCAACCCAAGAATTTAGATAAGTTGGAAAAAGAAAAAGAAATTGAACATAAGAAAACAGGTTCTCAAAGAATTTTTGGAATTTACAATACTTTCGGTTCTAAAACAGCAGTAACCTGGTTTTCCACTTACTATGTTAAAAACAAGCCAGGTGCTTGTGAATTGTGTACAAAATGAAGTGGAAAGATTTTGTCTTATAGAAGTTCGAGTACTGAATTTGTTAAAATGGACGAAGCAGTTGCCCAAGGCTATCATCATTTAGGGTGTCGTTGCGAAGATGTTGAATACAAAATTTTGGAAACAAAAATATTGAAAAATAAGGCATCGGCAGAAGAGCTGAAACAGCAATATGAAAAGAAGCTGGAACAATTGAAATTTGAGTTAGAGATCCGGCAAATTAATACTGAAATGCGAAATTCAATTCATAAACAAGAAATTAACGAACTTATCAAAAAAAGAGCAAAAGTTTTGGATAAATATGATTTTTTTTTAAAAGAACATAAATATTTAGAAAGAAACGAGTTGGCAGAAAAACCTAATGCGGCTTATTATGAAATGTATCGTTAAACTGAAATGTATTTATATTTATTAGGAGTTGATTTATGCAATTATCTTTCGGTGCAGCAGTAGCATTATTCATTATCGGTTTGTTGTTAATCATTGGGTCTATGGCACTTTTATACTATGGAATTAGATGACTTCGCGGTAGCGTTGGACTAAAACGCAAAGATGTGTTGTATTTTCACGGAGATGCTACACCGCTATGAAGGTTTTTGTTGAACCTGTTATTCTTTGGTGGCGCATTTGTTTTGTTTATTGCTGGTATTATTTTAGCATCTAGTACACCGCCTTATTTTGTAGGTTAAGACAAAAATATATCTGATTTTTCGTTGAATGAAATTATAAGTGTAACATGATAAAAAAGTGGGAATTGGTTTTTACCTGGTTCCCACTTTTCGTTTTTATTTATCTTATTCAATTTTGTTTTAACGATAATATAGCGTGAATTATGCACGCCGATTTCTAGATAGACTATGAAGTGATACACGCCAGAAACAATTTTATGGATTTATATTTTGGTCTAAAAAGATATCATTTTATGATTTCAAGCCATCAATCACTTCTGTTTTTTTGTATTCGCTCATTTTAAATCATTTTCTTAGCCTAATAAAGTTTTTGCTAGTGACTGTCTCGTTTTCGCGACCCATAGTTTTCAAATCAAATAGCATAATTGTTGGATAAAAAGTACCAAAGAACAACATCGCACTAATAGCTGCAATTGGGAACATTCATAATGGGTTGGACATTATTCTTGATATTTCGTTTCCTCCTCAATATCCAAATTTAGTTGCGAGTGGAGTTCCGATAAAGTTAGATAAACCCCAAGCATTAGGAAAGCTAATTGCATAGTCTATAAAACCTCCACTAAAGCCAAATCCAATACGTACTTGTAATCCAATAACGATTGCTGCAGTTATTCCTGTTAAAAATGCGTACATTACTCATAAAATGGGACTCAGAAACAAAAAGCTAAAAACTAACGGTTCATCAATTCCAGTTAAGAAAGCCACCAATGCTACTCCAGTAAAAAAAGTTGCGACTTCTTTGCGTTTCTTTTTATTTTTGACTGTCATAATCATTGCAAAAGCAGCTGCTGGTTCACCACCCATAAAAATAGGGAAATAGCCAGATTGAAATAATGCAGCAGTCGCAACTGGTCCAGGAGAATTACTAAATGCCCGAATATCACCAAAAACAGGTTGAGTAAATTGTGAACTAAATATTTCTTCTCTTGACATATTAGACAAAGTAGCTAAAGTACTAGAATCTAGCGGTGCGCCTGTTGTTGGATTTAATACGTTTCCTGTTATTGGCTGAATTAATAATCCTTGGATAGGTAATTGAAACCATAAAAAAGTATTTAATATTTGGTGTAACCCAAATGGTTGCATTAAACGGTTTATTACTCCATACAAGAATGCTCCTGGAACAGCTACTTGGGCACCTTCAGCTAAGAATTGACCAAATAAAACTAAAACATATTGAATTCAGGGTCAAATTACAGCAAACAAGAAAGCAACCGGTATAGCAGATAAGCCAACCATCATTGGTACAAACCGACGTCCGCCAAAGAAAGCCAAAGCTGGGTGTAATTTAATATTGCAGAACTTGTTATATATTTGTGCTGCTATTACCCCAGCGGTAATTCCTCCCACAATTCCAATATCCAACACATATTGCTTATTTTGAGTTTGAGTATTGAATAAATAAATTAATTGACTATAACTAATAACTTGTGATCCTGAATCTTGGTTTGTTACTTGCATTTTTTGTACTAATACATTTTCATACAATAAATTTGCTAGCCCGTTTTCTGAAGTGAAGGCGACTAAAATGATATAGAAAAAGAAGCCAATAATAGCAGCTTCACCGCGATTATCTTTAGCAAATCCGAAAGCAACTCCCATAGCAAAAATGGCCGCTAAATTATCAAAAACAACTTTACCAGGAGTTTGTATAATGAACCCGATTCAATAGCCAGCACTATTTGGAATAGCTAACGATGTCCCAATTGATCCCAACCGATTAAGAATGGCCGCAAAAGGTAAAAAAGCAATAGGATAAATAAGATTTTTTCCAAGTTCTTGTAAAGCTTTTAAAACCTTTTTTTCTTTTTTTGTTTTTTTTATGCCTTTATGTTTTTTTAATTGCATAGTAGTTTCTTTTAATTTGTTTAAGTATATCTAGTTGTTTTTCTTATATTATATGTAAAAGATTACACATATAACAAAAAAAGATGACAACAAATATTTTTTAAAAATCACTTTTCATGCCTTTAACACTATCACATATTAAGATATATACACAAGGTTTCTTGAAATGATTTTCAATCCGTTCTTAACAATTTGTCTGGAATAAGCAGTAAATTGTTTTTTAGATTGAAAAAACCCAAGAAGACAACCTAAATTAAGTGCTGGAGAAAGCCATGACTATTAAAAAAACAAACAAGAATTTGGTCTTTGATTTAGACGGAACATTATTAGATTCCAAAAAAAATATTCCAGATGGAACTTTTAACTTTTTAAAAAGCTTAAAAAATACAAATATTTTTATGGCGACAGGAAGAGCTTGATATTTTACTTTAGAATATCATCAAAAGCTTGGTTTACATACACCAATCATTTCAAGCAATGGTTCGCTGGTTTATGATCCCGTATTAAAAAAAGTTTTGTCTAGTAAGACTTTTAAACAGACAACATCAGTAGGTTTAATTAATTTGCTGTTTAAAGAAAATATTCCTTTTTTTGTGCTTTCGCCTACACAAATGTATTCATATGAACCCAAAGGCTTTTTCTCAGAAAAAATTGATGAAGTTAATAAAATGAATTTGTCTTTTCTTCCAGAAAATCGTTTTGTTATGGACCCTTTAAATCGTGATGAATGGGATGCTTCTATTGAGGTTATCAAGATTGTTTTAACTCCACAAGAAACTGATCCTGAGATTATTAGAAAAGTGATGGATGAAATAGATCAAAATTATGGTGATGACGCTTATCATGTTTTACCAGAAGCAGATTATTTAGACATTATGCCTTTTGGGCTATCCAAAGGAACGGGGCTTAAATATTTAGAAAAACTTGGCTATTTGGACTTAACAAATACAACAGTTTTTGGTGATGCTTTAAATGATGTTCCAATGTTTAAAGAAGCTAAAACTTCTGTGGCGATGCCCCAAGCAAGTGAAGAAGTTAAAAAACTAGCAACTTATGCGGCCGAACATGAACAACAAGGTAACAGTATCCAAGTTTTCTTGGAAAAACATCCTGAATTGTGAGATCGTTAAACATTTAAATTGCTTCAATTCTTACATTATTTGTAAATTCGCACTTAAACCATACTTCTATAGATTTAGCTTAATATTCATTCTGCTAAACAAGTATTTACTTTAAAGCGTAAATTTTGTTGGTAATGTGTTGTTATTAATGCTAAAATGTGTAATTGTTTACACATATTTTACAGTTTGTTTTTCTTTAAAATATTGTTTATTCGGTTTACGAACCAGAGGTTTTAAAACAAATGAAAAATATTGAAAAAATTTATCAGCTTTTGTCTAATGCAAAGCAAAACAAATTTGCAATTGGTGGTTTCAATTACGATAATGCATTAATCCTTCGAGGGATTATTGCAGCTGCCGAACAAGCTAAAAAACATGTGTTTATTATGTGTACTGAATCAGCAAGTAAGGGTATGGAATATGATTTTGCATTAGCGAATGCTTTAACAGCTGCTAAAAAATCAGAATACGTAATTTCTCACTGAGACCACGGTTACAACTATGATAAAGCCTTAGAAGTAATTAATGATGGTTGAAATTCTGTAATGTATGATGGATCTAAATCAGACATTGAAACAAACATTAAAAACACTAAACACTTTATTGAACAAGCAGAAAAAAATGATGTTTGAACTGAATGTGAAATTGGAACTATTGGCGGAAAAGAAGATGACCATAATTTTGGTAAAGTGCCCGAAACAAAACTAGAAGATGCAATTCGTTTTGCAGCAGAAGTTAAAGCTCGAATGATGGGAATTGCTGTTGGTAACCTTCATGGTGTTTACCCACAACCACCGCACCTTAACTTTGATTTAATTAAAGCCGCTTCTGAAAAACTTCATGAAAAAACATTCTTAGTACTACACGGATGTTCTGGAATTCCAGTAGATCAAGTTAAGAAGGCTGTTTCATTAGGGATGGTTAAAGTTAACTATGGAACTGATTTAAAGATGGCATATACTAATGCTTTACATGAATGAATCGCTAATAATCCAAAACAATTTGATATCAAAAAATCTTACGAACCTTTAATCAAAGCAGTTCAACAAGTAGTGTTTGAAAAAATTAAATTATTGTCTTCAATTTAATTAGCTTAGAAAGCAGGTGCATATGGCCAAGAATAAACCAAATAAGAAAGACGAATTAGTACACCTAGAACAAAAAATTAGAGAAAAAGGTTCTACTTATTTTTCGTTGGCTGACTATGCCCAATGCACTATCGCTACTATTAGTCGTTATTTTAATGGTGGATATGTATCTGAAGCAATGAAGCAAAAAATCAATCAAGCAATTGTTGATTTAAACTATAAAGGAAACCCATTAGCTAGATCTTTAAGATCATATGATAATGTGGTTTATCTTGTTTCATCGTCAATCAAAGATTCTACAAACGTGGAAGTAATTCGTGCAATTAACGAAGCGGTTCAAGAATCTTGTATGTTATTTGTTTGTCAAACCTCAAAAGATCCAAGGGTTATAGATCGTTATTTAAATGAAGTTATTAGTAGAAATGCCGGGGCGTTAGTTTTGTTTGGAGATAATATTGACATTGATAACCCAATTTTAATTTCTTCTAAAACTCCAGTATTTTATTATGGTAGAACAAAAGTAGTTCCAGAAAAATCAGTAGTTTATGCTTTTGACGAAACAAAGGCTTTTGAGAAAATTATTATTTCTATGAATGAGAGTGGCTGCGAAAAAATTTACTTTGTAAATTATGATCACCGACAAAATATTTTTACCAACTCTTATTTACAACTATCTCGAATGAAAAGTGTTCAAGCAATCTCCAAAAAAGTAAAATTTAAAGATATTAAATTGGAATTTATTACTTTAGCAGAAAATAATACCGAAACAGTAGAAACTTGGGCTAATGAATTTAAAAAAGAAATTGCTTCAAAAAAAGTGGGAATTATTTGTGGATCACACACAATTTTCCGAATTGCTCGCCACTTTAAAGAAATTAATAACGAAACCTTAATTAGCGACATTGGATATTTTTCATTAACTGACAATTTAAATACAACAGACTTCAAAATCTTTTTAGACTATAAAGCAATGGGTCGGCTAATAGGTGAAGATGTCGTTCGTTTAATGCGTCAAAAGAAAGCTGAAATTAATAAAATCAATATTTTAGAAGCAACCGTAATAAAAAACATTTAATAATTTTGTGTCTTTTATTTTGGGGAAATTATGTGGGAAAATGGGTAGTAATGAAATAAGTGTGTTAAATTGGCATCGTGTTAAAATTCAAATAATTAATTA
>NZ_JHXT01000024.1 GCF_000687795.1 Mycoplasma testudinis ATCC 43263
CGGCTTTAAGAAGTGCATTCAGTGGTTCAGAAAATACTTCTGTCATTGATTTAATTAAACTATTGGCACTGCTAGCATCAAAAATATCTGGGTTTCCTAGTACCAATTGGTTAAATTGGTCCATTACTTTTCGATAATTTTCAGATTTAGGTGGTTTTGGAGTTATTTTCTTTGCCATCTTGTTAATCATCCTTAATTAATTATTTGAATTTTAACACGATGCCAATTTAACACACTTATTTCATTACTACCTAATTAATTATTTGAATTTTAACACGATGCCAATTTAACACACTTATTTCATTACTACCAAAGATTTAAAGTAAACTTATTTCATAACAATTTATTTAAAGAATTTATTGAAAACAGAAACGAAAATTATTTTAATTAAAATTTCTAAAAGTTCTAATCTTAAGAAGTATAGCATATATTTGTTTTTTTCTTACCACTAGATTTGAAACTATCTGAAATACTTGTAATAATCAGAATTTTCAAAAAGCAAATAAAAAAGCCACCTATGACTAGGTGGCTGAAATTTTAATGGTGGAGATGAAGGGGGTCAAACCCTCGACCTCCTGATTGCAAGTCAGGTGCTCTATCAATTGAGCTACATCCCCATAAAATGGTGGAAGTAAATGGACTCGAACCATCGACCTCACCCTTATCAGGGGTGTGCTCTAACCAACTGAGCTATACTTCCATGCTACAAAAAGCGTAACAATTATACATTATAATTTTTAATTTAATTCATTAAACAACAAGGGAAATAAATTTATTTCGTCATTTTTTAATTGCTTTGTATACACATATTGTTCCACTTGACTTAAATTTTCAAAACCACTAACATCAAACAATTTACTAATTACTACATTTGAACCCTCTGGAATTTGACTAAGTAAATTCTTTAAGCAATCATATGATTCAAAAACAACACTGTTACATTCATGAGTTTTGCGGTCATAAATGGCATATGCACCAGGAACCATATAAACATTTTCGTCATTTAAAAAAGCTAGTTTTAAAAATTTGCTTAAAGATAACAAGTCATAAGCAACGTAATTTTTAATATTGAAATTTTCAAGATAACGTCCATAGATAGAAACCATTGATGCAGCTAAATCACCGCTATAATCTTCGTAAATATTAGCTAATTTTATAAATGGGGTTTTATTTTTGTAAATAACACTCTCACCAACATCAATAAACGGATAATCTTTATAAATTTTTCAATGATCAGATTGAATGATAACTGCATCGTATTTTCTTCTTAATAAATCTAAGAACATTGGAAAATGCTTGGCAAGGATTCCAGTACCCCGTGCTTGATCACTTGCTACTAATCCATAAATGAGCCCTGCAGAGTACTCTTGGTTATTTGAAATAATCTTTTTTGGAAGAACCATCATTCCTAATTCAAAATTACCTTCGTTATTTTCAGTTATAAAAATTTGATCTGAATTAATGTAATGGTCTACTGTAAAATTAAAACAATCTTCGCTATCTTCTAAAAAATTTTTTAAGTAAGCTTTTTTATATTGCTGAAAAGCTAATGGTGAAAATTTATTATTAAGCATTTTTCAATCCTTTTATTAAAAGAAAGTGTTTTTCAATAACTTCAATTGGTTTATAAGTTCTTTTAATGTGGTCAAGTTGATCTGATCACATATCATCTTGGCGATCAATAAATAATACATCTGGATGATTAATGGAAATATTTTTAGAAATTAAATACTGATAAGATCCATGAACATCTTTGGCGGCATGCTCTACAAGAATTTCACAATAATCACCATGCTGAAAACTAATTGTAAGACCAATTAGTTTTCCTTCTAAATAAATGCCTATCCCCTTAATAATTTTTTGCTTGATGAAGTCTTCACATTCTTTTACAAATTCAAGTTCAGCTTCAGTATCAAACTTTGTATAAAGAGAACTTCAGTTTTGAAGGTAAGCCATTATCTCGCTGAAAGGGATTTCAAAGAGCTCTTTAATAACTGTTTTATCAGCGAAATTTTTTAAATAAAAATTAAGGTGGTTCCGCTTTTTTTGCATCTTTTTTCCACCCATTTTTTCAAGTTGTTCACGCGTGTATAAATAATTACTACGAACTGTAAATATTTTTTGAATTTCAAATTTACGTTCTAATGCTTCTAATTGTTCATTAGTAATGTCGTCAACATAAACCCCTAAGCATTTAGCACAATGAGCCATAATTGAAGAAATTTGTTTTGAAAGAACATTAACAAAAATTTCAAGATTTGGGGTGATCGGAGCTAAGATTTGATGCTTATTATGATCTTGATCTGGCATCTCGTAATTGTAAACATCATTCGTGTAATTAAGATATTGAACATTTGAATTAGCTATAAAAAAAATCGATGGAGTTTCTTGTGAAAATTCGTATTCCAAGTTAATTCCATAATGATTTCATGATCAATATGTAAAAGCAGAGAAAACACACTTCGGATTAACGATGTCCATTTTCGCTTGTAAATCTAAAACAGTTTTCTGATTTATCGTGGCCATATATTTAAAAAATATTTTTATAAATCTATCAATAAAAATTTTTGCAACGGATTCTTACAAAACTTAGTTAGAGGTAAATAAACGCAATAATTTTACAACTTTTTTTAAATCTTATAAATGCAATGATCAGGCATATTGCAATTTTTGCCATATTTTTAACGAAAAAACTCTTTTTTTCACAAAAAACAGCATTTTTAACATCATTTTTGCATCTAACAATAGTAATATATAGATATGGATGAACATTAAATTATGTTAATCAATGCCGTCATCTTTAAAAATAAAAAAGTTAATGGAATAAAAAATGACATTATTAAAGAATCCAATGGTTTCCATTTTAGTAACTTGTTTCAATAACGCAAAAGCATTACCTAGACTTTTCCAATCCATCCGGCATTTAGAATCCTTGAATTCACTAAAATTTATATTTTTGGATGATGGATCAAATGATGAAACCCTATCAAAATTAAATTATTTCAAATTAAACAATAAACAAATTAATATCCAAGTTTTAAGCAATGCTCGTTCAAATGGAATGGGGATAGCCCGGAATACACTACTTGACAATACTTCAACACCTTACTTTTATTATTTAGATAACCAAGATTATTTTCATTCCAAAGATTTATTTTTTACGTTCTTATATACTCAAAAAACGCATAATTGTGATCTTTTCGTCCCGCAAAGTAAATTTAAAAAAGAAAATAGCCTCTTCCGAAAAGAAGACCCGTTAATAGATGGAGTCGTTCCGCTTGACAATTTAATCAATCCTCAAAAATATTTATTGAATGTATACCCGCATGCTTGGAATATTTTTATTAAGACAGATTTTTTCAAAAATTTACATTTAAGGTTTATTCAAGGAGATGAATCTGGAGACTTTGCTGTCATTTATCCTCTTTTTCTAAAAGCAACAAGTTGTTACAGTATGAAAGACGATAGTTATACTCATATTTCAAATAAAAGTGGCATTTTATTTCCCCTAGATGCCAATTCAATTTTGGAATTATCCCATCAAATTCACGTTCTTTATCAAACGATTTCTCGCTTTGATAAAATTGATATCTTTACAAAACAATTTGCCATCGAAAATAAATTTTTTCGTGATCTATTTGAAGCATGATTTACTAAACAAAATTATAAAAACATTTCAAATAATCCCGAATTGCTAACTAAATACATCTACCACTTAGCGACGGTTTTAAACCAACACGGAATTCTTTATCGACTCAATGCGTTAAATCTAAAAGATTCAAAAAACAAAAACATCTTACAGTTTCTTGAGCTAGTTAAATCGTTAGATATTAGAATTCTTCAACCAAATGTAGACAAGGTTTCGGACTTACGGTTTTTAAATAAAAACACAAAGAATCTGACTGGAAGAATTAGTACGACTGAAATTTATAGCAAAACAACTGGTTTTAAAAAATAAAAGAAAACATTTTAATACAAGTGAAACATAAAAAAAATGCAAGCTATGAACTTGCACTTTTATACATTGTTTTTTAAAAACTAACGCTTGGTAAATTGTGGAGCTCTTCGGGCACCATAAAGACCGAATTTCTTTCGTTCTTTAGAACGAGCATCACGAGTCACTAACTTCCGTTGCTTTAACATTTTCTTAAAGTCTGGATTAATTTTTACTAAAGTTCTCGCAATTCCTAGACGAATCGCACCGGATTGACCAGTGAATCCGCCACCACTAACAACGATATTAATATCGTATAGAGATTTTGTATTGGTCAATTCCAATGGTTGTTCCATATCTTGAATTACGATTTTGTTTGGAAAATACTGTGAAGGATCGCGTCTATTCACAGTTACTTTTCCAGTTCCAGGAGTTAAAGTAACACGGGCAACAGACGATTTTCTACGTCCTAATCCATAAAATGATTTATCTGCCATAATTATTTAACTCCTTTCTTTTTAGGTGATCAATCTAATACAGTTGGATTTTGAGCACTTTCTTTATATTCGGGTCCTTTATAAACCTTCAATTTACGAATAATGAATTTGCTAATTCTGTTTCCAGGAAGCATTCCTTCTATAGCGCCATAAACCAATTTGTCAGATTGTTGTTCCAACATTTCTTTTCCTGTACGACTTTTGATCCCGCCAATGTGTTGACTATGACGGTATCATTTTTCTGTCAAAGCTTTGTTGCCAGATAGCAACACTTTATCAGTGTTATAAATAATTAGAAAATCACCACAATCTTGGTTTGGAGTGAAGTCCGCTTTATTTTTTCCACGTAATAAATCTGCTGCTTTAACAGCTAACTTTCCTAAAATCAAGTTTGAAGCATCGACCGCAAATCATTTTCGATTTTTGATTGCTGCTTCTTTTTTTAACATTGTTGTCTTTTGCATAAAAAACCTTTATAGTCGACTCGACTTTTAATTAAAGATCTTTGTTTTATTTTCCATATCGCGCTTGGTAAGAGCGCCCAAAGCAAATAAATTATATATGAAAAGACACAAAAATAAGGAAAAAAGTATAAAAACCCTAATATTTCAATCAATTTTTATAAATTTTGATTATTATTTCTGCAAAACAAAAGGTAAAACACAATCAATTTGAAGAAAATTTCATGTTAGTTGTAGCGGTTATGAAGCCCTTACACATAAAGAAAATACCACAGTAATTAATATATATAGGTATAATCATATAATCCATTTTGTGGATATTGCTGTTTACAATTCGTAAAACCGATGTCAAATCCGATTCCAACAATTTTTATAAAACTATTAAATTTGATTGTTGAATCTACTAAAAAGTTTTAACTTTAAGGAAGCAGAATGAAAAAATCTAGAAAACTCAAATGATCTTCATCATTTGCCTTATTAGGCGTGACCAGTGTTGTTGCAATTACAGCTGCAAGTTGTTCTCAAGCGACGCAAAAACCACAAGCAGACACAACCAAAAGTTCACAGCCAAGTTCAGATAAAAAAACAGCAGATACAACCGCTGCTAACAGCGGTGATGATAAACCAACAACACCACAACCCAACAATAAACCTGATGAAAATACTCATAGTACAACATTCACAAATCAAGATCTTGCTAAAATCTTTGTTAATCAGCCAATTACCGAAGGACACGAAACCGAAACTCCAGATTCAATTGCTGCGAAAATAACAGGAAATTATAGCGAACTAGCAAATTATTACAGTGTGAGTGTTCCAGCTAACATTATTGTTAATCAAAAATCAATTACAGCAAAAGTAAATGGTAGCAACATTGATATTAGTTTATCAGCATCTTCAAACAATCAAACCGCCAATGTAACTTTTCAAATAACTAATGTTTACCCACCAACTTCTGAAATCCGAACATTACTACCAGATCGCGTTCACACAGCAGCATATGACAATTTATCAGCACAAGAGGCCTTAAATAAGATTGTAGTTAACGGAAAAGTTGACCAACAACAATTGGAATTGGCTTACGGAACTCTACCAGAACACGACAAAAATATAAAATTGACATATGTATCTTCACGAATAGTTAATTCTGGAACAACCGTTGAATTAAGTTATTCTTATTCTTACGGAGATTCTGGTTCGCTTGATGTTGTGTTCTTACATATTACAGGATTTGCGATGACTGTTAATCAGCTAGCAGATTTATTTATTGGAGCAAACGCAAGTGCGGCTTCAAATGATTCTAGTATTCTTGTTAGTCAAGCGTTAGTCAATCCAACACAATACTACACAATCAAAACACCTCAAAATGCTAATGGTGGAACTGCAACTTTTGTAAGTGCTGCAGCTAATCAAAATAATAAGTCAGCAATTGATTACACTTATAATGTTTCTTTACCAGCGACTTCTAGTCAGTCGGTTAAAACTAAACAAATAACGATTACAGTTAAAGGATTCTTTAGTTTTGTCTTGCCGCCAAGCGAAACCAAAGGATTGGTTAGCAATTCAAATCCATGAAGTCCAATTAACCAAAAGTATTATGATTCAATTGGACTTCAAAATATGAGTCAAGCTCAAGTTAGTCAATTCTTACAAAATAATTGAAACAATAGCATCGCTAGCGATGTTACAAATATGTTACGTGTAATGTTCTCACAACGAACTAATACCACAGCCTTAAATCAATTACGAATTGAAATTAAAGCTGGATATAATAAAGGTGACAGATACGCTTGAACTAATGGTTACATGATTTCTTTTAAATTTGGAAACCAAGTTACTTGAATTTTTGGTTCAGACTCTCTTGAAGACCGACAAATTGCTAATTTTAATCCATCTGCTTTTGATGCCTCTGTTAAATCAGCAACTACTCCGACTGATAATTCGACAACTTTCACTTGAAGTTGGTTATTAAACAATTATCAAGAACAAGCTAGAAATGGCGGAAGCACAGTCGTAAATGGAACAGTAAACGGAAGAGGAGATTTATCGTTTACTTTAAACGAAAAACAAAAAGTAACACTTGATTCTAGTGGTAATGCTTATATTACTGCTGTACCAGTTAATGCTCAATATAGTCAAACAAGTACAAATAACA
This sequence comes from Mycoplasma testudinis ATCC 43263, assembly GCF_000687795.1. Lineage (GTDB taxonomy): Bacteria > Bacillota_I > Bacilli_A > Mycoplasmatales > Mycoplasmoidaceae > Mycoplasmoides > Mycoplasmoides testudinis. Next base: position 7,048 of record NZ_JHXT01000024.1, read on the forward strand.
AAGACTTCACTAAATCAGCAAATAGTGGAAATCAAACAGTTGATTTACCAATTGGACAAATTATGTATTGATATTATCACCAAGATCAACAACAAGATTTTGCAAATAGTATTGTTGCTAACTACGTTGCTTACTTTAGAGGCGCATTAACCAAATCAGTTTAATCTTCAAATCCCATATACGAAAAGAAATATCAGGTTATTTGTAACCTGATATTTTTATTGTTTGTTTATTCAAATAATCAAAAATTAAGGCTTATAAGTTCAAACTAAATTTGCTAAACCATAACCATAAGTTTTTAGAAAGGCACGTTGGTCTGAAAGCTCTTGAGCTATAAAATTAGGCCCAGAAAAATCACTAGTTTTTAATTGATCTAAAGTAATTTTGGATTTTGAAATAGCTAACGCTTTATCAAAAGTTACATACACTCCATTAATATCAAATTCTAGTTTAAAAGCAATTCCCTTGTAATAACCGTCATCATCAACTCACATATAATAATGGGGGCTTGGATTTGCTCGATAAAGATCAAGGTTTTTAATAAACTTCGAACTAACAGGCAACGATGATCCATTGGTATCTGCACTAAATGATAATTTTGACAAAAATGTATTGTCAACAGTTATCCCATTATATTCTCCATTGGTTAAATGAATTAATTGCGTTTTCATATTTGGAACTAAAGCTCCAATAATTTTTCCTGTGTTATTTGCTTGACCAACAGCAATTGCACTAGGATTAGTATAAGGGTTGTTAATATCTGGCTTTTGGAAAGAACTTAAACTTAATAAATTATTCAATTCTTTTCTTAATCCAACTAGACCATTTATTTTGGAACTTGTGTTCATTCCGTTATTGTCTCCTGTCGGTGCACCCGTTGTTCCGGTAGGACTGTGACCTCCAGCAACGAGAGTATCTCCTGTTGAGGAATATCCGTTTTGAGCAGACGCGACATTAGCAATATCTTCAGGATTAAATGTCACTATAAAAACGTCCGTTCGAAAGCTAGCATCATTATTAAACAAATTAATGATTTGGTTAACAAAATCATCTTTTTTATTATTAGAAACAACAGCCTGCAAATATCAAATTGCCATCTGTTTTGTTGTTACTCCTGGAAATTGAATCCGCCAACGATAAAATTGACTTTGCAAATCTGTTCCAATGGGTGACATAGGAGTCAACAAATTAAAAGTAGCAGGCGCAGGTTGAGGGACTGGGGGTTGGGGCTGAGGTTGTGGTGGAACTGGTTGCGGAGTTAGAGTTGAAAACCCAGTTAAAGATATTATTTTACCTACCTTTGTAAGATCTGAACTGATTGACCCGTCAGGCGTAAATGATTCTAATTTCCCATCATCTACTTTTTGAATAACTAAATGTAGTTTCAATGTTCCAGTAAGGTTTGCATCAGTATTGGGTTCTTTTACTAAAACTGCTTTATATCCAGACTTTATTAAACTCTCACTTAATTCAGGAATGTGTTTTGAAAGTTTGACATTAATAGTCTCTAAAGATGTCCCGTCAGACAAATTATTAGAAACGTCAAACGCACTAGATGGTTCGGATTGCAAAGATTTGACAACCACAAACGAATTATCCATATCAAGTTTTTTGTAATACTCTGATATTTGATTTTTGAGTTGATCGATATTATCAATTGATTCATCAACTCTTTCTTCTCGCAAAACACTACCTTTATCAAAAGATGAATCCAAGACCATCACAACAGGTACAACAAGACCGACAGCACCAATTACGCTTCAAGTAATTACTCAAGTTTTTAGATTAAATTTAGATTGTTTCATATCTTACATCCATGGGTTTAGATAAACAATACTAAGAAGCCAAAGCGATGCAAGATGATGATTAAAAAGCTTTATATTTTAAATATTTAAAAAGCTGCTTTTGACTTATAAGTCGTATTTAATACCTATTTTAACAGATGGAACGATATGTAAACATTTGCATATGTAATTAGCGTATCAATCTTGCAACCTAGACAATATAACTAAAAAATAATTGCTGTTGAAATATTTATTAAAAAACAATACAATTTTTAAAAAATTTGAGCCGACCAAATTGAAAATTAAAATGATTGACATACTTTAAAAAACGATTGGATTTATAGTTAACAACAATAAAAATATCTCCATAGTTATTAACTTAAAATTGCTTTTATATAAAATTCTTACTATAATTTTGAAAAGGTAATTTCACATGGAAATTTGTTGGAAGGGATAAACCAAATGTCTACAATAACTAATCAAATAAAACAATTATTCGAAACAAAAATGCCGGAGTCTGAAAATCGAGTAACAAGAATGGAAGTAATTAATGAGGGGTTCACCAATACTTCATATTTTGTGGTGAATCAGCAAAACCAAAAATTCCAAGTAAGAATTGGCAACATCCAAATCAATCGCAATAATGAATCATTGTTTTTAAAGGCAATGGACAACTATGGTGGCTTCGTGTATTATGATGATAAAACAGGTAATGCAATTAAAAAATGAGTCGAAGGACGAATCCCGACAATCACAGAATGCCGTAGTGAAAAATTTATTAAAGCTTTTTCAAAAACATTGCGGAATTTTCAAAAACTAAAAGTTACTCAAAAAATGTCTAAAAGAGATTTTTATTGTTTTGAAAAAATTGCTGATTTTAAAGGAATTGAAAAAGCTTGAAACAAATACCGGGAATTAATCGAAAAATATAAAAGCCTACCATTAATTGCAAGTCATAATGATTTACGCCCGTCAAACTTAATTTGGGACGATAAAAACGTAACATTCCTAGATTTTGAATGAGGCACAAGAAACCATAAATATTGGGATTTATGCAATTTTTTAAGAGAAATTGAATACCCCTTAAAAGACTTAAAAAGAATTAGTGAGACCTATTTCAAAACCTTAGATTATGAGATTATAAAAGAATTTTTATACGCAACTACATGTTTTGCATACCAATGAACTTTTTTTCCAGAACTTAATGAAAAACTGTTGGCATACCGTAATAACACAAAACGTTTAATGCTAGATTACTTAAAACTAATTAGTTAATAAAATTAATTTCTATTTTGGCTCTAATTTATTTTATGAAATGAGATGTATCTTAATAACTTAAATGTCAAACAATAATACTTTGGCGATTGTTCCTATTACGTCAGTACATAAAGTCATATTTTTTTCATGAATTAGTTTATTGTTTTTTAAATCAATTAAGTCTGATACAACTTTAAGACATAATAAAGGTGTTTTGAAAAACAAGCAAGTTTGAGCGATTGCTGCTGCTTCCATATCAACGATTTTAAAAGACATATTTTTATCGTTTAATAGCTTGAAAGTCTTTTTATCTGCAAAATTGTCTCCAGTAGCTACTCCCCCGAATTGATAACAAACTTGAGTCGTATTTAACCATTTACTCGTTAATTTAATTAATCTAGAATCAAGACAATAGGTTATTGGATTATTCGGAACTTGACCAAACTTATAACCAAATGGAGTCAAATCAAAATCGCGATAAAAGGCTTGATCAACTAAAAATAAATCGCCAACTTTACAAGTACTACTAATCCCACCAACAGTTCCTAAATTAATAATCAAATCACACCCATTATTAATCAAAGTTGTTGTTGCTATTGCGGCATTAACCTTACCAATTCTGGAATAGAACAAACTCACCCTTATGAAGCGACTAGATGTCTTTTTGAGTTTTTGATTAAAGTAAGAAGTTCACAATTGATTCATTTCTAAATCAAAAGTAAGCAAACTTTTGGTTTGCTTAATAATTTTTATTTGGTTTGTTTTTTTGTGTCTTTGAATGGTTTTTATAAAACCTTGCGCTTCTTCAACACTAACAATTAATATTCCAAGATGGTTAATCACATTTACATAAAGGATTCAGAATCTGAATCATTAGATTTTTTAATAACCTTTTCGGCAATTCTTAATTTACTTTTTGGTCCGCTTTGAGTTGCGCGTTGTTTTAAGAAAGAAGACCTTGGACCGCCCGGACCTCTTTTAAAACGATTTTGACGATCTCCATCGCGACGTGAATCGTGTGATCATTTGTTACCGAATGATTTTCTTCCTTCTTCACTGCGGTTTTCACCATTGCGATCTTTACGGTTGTCATTATGACGGCTAAATCGGTTAAATGAACGAGTGTCTCCACCATGATTTTGATGATTTTGATCGAAACGGGATGGACGGTTATTAAACGGACGATCACCATATTCTTTTTTAATTCCGCTACCATCAGTTGAAGTTTCGACGGTTCGAAGACGATTATTAAAACGATTTCCTTGATAACGATCTCTAGGTCGATGATCATTATTATATTTGGAATTAAATCGGGATTGAACTTTGTATGATGGATTTAACCCGGTCCGGTATGATTCACGTTCGGGAATACTAATTGGTTCAAGACCATAGTCAGCAACATCCCGGACTTCAATTGCATTTTTCATTCTCCGGTTAATATCATCCATATCAACCTTTTCAAAAGCTGAACAGAAAGATACACAAAGACCTTTTTCATGAGCTCGACCAGTTCGCCCCATTCGATGAATATAAGTATCAGTGTTATTAGGAATATCGTATTGAACTACTACTCCAACTTTATTAACGTGAATTCCCCGAGCAGCAACATCAGTGGCTACTAAAACTGTTGTAGCCCCATCTTTGAAAGCGTCAATTGTTTTCTTCCGAACATTTTGCGGTTTATCTCCATGAATACCACGAGCTTTAATGCCAAGTTTAAACAAAAATTGGCTTAATAAATCTACTGTTCTTTTACGGTTACAAAAAACCATATAAGTAACTTTAGGATCTTTTTCGATTAAAGCTTTAAGTAAATCTTTTTTAAGGCGAGAATCCAAATAGAATACGCTTTGTTCAATATGAGGAATATCAGCGTCATCTAATTTAGCTTCAACATACTCATGATTAGGCATCATCCGTTCTGCCAAATTACGAATGTTTTTTGGTATAGTTGCAGACAACAATACAGTTTGAGCTGGTTTTTTAAGACTTTTATGAATAAATTTAATATCTTCAATAAAACCCATATCCAACATCATGTCAGCTTCATCTAAGACAAAGTGGTTAATTTCATTGATATCAATTTTATTTGAAGAAATTAAATCTCGAAGTCTTCCAGGAGTAGCGACGACTATGTCAACCCCTTGACGTAAAGTCTTAATCTGATGAAATTCTTTAACACCACCAATGATTAAACTTGTTCGTAATTTAGTTCCAAAGTTTAAGAGTTTAAAAGTTTGTAAGATCTGTTCTGATAATTCTCGGGTTGGACTTAAAATAATGGCACGAGGATTTTGACTAGTCGCCTTTTTTAAATGTTCAACAATAGGAATGACAAAGGCAGCTGTTTTTCCGGTTCCAGTGGGAGCTTTTGCTAAAACGTTCTTATATTCTAAGATTTTAGGGATGGCTTGAATTTGAACTGAAGTTGGTTCAGTAATGTTTGACCTTGATAATTGCTCAACGACTTCGTCGCTGACGCCAAGGCTTTTAAAATTTGGGTTATTCATAATGCTTTTTGATATTAGATAAATAAGTCATAGTGACTTTTGATGACTCTTATAGATTTAGTTGTATTTACTATTACTATAGTTTTTAAATGCAAGAGATAGCCAACCAATAATTGGGGTATCCAAATCTTGCATCTTAATTTAGTCGTGCTTATTATAATTTATTTTCCTTTTTTTTAACAGGCAATGGAAAATATGTGAATTGTGTATGTCAAGAATGAACTTCAATTTTTATTTAAATGTCTTAGTTCACTCACTTGACAAATTAATTTTTCGTTCTTCTTTTTAGTATTTGTTAGGAAAAGATCTTCTACCTAATTGCCATAAATATTGATCCAATTGCTTTAATGAAAATTTTCCGAGAGCATAAAACTTTTGAAAATGTTGCAAGACCCTATGAAAAACTTCATAGTTTCTAAGATCATCTGATGAAAAATTATCAAATTTATCTTTCTTTTTGTAAAAGTACAAAACCTTTTTTACATACGAATCGTAAATTGGGTAATTTGCAGGATTATGATGACTGCAATATTTTGTAGCAAAAGAATAAAAATTTTTTTAAGACTTGGAACAAATGCGATTTCGTTAACAATGGATAAATCGTCTTCTGATAACCTCTTGTCAATATTTAAGTCTTTTATGTGGGACGCAACAGAATATATATCGTAAATATTGGTGCTATAAAAATTGTTTAAAACACTACATTTTATTAGAATTTCACTAAGATTATTGTTAAATTTAAATGTCTCATTAAACAAATAATTTAGCGCATTTTCTTGATCAATATAATTTTGATGTCTATCCCATTCAGCAAGTCATCACTCAACAACTTCGACTGTTGGTTTAATTAAATATTTTGTTAAATGATTTTCTACACGTTGCATTTTTAATATCCTTAAATAACACTAATAGGTAGTACATAAGTTTTTTTGTTAATTGGATAAATCATACTGGCTGTACAAATAACAGCACATAAATCTACCTCATAATCTGGTGCTGCTAATTTCTTAAATGCTTTAATATCACTTTCTCCATATCTAACACCTGATTTAATCTCAATCAAATTCAATTTTCCGTTTTTGATCATTATTAAATCAATTTCGTTTTGATCGCGATTGCGATAATAATAAAAACCTGGGCTGAGAACATCAGAATTAGCGTATGACTTAATTATTTCATTAATAACGTATGTTTCCACTAGATGTCCACTAGTAACTCCTTTACTTAAAGTTAATGGGTCATTTTGTTTTAATAAAAAGCATACTAGTCCAGTATCGTTAAAATAAATTTTAGATCGTTTTATTACTCGCTTTGATAACGATGATTCAATATAAGGTTCTAAAAAGTAAACTAAATTAGAAGTTTCTAAAACGCCAATTCAGCTGGCTACTGTTTTAATGTCTATTCTCAATTTATTCGCAATATTTGAATAGATTATTTCGCAGCCGGTATAGGACGCTAGCAATTCAATAAACTTTCTAAATAGCGTCTTGTTATGTACAGAAACTATTTCACCCACATCTTTGTCTAAATATGTTTTTAAATAACTATCGTAAAAATTTGAACTATTAAGTTTTGGATTACGGTAAAGTTCAGGATATGAACCTCTTACAATTAATTTAAACAGTAAATCTTTAGTAAAACTTGAGTTATTTCAGCTCAAAAGTTTTTCTGGAATAATTTCAAATGGAATAGTTATTCGATCTTGGATCTCGTTGAACGATAAAGTTGGCATAGTTAAATACCAATCCTTCCTGCTAAAGACTCTGTTACATTTTTCATCAATTCATATTGGTGAGAACCAATTAAAATAAACATTCCGTTTGGATTGCGTTTTTCATATCTTGCTTTATTTACTAATGGCGCTATTTTTTTAAACAGTGAGGGTGCTTTTTGTATTTCATCAATAATTAAAGGACAAGGAAAAGTTTTGAAAAATAAATTAGGGTCATACAGCGCCAAATCTAGATTTTCCTCAATGTCCAATGAAACGTAATTTCAGCATAACTCATCTTTTAATTGCAAACATAACGTTGATTTGCCAACTTGTCTAGCACCAGTAACAAGAGTTACGGGAAAATCCCTTATATAAGTTAAAAGTTTTGTTTTTATTGATCTGTTTATCTTATAAATCATTATATGAAAATAAAACCAAAATTCCTATTCTACCGAATTTAAATTCCATATCTGCCGAATACAAATTGTAATTTCGATAGCATTTATCAGCCCTACTCAAAATAGTTATGGCTTCTGCATTAAAAATCATAAAAAAAATATCAAGTAGATAAGCTTTCGCATAACAATACTTGATATCTTTGTTGAGTTATAAATTAGTTAATTAAAAGATTATAATCCGTTAACGCTCTTACCAATTTCAGATAATTCTTTAAGGTCTTCCAATGCTGTTGTAATCATTCCTTCAACAGCTGAATCAGTGTATCAACCGATATGAGGAGTAATTAAACAACGAGGAAATAAATCCAAAAGTTTTTTAGTAACAGGGTTATCAATCTTTTTGTGTTTCATTCTGAATAAAGGTGCTTCATCTTCAACAACGTCTAATCCTGCTGCATGTAGTTTATTAGTTTGCAAGGCTTTTAAAATAGCTGCATCGTCTTCTAATTGACCACGAGAACAATTAATTAAAATTGCACCTTTTTTCATTTTCTTAATAAAATCTGCATTAATCATTTTTTCGTTCTTTCCAGGGAAATATGGAGTGTGAACCGAAACAACATCAGATTTTTTTAATAATTCATCTAATTCAACATATTTTCCACCCAAGGCTTTAAATTCGTCATTTTGGTATGGATCAAAACCTAAAATTGTTTTAGCTCCAATCCCCTTCATCATCTTAGCGTATTGAACTCCAATTTTTCCAACACTCAAGATTCCGACTGTGCTGTTTTTCATTTCTTTACTAAAGCCGTTAGCTTCAACTGTGAAGTCATAGTGTAAAGCTGATTTATATGCAAAATATAGCGGGTGGCGAGATAATGCCATTGTCATCGATACTGCTAATTCAGCAATTGCAGTCGGTGAATAACTTGGAACCCGAGCAACCTTTATTCCAGCTTTTTTAGCTTGTGCAACATCAATGTGGTTAAATCCTGCTGTCCTGGTAATTAAATATTTAATTTTGTGTTTGATTAATTTAGCAACAACCGCTTTTCCTGCATCATCGTTTTCACGAATAATTACTGCTTCAAATCCAGCAGCTTGATCTACTGTATCTATAGTTAAACGATCTTCCACCAACTTCAAGTCATGACCATATTTTTTGTTAATTTTTTTAAATGCTGGTGCTTCTACGTCTGAACTAACACCGTAAGCTATTAATTTCATAATTTCTCCTAGAATACGCGTCAAAATCATTAGGATGATGTTAACGCTTATTAATTTCTTTAATATTATAGATTTATTGTTGCTAAAGAGCACATTGATAGATAAATATTTGCATTGTTTTAAAACCAAAAGTAGTTTTTTAGAGATTTTAATTAACCTAAAACAATGAAAACACACAGTAAACAACATTTAAGCAAGCGTTGGTAGTAATGAAATAAGTGTGTTAAATTGGCATCGTGTTAAAATTCAAATAATTAATTAAGGATGATTAACAAGATGGCAAAGAAAATAACTCCAAAACCACCTAAATCTGAAAATTATCGAAAAGTAATGGACCAATTTAACCAATTGGTACTAGGAAACCCAGATATTTTTGATGCTAGCAGTGCCAATAGTTTAATTAAATCAATGACAGAAGTATTTTCTGAACCACTGAATGCACTTCTTAAAGCCGAAATGGATGAACATTTAGGAAGAAGCGAATACGAGCGTTCTGAAAACTCCAATCGCCGGAATGGTTTCATTGAAAAAACTGTTAGTTCATCAGTAGGGA
>NZ_JHXT01000025.1 GCF_000687795.1 Mycoplasma testudinis ATCC 43263
GAAAACATTACTAAGATTGTTGAAGCAATTCGCAATAAAAAAGACGTGCAATACTTCTGTAAAAATGTTGATCTAAATACAGTCAAAGAAAACGATTGAAACTTATCAGTTAACAAGTATTTAATGAAAGAAGACACTCGTGAAGTAATTGATATTAAAGTCCTTAATAATCAAATAAAAGAAACTGTAAAAAAGCAAGAAAAAATTCGTAAAGAATTAGATGCAATCATAGATAAAATTGAATCTGGTAAATAAGATGAATTATATTGATAAGTTAGTTAAGAAAATGTGTCCGGATGGGGTAAAAATGGTTCCATTAAAAGACATTGCCACGTATAGAAGAGGGTCCTTTCCTCAACCATACGGAAATCTATCTTGATATGATGGTAAAAATTCAATGCCGTTTGTCCAAGTTGCAGATGTCTGTGATAATTTTAATTTGAATGCAATAACTAAAAAACGGATATCAGAAAAAGCTAAATCTATGAGTGTCTTTGTTAAAAAAGGGACAGTAATAGTTACTTTGCAAGGGTCTATAGGAAAAGTAGCAATAACGAATTATGATTCATATATAGATAGAACTCTAGGAATTTTTGATTCTTTTAAAATTTCAATTATTAAAAAATACTTTGCTTATCAATTAAAAAGGAAATTTGATTTAGAATCTTTATCTGCTAGAGGAAGTACTATAAAAACGATAACAAAAGAAGAGTTTAAAGATTTCAAAATCCCCCTCCCACCCCTTGAAATTCAAAAAGAAATTGTTAAAATCTTAGATTCATTTACAGAACTTACTACAGAACTTACTACAGAACTTACTACAGAACTTACAGATAGAAGAAAGCAGTATGAGTATTACTCTAAGTATTTATTCACAGATATTAAAAATGTTCAATTAGTAAAAATATCAACTATTGCAAAAACTCTTGCTGGAGCAACTCCTTCTACTTCTAATACAGAATTTTGAGAAGGTGGAGATATTCCTTGAATGAGTTCTGGAGAAATAAACAAGGAAATGATATATGAGACAAATGATTATATTACGAAACTTGGATACGATAATAGCAGCACAAAAATAGTCCCAAAAAATTCAATTATTATAGCTCTTGCAGGCCAAGGAAAAACTAGAGGTAAAGTAGCGATTAATAAAATTCCATTATGTACCAACCAATCACTATGTTCGCTAGTATTAAATAAAAATGTTAATTATAAATATTTGTTTTTTTATCTAAAATCTCAATATTTTAATCTTAGGAGTATTTCTAATGGGGATGGGACTCGTGGAGGTCTTAATTTAAGAATTATTAACAATTATGAAGTTCCATTACCTAGTTTAGAAATTCAAAACAGAATTTCTTTAATACTCGAAAAATTTTATATTTTAAATAATAGTGTTACTCAAGGTCTTCCGGCTGAAATTAAATTACGTCAAAAACAATATGAATATTATAGAGATCGATTATTAACGTTTAAAGAAATGAAATAATTAGTTTATGAAAGAAAAATATAACCTAATTTATTAAGCAGCTAATTGGCACTACTAAAACGTTATCTTCTTGTCTATAAGCGTAAGACCCAATACCTACTAATACCATCATAAAACTGGGGTTTTGCATTTTTTCTGTATTTAAATTATTTACTAATTTTTTCATATTTTTTGCAGCTTGATCAATTTCGTCTGGATCACCAATTTTGATTTTTATTAATCCGTATTTGCCATTTCTTAAATGGATAATTGCATCGCACTCTAATCCATAACGATCACGATAATGATATAAATCTCCATCTAAAGATTGTACATATGTTCTCAAATCTCGAATACATAAATTTTCAAAAAAACCCATTGTTTTTAAGTCCTGAATTAAATCAGATGGACCTGCTCCCAATGCAGCTACAGCGATTGATAAATCACAAAAATACCTTGTTGGACTGGTTTGAATAGCTGTTTTAAATCTTAAGTTTGGATTTCATGTACTTACATCTTCAAAAACATATGAATTTTTGAAAACTTCTAGGTAGGAATTCAGAGTAGACAAAAATATAGTAAAAGAATTGTTTTCTTCGATGTCTTTTAAAATTTTAGTAGTTTTAGTTTGTGATCCAATAAAACGAGCATAAGATTTTAGAATAGATTCACCTCAGCTTGAGTTTCTATTGACATTATCAACAATCTTAAGATCACTATTTATGATGGACTTTAAATAATTTTTCATTTGTAGCAAAACTGTGTTTTCTTGCTTGTTTAAAGATCCGGGTCAACCTCTGCGACAAATTCAAAATGCTAACTCTTTTAAAGTAGTTTTACTAGTTCCTTTGACATTTTTAGAACCATTGAATAAATTAAATAATGATACAGATCCATTGCTGTTATTTGATTGAAATAAACTCATAGGTCTCATTGTTGTTCTTGCAATTCTTCCTGTTCCGGAATGAGAAATTAGAGTTTTATCTATTGGACTAGCTAATCCTATTAATATGAAAAGATTGTTTTTGCTTTGTTTATCTATTTTGTATCTAATTGCATCCCATAACTGGGGTGCTAATTGCCATTCATCTATCAATCTTGGGTTTTCTCTTTCTAATAAAGTAGAAGGATCAATTTTTGCTAATTTTAAGTTTTGCTTTTTTCAGACGGATTTTGCATATATAAAACGCTTTTAGCTAATTGAAGCCCCTGTGGTTGTTTTACCACACCATTTAGGGCCTTCAATTAATACAGAGCGCCCTGGGCTTGCAAATTGTCTAATAGTATTTTATCTGCTATTCTAGAAAGGTATTTTTCCGTATAAAGTCCTTAGTTGTTTGGATATGTCTTACATTAAAATAGATTTAGTTAATTGATTTTACAGATTTTTGTTAACTTATTTTACGTATTTTTGATACGCGATTTTGCGGATTTACGTTACGTGATTTTACTGTTTTTTATTATCAAACTTAGTGAATAAATTAAGTTCTTGGATGCGTTTTTTGGATTATTCAAATTTGATTAAATTTTGTAAATATGCAAGAGAGTAAATAAAAACCAGAGAAGGAGTTTCCTTTCTCTGGTTTTTTAAAATAAAAGAACTAGTTTTAGTGTTCTGAAGTTAATGAAGTAGCTTCACCGTGATGGTATTCTTTACGAATTTCTTTAATCCGTTTATCAACACGTAAATAGTCTTTTGATAATCGGAAAGCATCACTTAGATCCGTACATTTCTTTTCTTCGCCAATTTGGTCTTCAATAAAGAACTTCACAAAGTTATATGTTGCAAAATCCTTAGTTAATAAAGCTTCTTCAGCAATTTCTGAAAAAGTATCTGAAACACCCCGTTGGTATTCAGTAACTGCTTCAAGAATAATTCTTGGATCAGTTGTATCTAATGGTTTGGGTAACATTAAAGCGTTAGTTCGCGTTCAGCTGTCTCGTGATTTTAGATATTCAAAGATTTTAATTCCGTGATGAACTTCTTCGTTACCTCAAACATACATTAAATCAGAGAAGTGGGTCATCCCAAATTCGTCTAATCGAGCTGAGTATTCAAAAAATAAAGCAGCAGTTGCTAGTTCCCGATTATATTGGTTATTTAGTAAAGTTCATAGTTTAGGTGAGATTTTCATTAATCCTTTTGCCATTGCAGACTCCTTATGTAAGTAAGTTTTAAGTGTCTTTATGATAGTTTATTTTTTTAATGGTGGAACGTTTTTTAAATATATATCAGCGAAGGTTATATGATGGTGGCCCAATAATATTGGACTAATTAAGTTAATTTTAAATTACAACATTGCTTTTTTACAAAAGTAATCATTTTTAATTAGTTTTTTAATATTATGTATTTTCAAAAGGAATATTAAATTACTTATGAATACCATAAATTTTTTGTGGATATTTTAAGCATTAGGAGTTCGTGTAGCAGTAGGAGTAAACGTAAGAGTAATCTCTACTCCTTCGTTTGTTCCACTTTTATCAACTCCGTTGGTCGAAATTGTTTCACCAGCAGAGTCTTTGATTCCAAAATTAAAAGTGAGTGAAGTGCCATCAGCATTTGGCGATATATTTGTAATTTCTAGTTGGTATCCAGCTGCAGTTAAATCTTGAGAAAGTATTTTAAATGCTTCAGTACCCGTCGGAGCATACTTGTTAATAGCTGCAACAATAGCTTCCTGAGTGCTTGCATTTTCTAGTTCAGTAGCTGCTGCGCTTGCAGTTACAGTAGTAGCTTGTGAAGAAACTTTTGCAGCACCCCCTAGTTTACTTGTAATGTTAGTGTAATACTGTCTAATAGCGGCTGTATTTGAGGTTTCTCTTTCAGAGGTTTTTTGAAATCCACTGATTGGAATTATTTTACCTACTTCTGGTGAAGTCGGAACTGCTGGTGAAGTAGTATTTTGAATTGGTACAAAAGTTCCATCAAATGTATAAAACCCTTCTACTGGTAATGAACTAGGAGGAGTTTCGGTTGATCCTGCACCAGTGGTTTTAACAACATAAACTGTTAGAGTAATAGTTCCTGAAGCATCATCGGCTTTAGCACTGACCCGAAGTGAATGAGATGGATCAATACTACCTAATGTTTCTAAAGTTGTTCCACTTAATAAATCGTTAACTTGTGATATCCCAGTTGCCCGTTGGTTTGAATCTGTGACTGCAGTATTAGTAATAGTATTTCCGTTGTGTGTGAAAGTATTATTAATACTATTTAGTATTTCGCTTGGTAATTTGTTTCCAAATAAAGATTCGTTTGCCAACAATCTATTAGGTAAATCAGTGTAATAAGATGATACTGAATTACTGAAAATGGAAACAGTGATACTTTTACCAACAGCATTGGTATCAGTTAAAACTTGACCATCTGATCCATATTTTGTAACAGGATCAGTTCCATTAGTTTTTTCAACTGTGAAATTAATTGTTAAGGTTCCATCATGATCACTTGCAACTGCATTAATAGCAACAGAGAAAGTTGAATCTTTAGTAAGAGTTCCATTTAGCCCTTCAATTGTAGTTGGAGCCGATGCAAACCGGTTTTGAGATTGAGATAATATTGTATTTAATGTAGCCAGTTTATCTGTTGCCTTATTGATTTGGAAGGCTCAGTCTCCTGCTGGTGGATTAGTAATTACCATACCAGGTAGAAAATTTAAGTTTTGGATTCCGGTTTGATTATAAAAACTTGTAATTGCAGCAGTTTTTTGAGCTTCTGCTTTTTGATCAGTGGTTTGGAAGCCACTTAAGATTACATCGATTCCAGCAGTTTGCCCACTAGCTACTGGGTTGCCATTAGTATCAAATTGAATTGTATTAGTATCTTTTGTTTGATTAACAGTCACGTGGATTTTCATTTGTCCTTTAGCATCGTCAGCTTCTAATCCCGAAATACTTACAGTTAAACCTGTACCTGTTATATCATTAAGTTTTTGGGTTAACAAATCATTTAGTGCTGCGAATGTCGTTAAATTGCTACCTTTGTTTGTAATGTATTCACTAGGTAAAGTTGTTGATTCATTATCAACAGCTAATGGCGTTGTAGTAGCATTAGTAAATTGTTGGTAAAAAGTTTTAATAGTAGCTTGTTGAGATTGAGAAGCATTAGTTTGAAATTCATTAACTGTAATTAGTTTGCCTGTTGCAGTATTTGATGATTCACCACCAGTTCTGTAATAAACTTTATTTTTATCAGTTGTTTTAGTTAAAGCAATACTAACAGTTAAAGTGCCATTATCTTCAGATCCTGCAGCTGGGTCTAATAATTCAACACTAAATCCGCTTGGCGCACTTGGAAGCATTGCAGTTTGTGGAGTAGTAGGTAAAAAACCATTTAAAACAGATAATGGGTCAGTTGGATTAGCTTCAATAGCATTAATTGCTTGTGTTACAGTTGTTGATGTCATTGTTTGTGCATTTACACGATAGGTGTCTTGGATTTTACTAAAATACAATTTTGCAACATCTTGATCTGATAACTGACTAGCTTTTGCAAAACCAGTAATTGTAATAACTTGTCCGCCAGTTGCTGTTTGAGATGAATTAGTTTTATTATTTGGTTCAAAATATGTTTTTATTTCATCTTTAGTTTGAACGACAAAAACTCGTACTTGTAAAGTCCCTTCAGTGTCATTATGAGATTCTAAATTGAATTCTAATGAGTATCCTGTTAAAGATTTATCTAAGGATGGAATTTGTTTATTAGTTGATAATAAGTTATTAATTCCATCTGAAGATTCGATGTCTGCTTGGGTTACAGTAGAAGCTAGTTTTGAATTATCCCGAACAGAGTAACCATTGGTTCCTAAAGAAGTATAGAAAGAAGCCACTTGGTTAGTCGATTCAGCTTGATCATCAGCCGGTTTAGTAGTAGGTTGAGTATCACTACATGCAGCAGCAATTCCAGCTACTAGTGGTAAACCAATACCAAATAGTGATCCCAATATGATTTTTTTCTTCTTGTTATTTTTCATTAATATGTCCTTAATTTTAGAGTGTAGAGAAATGTCAAAGGTGATGCATATGCATATCATCTTTGACATTTTCATTATATTTTATGTTTTGATTTTTTTGGTTAGTTTTTATTCTTAAAGATGATCATCGATAGTTTTTTGGTTTTTAGTATTGAAACAAAAAATTTTAATGCATATAGATAAAGCAATTAAAAATTTTTGGAATTTAAGAAATTGGCTATACTTGGTAAATTGTTATTTCCTATTATTTTTTTTGCAATTTTTTTTATTTCTGAATGGGCATTATCCATACAAATGCTGTTTTTAAAATATTTAAAAAGAGGAATATCGTTTTGAGAATCCCCAAAGACATAAACATCATCTGATAGCACTTTGATTTTCTTCATGATAAATAATACTGCAGACAATTTTGAAATATTTTTTCCACTAATATCTAGATAAGTTTCAGAAGATATGTGACAGTCAATATCGGTTTTATATTTCTGACTTATTATTGGTCAGTATTTTTCAATCGTAATTTTTTCTGCTTTTAAAGATATTTGCCTTGCTGTTTTATACTGATTCATATTAAATTCTTTGTCAAAATTATTGTACTTAGGATTAGGAGAACCATTAGAAAAAAAAGCCGGGTCAATAATATCGAGTTTAGGAGATATTCCAAAATAATAGCGATAATTAGTGATTCCATCATTAATTGAAACTTCGCGTTTTCAAGTTTTTGCATATTTTACTAGTTGAACAGCAATTTCTTCTTTAATTGGGGGAGCACGGAAGTATTTATTATTTTTATAGTCATAAATAGAAGCTCCACCAGATCCGATTAAATAGGAGTTTAACTCCAATTGTTTAGCATAATCAAAAAGGATTGAACAATTACGACCAGATGCAATAACAACACGATTATTGTTTTTACTCAAATTTTTAATTGCTACTTTTGATTCGGGTAATATTTCTTTTTGATCGTTTATTAATGTCCCATCTAAATCAAATATAAATAATTTTGGCATATCGTTAAAATTCTTATTTATTGTTCTTTTTTAAAAATTTTTTCAACTATTTTTGTTGTAGATTTTCCATCTGCTAATTTTACAAATATAACTTTTTCACAATAATGTAAAGAGTCTTTTTCCGGAAGAGTTTTTACCGAATAATCGCCACCTTTAACGTATACATCGGGTTTTATTTTCTTTAAAAGTTTTGATACATTTAACTCTTCGAATGGTATTACATAATCTACATATTTAAGTGCAGATAAAACTTTAATTCTTTCATGTATGTCGTTTATTGGGCGACTACTACCTTTTAATAATTTGGTTGATTTATCAGAATTTATTCCTACTACTAGAACATCACCATATGATTTAGCTTCAGCTAGAAGTTTAATATGTCCCGAATGAAGAATATCAAAAACTCCATTGGTAAAAACAATTTTTTGATTTTCAATTTTTAATTTTTTTAAATGTGAAATTACTAATGATTCTGTTGATTTTCCCTCAAATACTGACGAATCGGTTATCTCGCTCAATTCGAATAAGTCTAATGTTGCTGTTCCTAATTTTTTAACAACAACAGAACATGCCTTTATTGCATAATAGATGCTTTCATGCAGTCCTTTTTCTTTATAAAAAGTTGCTAAAGTAGCAACAAAAGTATCTCCAGCACCCGAAACATCTACCACTTCTTTCGCTGCAACTTCGTAATATTTAAGAGTGTTTGAAAAATCGAGCAAAACGACGTTTTCCTCAGCTCTAGTAATTACTACATTTTCGTAATTTAGAGTCTTTTTTAAATTTTTTATCGATTTATCTAGTGAAACTTTATTTATATTATCTTTTTTAACTAAGTTATTAAACTCTTTAGAATTTAATTTTAGAAGTGAAAAATTTTTAAATAAAAAGGTGTCATCTTGCCTATTATCAAAGATAGAAAAAATATTTAGTTTTTTTGCTTCTTCTATAATAGGGTTAATTAAATCAGGTGTTAAAAAATCTGAAAAATATTTAGAAACTACAACGCAATCAACACTTTTAAGAAGATTTTTTATTATTGAATTTATTTGTGAATATATTTTTTCTTTTGAAAAGTTGAAATCTGGAACTGTGTCAAAACGATCTATTTGTTGTTTTTTACTAATCAAGCGGGTTTTGACTGGGACAGCATCTTCAGAATTGAATAAATAAGATTTTATTCTTTGTTGTTTAAATAATTTTGTCAATTCATTTTTAGTTTTTTTTGATTGTAATCCAATATATGTAACATTGTTGTTTAAAGATGCTAGGTTTCTTGCTACGTTTGACCCCCCCCCTAGGTTATAATTTATTTTTTTTATATTTTGGGTGATAACGGGAGCTTCGTCTGATATTTTTTGGGGAGATAAAAAAATATATTCATCAATGATAGTATCACCTAATACTAAAATATTTGCCATTCATTTTTCCTTAATAATCTTAATCAGCAATTGTAAAAAAACTATTATTTTTAATAACTTGTTTGTCTAACTTAACTAAGTTTGATAAATTGCTCTAATATCTTAATTATAATTTTTTGAACAAATTTAATATTGAGCATTTTTTTAATAAGATTTATTCAATTATTAGGTATGATACTCAAATTTGCACTTTTATACTATCCTTTCATTAACTAAATTTATTTTTTAATTCATTATTGTTTTGCTTCTTATTCTGAAAAAGAAAATTATTTAGTCAAAGACAATTTAAATTTATTATTCATATCAAGAGTAGAGTTTATCTAATTAGTATTTTCAAAAGGTCATTATAATTTTTGCTTTTTCTTTTATTTTTTTATGGCCTTCAATTATAAAGGGACTACTACAAAAATTTCTTGAAGAAATATTCAAGATTAAGTTTTTATTTGGTTTTGGATATTTGTTCCAATAATTACTATTAGTTTTAAAGAAATTAAATTTCATTAATCGGTTAATAATACAAACAGATTTTATGTCAAATAAATTTGCAATATGATAAATACCTGTATCTGCCGAAATAACCAAATTCATCTTTGAAACAAGTTTTGTTAAATCTACAATATTTTTAGTTTTCAATGCTGCGTTTTCTTTAATAATATTTTTGTATTTTGAAAAATCAAATTTTTCTATCTCTTTTTTGGTTTCTTCGTCGTTGCCAAAGAAGAAAAATTTCATAGTTTGATTTGGGTTCAAATTAGAAATTGCAAGTAGAAGATTATAGATGTATTCAGGTTTTACATCCTTCATGTTTCAAGAAGTTTTAATTGCGATCCCAATGTTAATACAATTATTTTCTGTCCTTTCTTTTTGATGCAAAAACGATAATATATCTTCACTGTATTTAGAAAATGAATCATTATAAATACTTGACGGATCAAATGTTTTATCTGAATTTTTAATCATATAGGATGCGATTTCAGTTCAGTGATCAATGTTACGGCATGTATCAAAAATCTTAATATTTTTCCTTTGCAAAATAATTTTTCACAAATAAAAAGGAAAATATTTTATGTTTTCAGGCGCAACAAGTCGAAAATTAAATTTTGGAAGTTTTCTTTTTCTAAATTTCGGAAGCATGTATCCATTAGTATAGTTAATTAACGATAGTATTGATAAATGATCAGGAGATAAAGAACTGGAAAAAATTAATACGTCATTAAATTCGCAAACTGATTTAGATATTTGTTTGTAGATACTTTCATATTTGATTTTTATTTGATTTTTTGTAAGTGAAGCATTTTTTATTCTAGAAGTGAATTGGTGTTCCAAAAAAATAACTTCCACATATTTAATGTCAATTTTTTCCAAAAATGGTTTGAAATAAGAATCAATCATAAATATAAAATTTTTGTTCTTTTGGAATTCTAGTAAAATCAAAATTTTTAAAGCCAAAATAGTATCGCCCAAAGCCTGCATATAACCAACTATGATTAAATTTTTTTTATACTTTTTTTCTTTAAGGAAAGTTTTTTGGTTATCCGTTTTTTTTACACAGGAAGACAATTCATTAGCATACAATTTTGTACCTTTTTTTTGATAAAAATCTACTATAATTTTATCCAAACGCAAAAGAGATAAAATTAAACAAAAAAAGTGAAAAAACAATCGATATATTTGTTTTAAAAAAACCATAAAATTTTTAATACCTATAAATTAAAAACTTTTGGATTATTCTAGGAAGTTTCAAAAAAACCCAATCTCTTAAATGAAATCATTTTGAATTGAATTTGAGTGCTTTTTCTTCTCATTTATTAACGTTAATTTTTTTAACTTTTTTTCAACTTTGCATAGCATTTATTTCGATAAATTTATATTTTTCGGAATTAGGGTCAAATAATTCTTTCACAGTATAAAATGTGAAGCTTTTATCCTTATAAATTTTGGTCTTTCTAATCTTATAAGTAAGCATTAGTGGTCCTGTAGTTATTAACCCTGTACGTTTAATTAAAAAAGATTTAAAAACCATATCCATTGTTTTTTTTAGTGTAGGTCCTGATACAAAAAAACCACTTCAATATATTTGAGGAGATTCCTTAATAAATAAGCTTTCCCCAGTTTTTTCTAGATTACATAAAACTTTAGACAAACTATTTAGGTCAAACTCTATAGTTGCGTCTAAATAACAGCAATTCTCTATAGAACCTTTCCAAAATCTATATACATCAGAGCAAAAAACATATTTTTTTGAATGGTAGCTATCTTTATAAAATTTGCTTATTTTCATTAAGTAGTCGTGTTCGTCAGTTGACGGCCCTAAAATAAAAGAATGTAAACTTTGTGTATTATTAAATGCGCTAAGTTTGTCTTGAATTTTTTTCTTACGATTTAAATCACCCATTCAATATGTGTAAATTTTCATTAAATAATAGTCCACTCTCTGTTAATAATTAGCATATGTTTAATATGCCTTAATTTTACATTATTAACATATTCACGTATGGTAAAATATATCTTAATTACAATTTGTAATAGTTTATTAAATCGTTTGGATATTTTTACTAATGAATATATTAATTCTTGACTACAAAAATCACCAATATGGCGGTGGAATAGAAACTTATACCAATGAACTTTTGAAAATATTACTGGAGGAAGGGCATAACTGTTACGAATTATCTCAATTAAACGAAAAGTTGGCAAGTAAGTTAAAAGAAGTTAGGCCAAGAATTAATAACAAAAACTATCATATAATTAACCACAATATAAAAGAATATTTTTTTTCTAAAAAAAATATAATAGCTAAAAACTTTTTATCATTATTAACCTATTTTAAACTAAAAAAATTGTTAAAAAAAACTATTAAAAAGTATAAAATAGATTTTGTTATAGATTCTTCAGTATCAGGTTTCTGAACTCCAAAAAAACTTAACAAACTCAATAAAGTAGTTTACATTCAACACTTTGATTTAGCTTCATATCGAAAAAGATCGCCTTTTTTGGCTAAAGTAATACTTGAAAAATTATTCTTTCAAGGACCTGTTACTCCAATTTCTAAAATGCAAAAAATTAATAAAATTGTTTTATTTACAGACTACGATAGGGAAAATTTTTATCCATGCATTTTTAATAAAGTATCTGTCGTTGAAAAGACAAAAAAGATCTATCCTATAACTTATTCCATTTTTAATAGCGTGGATATTGAAAAAAATATTGAAAAAACAAAGAATAGTACTAAAAAGAATCAGATTATATTTATAGGACAATATGTAGAATGAAAAAATATAGATTTCTTGTTAGAATTAAAAAGAGAGTTAGAGCCGTATTATAACGTTATCTGTTTTTTCTCAAAATCGGATGATATACCGAAAAAAATAGAAAATTCGAACCAAAATATATTTATTGGAAAATCCCATGATGAAGCCATGCAAGAATTGTCTCAATCTCTTGCATTGATTTTAACTAGTGATTCTGAAGGTCTTCCACTAGTTACTTTGGAATCCTTTTCTTTAAACGTTCCAGTTATATTAAGAGATACATTTTTGTTGTCTCAATGACTAGTAGGTCATAATAACGAAAGAGGAATGTTGATTAATAAAAACTTGTCTCCCAAAGAGGTTTCGTCCGAAATTAAAAATAAATTACAAGCTATTGTGAACAATTCTGATACGAAAAAAAACATTTTAAGTTTTGCTATCAATAATTTTACTTTTGAATTATTTAAATCAAAATGAATTAAAGTATTAAAAAATACTTCTTAAAAACCGCAGAATAAATCTGTTAACAATAAACAACATTGCTTCTTATAATAATAACGTTTATTGATTAACGTTAAATGCAATAAAATATATATAATTTGTATCACATGACTTAATTATCTAAATCGTTTTAATTATCAATAAGAATAAAATAAGCATGAATATAGTAGTAATTTCGAATAAATGAAATAGATTTAAAGATAAATGGCAAAAGACAGCTCTAGAGAATCCGAGCGTTAATTTTTATTTTATTAATGATAATTTAAAAAATCAAATTGATTTTGCCGATTGTGTCAACGTCAAATATTTTAACAATCAAAAAAATCTTGGAAAAGTTAAATCTTTTTATAGCATAATAGATTTTATTGACGATACTTGAACATGTCTAATTGATGATAAAACAACAGTGATTAAAAAAATCCCTGATTTTGACAAATTATACAATTATAAAAAAGACAATATAATTGTTTGCGATTATCTTGATGTCAAAAGTCGTGTAATAGGAACATCTATTAATGGATATAAAACGTTATGAAATTTTTACTATCAAAGAACAAAATTAGGGGACAAAAACATTTTTTTTTCTGCTAATAAAATAAGAAATAAAAAAGAAAATATTTTTGATTTTTATAAAGATCAATTTTGCTATGAGCACGAAATATTTTGGGATTTTTTTCAATCGGAGATTATTTTTGAAGAATATCTTTGTGTACACTTGTATGAAAAAGACGGTACTAGTTTTAACAAAATAAATATAAAAAATTATTGTTATTTATACTTCATTAAATATGCTGAATTATTTTTAAACTCAAAAAATAAAATAAGTTTCAAAATTAGATTAATTGAGTTATTAGATTGCTGATTACTGAGAAACGCAAAAAAAGCTAAGTTAAATTTCTACAATCGTTTCCTATATATAATTCTTAAAATAACTTTTTCCTTTCATATATTGTTTTTTATGTACAAAAAGATACTTGTTAAGTATCTTAAAAAAACATTAAAATAATGTCCCCGTTTATGAATTAATGTTTCAAAAGTAATTCTGTGAAAAATTGTTTGTTTTCTTGTCTGGTTATTACTCTAAGACTATTTTTTATGACTCTATTGTAAAGTTTGTGGGTAATTATACAGAATCATAATTTATATATAAATTATGTGTCTAAAAAAAGTGACGTTATAGACAAAAGAAAATCATGATGGTATGTACCCAGTTTCCTGGACTAATTAATTAATTTTACATTATGCAGAAATGGATGTTTCTCTAAATCTAGAAGGAGGCATCCATTTTGTTTTATTTTTTATTCTTTTATTGTTGTAATAGTCCATATATTCAGCAACAGCATTTTTGAATTTAGCAAATGTTTTAAATTCTTGTTCATGGCCATAGAACATTTCATTTTTCATAATGCCAAAAAATGATTCAATGATACAGTTATCGTAACAATTACCTTTTCTAGACATTGACTGTTTAATCCCGTTTTCTTTAAGACGTTTTCGATAATTTTTCATTTGATATTGTCACCCCTGATCGCTATGAAAAATAAGACCTTTTAGGTTTGGAAATTTTTTAAAAGCTTGATCTAACATTCTGGTTATTTGATCAAAATTTGGCGACAATGACAAATCTCAGGCAACTATGTCGCCACAATGCATATCTAGAATAGGGCTTAGATATACTTTGCCAAAAGGGCATGAAAACTCGGAAACATCAGTCGACCATTTTTTGTTTGGTTTTTTCGTTTTAAAATTTCGATTAATCAAATTTTTAGCAATCTTTCCTACTTGGCCAACATAGGAATGATATTTTCTTTTTTTCCTTTTTGCTTTTAGCCCTAATTTGTTCATTAACCTTTGAACTTTTTTATGATTAATTTTCTTTCCTTGATTTTTTAATTCAGCTCAAACCCGTCTAACACCATACC
>NZ_JHXT01000026.1 GCF_000687795.1 Mycoplasma testudinis ATCC 43263
GATACTATTGCGTCAAATTTATCTATATCTCTAAGATTTCAGCGTGCATTTTTGATTAATGTATCACCATGGTGAATATGAAATTTTTTATAGCCAACATCATGTAAGAACATATTAATTCTGGCCAGATTGTATGTTGTTGGGTTTATTTCTTGTCCATAAAAACCATCACGCACGTTTTCTTTTCCAATTAATTTTACAAACTTTAATAACAATGAACCAGATCCACAAGCGGGGTCATAAACCCTTTGAATTTCTTTTTTATCTGGTTTGCCACTACGCATAAAATTAATTAAAGTAATTCTTGCTAATAGTTCGCTAACTTCTTGAGGGGTAAAATACTCACCACCAGATTTTCCAGCATTTGCTGCATACATGGACATTAAATACTCGTATGCATCACCAAATGCATCAATCGAATTGGTTTGGTATTCACCTAATGGCAAATCACCAATTGCATTTAATAACTTTACAAGTTTTTTATTTATATCAGCAACTGTTGATCCCAAACGATTGCTATTAACATCAACATCACTAAATAAGCCTTTTAAATTAGCTTGGCTACTAGCACCATTAGCTGATAATTCAATGTTCTTGAAAATCTTTTGTAAATCTATATTTAAGTTTGGATTATTGCTAGCATTCTTACGAACATTAACGAAGAGTTCACTTGGTTTCATAAAAAAACCTTTACGCTTAATTAAATCAGATTTTGCTTTAATTGCTATTTCATCGTCATAATTTGCGTAATCAAAATTTTTGCTACCAGAATCTTTTTGATCTTTATTAATTGTAGCTGCAATATTCTCTGAAATATAGCGATAAAACAAAAAACCTAAAACATAAGTTTTAAATTCCCAGCCATCAACACTGCCTCTTAATTCATTCGCAATTCTTCAAATAATCTTATGTAATTCAGCACGTTCATTGTCTTTGTTATCAGCCATGATGTTTTATCCTTCTCCAAATACTTATGAATATCATTTTAGATAAAAAAAGTAATCTCATGAAACTAATTATTCTCTATCAATAAATTTTAAGAAACGTTCGATTCTTTATTAGCATTAATAAAACTATAAGACTATAAAAAGAAATCTTGTTAATCACGAAGTAAATTAATAGGAATAACAAAAAAACCATCAGCTCTCTTATAAGCTGGACAAATCCCTGTTAAGACCATTGAAAAAGCAACAATATTATTATTTGATGAAATCAATTTTTTTGGATTTTTAAAAGATTATGAGCTGCTTTTTCACATGCTTCAAATCCGCCTAACTTAAGTTCAACTAGAGCAATTCGACCGTCTTCAAATGTAATTACTGAATCACATTCAAGACCATTTTTTTCTCTGTAGTGTTTGATATTCCCGCCATTTTTTTCTACATAAATTCGCAGATCACGAATTGCCATATCTTCAAATACTAGCCCTAATGTCTTTACGTCATTAAGCATATTCTTAGGAGTTAATCCTAAAGCATTGCACGCAAATGATGGATCAATAAAATGCCGTACCGGAGAAGTTCTCATGGAGGTTTTTGATCGATAATTTAAATTCCATGCCGGTAAATCTTCTACAAGGAATATATCAGTTAATCGATCTATATATCGACTGAAGGTTTTAAAAGAAATGCTATAGCCGATTCTTTGAATGACATCATCTAACATAGTTTTAAACGAGGCACCACTTGATACGTGGCGTGCATAACTTATTAAACAAGTTCTAAAAACAGAATCTTTAAAATTTTTAAACTTATTAATTTTAAGATATTGAAAATCGTATGCTTTATCAAAATAATCGGTAGCAATCGACAAACTTTTTTCACGATTCAATTCATAACCGAAGCGGGCCACCCACCCCGACATAGATAAAATAAAAGATCATCCATTTTATGTTCTTTATTTTCATTTGTATAGTTAAAATCATTTTTAAGATTGGCAAGATTGAAAATGGACACAAGTCCTTTCGAGTTTTGTGATTCATAAAGTGACATCGGTCGCATTTTTAAACTAACGTTTCTTCCAGCACCAGAATGATATATTTGTTCGCTGTCAACCGGAGTGCTACTACCAGTTAAAATAAATAATCCTTTATCTTGAGATTCATCAACTGCTAGACGAATTTCATCCCATAATTTTGGAAGGA
The DNA here is from genome assembly GCF_000687795.1 of Mycoplasma testudinis ATCC 43263. Taxonomy (GTDB): domain Bacteria; phylum Bacillota_I; class Bacilli_A; order Mycoplasmatales; family Mycoplasmoidaceae; genus Mycoplasmoides; species Mycoplasmoides testudinis. Next base: position 2,144 of record NZ_JHXT01000026.1, read on the forward strand.
CCTGTCATTCGTCAATTAATCTAGGCTTTTCGCCTTCTAAAGCAAAGTTTATATTAGTTCTAACTAATTCCAAATCATTTTGACGAGCTAGATTCACTGAACTTTTTTTTAAATTATATTGCAGTTGTTGTTTTTCCACAAAATTTTGGGCCCATTACATGTATTGCACCAGCAGTTAATAGTTTTTCAGAAATTTTTTTCGATTATTCTAGGTAAATATCTTTTTTTCATAAATTTATTTTTACCTTAAGTATTCCATTTTAAAAATAACTTTTTATAAGTTAATCAACGCATAAAAACTGCAAATTTATAATATTTCGTTCATAAATGGCTAAGATTTTGGTTCACAAATGGCTAAAATTTTCGTTTATAAATGGCTAAACTACAAAATGTATTCTCAAATACATGTAATTACTTAATACTTCATTTAATCTAACAATATTTACTCTTTCTATCCAAAAATTGATTCAGCACAAACATACAGAGATATAAAAATTAAAAATTTTAAGGCATTGCTTAAAAACAAAAACTTTTAATAATCTAATCAATCTTACCTGATAAAAAATTAAGTATGTTATATTAAGGGCATTAATACAATAAATGAATTTAAATTTCAATAAAGGAAAAATAAATGAGTAAAAAATCTAAACCTAAATTACGCTGATTATCTATTTTGCCCGCAGCAATGGGAATAACTGCAATTGCTGCAGCATGTGCACCTGCTGGTGATACCGGCAAAAAAGATGAAGAGCCACAACCTCAAACTTTTTTGACCCAAAATGATTTCACATATGTAGCTAGAGAAGCAAATGATCAACAAAATGGCGATACAACATATAACAAGATTAAAGAAATAGTTAAAGCTGCTCCATTAAACGCCACGATTTTTGCTGAAATAGACCACAAGAAAAATTCTGATGATGCGAAATTATCAGGCGACCAAGCTTTAACAACTTATAACAAAGTTTTAGTTTTTGGAAATGCTAGAACCGGAACTAACTTAATGGTTAATTCACCTGGTATGGGTTTAGAATTACCTTTAAGAATTCAAGTCTTTCAAACGTCTGATAATAAAATTTGGGTATCAACAAATGCCGTTAAGGGAACATTAATGGAACATAATCAAATGAATGAAACTTTAGCCAACAATTTTGTTAATGCTGTTAATAATGTTATTAATCAAGTTGCTAAGCCAGCTGTTGCTGGATCACCAACATTAACTATCCCATCAGACAAATATGAAATGCCAGCTCAAGAAGTAACAATTCCAGAAGGATCTAATGCAGAAACCGTTGCTAACAATGTGTTCAATGGATTTAGAAGACAAGCAGCAGCTGATGCAAATATGGTAACTCCTGAAGCAAATGGACAGCAATTAAAGGATGGGGCTGGAGTTTTTGCAATTATAGATCATAAACAAAATGCAATTAATGATAAATTCCCTGAACAACAAACAAAATTTAATAATTTCAATAAAGTTTTAATCTTCGGAAACGCTCGTGCAGGAACAGCATTAATTAAAGCACAAGTTAATCTTGGCTTAGAACTTCCAATAAGATTGCACGTTTATGTCCAAGATAATAAAGTCTTTGTTAATACGAATGCCATCGTATCAGTTTTAACAAAATATGGCGACCCGTCTAATGAACAAAGAAATGCAATGGCAACCACTTTATCTAATGGAATTAAAACTAATTTTCTAGATCAAGCTAATCGATTTGCATCAGAAAACTCTTAAATCAAAATATAAAATTTAATTTTATCGTCAACATTAATTTCTATAATTTTTAGAATTAGCGATTAATTGCGACGATTTTTTATTTGCTCCAAACAGCAAACCCAATTAATTAGTTAAATACCCTAGGTCTATAATTACCCAGCAGATTAACTTCTTTGACAGTCACTTCAAAGATTTTAGAAGATATCAAATAAAAAATGTAAATAATTATAGTCCATAGAATTTTTCAGAATTTTTACCTTGGCTGGTTCTGACACCATGTCATTTGGTAACAATTCGCGAGAAACGCAAACTCAGAAGCAATCATTAAACTATCATAAAACTTTCCTTACAGTGACAAAGCAAATCCTAGTAAACAAACTGTTAAGGCAATAAAAGATATTGGGCAAAGCCAAGATGGAGACCTTTTAAATTGGTAAGGAATTAAGGTGCGATAAAACCATCAATTTATGGATGAGACGATTAAAGATTATGTGGCTATGAAATTGCCACAGATATTAAATAGGGCAGATAAATACAAGACAAAGACGAGAATTATTCAAACAACCAATAATATACAGTGTCTTTAAAAAAACAAAACTATTGCATCGTTATAAACCATTACCAATTTAAGTTGAAATAAAAGGTGTGACTATAGCAAAACCTAGACCTTTATTAAATGATGCCAAATACCATTGAAATGAAATCAGTTTCAAAGCAACTATGAATCAATCCAATAATGTTCCAAACGTAAGAACACGAAGCAACCTAATTTCCGAAATAGATGTGAGATCATTAGATAATTTTAAAGTTCAAACCACTTGAACTGCATTTATAAAGATCCAAGTGAAATAAAAACTTCTAATTAACTCTTAACTCAAAGAAAATCACAATAAAAAATCCGCACCAGCGGATTTAATTTTGCTATGTAAAAAACTTTAGATTATTTTTCTAGTTTGTCTTGAAGTTCTTTAAGTTTTGCGTAACGTGATTTTTCCTGTTTGAAAAAAACTGAACAGATTTTTTTTAAAGCTTGAATATCTTCTTTAGTCGATTTAACCTTGCTAAGTTTTTCTAAAAGTTTTTCTTTTTGCAAATTTTTTCGATTTTGAGACTGTTCAAGTTTAATTTTTTGAAGTTCAAGTTTACGAATTTGAATAGTAATATCTAATGTTTCTAAATCAAGTTTGTTAATTTTTTCGTGTAAATCAATTGATAAACTTTTCTTGTTTTCCATGAAATTTTCCTTTGGATAATAAAATGTGACTTAATAGCATTGTAATTATTAATCACCCTTTTATCATTTTTTTAAAAAGAATAGTAGTGATTTTAGCCGCCAAATTATTTTTGCAGAAAACAATTTTTATAAATTAAATTTTCATTTTAGGATTTCCTTCTTAAAAAAATGATTTATCAGAGCTTTCGTAATGTCTTGTACTGGAATTCCATATAGCTCGTTAAAGGAATAAAAAACACAGGTTAAGAAACTCGTTTTTTTAAAAATATTTGAAAATGTTTTCTTAATTTTTTAGCCTTTTCGACATTTATTTATATGGGGAAATAATTTTCTAAATTAAGTTTTTAATGAAAGCTTAATTTTCGGATAATAAATATTTTCTCTGCAAACTATTTTCAAAATAAAAGAGGTAACAAAAATGGAAAACATTTACTTTAATGCTAAAAATAGCGACTCCCTAATCAAAAAGATAAAAACAGTTTTAACAATGTATCAGGATTTTAACTGTGCGATAGTTTTTAACGAAAAAGACAAACTACAAGTTAAAATAATGTCAAACCAAATGACATTCATTGATACAACCGGTTGTGGAGAAAATAAGATGACTATTGAAGAATTAGCTGCAATCGTTCGCGAAGGATTCACGCAAACAAACAAGAGAATTGATGATGTCGAACATAAAGTTGACAAACTAGATGCCAAAGTTAAAGGCATAGATCAAAAAGTCGATAAACTAGATACAGAAGTTAAAGACATAAAGCAAAAAATCCAAAACCACGACAAATTGTTTAAAGAACATGGTTGGGTGTAATGTTTGATTTCTTGTTAGACAAAAAAATACAAGAAATATGCCCACCAATTTCTTATCGCCATACACAAGGATTTTAGTGTAAGTCACAACCATATTTATAACGCGATTCTTCACTGACAAATTGTTAAAAAAACTAGATAACAGACTATTTATACGCAATTATAGTATGCAATACAATATTACAAATTGCTTACAACGCTACTTTAACAATAAAAATCCAGCAAATGATTAAGTTGCTGGACTTCTTTCATGAATAAAATAATTAATCCAAATCAGTGTCGAATGTAATTCCTTTTTTAAATTGCGAATTATACAAGTTGGCATAAAAACCATTGAGGTTTAATAATTCGTCGTGATTACCACGCTCTACAATTTTTCCATCATTAACCACAAGAATTTGATTAGCATTGCGGATTGTAGATAAACGGTGAGCAATAACGAACGAAGTTCTACCTTGAATCAAACGAGATAATGCTTTTTGAATCTGAACTTCAGTTCGTGTATCTACCGAACTAGTGGCCTCATCTAGAACTAAAATTTCTGAGTTACGAATTACTGCTCTAGCAATTGCTAACAACTGACGTTGTCCCTGTGAGAAGTTTGATCCGTTAGATTCAACTAAAGTGTCATACCCTTTTTCAAGTTGCATAATAAAGTTATGTGCATCAGCAATCTTCGCCGCATTAATTACATCTTCATCTGTCGCATTTAAATTACCATAACGAATGTTTTCTTTAATTGTTGTTGTAAACAAGTAAGTATCTTGTAAAACAATTGCAATGTTATCACGTCAGGACGCATCAACAATTTCACCAATTTCATTAGTATCGATTTTGATTTCACCGTCATTCTTGTTATAAAATTTGGTAAGTAAATTAATGATTGTCGTTTTGCCTGCTCCAGTTGGCCCAACAATAGCAACAACTTCATCAGGTTTAGCCTCGATATTAGCATCAATCAAATTTAATTTTTCTGGTGTATACCCAAAATTAACTTTTTTGAAACTAACATAGCCTTGAGGACGTGGTAATGATTGCGCTTTAGAATTCACCGGAGGAGGTAATAAATCAATCACTTCAAAAACCCGTTGGGCTCCAGCTAGTCCTGCTTGAATTAAATTAAAGATTGATAACAATTGATTTAATGGAGTCGCAAAGTTACGTAATAAACTTATAAACGAAATAATAAAAGCAAAACTGAAGGCTGCTGTACCACCTGTACCAATTCCGGCTGAACTAAAACCTGCAAAAATAACAACAGTCAAAAGTAGTAACATGTTAATTGTGAAATTAAACCAAGGAAATAATAACGAAGACAAGAATTGGGATCGAACTGCACTTGGAACTAAGGCAACGTTATATTTTTCAAAAGCAGCTGTACTTTCATTTTGGCGGTTTAACAAAGTAACAACCTTTTGTCCTGAAATCATTTCTTCAACGTAACCGTTTAAAGCACCTAAGTTTTTTTGCTGTTTCATAAAATGTGGTTGAGCTAATTTAATAAATACAAAGCTAAAACTCATTAAGATAAATAACATTCCAACCGCAATCAAAGTAACGTAAGGACTTAACACCATCATAATAATGAATGTAAAGAACATCATCGAAACGCTTTGAACAAATTGCGAAGCTGCTTGAATTAAAGCCTGGCTAATATTATCAATATCATTAGTCATCCGACTCATTAGATCACCACTTGATTGTTTATCAAAATATGCTATTGGCATAATTTGCAGTTTGCAGTAAGTTTCCCATCGTAATCGAGAACTGGTCGCTTGGCTAATTTTTACAAGCAAAAAGTTTTGTATTGTTTGTAATCCCCAGTAACCAAAATATAAAAGTACTAAAAAGGCTATAATAGCACCAGCTTGAACTGTTGAATTATTAATGTTTGTAAACAACCTTACAAAGCCATCATCAGCTGGCAATCCAAATCCGGTTGGAATTAAAATTTGAACAGCTGATCCGATTAAATAAGAAGCAAAAGCATAAAAGAAAGTACCCAAAACACCAGAGAAAATGCTAACTGCAAAAATTGATTTTTTTGCTTGCACATGCTTTAAGACATTAAAGAAAATTTTAGTTAATTTAACGCCATTGCCTTTTGTAGGAGCGCCTGTAAAATGCATTCTATTCATTGGCTAATTCCTCCTCTGACATCTGCGATAAAGCAATTTCTTTATATAATGGACAAGTTTCAATTAGTTCGTGATGTTTACCAACACGGACAATTTCACCCTTATCAATAACTACAATCTTATCCGCATTTTTAATAGATACAACTTTCTGTGCAACAATGATTGTTGTTGTCCCTTTTAATTTCGTTCGAATATTATCGCGGACAGATTGATCAGTAATAGCATCAAGAGCACTTGTTGAATCGTCTAAAATTAAAATCTTCGGTTTCCTTAAAAGTGCTCTTGCAATAGTTGTTCTTTGTTTTTGACCACCTGATAAATTCTTTCCTCTTTGTTCAATTGGATGATCAATTCCTTCGCTAAATTTACTAACAAAATTAGATGCACAGGACAAATCTAGTGCTTCTTGCATTTCTTGTTCAGTGGCATCTTCTTTCCCAAACAATAAATTTGAACGGATTGTTCCTTTAAACAAAACATTCTCTTGCAAAACCATTCCAACTTGTTCTCTTAATTTAACCGAATCAGCTTCTCGCACATCCACTCCCCCAACCATGACGCGACCCGAATAAACGTCATATAATCGAGGTATCAAACTAACTAGTGTGGATTTACCACTTCCAGTAGCTCCAATGATTCCGACAGTTTCACCTGATAGAATAGACAAATTAATGTTCCGCAAAGCTGGTTCACCATGTTCGTGATATTTAAATTCCACATTTTCAAAAACAACAGATGCATCTTTTAAATTCTTGTCAGATTTAACCATTTTAATTAATGGATTTTCATCTAATACTTCAAAAATACGTTTTACTGAAACTCGGGTTCTTACATAGTTAACAGAAATCATCACAGACATAATCAAACCCATAGTAATGTAACCTTGGTACTGCAAAAATGCCGAAATCTTAGAAACGTTTGAAGCATTTGCTGGATCTGTACGATTATCTACTACTGAACCAAAAACTTGAGGAGCTGCATAATGACCTAAAATTAAAACAATAACAGTCCCAAAGTTTGCAAGCAAAGTTACGGCAGGAATCAAAGCCGTCATGATGCGAAATGCTTTAGTGCTGTATCTAGTCCAATTTATATTACTTTTTTTAAATTTTTCTTTTTGAACTTCTTCTAAGTTAAATGATTTGATAACACGAACACCTAGAATGCTTTCGCGCGACTGAACATTGATATTATCAACTGCTTTTTGGTTTGCTTTAAATACTGGAACAGCATAAAATCCCGCAACAAAAATAATTGTTAATAAAACTGGAACTAAAACCACAATTGAAATTGACAAGTAGAGGTTTGTCAATAAAGCAAAAACCAAACCTCCAATAAACAAGAACGGAGCTCTAATCATAATTCGAAGAACTAATACCATCAAAGTTGATATTTGAGTAATATCATTAGTCAAACGAGTTCCTAAACTTGCAGTTCCAAACTTGTCAAGGTTTCCTGAAGACAATTCTTGAATTTTCTTAAATAAATTAGATCTCGTTAACATCGCTACTTGTGCTGCAACTTTAGAAGCCATAAATGCAGATGTAGCTAAGAAAACAATTCCTAAGATTGCAGCCGAAACCATCGACCCAGCCAATATTCCAAGTGCTTGGTCGCCTAAGTTAAATTCTCAAAGTAAAAAGGTTACTTTCCCCAACTCGGAAGTTGGCCCGCCAACTGCTGGTTGCACAATAATGGGAATTAGGGCTGAAAATAATGATGGAATTAATAAATCGGTAAGAATAGATCCAAAAGTAAATCCTAATGACACTGAAACATATCACTTGTATTTTGGATCTAAATAACGTAATAATCTAAACACAGATTTCCTCCCGATTGTGAAAATATTTAAATGGTTTATAACCATATGTATTTATTCAATAAAACAAAAAACTAATTTCATTTGTAATAAATATCGTTACAGATAATACCAAATTATATTTGTACTGTCAAGAGTTACGAATAAATTTTTTAAGAACGAATTTTCAGATATAATTATTTACAAAGAAAAAGGAAAGAATCTAGTACATGAAAGTCAATTCTCAGTACGCACTAGCCGTTCATATTATGCTAATGATTGCTTATTTTCATGATAAGAAAATGACAAGTGAATTATTGGCTGAAAGTGCCGGATGCAATCCCGTCATTATTAGAAAAACATATGCCAAATTAAAAAGTGCTAAACTTCTAGTAACTAAATCAGGTAAGGGCATCACCAAACTTGCTTTGCCTCCAAACAAAATCACAATGTGAGATATTTTTTCGGCAGTTGAAATTAAAGAAGTAAAAGATATTTTAAAAACTTACGAAAATAAAACAACTGAAAATAGTATTGGTGGTGAAATTCGTAAATTAATTACTATGCATTTTGAAAAATCATTCGAAAAAATGAAACAAAGAATGTCCACAATAACTTTGAACAATCTATTAGAAAAATTAAAACTAATTGAAAATCACAAAAAAAGTGAAGAAGAATTAAATTCTTAAATAATTACTCCTCCAAAATTTAAATTATTTTTAATTTTCGGCAATACTTTCCAAAATTTAAATATTTACAAAATTTTTATGCTTGATGAATTGAAAACTATTAAATGACAAAAATAACAAAAAAAGGATTTTACAAGTTAAAATCCTATCATTTAATCAGAGGTATCTTATGACTGACACTGAATACATCAAAATCTGTTTACAAGAAGCCATTAAAGCAACAGGAGAAGTTAATCCTTCTCCTTTGGTTGGGTCATTAATTGTGAAAGACGATAAAATTCTATGACAAGGACACAATTATCATAAAGACGGAATTCATCCCGAAACTGAATGTGTCCAAATTCCAGACAAGTTGATGAAAGGTGCAACAATCTATACGACTTTGCAACCTTGTTCAGTTAATCCAGTAAATTTACCATGCACCGAAGCGATTATTAAAAGTGGAATGGTTTCACGTGTTGTAATAGGATCACTTTTACCAAATCCAATTGAATCCGAAAAAGGACTAGTGCGCTTTAAAGAAAATAATATTGAAATAATTACAGGAGTTCTTAAAAACGAATGCGATTATTTAATAAAAGAATTTTCAAAGCATTCTGTTTTTAAAAAACCATACGTTCTCTTACACTATACAATGACCTTGGATGGAAAACTAATTCATAAGAAAAATTCAGTCAAATTAGGAATTAATAAAAAAACTCGAAATTTTGTCCACCAAATTCGCAATAAATATAGTGCAGCAATGACAGATGTCTTAACAATTCTTAGTGACAATCCTAAAATGAGTTGTAAATTAGAAAATAATCACGATCCAATTAAAATAATTTGTGACAAAAACTTACGAACTCCACTAACATCTAATGTTGTGCAGACAAGTAAAACAACGCCAACAATTATTGTAACTTGCAATCAAGATGCACTAAAAAGAAAAATATACCAAGATTACGGATGCGAAGTTATCGTCATGGACGAAGTTGGCCAAGATTGGGATTGAAATGAATTAATGAAAATCCTGGGCCAAAAAGACATTGAAAGCATTATTGTTGAAGGAAGTGAAGAATTAAATTGAAAAATATTAGCTAATCAAGTAGCTGATGCGGTTAGCATTAGTATTACGCCAATCCTTTATAGTTCAATTAATACCTCGTCTCCAATTACACATAGTAGTTTTGATCCAGACGACAAACTTTTTAGATTCAAAAACAAAACTGTCAAACTCTATGAAAGCGACATTATTGTAGAAGGCGAAATCAAATATTAGTTTTGATTTTTTATACCAGTGGTTTGCTTTTGACAAGTATAAATAACACATTAATTTTGTCAATTAAAGAACTAAACAAAACACAAAAAATGTCGCTCGACTTTTGCCAGCGACACTTTTCAATTTTTAAATAAATTTCAAAATTATACAGATAAAGTTTTGGGACGGCCTTTAAATAAAGTCTTATAAGTTAATTGTTTTTTGTCTAAATAAGCTGATTTGAAAATTCCTTCTGCAGCCATTAAAACATAAATAACAATTGGAATAGCAAGAACCAACCCTCGTGCCGCTGAAATATTGCTATCAATCAAAGTTCTGTATGCAAGTACTCCAGGTACAACACCTAACAAGTAGTCAGAATCACCTCAAGTTAGAGAACTGCTTGGAGATCAGTTTGCAACTACAAAAATAACCGGTACAAAAGTGATAATTAAACCGTGAATAAATGGACCGACTATCGCTCCTCAGATTCCACCTCGAGAATTACCAAACACTCCAGAAGTAGCTCCTAAGAAGAAATGTGCAACAATTCCGGGAATAATAACTGGTGCAATAATATTTGTAATTGTATTGTCAGAAGCGAATCCAATGGTAATTGCAATACCAATTAATCCTGCAGCAAACGAGCTTAAGAAGCCAATTAAAACAGCATTGGGTGCATATGGGAATACAATTGGGCAGTCAAGACCAGCTTTAGAATTCTTGATTCATTTATCAGAAATACCTTTAAATGAAGGAACAATTTCTCCAATGATCATTCGAACACCAAAGAGCATTATTTCAACACCGGCTGCAAATGTGAATGCGTCGACTATATCTTGAACTAGTCAGTTTCGTGCTGCATTTGGTCCAAAAAGATTTGCCAACTCGGTTGCATTTTCTACTGGAAGTACTTTGTAACCTACTTGATACATGATTCCTTCGGGAATAAATACAATACTAAATACAATTAGCATGGTTATTGCCATTGACGCAAATGTATTTCTGAAGAATAGTAATCATTTAGGGAAGTTAATTTCTTCAGTGTATTTAATTTTACCCTTCTTTATACGATAAATTAAATCACCAATTAAACCAGACATAACATATCCAATGCTACCTGTGTGAGCAACAGTAATATCATTAGTCTTTGTAATTCTAGAAACCCAACGTTTTGTAGCAGCACAAGAAACTACCATGTAAATTGACATGATTACAGCAGAAGCAATCAAAGCGGTGGCATAATCAGCTGCATTGTTCAAATCAAAACCACTTAATACCATTACGCCAGATAGCATCAAACTCATGTAAAACAAAACGTGACCACTCAAGAAAACATATTTGAATCTACTTGTGTAAGCTAGCAACAAGTTCAAAATCATGGATACAACCATAATAATACTTCCAAGTTGAGCAATTTGTGGAGCTATCGCAAATAATTGACCAGCAAAAGCATCATTATTAGGAATTACACCATTAACGCCAAACAGGTCAACAAATAAAACTTGGAAATTAGCTAATGCTCCACTAAGAACACCAGCTCCACCGCCAAGGATTAAAAATCCTGCCATAGTCTTAAACAAAGAAAGCAATACATCTGTAGCTTTTTTTCGCAAAAGAAGCGAACCAATCATTGCAAACAATCCAATTAAAATTGCAGGTGTTCCAATAAAGTCTTTAAAAAATGTTAAAAACCACGTTCCAGCATCAATTTCAATTGAATCCCCAGGATTAAAACCCATAAATCGCTTCCTTTCTGTATATAATGTTAGTCATAAATTTAATTAAATTACCTCTTTAAGTTTTTGAATCAATTCATCAGAATCCATTAAGTTATTCAAAACAACTTTTTTGGCATTTCCGGCATCAATATTGTCAGCTAAATCTTGTCCACAAATAACTATATCTCATCCTGCACTAGAAGAATAAGAATTTAGATTTTGGTGTGTAACTTCGAATTCAGACTCATTTAGATTTAAGGCTTGAATAGCCTTTTTTGTATTCATCTCAACAATTAGACTTGAACCCAAGCCCATACCACAGACGGTTACTATTTTTTTCATACTAAACCTCATTTATATATTAGCATATTTTTTATTTGAATTTTTGATTTCATAAAAAAAGATTTCATAAAAAAAATAGGTGGTAGAGGAAAATTCTGGCAATCAGAATTACTCAATCACCTATTTTTTGACGTTTAAGGTACAAAAAGTACACAAAAAAATCCCTTGATTGTTGCCAATCAAAGGAATTTGTACTATCATTAATTTGTTCAAAAAAAATGAAAGGTTAGTACGATGCAATTTTACATTTTTAAAAAATATCTTAATAATAAATCAATCCTGAAATTTAAAGAAGACGCAAACGAACTTATTAGCGACTTTATAAATCTCGATGAATTCAATATAACTAAAATTCAAAACGAAGATCAAGGACCTGCTAATTTAACAAATTTAC
>NZ_JHXT01000027.1 GCF_000687795.1 Mycoplasma testudinis ATCC 43263
TAAATTGGTCCATTACTTTTCGATAATTTTCAGATTTAGGTGGTTTTGGAGTTATTTTCTTTGCCATCTTGTTAATCATCCTTAATTAATTATTTGAATTTTAACACGATGCCAATTTAACACACTTATTTCATTACTACCTACGCAAATCTTATGAAAATAAAAATTCAAATTTAAAAACAACTCAAAGTGCACAAATAAAATAGAAAATCAAATGTTGTTTCTAGTTTATATATAAAATACATAATTAAATAATATAATTTATTATCTTATTACTCATTATTTTATTTATTTTATTAAGCGTTTCCAGGAGCTTACGAATGCCGAAAATTTCAATTATTTATCACTTGTATAACACAGTCAAAAATCTTAAAAATTCGCTTGATTCAATCATTAACTTAGCTCAATCAAAAGATGTTGAACTAATTGTAATTGACGATTATGCCTCTGACAAAGTTCGAGAAATAATTAACGAAAAAGATTTTATAGACGGCAAAAACATCCGCTACATCTCCACTTCTCAAAATATGGGTCACTCATACTCATACAATCTTGGAACACAAATTGCTCGTGGTGAATACGTTTACTTTGCTGGTTCAGAGTATTTGCTTGATAAAAAATTTGTTTCAGTAATTTCAAAAACGGTTGATGAATATGAAAAACCTGACATTATTATTTTTCAAGAAACATTGCACCGCTATTTTGAAAATAAATCAGATATTGATTTAACAAAAAGCCATGTATTTGATCAATTGTCTTCTGATATCATTTTGCAATCTGAAGGTATTATATTTAACAAAATTTATCGCAAAGATTTTTTATTAAAAAATAAAATTCAACTAGTTGAAAGTCACTTCTATACAGGATTATTTGTTCTAGAAACTCTTGCCAAATTCAAAAAATATGTTTATATTCCAGAAACATTAATAACTTTAGTTAAAAATTTTAAACCCAGTTTTAATCTCTATGACTTATTGTTTCAAATTGAAGAATTTTATGATTTGTCTAAACGACATAATTTAACTAATAAATCTTATAGTCAAGTCTTAGAATTTTGAGCTATTAAAATTGGATTATATGATTTTATCAATTTCATAATTTATTCTGATTTAAAGCAAAAAGAACAAGAAATAGCCTTAAATGCTGCTTGAAAATTAATAACTAAGATTTATCCAAAATATTACGAAAACAAATATTTATTTGGAATTAAACAAGATAAGTGAATTAATTATTTCACCAAGTTCAAACCTAAATTATCTTGAGTTGAAAAAGAATTTAATACTAAGTAACTTATGAAGATTCGTACAGAGTTTAACAATCAAAAAATGCTATATCCATTGGCTATGCCGTGGACTCGTTTTTTTGCTTCGTTACTGGATGGAATCACCACAGTCATCATAGGTGTAATTATTTATTTTTTAAGTGACTTAAGTAAAGATTTTACAACAACAATAATTTTAACCATTGTACTTGGATATATTGTTTTTATTGTTTATTTTTTAGCAATTCCTTATTTTACAAGGGGATACACTTTATTTCGTTACTTATTTAAGATTAAATTAATCGAGTTGATAGATTTAAGAAAATACTTTTATCATCTATTTCTACATGACTTATTTGTATGAATTCATTTTTCAACTTTAACCCTAATTTATATGTTTATTACCATCTCGCTTCCGGCAGCACAACAAGAAAAATTTTTCACAGACTTATACAATCAAAGCCCTGATAATACAAATATTGTTTCAATTGTGTTTCGTGTTTTGTATTCAGTTGCTGCAATTATTTCAGTAATTTTATTAATCTACACTTTTTTACGAAAAGGTAACCGAAATCTTCAGGACTTGCTAAGTTGAACAGCAATGATTTCTTTGAATAAACCTACACCAGAAAATAAAAATAATAATTTTAATCCCAAAGGCTGAAGACCGGTGAAGCCGCGTTATCATTTACCTGGTGAAATTGATCCTGATGCACTCAATGATTTGGATGATCACGAATAATGATAGATTTAAAATTATTAGGACTAAATCCTGTACAAGAAAACGCAGTTTCTCATACTGAAGGACCGACATTAGTAATTGCTGGTGCAGGAACTGGAAAAACTCGAGTCTTAACTGCAAGAATTATTTATTTGACACAAAATCTTGGATTTGATCCATTTCGGATTTTAGCTATTACTTTTACCAATAAAGCCGCTCAAGAAATGAAAAATCGAATAAAAAAATATTTACCTAATACAGACTTCCCATACATTCATACATTTCATGCATTTTCATTGCGTTTGTTACGCGAAGAAATTCATTTACTCGGGTTTTCAAACAATTTTCATATTATAGATGAAATTGAACAAAAAAATATTGTGAATGAAATTTACCGGTTAAATAAATTAGATAAAACTATTCTTAATATCAAAAATGCTTTATATTACATTGATGCCATTAAGTCCGCTAATGATAATCCTGACGATTTCGTTAGTCTCATTAAAACTAAAGAAAAATTAACTGTGGAACAATGTGAAATTATTAAAAGTGTTTTCAAAAATTACCAAAACTATTTAAAAAAGCAAAACCTAGTTGATTTTAATGATTTATTAAATTTCACTTATAAAATTTTGCTAAGTCATCCTGAAGTTTGCCAAAAATGGGCATCAAGATTTGATTATATTTTAATTGATGAATTTCAAGACACTAATGAAATCCAATATGAAATAGTTGATATGCTTGCGCAGAAGCATAAAAACATTTTCGCTGTAGGAGATCCAGATCAATCAATTTATTCATGACGTGGAGCAGATGCAGCAATAATTGAAAAATTTCAAGACGCATACGAAGACGTTAAAACTTTTGTTTTAGAAGAAAATTATCGTTCATCACAACAAATTTTAAATGTTGCAAATGATTTAATTGCCAATAATCACGCCCGAAACAAAAAGCAATTAAAATCAACAAGAACTAACGGCAATGTTGTTAAGTATTATATTGCCTCATCACAGGACTTGGAATCAATTTGAATCTGTAAGCGAATTAAAGAACTTGCAGATAAAGGTGTCCGTTACGAAGATATCGTGATTTTATATCGTTCTAATAGTTGATCAAGAAATTTAGAACACGCACTTATCCAATCAAAAATTCCTTATTACATTTACGGTGGTTTTAAATTTTATCAGCGAAAGGAAATCAAAGATTTAATTTCTTACTTGAAAGTTATTTCTTCAAAAGATGAAGTAAGTTTAAAAAGAATTATTAATGTCCCAGCTCGAAAAGTTTCAGAAGAATCAATTGATTTAATTAATGATTATGCCATCAAAAATAATATGAAATTTTATGATGCTTTAAAAGACATTGATAACATTGATATTTACAAACCAGCCAGAAAAAATATTTTAGATTTATATTACCAACTTGAAAATTGGCGCCAAAAACCAAATACCAAAATTTCATTACTTTTAAAAGACATTTTAGAAAAAACGAATTATCTTAAACAATTTGATCCAACAGATGAAAAAGATCGACATGATAATATAGATGAATTAATTGCTTCGGTTCAAACTTATGAACAATCTAATTCCGAAGCTTCCCTCAATGATTATTTACAAGATATTCAATTATATACTGCAAGTGATGAAAAACACCAACGTAATTCGGTTCGCTTAATGACAATCCATTTAGCTAAGGGCCTTGAATTTGATTATGTTTATGTATCGGGTTTAGTTGAAGGAATTTTTCCAGCATTTAAAAGTATAAATGATCAGAATGAAAAAGGATTATTAGAAGAACGTAGAGTATTTTATGTTGCCATTACACGTGCTAAAAAAGAATTAACCATTACCACGTCATTAGGTTTTAATTTCGATAATAGTGCTCGCGAAGTATCAAGATTTATGAATGAAATAAAAAACGAACATTTAAATACAATTGGCTCGCAGTATATTCCAACTTATAACCCAAATAAAAATAATTTAAAAAGTTGGGATTATGATAATTCATGATATGATTCAAGGTTACCGAGAAAATACAACGAGAGCAAAACACCTATTCCAGATTTTTACGAAGGTGAAGTTGTCGTCCATACCATTTTTGGTGAAGGAGTAATTCTAGCAGTTCTTAATAGAACAGTGAAAATTGCTTTTAGTCCAAAATATGGTGTTAAAGAAATTTTGAGCGTGTCACCAACGCTGATTCGGAGACTTAAATAAAATGACATCCAAAATTAATCCGTGGCATTTATCCACACAAGATATTGAACTAAATCAAAAGATTCGAAAAACAAACCTTATATTAAGAAACCAACTTTCGATGACAGATAAATACAATTATGATCACTCTATCTATCAAACGGTTATAAACTATTTTCAAAGAAATCACTTTACTAAAATTGCTTGTTATTGACCGACTGAAAAAGAAGTTGACACAATTGCATTAATCGACTTCTTTTTAAATTCCCAAGATCCTAAATACGTCGTATCGTTGCCACAAGTTATTTCTAAATCCAAAATGATTTTTAGAAAAATCGAAAACTTTAATTTTCATTTCGAAATGTTTAAAAATATTAAACAACCAAATAAAAAGAATATCATTGTTAATTCTAATGAAATTGAAGTTATGCTCGTTCCGTTATTAGCATATGATGATAATCACTATCGTTTAGGGTATGGAATGGGTTATTACGATCATTATTTAGCAAAACATAAAAGTAATACAAAAATAATTAAAATTGGACTAGCTTATTCTTTTCAAAAATCCAATCTATTTTTAAAACATGCAAATGATGAGCAATTAGATCTTATAATTAACGAAATTGGGGAATGTTAATATGAAAATTTTATTTCTTGGAGATATTTTTGGGAAAGCCGGAAGGGATATTATAAACCGCGAACTTCCATTATTAAAACAAAAATATAATTTGGATTACGTTATTGCAAATGCTGAAAATTGCACTCATGGTAAAGGCTTAAATTGAGAACATTATCATTTTCTAAAAAATGCTGGAGTTAATTTTTTTACAATGGGTAATCATACCTGAGCAAAAAAAGAAATTACAGAAATATTAAGTAAACAAAACGACATTATTAGGCCATTAAATTTGGATTCAAGCTTTCAACATTCGAACTTAGGATTGGGAACAGCTATAGTAAAAATAAAAAATGCCACGGTAAGAATCACAAATCTTTTAGGCCTATCTGTCGCTTTACCTTTTTCAATAACAAACCCATTTCATGAATTAGAAAGAATAATTAGTTCAGAAATCAAAACCGATCTACATATCGTGGATTTTCATGCAGAAACAACATCTGAAAAAAATGCATTCGGAATCTATTTTGACGGGAAAGTAAATGCTATCTTAGGAACCCATACACACGTTCCAACAAGTGATTTTATAATCACTTTCAGAAACACTGTTTATTGTACTGACGTTGGGATGTGTGGTCCAGGATACGGAAGCGTAATTGGAGCTCGTGCTGAAAACGCAATTGGTCGATTTCTCAATGAAAACCAACAATTCAAACTTGAAGTATCATCAATAGGTGCTCAATTAAACGGAGTGTTAATGGAATTTGATGATCATTCACATAAACCAATTAAAGTTGATCAAATTCGAATTATCAAACAAGATAAAGATAAATATCTTGCTTGAAAATATCATAATCCGTATTTAAAAAACAATCGCTAAGATTCAAATATTTTCTTGGTATCAACCGAGCCAATTTTAACAAACTGTTCATAAATTTCTTCAATTGAAAAATGGTATTCACTAAACCCTGTTAGTTTCACTTTAGCTGTAACTAATTTCTCTAAAATTTCGTTGGGACTAGTAGTATTATCAAATCAGACTGTGAATTTATTCGAGTCAAAATTATATTTATAAGTAATTTTCATTTCTTTGAAAAATTGTTCGCATACCTGATAAGATTCTGGCAAGATGGAAATAACATATTGCCCTAAATGATGTGTATACTTTTTTCTTATTTCGGCGATGCTTCCAGTCAATACTATTGACCCATTGTCTAATACAGTCAAACTATCTGCATAATTATCTATTTCGCTTAAAACATGAGAAGATAAAAAAATACTACTACCCTGATTTTGCAATTCCTTAATAATTTCGAAAAATTCAAGTCTCGCTTTAGGATCTAAATTTGCAGTTGGTTCATCCATTATTAAAAGTTTTGGATCAGTCAGTAATGCCTGAATTAAAACCAATTTCTTTTTTTGACCAGATGAAAAATTATTAGGTCTACCATCTCGTAAATTCATCATATTGAACTTATGTAAAAATTCAGTAATTTTTGTTTGGGCATATTTTTTCTCAAGCCCTGAAATCCGTGCCATCATTAACAAATAATCGAAAACTTTAAAATGACTTGGAAACCGTGAATTTTCTGGAATATAACCAATTGATTTCTTTGCTGCTGGTAAATTAGAATCAATTCCGTTAATTAATATAGATCCACCTTTCTTAGCATATGCTCCAATAATGCATTTAATAGTTGTGGTTTTACCTGCTCCGTTTGCTCCAATAAAAGCATGAAATTGTTTCGGATAAACACAAAAATTTAAATCTTGGATTGTGGGCACTTTTTTATGTAAAAATTTTTTGGTTAAATGTTTAACATTTAAAATCGGCTCAATTTGATTCATTATTTTATGTCCCTGTAAAAATAGATAAAACTAATTCCAATAAATAACCCAAAGGCAATAACCACCATTGTGGTAATAATTGCAGAAGGTGGAACAATCGGAACACTTTTAATTAAATAAACTGAATTGACTTGATTTTGCTGAACAGGAAATAATCCTAAAGAAGTTCGGTAACGAACCATACCAACGTCTAAACGCGCTGTTGAAACAAGATTCAAAAGATAAATACTAGCGTAATTATTAAAGAGAACGAATGAATAAATCGCACTCAGAGCAGTTTTTTTAATATTATCAGAGAGCAAGGCAGAACTTGTAAACTGATTAATTAAATTTTGAGGTAAACCCAATAGTTTTGATAATAAAACTAGAGCATTATTTACATCTGTATTATTCAAACTTAGAACCATTGGATTAACGATTTTTTCTAAAAGTTCGTTAAAGAAACCAGAAACTTTTTCAAAACTTTGTCGAATTTGACCAATTTTTGAAACGAAATCAATTGTTGATGACGCTTGCAATAACTCATTTTGAGCTTCTTGGGAGATTTGTCTAATGGTATCTAAGCCATAAAATAAATTTATTTTTTGTTGCAAGACGTTTTTGCCAAAAACAGCATTGTTTTTGTCTTCTACTTTATTTTCGAAACTATCTCGAAACGTTACCATATTATTTGGTAAGGTAATACTTTGAAAAAGCTGTAATAAATCATTCATAAATTGTTGTTCGGTTGTGCTACTAGTAATATTTGCAAACGGATTCACTAAACCAGCAGAATTACTTCCGGCTGGTGGGTTTGTCAATAAAGATAAACTGTCAACTGCATTTATTAAAGTTTGATTAACTACAGTCAAATTATTGGGATCAAAAGCAAACATCTCGGGAGTTGCATTTTCAGATTTAGTTTCATTAGTAATTGGATTAACTAAATAACGATATGAAGCTGACGGAATAAAACGCGACAATAAAGAAGTTGTGTCTCGAGACGGTGCAGGTAAAAAAACTATTTGTGAACGAAATGCAGCCGGGATAATTGAAGTATTGTTAGAACTAGGATTATTATTGCTTATTAATTCGGGAGTATCAAAACCCAAACTTAAGTGATAAAAATCATTGATATTGATTTTGTCTCCAATATTTCACTTGGCATTCGGTGGAGACAAAGCAATATTGGCATTATTATAAGTCGCTAAGCCATTTAAATTGTATAGTGAATTTACCATATTTCCTATATTCAAATAATATGAATCGTAGTAAAAAGTTTGATTGCTAGCATTATTATAAGCTGTTTTAATATCGGTAAAATTAGTTGCGCCAAATGTTGATTGAACTTGATAAACGATATTAGAAGAATGGTCTGATGCATTTCCGGGTTTTTTTGTCTCAACTTCTTGTTGAACTAAATTAATTCCCTGATTTGAAAGAATTTCATAGGGTGGTGAAAAAAACAAACGTGATAAAGTCGTCATTAAACTTAAAATTAAAGTCACTGTGATAATAATTAAATTTGTTGCATACTTATGCAAACGCATCGACAGCAAGATAGCAATTGAAGCAAAAAATAAACCATTAACAAATGTCCCTGTAAAAATACCAGCGACTAAATCACCAACTAAACTCTTATCCATTCTGGGGACAGCAAAAGTAAATAGTCCGACAAAAGATGAAATCAAACTGAAAAAAATACTAACTATCACTAACAATAAAAATTTAGCAAGCACATAATGTAAACGGCCGACAGGTTTAGCTATGATTACTAATTCAGTTCCATTATCAATCCCATCACGAAAAACATCCAACGAAACTGAAGAAATTAATAATGCTGCAATTGGCATGATAAAGGAAACTACGTAAATAATTGGATTATTTCAATACCCAGCAGGAGATGCGTCAAGAATTAAGGGAATAATAACCAATATTAAAAACAAAACAAGAACATAAACCACAAACAGGAGTCAATTAGTAAAATGTCTTGTAACCACTTTAAACAAGAATAAAAAATACGCTCAAAAAATCCGATTTTTTTTGAGAAAACTATTTTCTTTCTTTGTAACTTGAAAAATTTGTTTTTTATTGATCATGAATGGTTAGCTAATTAATAAATTATATATTAATGAAATTAACGTGAATAATTTGTGATTTGGATGTAATGCGGTCAACAATTAAATAAAAAATCCCCGGTCCGAATATCAGACTGGAGATTTGTTAGTAACTTTAGTATAAAACTATGAAACTATTTGAACAAACGTTTGTAAACATCTTTGTATTTTTTAACAAAAATGATTGTCAAATCATCTTTAATTTCTTTTGGAACTTCATCTAAATAACGTTCATCTTTTTCGGGCATAAAGATTGTTCTAACACCACCACGATGCGCGGAGATAGTTTTTTCTTTAACACCACCAATAACAAGGACTTTTCCTCGTAAAGTAATTTCACCAGTCATCGCTACTGTCGGGTCAACTTTTTTACCGGTTAACGCTGAAATAATGGCTGTAGTTAAAGCGATTCCAGCACTCGGTCCATCTTTGGGAATTCCCCCAGAAGGAACGTGAATATGAATATCAGTAGTTTTAAATATTTCTGGATCAATGCCGAATTCTTTAGCGTTTGATTTAACATAACCTAAAGCCACGTTGGCAGATTCACGCATGGTTTCTTTCAAGTTTCCAGTAATGACGATATCACCTTTACCAACTGAGTGAGTAACTTCAATTGGCAATAAATCCCCACCTGAAGAAGTGTAAGCCATACCGTTAACGATTCCTGGAATCGCATCTTCATCACGGGTTGTATAGTCAAATATTTCTTTTTTCAAATAATACTTGACAGCTTTAATGTCAATTTTTTGATTCTCGATTTCACCTTTTTGTGAGCGTACTAAGAACTTTCTAGCAATTTGTTGAATTGTTCGTTCTAATTGGCGGACACCAGCTTCACGTGTAAAATGTTTAATGATATAACTGATAGCTTCATCTGAAAAAGATAATTCTTTTGTGCTTAATGAAGCATTTTCTAAAGTTCTTGGTACAAGATAATTTTTGGCGATTGCAAGTTTTTCATTTTCTGTGTAACTTGTTAATTCAATAATTTCCATTCTATCATACAAAGCTTCAGGAATACCTTCGGCATAATTTGCAGTAGCAACAAACATTACTTTTGATAAATCATAATCTTCTTCAATATAGTTATCATTAAACTTATTGTTTAATTCAGGATCTAAAACTTCAAGTAAAGCACTTGCGGGGTCACCATGGTTATCACTTGTCATTTTGTCTATTTCATCTAACAAAAACAACGGATTAACAACCTTTGCCTTTTTCATTCCCTTGATGATTCGCCCAGGCATAGAACCAATGTATGTTTTTCTGTGGCCACGAATTTCAGATTCATCGTGAACCCCGCCTAAAGACATCTTGACAAATTCTTTGCCTAAAGATTCAGCAATTGATTTTGCAAGGCTTGATTTACCAACCCCAGGAGGACCAACTAAACACATAATCGGTCCCTTAATTTTTTTAGTTCGCATTAAAACGGCTAAATACTCAATAATCCGTTCTTTAACCTTTTGAAGTCCATAGTGGTTTTTGTCAAGTGTTTTTGAAACTTTTTTAATATCTTCGTTATCTTTACCTTCTTGCCATCATGGTAAATCTAGTAATCACTCAACATATGTCCGAATGATGGAATTTTCTTGTGAATTCATTGTCGATTCATATCGATTCAATTCACTGATAATTTTTTCTTTAATATATTTTGGATATGGGTTGTTATTAACTTTATCGCGCAATTCAGAAACATCATCTTCTTTAGTGCTGATGTCGCCCAATTCTTCTTTGATTGCTTTTAATCTTTCGCGTAAATAAAATTCACGTTGTTGTTTATTCAAATTGTCATTAATTTTTTTGGTAATTTTACGATCAATTTGTTGGAAATCACTATTTTTATCATCTGGTGTCGCTTTTTGATCAGCAACTTTTTTAGCATGATTTTTTAAAAAATCAACAATTACGTCAAGGCGTTTAGTAACATCTAATGTGGCCAACAAATTTTGTCGTTCAGCTACTGTAAATCCATCAATAGCATTTGCTAAAATGTCAGACAACTTATCTGCATCTCCAGAAAAAACACCAATGGTTCGATTGGGATTATCTGTTTCTTCTTTAGATTCATTAATTGCCGATAGAATTGATGTGTCTAAAAAACCAAAAATATCACGAATTCTTTTACTATTTTCGTTTTGACTTACGTTAGTTGATTTTAGCGTTTCATATTCAATGACTGGAGTAGCAGATAGATGGTTATATTTTCCTAATTGAACCCGTTGAATACCTTTAACAGTTAACTTTGTGGAAGCAATTCCAGATTCAGCTGCATCTTGTGGTTCCATTTTTTGGATTTCACAAAGTGTTCCGATTGGATAAATATCCTTATTAGTAGGTTCTTCTATCTCGCTAGAAATCTGAGCCGTAATAATAATGTGTTTATTTTTAGTTTTGAAAGCACCTTCAATAGCTTCCAAAGA
Organism: Mycoplasma testudinis ATCC 43263; assembly: GCF_000687795.1. Lineage (GTDB taxonomy): Bacteria > Bacillota_I > Bacilli_A > Mycoplasmatales > Mycoplasmoidaceae > Mycoplasmoides > Mycoplasmoides testudinis. The sequence goes on from NZ_JHXT01000027.1 coordinate 11,164, forward strand.
TCGCTTGCGGCCTACATCGATTTCTTTTACACAATTTGGAAAAACAATAATTTCTCGCGAAATTAATAAATGTGCTTTTTTCATATATTTTTATTAATACCCTTTCTATATAAAACAACTCATACAAAATCTTATTTATTTGTGAATAATTATAGCACAAATTAGCACTCTGCTAATAAAAGTGCTAATTTATTTATTTTTGATTATTGACTAAGAAATTTGTAACTTTATCCATCGTTAATAAAGAATTTAGTTGATCACTATTTTCTTTGATTTGTTTTTTTAAATTAATCCGATGTTCGTCGGCTTTTTTATCTTCAGTTACCGGAAGGACTTGTCCCAAGTACTTATCAATTTCAGCATCAATTTCTTGTTCGGTTGGTTCAAGTTTATTAACTTTAGCAATTTCATCAACTGCTAAAACAAATTTAACTTGTTTGATTGAATTTTCACGAAGGGATTCTTCAAATTTATCCATTGTTGTGTTTTGCATCTTTAATGCTTTTTCTAGAGTCATTTTAGATTGTTCTAAATTTCGATCAATTTCGTTGCGTAAGCGTTTAATTTGTTCTGTTATTAATGATTCTGGAAGATAATTGAATTTTGTATTATCTGCTAAATAGTTTAAAATAGCCACATTATTAGCGTTTTTGATACGTTGATCAATGCTGTTAGATAAAGATTTCTTCACGTGATCTTTAAATTCTTGAACGTTATTGATATTCTTTAAACTTAAATCTGCTGTTAGTTTCTTAACATATTCATCATTTAGTTCAGGATATTTAATTGATTTGATTGCTTTGACAGTTACTTTAAAGGATACTGGCTTTCCTTTTAAATCAACTGCATGATAATCGTCTGGAAATTTTAAATCTAAAACTTTTGTTTCGTCTTTTTTGACGCCAATTAGTTTGTCTTCGAAACCATCAATAAATGAGCCAGATCCAATTTCTAAATCAAAATTTTGAGCAGTTGCTTCAGGTAAAACTTTACCATCTACTTTTCCTTCAAAATCAATTGTTGCTAAATCGCCTTCGCTAACAACACCCTCTTCTTTTGTAACCATTTCGGCATCGCTTTTCATTCATGTATGAATTTGTCGGTTAATATCGCGTTCACGGACTTCCATTGGTTTTTGAATTCCGGGAATTTCTTTTAATTCAGGTAAAGTAATCACTGGGATAAGTTCAAAAATAATATTCACTTGCAAACCATTTTCGTTAAAATCTTTCAATTCAACCTTAGGGTTTTCAACAATTACTTCTTCATCATCTTCAATCAGTTTATCTTTAATAATTGCATCAAAATTGTTTGCCAATACCTTGTTAGCAGCTTTTTCATAAACTGGCAACATATTGACATGTTCTTTTGCCTTGTCGGCTGGAACTTTACCTTTTCTAAAGCCGGGTAACGAAACGTTTTTAATGGCGTTTTTAATTTGGATTTCAACCTCTTTTTTTCAGCTGTCGCCTTCTAGGCTAACTAAAATTTTTAGAGATGTGTCATTTTTTTGAGATTCAATAATTTTATACATTATCAGCATATCCTTCAAGTTTTTAGATTCTTGTAATATAGTATTTTATAACAAAATAAATGATTATATAAATATTTATATAAGTAGATTTCATAAAAAAAATAGGTGGTAGAGGAAAATTCTGGCAATCAGAATTACTCAATCACCTATTTTTTGACGTTTAAGGTACAAAAAGTACACAAAAAAATCCCTTGATTGTTGCCAATCAAAGGAATTTGTACTATCATTAATTTGTTCAAAAAAAATGAAAGGTTAGTACGATGCAATTTTACATTTTTAAAAAATATCTTAATAATAAATCAATCCTGAAATTTAAAGAAGACGCAAACGAACTTATTAGCGACTTTATAAATCTCGATGAATTCAATATAACTAAAATTCAAAACGAAGATCAAGGACCTGCTAATT
>NZ_JHXT01000028.1 GCF_000687795.1 Mycoplasma testudinis ATCC 43263
CGGCTTTAAGAAGTGCATTCAGTGGTTCAGAAAATACTTCTGTCATTGATTTAATTAAACTATTGGCACTGCTAGCATCAAAAATATCTGGGTTTCCTAGTACCAATTGGTTAAATTGGTCCATTACTTTTCGATAATTTTCAGATTTAGGTGGTTTTGGAGTTATTTTCTTTGCCATCTTGTTAATCATCCTTAATTAATTATTTGAATTTTAACACGATGCCAATTTAACACACTTATTTCATTACTACCGTAGCAAATAATTTTTTGAAAATAACAAGCGATTGTATGAAGTGATAATATTTGTGGCTTTTATTTACCGATTTTGTTGTAGATAATGGCTTTATAAAAAAGTTTTAATTGCTTTTAATAGTCCAGTTTAAAAATCTTTATTTATGCTTTTTTTCAACGTAATCAACTCCTCCATAGGGGTTGATTTTTTGATTAATTGATTTAACAGCTATCGTTGCTTCTGCCATTCCTACAACCATTAAGTTTGTTCGTTCAGGATAATTTGCACTCAATCCAATCGCATAGATATTTGGTTCACTTGTTTCTTGTTTTTTATCAACGAGGATGCTTGCACCAATTTTCTTTAAATTCGTTCATTCGCTAGCACGATTAGTTAATGGTTTGAGTCCATATTGAACTAACAAGCTATCATATGGAACGCTTTGTTCAACTTGGGTTTGGTTGTTTTTTAAAAGGATTTTATGAGCATCAATTTTTAGAACTTCGCTGTCCATTATTTGCGTAACATTAGGTTGATCATTTAATGTTTCCACGTAATGTGAATTTGCTCTAAACGAAGGCTTACGATGGATAATCGTTACTGTTTTTGGATATTTAGATTGTGCAATTTGGCTTGCCCATTCAACAGCAGAGTCACCCCCACCAAGCATTACAACGTTTTGTTTTTCGTATGATTTAAATTCATTTACTGAATATGATATTTTTGGTTTTCCATTTGTATCATCTAACAATTTTAAATCTAATTCAACTGGACCAAATCCGCCGTTTCCTGTTGCAATAATAATGGTTTTAGTTTGAATTGTCTTTTGTGTTGATAATTCAACTGAAAATGATCCATCCTCTTGTTTTTGATAACTAACTAAACTAGTATTTAGTTGATACTCAATTACATCAGATAATTCTTCTTGTTGTTTAATTAAGTTTTTAACTAATTCTAGGCCCGTAATGCTTAAATGGCCAGGAAAATCATGAACTTTTTTATGCGCGTATAAGTGAGCTGGTTGGCCACCGATTTCATTACTTGCTTCTATTACAAGAATTTTTAATTTTTTCAAAGCTGCATACGTTGCTGCATAAATTCCGGCTGGTCCAGCGCCTATAATTAATATATCAAACATTGTTATCTTCTTTCGTATGATTTAAAGTCATTAATTAGTTAATGAATTGAACTAATTTAGTATTATACATTTCAGCCTTTTTCTGCTGAATTTTTTGTATTTTTCATATTTGAATTTGAAAGCAACAATAAAATATTTTTTATCTGAGATTATTTCTTTCAAAAATGTCACTGTGCTTTTCTAGAATTTGTCCGTGCTTTTCAAGAATTTGACCATGTTTTTCAAGAATTTGTCCGTGCTTTTCAAGAATTTGCCCGTGCTTTTCAAGCGTTTCTCCATGCTTTTTAAGAATCTCACTATGTTCTTTTAATATGGCACTATGTTGGTCAAGGATAGCGCTATGTTGCTTTAGAATTGCAGTATGTTCATTTAAAATCTCGCTATGTTGGTTAAGAATAGCACTATGTTCGTTTAGAATTTTTTCGTGTCTATCTAAACGTTCATTGATTTCTTTTCTTAGTTGAGCAAAACATAATTCCATTCTGGAATTAGTTTCATTAATCATTTTATCAAGCGTTTCTAAAGTCATGTTTTGCTCTCTTTTGATTGTTCTTTTAGTAACTGAACCAATTATAACTCTTCAATGGTTATCCTCATTAACTCTGTACGATAAGAATAATTTTTTCAAGAATAGGCATCGATTTTAACCTAGGCTATTAATTCACTTAATATTTTTAATATTATTTCACTTGACATTTTTTCTCTCCATATATTTAAATGTGAAAAAAGTGCAGAAATAGGACTAAATGTTCAGGCTTATATTTTTTCTCTCCATATATTTAAATGTGAAAAAAGTGCCAAAATCGATAAAATATTTTGAAAAAAGGATAAAAAATTGACTTTTTCAACAAAAATGAGTTTTTTTTTCTTAAATTAAAGCTATCTCACTACTTAATGTTAATTTGAGTTAAAACACCAGTTAGATTATTTTTTGATTACCCTATCTCACCAAAAATCGTAGCTCTGTTATATTTCTCATAAAATTTGAATACTTAGTTACTGTTAAAGAACGGTCATTTTCTAACTTAAACTAGATTTATATAAAATGAGTGACTTCAGACAATTTATATCATTTCGTAAAAACAATGTTTTTGTTTTATTAATGGCGTTTTTATAGTTTTAAAATAGGTTATCTTTTCGTGGCATTTATTTTATAATATAGTAAATATATACAACGTTTCCTTATATGGGACAGTTATTTTTAGTTGTTAATAACATTCGGAGAGTTTATGGTAAATCAATCAGAAAATATGGACCAAAGTTTGCTTGATGCTGAATTTGAACAGCAATGTGCGGCAGACTTTGAAAGAACAAAACGCGCTTATTGTATTGCGACTTTTTTAGCTCAGCACCCCCAAGCTAAAGATTATGAGGTTGCAGATTTTATCAATCGTGCCCGTCGTTCTTACATTCGTGCAAAACGAAAAAATTTAACAGACGAAGAATGAGATCAGCGCTTACGCAAGCACATCATCACTTTTAAGTTTATTGCTCCGTTACAACGTGAATTGGAAAAACTTAGCATTAATCAAGAATTAGTGAGTTTAGAGATTGAAAAGGCTCGGATTGCTAAAGAAAAAGCCAAACTTGAAAAAGAAAAGATTGATTTTTTGAACGAACAAGCCAATTTAGTTAAAAATGGTAAGTCTTCTTATTATCGCCATTTAACAACTATTAGTGAACTCGAAAACACTAAAAAAGAACTTGAAGAAAATTATCGAAAAGAAATCGCAGAAATTGAAAAGAAGCGTGAAGAAGAATTAAAACAAACTGTTACCAGCGAAGTTGAGAAGGTTAAACAATACTACGATCAAAGAATCAATAAACTCTCCCAATTCTATGATCTTTTTAAACAAAAATATCGCAATTTACAACAGTTAAATGCAGAAATTCAAAGAAATTTCGAACAAAAAACACAGGAAATTCATGATTTAGAATTACATGTTGTTAAATTAGATTCTGAAATCCAAGCACGTGACCAAGAAATCCAATCAAAAGAACTTCAGATTGAAAATTTGACATCCGAAATTGAATCTAAAACTAGCGAAATTTCCGAAATTCAAGAAATCCGTCCCGAAGAAATCAATAAGCGAGTTGATCAAAAAGTAGAAGAACAAATGCGGGCACAAACTAATAAATTAAATGCCTTACTACTTGAAAAAGAAAAACAATTGCTTGACCAATTAGAAGTCCGACGAAAAGAAATCGAACAGGCTTTGGCAATTAAACAAAATGAATTTGAACAAATTACAAAAAATTTAACTGAAGCCGAACAGGTAGCTAAATTAACTAGCGAAGAACTGAAACGGGTAAAACGTGATTATGATGTTGTTGCTTACACGAATCGAGAACTAAACCAAGCAGTTAAAGCCCTATCTGAAAAAAATAATAACCTTACCAAAGAAATTGAACGCGTTAGTACTGAAAATTCTGAGTTAGATAAACTTAATAACTTGTTGGTGAAAAAATATCACGACAGCGAATATATCGAAGCAGTTACTTCTCGTTTAGACCGCGATTTAAAACAAATTTCCAAGAGTCAAGAAAGTCTCAATAAGTTATTAAATAGTAAGCAAAAAATTTCTAACCAACGCCTTGTTTCTACATTTGAAAATATTAAAAAAGATATTGAAAACGTAAATGCTAATATGGGCAATATCGCCACTGTTGATGTTGATTATCAACCACGCCCAGTTTTACCAAGATATCAAGGTACTAATCAAGTTATTTCATATGATCATGAAATCGCTAATAAAGCGAATCAAAAACAACCTTCATTAGAATCTTACAAGTCGTCTAACAAGATTAAAATTAATCGTTTTAGTTCTAAGAAAACAACGAAAATATCAAAAAAAACTAAAGGCAAAAAATCTTCGGGTTTTGATAAATTAGTCGATATTGAATAAAATAAGTTAAAATATCTAATGTCACTACAACATAGGTTGCGAACCATGTCAGGCCAGAAATGGAGCAGCATTAAGCATTCACCTTTGTGTGTAGTGGCTTTTTTTATGTTCATTCACGAACAAAACAAAAGCTAATTAATAATAGTTTCAAATTTAGTGTATTTACTTTTTTAACTTTATTTCAACAAGAAGAGATATACTGTATTGTTACGACTGATTTTAATCAATAAAAATATCCATCATAAAGTATAATAGATAGTATATATAATGTGCATAGCACATTAAACATTTACTATCAGTGCTGGAGAATTTATGAAAAATACGCAACAATTTGGATCAAAATCAAAAATTCCTGATTTAGATCAACTAGAACCAAATGATTTTTATAGCCAAAAAAGAGAAACGAAAGTTAATCGTTTTTCTTTAATCGGCGAAAGTTTGAATGAAACCCCGACATCTTTAATTCACGTCGATCATGAGCAAAATAAAATCGAGTTAAACGACGATGAATCAGTTACGGCTAAATTATTTAAGCCAGTTGATGCTTACGAACGGGAACGGAAGGCCATCAATCAGATTACAGACGATGCTATCACCAACGAAATTTTACAGGTAGATTTGCCTAATGACAGTACTTTTATCGATGACGTAGTTAAAGATTACGATAGTAAACAAGTTACTTTAGATTTTGATCATGATTTTTCTCCAACACAGGCTACTCCAGCTGCTGATTTGTATGAATCTACAGGTCCAGTAAAAGAAGATGAAACTGATCCGTTGTTTGATATGCAAGTTAGTGCACCAATTATCAAAACAACAGAACAAAAAACTAGTTTGAGTGATTTTGTTCCAACTAAACAACTTGATGATGGGACTGATGCCTTATTTCAAGACGAACATGTTGACCCTAAATTAAAATCAATTGCTGCTGCAGTAGAAGATGCAGCGTTAGATCAAGAACAATTACATATGTCTGTCCAAATTGCTCTAGATGATTTAAAAAAACACGAAAATGCTGACAAGGAAACTGAATCGGCAATTTTGCAAAGTAGTGTTTCTACCATTCATTTAGATGAACCAGTTAAATCAGAAATTATCCAAGACCAAAGCCCACAAGTTAAAGAAGAATTAAAAACATATTTTGTGCCTGCTTATGATGCTAATATTCAACCAGAACCTGAAAAACTACAAACTGAAAATTTAGATACTAATTTCGAAGCAGATGAAATCTTTATTCCCGTTGGTGAACCTAAAGCAGATGTTGAACCAGTTATTGCTGATGAAATCAAAACAGCAAATTTGGAAAAAGACGATGATGAACTATTTGCTCCAGCTAAACGTCAGAATGATGTTTTTTATGAATTTAAAAGCGACGAGTTCGACAACAAAAATCAATCTATTAGCTCTTTAAATGATGATCATCATGATTCATTCACTAAACCAACGGTTCCGTTTGATGCTGCAGACGAACCGCAAGTATCGTGACAAGCAGCCGCTTTACCTTCACCGATTAGAATGGATGAAGAGATAATCGAAAAGATTCGAGAGTATGCTAACCAAGAAGTTCAAAAACAAATGGAAATAGAACATGCCAAAATCGAATTGGAAAGAATGCGTTTAAATGAAGATATTGTACGTAGTGGTCAAAAACAAAAAGAAGCCGAACAAGAACAACTTGATATCATCGAAAATGCCCGAATAGAATTGGAAAAAGATCGCCTACAATTTGAAGAACAAAAACAAAAAATTGCTGATGAATTAGTAGGTGTTTCAAAAAATGAACGTGATCAGTTAGCAAGTGAACGATTGCGAATAATTGAAGAAGCCCAACGCCAAAAAGAAGAATTAATTGAAGCAGCTAAACAAGAAATTAAAAACGAACGCGAACGCTTGGAAGCAGAAAACCAAAAACTGCGAGATTCATTGGTTGAAAGTATTCGGGAAAATCAAAAATACCTTGAAATGCAACGTCAAGATTTGTTAGATGCTGCTCAAAAAGAAAAAGAACGACTAATTGAAGCAGCTAAAAAAGATGCTGAGTTAGAAAAAGAAAACGTTCTTGCCGAAGTTAAAAACTTACTTAATGAATTACGTGATTTGAAAGGTAATAACGACGTTAATTATGAAAAATTAAAAGAAGAATTATCCCAACAAGCACGTGACGCAATTAAAAATGCTTTAGCTGATGCAAATGTTGAAAAAAATGCAGTAGCAGCAGAAGTTGAAAAATTTTCAACAGAGCAAAAAGCTAAATTTGATGAACTTTTAAAAGAATTAGATGTTGTTAAACAAAATGCCTATTTAAAAACCCCAGATATGATAGCTACGACTTTAGTTGATAGTAAACCTGAGTATGATGATACAACTGAGTTTGAAATGATTCCTGGAGATGAAGATCGTTCGTATACCGAATGTCCAATTGATTCAATTGAATTAGATGATTTGCAAGAAGAACCAACAAAGGTTTACGAATTAAAAACAGCAGATGTTATTAAACCAAATACTAATGAAATAGTTGCTGCAAAACCAATAGCGCCTACTAGCGAATTTAATAATGACGTCCGGTCTTTAAGAGACGCTTTAAAAGCCCAAAATATTGATTTTGATTTTCAAGATCCGATGAGTGTTTTAAATAAAGAAAAAGTTAAAGACGAAATCAAAAAAGAAATTTTACAAGAACTTACTCGTGCTGTTCCAACTTATCCTTCTAAACCAAGTTCACTTTATTTACCAACATCTACGGATTTTGATGAACTTGAAACTTCATATCATGAAGATTTGTACGAAACCGCTTCACCAAAGAAGAATTTTGCAGATTTAGATCATCCAAATGTACCACAAAAATTTACGGATTTAAATGCTGAAGGAGCACGTCACGGTTTAGTTCGTTTACAAAAAACCCAAACCGTTCCCGAATTGATTTCAAGTAGCAAATACCAAGAAGATTCACATAAACCAGAAAAATTGTATGATTTAGATTTATTTGAAGAACTCGGCATGGACTCTTATTTAGAAAATGATAATATGCTAATTGAAACTCTTGCAAACGACTTGGATAAAACTTTTGATATTCCAAAAATCAATAATGATCTAGCTGCCAAGTCTACTGCGGAATTTAAGACAACTCCAAACCAAAGAACTTCTTATTTAAATTTAAAAAACCAAGGTCGTAAACCAGCTTTTCTTAAACAAAATAAAACCGAACCAGTAAAAACAGTGACTAAAGAAATTGCTGTTCCAATGACTCCGGTTATACCATCATCTAAACCCAAACGTAAATTGCGTGGTGCTGAATTATTATTCAAAGATTTAAAAGCTGAGAAGTCAACTTCTACAAAAGATTTTGTTAAAGCTTATGCACAACAACTTCTCAAAAAAAGAAAATAAAGTAGTTTATTAATGGCACAAGAATCGAATTTTGTTTCCACTAACTTTCGCGAAGAATTGTTCGAAGCCAGTGTTGATACATCCAATCTAAAACCATATTTTCAAAACGGATGACGGCGGAAGTACGTCATTGTTTTTGTTCATGGTTTTACCAGTGATTATCAATCGCACAATTCAGTATTTTATCGCTTGAAACGTTATGGTTATAAATATTATGCATTCAATTTACCAGGCCATGGAGATAATCAAAATCAATCAGAAGCAGATATGCAGATTGAAAATTATTCCAAATTAGTTTCCCGTTTTATTATTGAAAATAATTTACGTAATGTTATTTTAGTTGGTCATAGTATGGGCGGAGCCATTGCGGTAATGGTGAACGCTTTAATTTCCGATTATATTGCGTGTTTAGTTTTAGAAGATCCATTAAACAAAATGGTTTTTAGTCTTAAAAAAGAAAGAATTATTAAAGCTATTAATGCTAAAGATCCTCAAACCGGAAAACGTTTTGGAATCATCCGTTGATTTAAAAATATGTGAAAAAACAAGGCCGAATACAAGCCTTTATTTAAGAATTTAGTATCAGCTAAAACAACACGGGATACAGAATGAGCTTACCAACAAATTAAAAACAAACCAGTTTTATTATTTTTTGGTAAACAAGATTTGGTAATTCCACCAAAAGAATCAATTGCTTACATTACAAGCAATGCTTCAAATATTGAAGTTCGAATTTTTGAAAATGGAAGTCATTCACCCCATAATGATGCGCCCGATTTGTATTTTAAGTATTTTATCGATTTCATTAAACGTTTTAAAAAACAAGATAAAAAACGGCTAAAAACGGAAAAGCGAAGTATTAAAAAAGTAGTCGGTTTACAAGACAAACCAATGCATGATTTACAAGATAAAACTAATGAAGAGTTGTCTGCTGGTAGTGATGATTTTAGTACCAAAGATGATGAGCAAACAAACTAATTTTTGATAAAAAAATTGTTTTGTTTTTTGGCTTTGCGATAGTGCATTCACAAAAATAAACCATTTAAACCAATTCCGATAATAATCGCTAAAACGATTAATCCGATATGGATGTTTTCTTGAGTTGGTCATGTCCATGTAGATTCAGGAGTTAATAACAAAATCGCAATAAATGAACTAGCAACCATCCCAAACGAGAATCCAAAAAAGATATCACGGTGTTTTTTTAGCATTCATGCGCTAAAAAAAATACTTGAAATTACTCCGATTAAAACAAAGATAACAAATAAGACTAAATACCCAACATTGCTATTTGCAAACGGATGGCTAATGACGTCGGTGATAATGTGGTTTAAGGTTCAGTATTCATTAAAAATATAAACAATCATACTACCACTAATACCAGGAATTAACAAGAAAAAACCTCCAAGTAATCCCGAAAATATGAAGGTTGCATTTCTTGAAGGATTGGCTTGAAAAACCTTTGAAACAGCTGCATTGTTGTTAAATTCTGCACTAGTATTAACGTTCAATTTTAAAGTAAAAATAATGACACTAATCGCGATAATCAAAACAAACCCGATTAAAAAAGAAATTAAGCCTTTTCAATTTCCTTTTTTAAACGTTTTTGGTTTATTTACGATGATAAAAAAAGGAATGCAAGCTAAAGCAAATGACGCAAATAAAACAGCTAAAAAATCTGTGAAATTAGCATCCCCAATTTCTCGGACAATGAAATGAAAAACAATAAAAAAAATAAGCCAACTTACTAAAAAAGGTAATGATCATAATAAATGGTGTCACCATTTTGTTGTTTCGTATGGTTTAAAAATACCCTTAATATTACCAACAACGTTATCATAATAATTTAACAACGTTAATGTGGTGCCACCAGAATATCCGGGAATGCCATCACTGACTCCCATAAATAATCCATATAAAATCCGGTAAAGTCAATTATGTTTATAGTCAAAATCAAGATTCGCAGGAGGTTGCGGACGGTTAAATTTAGTTTTCATAGTTTATTAGTTTAATTTATTTTGTTGTGTTTTTTGATAAAGGTGTCACATAATGCATAAAATTTATTCATTTGTTGGTGAAAAATTAAATGGGCACAATCAGGTACAACAACAAATAAAATTCTTTTATTAAGTTTTTGAATATGAGAAATTGTTTGTTGTGGTGGCAAAATTCCGTCGTGGGCGCCTAAAATAATCAAAGTTGGTTTTTTGATAGATTTGTATCCACCATCAAAATAATCACCTTCAGCAATTAAAGTTTCTAATTTAATTAATGGTCTGAATACGCCAAAACGGGCTTCAGTTTGTTTAAAATCCTCTTTAATATATAAATCATAATGACTTCCAAAAACGCTTTTCGGGTCGCAATATAGTGCATTCATTAAAAGATAAGCTTCATCTAGAGTTTTGGGAATTAAACACTTAATAATTTCATAATTATATCTAGTGGCACCACTAGCAGGAGCTTCAAGGATATTCAATTTAATTTTTTCAGGCATGATTTCATTTAGTTTAGCAATAATTCCTCCACCATGGGAATGACCAATCATAATGATGTCATTTAATTCAAAATAATCAATAAAAGCAAGCATTATACGCATTGAGTAGCCAAGCTCTATATCGCTTGGTCGTTGAATCGGACTTTCTCCTTGTCCTGGTAAATTGATTGCAAAATAACTGTATTCGTTGTAATGCTTTCGTAGCTGGTTCTTATTTTGATATGACCCCATAAAACTGTGACAATACAAAATTGTACCTTTTGAATTTTCAACTGGATCAGCAATAAAATCAAGATTTTTGAGAATCTCAGGCATTTCTTTGAATGAGTTCATATTTCTCCAACAAAATGGTTTCAAACACGTTAGTTAATTTATTTAATTATACAAATAAGCGATTTTTATGTGCTTTTTGACATCTAAATAAGATGTTTTTTTTGTATTTTTCAGAGTTTTTTGAACTTTTTTAGAACAAAAATCTTTATTTTTCTTCTTTGTTTTGGACGATGTAAAAGGTAGTAATGAAATAAGTGTGTTAAATTGGCATCGTGTTAAAATTCAAATAATTAATTAAGGATGATTAACAAGATGGCAAAGAAAATAACTCCAAAACCACCTAAATCTGAAAATTATCGAAAAGTAATGGACCAATTTAACCAATTGGTACTAGGAAACCCAGATATTTTTGATGCTAGCAGTGCCAATAGTTTAATTAAATCAATGACAGAAGTATTTTCTGAACCACTGAATGCACTTCTTAAAGCCGAAATGGATGAACATTTAGGAAGAAGCGAATACGAGCGTTCTGAAAACTCCAATCGCCGG
>NZ_JHXT01000029.1 GCF_000687795.1 Mycoplasma testudinis ATCC 43263
GTAACCAAAACCAAATCTAGTTTTGTTAATAATAAAGCAATTCTAAAAATTGTTTATTTAGGCATCATGAATTACGAACGCGACGATAGGCAAATGAAAGTTCGTAATTGGCAAAGTATAATTCAGCAACTCGAAATTCTATTTGATATAGATTTGCAACCAGAATAAATACAAACACTTAATTTATTGTTCAATCTTGACCAAGAGTCAAAGATTTGCGCGTTTAAATAATGATAAAAACGGAAAATTGCGAAAGCGTTTCCGTTTTTTAGTATACTTTTAATAACACGATGTCAATGGTTTCAAAGAAATCTAGACATTAACACACTTAAATCATTACTTCCTTTGCTACCAATGATTTTAATCAAATGAACCAACAAATATACTTGTTCACTTGTGTTTAATTCATATTGATATGCTTTATCTAAAAACTGTAAAATACTTTTGAAGATAGGCGAGATATTTTGATGATCAGCTAACAAAGTATTTAATAGGCTTTGTGACACCTGGTCATTATTTTTGTGGGTTTCATGGTAGTTTTGGTGACGATAAACAAACATCGCTAAAAATTCTAAATGAATTTTAAAACGTTGCCAGTCAATATGGTCTTCAGAAATTACTAAACGCTTAGCTTGCAATCTAATAATCTTTATAATTTCACTAACAATCGTGGTGACATTTAAGATAGCTTCTGTATCTGTATTGTTAAGGTTGCTAATCAAATGTAAGGTCAAAGAAATGCTTTCTTTGTCGTTAATAGCAACATTAAAATTATTTTTAATTTCCTTGATGATTGTCTGACAAATTTCGTACTCTTTTTTATAAAAAGTTTTGATGTAAAAATACAAGGAATTTTGCAATGCATAATTGGTTATTTTTTCATGATTAACTAAACTGTTATGAATATGATCGCTCAATGAAAAATACAAATTATTATTTAATGATGGAAAAACCAGCTTAAGTTTTGCGTATGTTTGATCATAAAATTGAATTTCTTGATCACTAAAGTTCTCAAATAGTTCACTAGCATAATTAAGATTATTAATGCTTTGCTTTATGAAAAATTGACTTACTTTGTTTTCGTCAACGCTTTCATTAACCTTTTTTTGAAAACCAATTCCCAAGCCAAGAACGACCACTTCTTGATTATCTTTTAAAGCTAAAACGACATTATTATTAAAGACTTTTAAAATTTTCATTTATTCAAATAAGGTTTTACCATTGGACTTAATGACATTTTTGTATCATTCAAATGATGCTTTTTTATAACGTTTTAATGAACCTTTACCAGAATCATCTAAATCCACATAAATATAACCATAACGTTTTGACATCTGACCTGTTCCAGCAGAAACTAAATCAATTGGACCTCAAGATGTATATCCAATTAAATTGACCCCATCTGATATTGCTTCAGCCGCTTGAATTAAATGTTTTTTAAGGTAGTCAATTCGGTAAAAATCATCAACTGTTTTTGTGCCATTTTTTTCAATTAATTCATCTTTAGCACCTAAGCCATTTTCGACAATCATTAATGGTTTTTGATATCTTTCTCACAGTGTATTAAGAATGATTCTTAATCCAAGCGGATCCACATTTCAACCCCAGTCAGTTGCCTTAATTGTGGGATTAATAACTGGTTTAAAACCATTAAATACAGCCTCTTTCCCATCAGTAACACTAGAAAAATAATAAGAGAAGCTAATAAAGTCGACAGTGTTTTTTAAAATGTCTTGATCTTCTGGTTCGAAATGAATACGAATATTATGTTCTGATAACAAACGATTCATATAAGTGGGATATGCGCCACGGGCTTGCACATCTAAAAAGAAAAAATTATGTCATTCTTTTTTCATCTTATCAATGCTATCAACTGGATTAGCTGACATTGGATAAATTGGAATTGCAATGGACATACAGCCAATTTTGAATTGGGGATATTTTTCTTTGGCTAATTTACAAACCATTGCGCTAGCCACTAAAACGTGATGGCTGGTTTGGAATTTGACATTTACATCTTCTTGATTTTGCAAGACGCCAACGGCCATAAAAGGTAAAAATAAAGTGGCATTGATTTCATTAAAAGTTAACCAATACTTGACTTTATTTTTGTATCTTTCAAAAACTGTTTGAACATAGTTCATAAAGTATTTAATTGTTTGCCTTGAAGCAAACCCATTGTATTTTTTAGCAAGGTTATATGGGACCTCATAGTGACTTAAAGTAACAACCGGTTCAATTCCTTGTTGGATTAATTCATCAAATAAATTATCATAAAATTTTAGACCTAATTCATTAGGTTCAAGATCATCGCCATTTGGATAAATTCGAGACCAAGCAATAGAAAGCCGCAACGTATTAAAACCCATTTCTTTAAAGAGTTTAATGTCATCTTTATAGCGATTATAAAAATCAATTCCATTTAACTTCAAATTGCTAGCTACAGGCTTATCTGAAATTGGTCCGTGACCACCTTGTGGTAAGAAATCTTGAACGCTTAAACCTTTATTGTCTATGTTGTAAGCTCCCTCAATTTGATTGGCGGCAACTGCACCACCTCATAAAAACTTTTCGGGGAATTTATTTAGCATATTGAATCTCCATTCTGATAAATTTTTTGCAATCTTGAATTACAATATCTTTGTATTGCTCACGTGACGGGAAAGTAACAATAATTGAATTATCATACCCAGCTTCAGCAATCTTTTGATAATCAAATTTTAAAATAGTATCGCCTTTTTTCACAATATCTCCAGCTTTTAGATCAACATCAAAAAATTGTCCTTTTAAATTCACAGTGTCTAAACCTACATGAATTAACATTTCTAAACCTTTTTTAGTTTTCAAAGCAATTGCGTGTTTTGTATCTGCTACAAACATCACCTCAAATTCTTGTAAGGCTTTAATTTCGTTAGAATTAAAGTTTTTTAATGCAAAACCTTCACCCAAAGCTCCACTTGCAAAAACCGAATCTTTAACCTCAGTTAAAGGCACATACTCCCCATTTTTTCCAAAATAAATAAATTTGTTTTTGTTTTTGAATTCAAATTTTGCTTTAACTGTTTTTGAAAACTTTTTTACAGGATTAACAACATTTACGCGAACGGGAACAGTTATTTTTTTATCAATCGCCGTTTTAAAAACATTATATTTAGCAATTGTAGTATTTTTTCAACTTAATAACTTTAGGTTTCACTTAACAGGAAGTTTTAATTTATAAAACATTAACATGAAGATGAAACTAACTATAATTCCAGCAAAACATAAAATAACAGTTACATAGAAATTTTGATTAACGCCATTCACAGGATCTAAAAACAATGGCAAACCAGTAAACCCTAAAGCAAAGCCAAAGGCATGTAAATCAAATGCTCCTGCAATTGCACAAATCACTGCAGAAATTGCGCAAGACAAGAAAAACGGTTTTTTTCTTGGCAAGGTAAAACCATAAATTGATGGTTCAGTAATACCAAACACACCACTAACTAATGCACCAATAGCTTGGCTTTTATTGATGGTTTTTCTTTCAATTAAAGCAATTGCAAAAACGATTCCTATTTGAGTTACAAATGGTAAAAAAGAAATCGCCATAATTACACTTGAGCCAGATTGTAATTGTAATAACTGTAATGGGTTAACAGCTCAGTGCAATCCAAAAATAACTAATATTTGTCAGAAAAAACCTAAAACTAATCCGACTAAAACTGGTGAGAAAGCATAGATACTATCTACTATGTATGCAATAATTTGTTGGAACCAAGAAGCTAAAGGTCCAAGAAATAATAAACCAGCAAAGCCACCGATAAAGAAAACAATTAAATTAGTGCTAAACAACGAAAATGATTTCGGAGTAACTCTTTTTAAAAATTTTTCTAATTTAGCAACTACTAGTAAAATAACAATAATTGGAATAAAACTAGATGTGTACCCACCTGCAGGTCAAATAATAGGAAAATTCCCGATTTTTTGATAAATGTTGGTTTGAAATATTGTTCCTTGAAAGATAGTTTCAATTGGCTGTTTAGCAACACTATTAACCGAAGCAATTGATCCACTAATGTTATACACAATCGGAGGAATTGCTAAAAATAATGCAATTGCAACTGCGACATAAACGTTCATATCTTTTCTTTTGGCAACATTAATAGCTACAAAAACAGGCAAAAAACTAAATGTAGCATCACCCAAATTTTCCAAAATTAGATACATTGTATCAGTTGTAGGTACTCCAGAAACTGCCATAATTGCAACAATACCTTTTAAAGTCCCCGATACAATCAAAATGGGAACTACTGGAATAATGACTGCCACTATGAAATCAATTAGTTTTGAAATCATTTTCTTCTTTTTGATTTGAATTCCATCAGTAGCAGATCCTCCAGTAGAGGAGATGTTTAAATTATTAGGATTTCAAATTTTAGTGGCTTCACTATAAACGTTTTTAACTTCATTCCCGATTACAATCTGATATTGCCCACCAGATTTAACAACACTTAAAACACCGTTTAATTTCTTTACGGCTTCGGTATCTGGTTTTTTATCATCTTTTAAAACCAGCCTTAATCTTGTCATGCAATGTTTGATACTAGTAATATTTTCTGGTCCGCCAACCTTATCAATAATATCTTGTGCTAATTCTTTATACTGCATATGAAAAACCTTTATTGGCATAGAAAAACTCAATGGTTTTGCTTAACTCAATAATGGCAATCCAATTGTTAACATTTTAGCAATCAATGTTGTTGATAACAATTCAAACAAATTAGATGGTGTTTAAAATTGTTAACAAAATTCAACGCGAAAAAGAATTATTTTTCACTAAAAAATAAAATAATATGCATGGTTTTTTTCAAATAAGAACTAAAGTTTTATTGATTTGAGAAAATCATGCATATCTTCTAATTGAACGAAGGGTAACCAATCAACACAGCACATTAAAAAAAGTGACTTCTAACTTATGGTAGCAATTATCGTTTACCATTTCTAAATTACCTTTTTGAAAAAAATCTTATTTAAACTTATTGTTTCTTTAGATTATGACGGTTCCTAAAAAGAATTCGCTCTCATCTTAATTGTAGTTATCTTATATGTTCCAAAAGGCAAATTTTTTGAAAGATCAAAATGAGTAGAACTTTCAATCGATTAATAATAATCACGGTTGCGTTTGAGTTTAATTCATTCCTGATGACCTCTCATGAGTTGGAAAATATTGCCATTCGTCAATAAGACGAGTTTGTCACCATACTAAATAAACCCCGAATCAATTTGAGCCAATTCAAAATTATCAGTATTACTCAGACTAATAAAGTTTTTCTGTCGCATACCTGTGCGGTTTTTCTAAAAGACTTTGGACATTGAACTAAAAATACGCCCGTTAAATTTAATGATTTTTCTATTTTTGTCTATCAGTCACAGTTTAACTATTTTTTTCATAAGTAAGTTTTACTTAAATGGTATTTACACTATAAGTAAACTAACTAAATTTGCTTGATTTCCTTGAATAAGTAAATTCGACTTTCATAAATAAACACTTAGAATAACTATAAAAAATGAAAAAATACTATTAAGAACAACTTCAAATAATAAATACGCATCGAAAATACCCCATTCTAGTTTTAACTAGGAATTGAGGTGCGAATCTAAAATACCAAATTTAATATCCAACAAACATAATAAGCCAAAAAATAATGACAACCGCTAAATTAAATGAATTTCCAATAAACCTAACATTTTTTGAACTTTATTGATATCAACCAACCACGGAGAACTAATGGCGCTTAACGCTACAGCATTTGCATACTTAAAAGATTCAAGAACATCATTTGTTTTTAATAATTGAGCCACATAAGCGCTAATCAAACTGTCACCAGCCCCAACTGTCGAGACAACATTAATCTTAGCTTTAGCACGAACTCAAATAACTTGATTATTTTGGATTAAGGCATATGCACCATTTGCTCCTGAACTAATTACAGGATGATCTACTCCCAAGTGTCGTAATTTAATTAATGCTTGTTTGATAGCTTTTTGATCTTTGAGTTCTTGTTTTAAAACACGTTGTGCTTCATCTAAATTGGGTTTAAAAACAAATGGTTTATATTTCAGATATTCTAGGGTTTTATCGCTATCGATATCTAAAACAAAACGCATTTTTTTGTCGACTACGATTGCTAAAATTTCTTTAAGATAAACTTCACTAATTCTACCCATTATAAATATTGTGTCGGTGTTATCTAAACTTTGTAATTCGCGCTTAAATTTATTAAAGTTGATTTTGTCAATTTCTGGATTAATCCCGTTAATTTCAAAATCTAACTTACTGTCATGATATTTGATGTTGATCCGGGTGGGTGTATCAATTAAAAAGGCGGTGACGTCGAGATTTTCTTTAGCCACTAAATTGTTAAAAAATGAAGCATTATCTTTTCCTAAAAAAGTAAAGTTTTTAACTTCATAATTTAATCGTTTTAGAGTAACACCAGCATTGATTCCCTTACCACCAGGAACAAATTCATAATTACTTATTCGGTTTAATCCTTCCAACTTTAAAGTTGTTTCATTGTGAATCCGGTAATCAATGCTAGGACTTAAAGTAACAGTACAAAATTTATTCATATGCAATTTAAAGCCAACTTCTTTCTAATAATTAACAATTAATTATACGCGTTTAGAAACAACTTCGACATTTGGTTTTTGATCTTGTTTTTTTCTAATTCAAGAAAAAACAAATTTCTTTTCAATTGGATTTTTTTCGGGATATTTTAATTTTCTTGCATTAGTAACTTTAGTCATGATTAAAATCATTAACATGGAAGCGATGCTACCAGCGATTAAAGCAATTAACATAAATAATATTCCGATCCCAATATTGTTAGCCGCCGAAACATCAGTAACTATATTATTGCGCACTAACGCAACCACAAAGATTCCTCCATGAGGTGCAGCAACAGTAACGCCTAATCCAGCCGATAAAACACCAGCGATAGCACCACCAACAATATTCGCAGGAACCATCACCTTCGGATTAGCTGCTGTAAATGGAATTGCCCCTTCAGAAACAAAAGATAAACCCATGACATAATTAACAAAACCATTATTTCGTTCTTCTTTGGATCATAATTTTCTAAAGAAGGTAACACTAAAGGCTATTCCAAGTGGAGGCACCATTCCCGAAATCATTGAAGCAGCCATTGCAAGTGATTGTTGTCCACCATCTAAAGTTGCAACGCTAAATACATAAGCAGCTTTATTAATTGGCCCACCTAAATCAACAGCCATCATGACACCAATCACTAGGCCAAGAAGTGGTGCCAAGTATGGTTGATTCATAATTTGTAAAAATCTTCTAAAACCATAATTAACATAAATTAATGGAATGTTAATAATTCAGAAAATAACCACAATTAATAGAGTTCCAAATAAAGGAATGATTAAAATGTTTTTAATTCCATTAAGCGACTTTGGCATTCAATGCAACATGTACTTAGTGATAACAATTAACATGGCTGCACTAAAAATCCCACCACCTATGGCACCAAAAAAACCTGAAGACACAGTAGATACAGCAGTAAAGTCGACAGCTCCAGTTTCAATATCGATATTGAATAAGAATTGACCATTAGAGATTAGTCCACAGATGAATCCGGGTAAAATACCTATTTTACCCACTAGTCCAAAGGCTGTATAAGCAGATAATAAAGCAACAATTAAACCGAATGCAATTCCACCTAATTTATTAAATCAAAGTGATGCAGATGAGCCACTACCAAAATTGTTGCTACCGGCATTGTTGATATCAATCAAGAAACTAACGGCGATTAATATTCCACCAAAAATAACAAAAGGCAACATATATGAAACCCCGGTTAAAATGGCTTTATATAATCTTCTTCCAAATTTATGAAAACTTAATTCTGCTTCATCAATATTACTAGCAAAATTTGCTTTTGCAGCATTGCCACCGCCTAATGGTTTTCCTTTTAATTCCATAACTGCTTGAATTTGTTTTTTAGCATCTTTTATAACTGATCCAGTACTTGTTTCAATCACATTTTGATGTCCTGAAAAACGATTTAATTCAATGTTTCTATCAATGGCTAATAAAATCCCTTTAGCATGATTAATTTCATCCATACTAATGCGGTTAGCAATTCCTTCTGTTCCTTGGGTTTCAACTTTAACTTTAAGGTTTAATTCTTTCGCGGCGTTTTCAATCATTTTAGCCGCAATGAAAGTATGAGCAATTCCCGTTGGACAAGCAGTTACTGCAACAAAATCATAACCAGAATTATTAGTTAAATCTGATGCTTTGTTTTCTGCCGCTTCGTTTTTGAATTGGATGGTTTTAAAAACAGTAACTAATTCCTCATAAGTTTTTACTAACGATAATGACTTTTTAAAGTCCGGATCAAGCATCGTTTGACTTAATTGGGCAATTAATTTTAAGTGGTCATTACCAGCGTTATTTTTATTTAAAGCAATCATAAAAATGTAGTTTACTGGTTTTTCATCTAGCGAATTTCAGTTTAAATCTTTAACCTTGCAAAAACTTACGGAGTTATGCTTGATTGTTTCGCTATTGACGTGAGGAATGGCAAATCCATCACCAATTCCAGTAGATACTTGGGATTCTCGTTCATTGAGTCCATTAAAAACAGGAGTCTGATTATCAGCCATCTGGTTATTTACTAGTTGCTCAGATAAAAATTTTAAAGCATCTTCTTTGGATGCAAATTCCTTATCGAAGAAACATAGCTGTTTATTAAAAAGGTCAGTTAATTTCATTGGTATTACTCCCTAACGAATATAATTTTGGTCAATTTATTATTTTTCAAATCAGGTTTATTAGTAACAAGATTAATATCTGTGTCTTTTGGCGTAAAATCATAATTAGCACTTAAACCAAATTTACTAGCTTCTGCTAAAATTAGAACCTTTTTACTACGTAGCGCCATTTGGGTTTTAACTATTCCTTCACGTCGTTCTGGAGTTGTCAATTTATAATTGTTTCCAATGGCATTAACGCCTAAAAAGCAAACGTCAAAATTTTGACGTAATAAAGTGTCAGGGTCTAAATCAACAATACATTTCGTATTAGGTTTTAATGTTCCGCCAAGCAGCCGAACGTTAAACCCAAGTTCTAAAGCATGTTGAGCATTTAATAAACTATTAGTAAAAATTTGCAAACCTTGATGGTTTTTTAAATAATCTATAAGAAAAAAACAATTTGAACCATTATCTACAAAGATATCATTTGCTTGGCTTGCAAATGTACTGGCCATTTTGGCAATTGCTTTTTTAGCTTTCACATCCTGGGTTAATTTAACATTGGTATCTCGGTCAGATAAATATAAATTATTGTTGTTTTCTAAAACTACTTCACCAAAAGAACGTCTCACTAAATGTTCTTCTTCTAATTTAATAAGGTGCCGTCTTAAAGTAGGCTGAGTTAGTTTCAGTTGTTTTTGAATATCGGCAATTTTACAGACTTTATTGTCTTTTAAAAAATTTAGAATTTGTTGACTAATTAATATTGACATAATTTTATAGATCAAACTTGATGATCAACTCAAGTATAACAAGGAAATGAATAGATATGAATTATTTTGAATTAGTTTGAATTAATTTTTGTTCGCCAAAAATCGTTTAATTTTGTTTATCTATATGTAATTTCTAAAAATTGATGATATGGATTTAAACTAATAATAAATTGGTTTTTCTTCGTATTTTACCAAATTTTATAAGAGATATAAAAAAGAAAATATCGTCAAACTAAAATTTGATGATCTAAATAATATGTTCTATATTAATTTCAATTAAATGCGAAAATCACGTATGCTAGAATTTGATAGAAAAACAAAAGTATTTCTATGGAGAAATTATGAAACAAAAAAACTTTTTAAAGAAAACCCTAATTGGTAGTGCTTTTGGAACTATAGCAATTATCATTCCGGCAACTATTGCAGCTTGCGGAAATAGTTCTAATGCTGGACCATCAAGCAATTCTTTAGAACCCTCTAATCAGTCTAAAACTGCAATTCAAAATGCTCAAAAAGAAAATGGACAAGCTGGTATAAGCGCATATATCTCAGCAAATATGAGTTCAGCCCTTTTATTTGATTCATTAAAACTCTCAGCACGTTCCGTTTTTAAGACAGCAATGATGTTTGCTCAAACAAGCACAGGGCCAAATATTCAACCATCTTATAACTTTTCGCTAAATAACTATAATTATCAGTCTAATGGCACAACCATATCATTTGTTTTTACTGCGAATTTAATTGCTAGTTCACAAGGAGCCAATTTAAATATAGAAATTAAGTGAAATGCAAATAATGCTAGTTATAGCATCGCAGATACATTTATTTCGGGTTTGTCAGTAGATTCAAAATTTATGCTTAATTCGGAAGAATTTCCTTTTTTAAATAGCGTTCCAAATGGAATAAATTTAACAACTAATTGAATAGATTATCTAAGCAACAATTAAAAGAGCTGCAATTAAATTTACAATCTACCAAAAAATGAATCCTCCCATTATCATTTCAATAAAGTCATTATAGTCTGTACGACAGAATCGGAAGTAATGATTTAAGTGTGTTAATGTCTAGATTTCTTTGAAACCATTGACATCGTGTTATTAAAAGTATACTAAAAAACGGAAACGCTTTCGC
>NZ_JHXT01000030.1 GCF_000687795.1 Mycoplasma testudinis ATCC 43263
ATATTTTTTAATCCCGATTATAGACCGAACAGCTGCATCAATGAATGGCACAATCAAGGAATTAATTAGTGACCATCCACTTGGAACGTTTAAATCATTGACAGTAGACAATGGGAAAGAATTTACAAACCTTGAAATTATTCGTGAAGAACACAAACTACCAATTTATTCTGCTGATGCATACGCTTCTTACCAGC
This sequence comes from Mycoplasma testudinis ATCC 43263, assembly GCF_000687795.1. Classification (GTDB taxonomy): domain Bacteria; phylum Bacillota_I; class Bacilli_A; order Mycoplasmatales; family Mycoplasmoidaceae; genus Mycoplasmoides; species Mycoplasmoides testudinis. Next base: position 198 of record NZ_JHXT01000030.1, read on the forward strand.
GTGGATCAGACGAAAATGGAAATAAAATTTTTAGACAATTTTGCCCGAAAAAAAACTGACTTTGCTTTAATATCAAAATCACGTCTAACTGAGATTGAAAATCTAATCAACGACAGACCTAAAAAAGTTCTAGGCTACAAGGCACCAAATGAAGTTTGAAGTGAATATATCAAAAAAGTTAAACTAAAAGTCAAACGAGCATCTGAGAATAATTGGTAGTGTTGCACTTAAATTTACAATCTACTTTTTTTAAAACCTTGTTTTTAATTCCATGCAATGGTTTGGAAGTTTTTCACCTACAACACTTTTACTCTGATTTAAAATCGAAATATTGGTAGTAATTTTTGCTTGTCGTTATTAAAAAAATATAATTACTAAATAAAATTAACTTTCAAGTGTTGTTTTTTACCTTTGTGAACGACCACAGATTTTGCTTTAATAATATTTTTGTCTAAGTTTAATAATTGATCAGAAACCTTAGTATCATTTAAAGTAATCCCGCCAGCTGTTATTAATCTTCTAGCTTCACTTTTTGATTTTGCAAAACCAATTGCAACTAATAAACTAGCTACAGATAAATCATCCAAAGTTGCTAATTCAAGATCTTTTTCGGGCATATTAGAAATATCGTTGCTAAATGCAGCTAAAGCTTGTTTTTTTGCTAATTCTGCTGCTTTTGTGCCATGGACAATAGAAGTTAAAGTAAACGCTAACAAATGTTTAGCCTCTATTAGTTGTTTTCCTTTTAATTTTTTAATTTTTGTTAACTCACTTTCAGGTGTATCAGTTAATAATTTAAAGAAATGGAAAACATCAGCATCATTGATATTAATTCAGTATTGGTAAAAGTCATAAGGACTTGTTTTATTGGGGTCTAACCACAAAGCGCCAGAAGCTGTTTTTCCCATTTTTGTTCCATCGGTTTTTGTTAATAACGTTACAGTCATTCCAAAAACCTCTTTTTGTTCGATCCGACGAATTAAATCAACTCCCGCTATAATGTTAGCTCATTGATCATTTCCACCTAATTGTAAGGTTACGTTATGCTTTTGATTTAAAAACAAAAAATCATAAGCTTGCATAACCATGTAATTTAATTCCAAGAATGACAAACCATTTTCTCAGCGAGCTTTATAAGCATCTGTTGCTAGCATTTTATTCACAGACATTTGAGTCCCTACTAAACGCAATAATTCAATTCATTTTAAATCTAATAACCAATCTGCATTATTAAAAAAAGTTGCTGCATTTTTACCTTTAAATGAAATGAAACGTTCCATTTGTTTTTGCATTTTTGCACAATTCTGTAAAATGATTTCCTTCGTCATCATTTTACGCATATCAGTTCGACCACTTGGATCACCAACATGACCAGTGCCACCACCTAAAATTAAAAATGGTTTGTGCCCTGCTGCTTGTAAATGTTTTGCGATTGTTAACATTAACAAGTGACCAACATGCAAACTGTCAGCTGTTGGATCAAATCCAATATAGAAATTTATTGATTCATTCATTAAAGCTTTTTCTAATTTTTCTGGATAAATCGTTTGGGCGATTAAACCTCGTTGTTGGAGGTATTTCAAAACATTTTTCTTTGTTGACATATTTTTTTCCTTTATTATTGTTTTTTCTTTTTTAGGTCGCTAATCGGTTTATATGAAAAACGATGATAGTCTTTAATAGGACCATATTTGATTAAAGCCTGAAGGTGTTGTTTAGTGCCATACCCTTTATGATTTTTAAAACCATATTGTGGATAAGTTTGATCTATATCAATTAGTAAATCATCACGATAGACTTTGGCAATAATACTTGCTGCAGAAATTGTATACGATTTTTTATCTCCGTGAACAATTCCTTCAATATTTAAATTATCAATTTTTACCTGTTCATAATCAACTAGGATTCGATTAGCCTTTAAGCCTAATGTTTGAATGATTTCAATCATTCCTTTAATGGAGGCTTTTTTAGGCCCAAGTAAATCAACATCTTTTACCGAAATTATCGCAATTTTATAATCAATAGTATTCGCAATAATTTCTTTACTTAACAATCTTCTTTTAATATCTGATAGCAATTTACTATCAGTAATTAGAGGATTAAAATATCGTGGCTTGAGAATAACACCACAAACAACTAAAGGTCCGGCTCAGCAACCACGACCAACTTCATCTATGCCCAATACTAAATCTGTTGGTTTGTAATTACAACGATCAAATAAGTAAGCCTCATTAAATTTCATACTCAAAATTAATTTTACCTATTTTCCCACTAGTTAAATCACTAAAGAAAGTTTGTTGCGCCCGATCGTAATCTAACTGATTGCCCTTTAAAAGAAACTTTCTTTTACTGGCTAATCGTTCTAAAAAAAATTCATAATTCTCATCAATTTCAAATTGATAAAATTTTGTAATTAAAGCTAAATAGTGCTTGGTTAAATAGCGATATCCAAACAACATAACTTCGTTTAAAGGAACCACTTCAGGTTTAATGATTCCCATTAAAACCAATTTAGCTCCAACATTAAATTCATCAATTTTTTTAAACAAAATACCTGGTGTATCCAATAAATTAAATCGATCATTTAATTTAACTTGACTAATTTTTTTAGTTACTCCTGGACGATTTTCAACTCGTAAATGACTTTTTTTAATTAGAGTGTTAATCAAACTTGTTTTACCAACATTTGGTAATCCGATAATCATTACTTGATAGTTACTGACTAACAAACCTTTAGCTTTATTTTTAGCGGTTTTAGAAGCAGTAATTGCTTCTAATTTTTTAATGATAACCTTAACTAAATTCATATCGTATTTACTCGCATAAACCAAATTTGGTTTATTAGTAAATGTTTTTATATCAACTAAATCACTTTTTAATGCAACTTGCAATAAAGGCTTTGACCCAATTAAGGTTTCTAATTCATGGTTACTAGTTAAGTTTACACCACGAGCATCCACAACTTCAATCACTACATCGACGGATTTAAGAATTTGACCAATTTGATCAGTGGCTTTTTTCATGTGCCCTGGGAATCAGTTGATCTTTTGTTGTGAATTTTCCATAAAAATTAAGCTTCTGTTGATTCTGTTATATAGACATATCCATCGATGCCACGAATGGTAGTAATAGATAACAAACAATTTTTGTCTACAGTTCGGATCAAGCGAATTAATCTTGGAACTTCAATATACATTGAAATTGTAACAATGATTTGACGTTTATCCATACTGTATCCACCAATAATGTCTTGAATCGATAAACTATGAGGATTTTTATCATTAATCAATAAATCACGGATGTCTTTAATCTTATCGGTAAAGATTTCAACTCGAGCCAAACGATAGCGCGGGAATCACGAATCCATCAAAGCACCAAAAATAACAGCGGCAAATAATGTGGTAACTAAATTTGGCGAAAAATATAAAGGTGCGCCTCAAGCAAAATCTTTCACAGGCAAACCTGTAGTAGGATTAAGGACATTTGCTGGAATATTATCTAGTACTAAGCTTCCTGGAATATATGAACCAAGTAAAACACCAATAATTAAAACTGCAGTATTGACGTATAACAAAATACCACCAATCGATTTTTGTTTGGCATTTGCAAATCATTGACTAATGAAATCTGCGCCTCCAGTACAACCACCTGTAACAAAAATAACCGTATAAAAAATGCCTACAACTACAGCAAAAACAACTCCATAAAACAATAATCCGATTGCTTTAGAAGCGTCAGGACCATAACCTCAAATTACTGGAATAAATCGCAAAGCGCCTTTAAAGTTATCAGTTAAAAATTGAGCATTTTCTGGATGGCTAACTAAGTTCTTGGTTAAATCAGTAAGAATTTGACTATCATTAGCATTTGTAAAAACAACAATATTACTTACATTTGGAATAAACCCTAATGCTAAACCAAACAAGTTGTTTAACACAACGTAAATGATTGACAAAATGGTAAAACGCTTACCTAATTTAAAATACGAGAAAATGATTAATGGAATATTCATTACTAAATAAACCATTCAGAACACTATGTTAAACGCGGCTTCAACGGTCGCGCTTGGAACTTCTGGATTTAAAGCCAATTTAACAAATGTCAAACGCGCTAGACCTTGAGTAAAAGAAGATAATCCAAAATTATAAATACCTGTATTTTGAACAAGAATCAAAGTTACAAAACCCATCAATAATGAAGCGATACTAACAATAAGCATTCTTGTCCAAAGCTTTTTTGGACCATACAAATTAGAAAAACGCAAGATTGCTGAAGTCAATCTTGCTCGTTTTAAGCTAGCATTAAATGTTGGCCCTGTGGCTTGTAACGCTTTCTTTGAATCTTTATTGTCAAAAAGCGTATTAGTTTGACGTTGTGCGTCAGTTGGTGCACTTCCTAAACTAACAACATTTTTGATTGAAGTTTGCTTGTCATCACAATTCTCTAATTGATTGGATTCTAAGGGAGCATCTTTTTGACTTGTATCAGCAACTTCATTAACTGAAGCAGGTTCTTGTTTATTCATAGAAAGATGTAAAAATAAATCCTAAATTAATTAACTTTAGATTGTGTTGTATTTGTGCGTACTTTTTCTTGAATGCGTGCAGATTTACCTGAACGTTGTCTCATATAACTAATATAAGCACGTCGTACACGACCTTGACGTTTTAGTTCAATTGAAATGTTTGGATTGTGGACATGAAAGTTTTTTTCGATTCCAACACCATCAGTTTCTTTACGAACAATAAAAGTTTTAGAGATTCCGCGGCCAACAGTTCGAAGAACTACGCCTTCAAATTTTTGAATCCGAGTCTTTTTGTTTTCAATAATTTTAATGGAAACAACAACGACATCTCCTGCTTGAAAATTAGGAACATCTTTTTTTAATTGTGGAGCTTCAATTTTCTTGATAATTGCTGCTTTATTTATTTTTTGACTTGCCATTGGTTTTGCCTTTCGTATGCTTAAGGTATTTTACATATAAATCTGGACGATTTTGTTTTGTAATTCTAATTTGTTCATTTAAATTGAACTTTTCAATTGCTTGATGATTACCTGATAATAGAACTTCAGGTACTTTAAATTCATTATAAATAGCTGGTTTTGTATATGATGGATGATCTAATAAATTGTTATTAAATGATTCGTGTTGTAAACTAGCGGGATTGATGACATCATTAATCAGTCTAACAACACTTTCAATAACAACCATTGCGGGAAGTTCTCCTCCCGTTAAGACATAATCACCAATCGAAATTTTTCCATCAACGTAATTTTCAATCCGTGCATCAAAGCCTTCATAGTGTCCTGCAATCAAAATTAAGTGATCTACTGTTTTAGCAATGTTTTGCGCTTTTGATTGCTCAAACAAAACTCCATCAGGTGATAACAAATAAACTTTGGACGAATCTGTTTTAATTGCTTGTAAGCATTTAACAATAGGATCTAGCATTAAAACCATTCCGGCTCCACCACCAAAGGCTGTATCATCAACTTTTTGGTGTTTATCTGTTGCATAATCACGAAAATTAATTACTTCAATTTTAACAATTTGTTTTTGCTGAGCTAACCGTACAATTGAGGTTTTTAAAAACTCATCAAACAAATTTGGAAAAAGCGAGAGGACACTAATCCGCATGAATAAAAATAACTAAGCAGTTGCTTTAGTTGTCTTTTTAGTTTCTTTGGAAGCTTTTGGTGTTTGAGCCATAAACTTTGCTCAAATACCTTTTTTCTTCAAAATAGCTTTGATTGTATCAGTTGGTTGAGCACCCTTTTGCAATCATTCCATTGCTAAAGTATCTTGCAATTCAACTTTTTCAGTTGCTGGATCCATATTACCTAATAAAGCAATATATTTACCATCACGTTTTGCACGTGAATCAACAACTACAATTCGATAACTTGGTAGCCCATGGCGACCAGTTCGCATCAATCTAATTTTTACCAATCTAATGTCTCCTTATAACTATTAATAATGAATATAGCGCGTAATAGTATAACAAATGAATCAATTTATTGTAAAAGTATTTAGCACTAAAACCATTAAATTTAAGAAAAAAATATGAAAAAAAGGAAGTTATAAACACGTCTTTAATAAAATTGTTGACAGAATTTAAAATTTCACAGAAGCTGGTTTTTGATATTTTTTTAAACTTACTCTAATTTTTTCGCAGCAATCAGAAAAAAAACCCACAATCAATTTTGCTCTATACCTCCTTAGGTATTCAAGTTTTATTTATTTAACTTGTCTACTTCAAACGGTATAGAGCATTTTGTGGATTTTTTGTTTTATTTAAAGTCAAAGAAGGATGGGTTGAGAATTGATTATCCAAATGTACTTAAAACCACCGCAACAACAATTCCGGCTGCAAAAAATAACAAAACTTTGTATCAATTACGGGCCGATGAATCTTTATAGTGGATAAATTCAGGAACAATTTCAACAATCCCTACAAATGTTAACATGGCACCTCCAGAACCATTGACCAAAGGAATAAACCAACCAATGGCTGCTAAATATTGATGAATATAAGCACCAAAAATCATAATAGGAACAATTGCTAACAAAGTGTAAAGATTATATAAGGCTGCTTTTCAGCGTTTTTGACCATACTGAATTTGTCGATAGAAAACTAAAGTAGCAGCTACAAGAATATGCAAATTAAAGGTGACAACAAAACCGATATCTATTTGTTCAGGAGCGCTGCTTAACAAAGCTACCACACCTCCTGAAATAAATCCATCAATCATTCGGTGACTCAAAATCAAAAAAATAACAAGCCAGGCTGCTTTAATGGTTTTTGCATCGACATCATTTAAACTAGTTAAAACATCGCTATGACCGTGCAATTCATGTTTGGAATGAACTTCTCCAAAAAACTTAATAAAAAAGAACCTAAAAGTCAAAACAATTGTTAACCCGATTAAAACTCCACCACCAACAATTCCGACAGGAATACCATTGATCGCAGCTGACGAAGTCAATTTTGCTGTCTGTAAATATTCACTAGCTCCATCAAATGATTCACGGATTAAATCAACCGTTCCTAAAATAATGAATACAGCTGCACCAAAGGCATAAATATAAAACATCGTAATGGCTTTAATTTTTGGTTTAATTAATGATAAACCTAAAACAAAAGCGCTTGGGCCACCCAACAAGATAACAGCATAAATTAATAAATTAACTAGAATGGCAACTTGTAAGTTACCACTAAAAGCATCAGCCTGAAACGGAAAAGTGTTCATTTGTTGTCCTCCACAGCAAATAAGTATATAGCTTTTTTTGATTTTATTTATAAATTTTATAAATTAGTTAAATCAAATTGGTTCCGTTTTATTTTTAAAATAGACCTTGATAAAGTATCTAAAATACTCGTAGAACAATTAATTTAGGTAAAATATACTACTTACATTGCTTAGGAGTTTTTATGAAAAATAAAAAAGGGCGCAAACGAATTTGATTAGCTTTAATTAGTTTTTCAATTCTACCAATTGGGGCAATTGCGGTCGCATGCGGAAATCAAAAGATCGATCCACAACCAAGCGATAGTACAACCCAAACACCAGCAAATAATCAAATTGATTCATTTTGAACTGATTTTAAATTTGGTTCATCTTTACTAAATCCTAATCAAAACAATTCAAATACTACTCTTTTGTCTCCAACAAGAGACAATCCGTCGACACAAAATCCGGGGTCTACACCAACCTCACCAGAAAACCCAAACCCGTCTTCTCCGACAACTATCACACCAACTAGTCCTCCGGCTCCCGAAAAACCACAACCAGAGAATCCTTCGTCACCATCTCAACCACCAACACCAGATAAACCATCTAATCCTCCAGTAACTCCTCCGGCTCCCGAAAAACCACAACCAGAGAATCCTTCGTCACCATCTCAACCACCAACACCAGATAAACCATCTAATCCTCCAGTAACTCCTCCGATTCCAGAAACTCCTTCATCACCATCTCAACCACCAGCAGCAGATAAACCATCTAATCCTCCAGTAACTCCTCCAACTACTCCAAATCCACCAAAACCTGAAGTTCCTGTTTTTGTTCCTTCGGCAAAATCTTTAAACGTTGACCAAAGTAAATGAAACCTTAAAACAAATAATCCAGATTCTGAAAGCAAAAAAATATTTAATATCATCGCTCCCCAATATACTTCAAGAACCGCCGGAATTATTGGAGCAGGATTATTAACTCAAATATACAACGGATTGCACAACAATAATCCTGCACAAATCGATGGTTTTAATTTTAACGACTTCTTATTAGTTATGTACCAAATTAAAGAATTAACTGACGTGTATAACAATTTAGGTACTTATGTGCAAAATCTTGTTCCAGATAATCGGACAGTTGATTTGTCACAAATAAGTAAAGATGCTATTTTTGGACAAAGTATTTTCTACAACAAAACTAATAATTCTTATACAGTTATAACAACCTGAACGGCCAAATTGAACAATAAGGATTTTGTTTATACAAGAACAACCGTCTATTCAGATTATGTTTGAATCTCTGATGCTAGATTTACTTGAAAATCTAACACCAACCAAAGCGTCAGCTATGATGGAAAACAACTAAATTCTTCTTCTCAAACCGCTAGCGGAAATAACTTCTATGGTGATTTCATTCGACTACAACAACCTGGAACTAATGTCTTCTATATTTTTAAACTTAACCCGCTTCCAGGACAAAATAATTTCACTTTAGATGTCAACCCAGACGTTGCAAGGCTATTAAATTAGCCTATTAATTTAGATCACTTCAAATTAATTTTTCAAGCACTACCGAATACTATAATTAAATATTTAAAATTGCGTAGTTCCAATGACGTTGATACAGAATTCATGTTTCTATTGGATACTAATAACTAGTCTGTATAAACCTAACACGATTTTTGTTTCAGATCGTTAATTTAGTTAATAGCTAATCTCTCATAATAAAATCTTTTTTATTTCCTATATAATATGCGTATGGGGATGTCACGATTTCGACATAATTGATAGACCCATAGATGCAGTGGGGTCAGCCCCTTATAGCTCAAGGTTTAAAATTAACCGACAAACACGACGAACAATTGATTGAAGCGGACGATAACTTCCAAATGGATGAAAACTTCCTAATCAACCAACAAGCAAACTACAACTTCGCATTCGCTGCTTAGTCTTGTACTAGCTCACTCAAACTGGTGACAGTTACCTAACTAGTTTGTTTTAAAAGTCAGTAACTCGTTCTTATCACGCCGATAAATAAGAATTAAATTTTTCGGCTTACTAGTTAATGGTTGTGCGATAGCCCTAATTAACTGGGAATTCAAAATTTATCGTACTAAACTGTAGACTCTATGGCAAAGTCGATTGTGGAAACGGGTTTAACTCCCGTCATCTCCACCATGACTTTAATGACAATAAGAACTAGTTTGATTCTAGTCAAAGTCACCAAAAATATTTCTGCAAAACAAATAAATAACAAAAATTAAAAATGTTATATTGCGAAAAAGGGGATTACATATACCCCTTTTTTCGTTTTATAAAGAGTATCTGTTAAACAAACTATGACATTATTACCAATTAGATATTTCATTTTGCAGAGTTGATTAAAAGCTTTAATATCTTGATCAGTATAAGAAACTCCTGATTTAATCTCTACAAATTGTAAAACTCCGGTAGTAATGAAATAAGTGTGTTAAATTGGCATCGTGTTAAAATTCAAATAATTAATTAAGGATGATTAACAAGATGGCAAAGAAAATAACTCCAAAACCACCTAAATCTGAAAATTATCGAAAAGTAATGGACCAATTTAACCAATTGGTACTAGGAAACCCAGATATTTTTGATGCTAGCAGTGCCAATAGTTTAATTAAATCAATGACAGAAGTATTTTCTGAACCACTGAATGCACTTCTTAAAGCCGAAATGGATGAACATTTAGGAAGAAGCGAATACGAGCGTTCTGAAAACTCCAATCGCCGGAATGGTTTCATTGAAAAAACTGTTAGTTCATCAGTAGGGAA
>NZ_JHXT01000031.1 GCF_000687795.1 Mycoplasma testudinis ATCC 43263
AACCATTCCGGCGATTGGAGTTTTCAGAACGCTCGTATTCGCTTCTTCCTAAATGTTCATCCATTTCGGCTTTAAGAAGTGCATTCAGTGGTTCAGAAAATACTTCTGTCATTGATTTAATTAAACTATTGGCACTGCTAGCATCAAAAATATCTGGGTTTCCTAGTACCAATTGGTTAAATTGGTCCATTACTTTTCGATAATTTTCAGATTTAGGTGGTTTTGGAGTTATTTTCTTTGCCATCTTGTTAATCATCCTTAATTAATTATTTGAATTTTAACACGATGCCAATTTAACACACTTATTTCATTACTACCTAATTAATTATTTGAATTTTAACACGATGCCAATTTAACACACTTATTTCATTACTACCGAATTTTAAGTTCTAAACAATTAACTAAATCATTGAAGGTGTTTTTGATTTTATATTACTGTTTGTTCCAAGGTATAAGAATTTTAATGTGATATTTTAAAACTTATTATCACGCGCATAATCTTCGTTTTTGCTTTATTTTCATTATATTTTTTGGGGAAAATGTGCCTTTTTATATAGTTCACAATATTTGTATTGTATTTAGTAAACAGATAAAAAACACCATACTAAATTATGATAATAAACAGAGATGATTGTTTAAAAAACTGCTAGAAGCAGATTTTATATGTAATTTGTCGGATAGGCTTTGTTATATTCTATCTGTGTTAGGTTTACCTAATTGTGCAAAATCAGAGTAAGAGCAAAAAACCTTTATCTTTAATTAAAGACTCTTTTAAAAAGATAATAATTGTTAAAGGTGCGTTTTCAAATTGATATACAGAAAAAAATAAAAACAATTAATCTTTTCATTTTTTACTGGACCCTGCTGTCATTGATTAATGGTCATTTAAATTTATCGTGTGATATTTAAAGCATTTGTAAATTTTTGTAGCTATTTTAAAAATACTTTGATTTTACGGTACTTTTTTCACTAAAAATCAATTCGTAAAATACAATATTATTAATATCAATTAAATAAAAATCAAACGAGTCTATTATGAACTATTTATTTATTCGCAATTGTGTTTTACAATCCTTAAAAACACTTAATCTACAAAAGCCCAAAAACTTTGTTGTTGAAATGACTCGGAATTTAGAATATGGTGATTTTGCGACAAATGTAGCAATGATTTTGGCTAAGCCTTTGAAAAAAAATCCGCTTGAAATTGCAGAAAAATTATCGATGTATTTGGCTAAAGAATACAAGCATTTTTTTCTTAAGGTTGAAGCGGTTAAACCAGGTTTTATCAATTTTTTTATAAACCCAAAAATATATAACAAAGCACTAGCTCCTTTTTTAGAAAAAAATTATCATGCAAAACCATTATTAAAATCGCAAATAAAAAAGATTAATATGGAATATGTCTCAGCAAATCCAACTGGAGCGTTGCATTTAGGGCATGTTCGTAATGCTTATGTTGGTAACGTTTTAATTAATTTACTTCGTGCAGTGGGGCATAAAGTTACAAGTGAATATTGAATTAATGACATGGGTACTCAAATTGCTTTATTTGAAGTTTCAGTATTGGTTCGTTATTTTGAATTGTTTAATAAAAAAGTTGAATTTCCTAAAGGTGGGTATCCCGGAGAAGACCCGTATCTTGTTGCTAGAAAAATGAAAGAAAAATTTGGTGACAAATTTTTGAATGTAAAATGAGATGAAAACAACATTATTAAGAATAAAAAAACAGAAAGAATAATCTGACGTTTTTGTATTGACACAATGTTAAATTTAATTCGTGAACATCTGTCAATGATAGGCGTTGAAATTAAAACTTGAACAAGCGAAACTAAAGTCTTTTATTCTGGAATTATTGAACGTTTAATGCGGACAGGTTTTAAAAACCATACTTACAAAAAAGATGGTGCGCTTTGATTGAAGACAACTGATGGTGGACAAGACGATAAAGATCGTGTTCTAGTCAAAAGCGACGGATCGAGAACTTATTTTGTAACAGATATTGCAAATCAAGCAAATAAAAAATCACGTGGGTTTGATTTATTCTTGCACGTTTGAGGTAGTGATCACGAAGGGCATGTCAAGAGAATGAAATTGGCCATGCCAATTATTAAAGCTAAACCTGATCAACTCGAAGTAGTTTTAATTCAAATGGTTAAACTTGAAAAAGGTGGAAAAGAATTAACTTTATCAAAACGAGCAGGAACAGCTTTAACGATTCCGGATTTATTAAAGTTTATGAGTGTTGATACTTCCCGTTGGTATGTTCTTGCACAATCACCAAACACCCAAATAGTAATTGATGTTGATAAAGCAACTAAGAACGATAATTCTAATCCTGTTTATTATGTTCAATATGCTCACGCACGAGTTTGTCAATTATTAAAGAAAGCTAAATTACCAAAAGGTTTTAAACAACCTAAAGAATTTACTAAATTAATACATAAAACCGAAAGAGCCTTGATTGACATGCTGTTTTCTTTAGATCCTTTATTATACAGCGTGGTTAAATCATATGAACCACAACGGGTAGTAACATATGTTCACGAGCTAGCAAAAGCGTTTCATGCTTGATATAATGAATGCCGCGTAAATGATTTAACAGATTTAGAACTCAAAGGCCAACGCATCTGTTTAGCTAAAGCTGCTAGAAGTGCAATAAAATATTGTTTAAATTTACTTGGAATTAGTGCTCCAATTAAAATGGATCACGTCCAAAAATAAATATAATAAAGATAAGCATAAAAAAGATTAAATAAAAAAAGCATTAATTGGAAAATCTTTGCCAAGTTTTATTTATGATTGACATGCAATTGAAAGTAGGAAAAAACAATGAAAATTAGTTTAAAAGGCAAAAGTTTTGCAAGTGGATTTGATTTCAGTACTGAACAAATTTGGTATTTAATTAATCTTGCTTTAACATTAAAGAAAACAAAATATATTGATAAAGTTTTGACTAAGGATAAGCTTTTAGGAAAAAACATTGTTTTATTATTCCAAAAAGATTCAACTAGAACAGCATCAGCATTTCAAATAGCTTGTGCAGATTTAGGAGCAAGTTGTACTTATATAGGAGCAACGGGATCAAATTTCGGTAAAAAAGAATCAGTGGAAGATACGGCCATTGTTTTGGGCCGATTTTATGATGCAATTGCTTTTCGATGTTTTAAACATTCAGACTTATTAAAGTTTGTTAAAAACGCTAATGTTCCAGTTTATAATGCTTTAAGTGATTTTGATCATCCGACTCAAGTTTTAACAGATTTGCTTACATTACATGAACACTATGGTGAATTAAAAAACAAAAAAGCTGTTTTTATTGGTGACATTAAAAACAATATTGCAGCTTCATTAGTTATGGTCTGTGCTTTTTCAGGCATGAATATAGTTTTATCTGGACCACAAAGATACTTTAAATTAGTACATGAAGATGTTGTTAGAAAGGCTCAAAATTTATTTGCTATTAATGGTGGTTCGTTAACATTCATTGAAGATAAATTCAAAGCTGCTAAAGATGCTGATGTGGTTTATACGGATGGTTGATTAGAAATTGGCGAGGATCCAAAATTTTTGATTGATCGAATCGATTTATTAAGAAATTATCAAGTCGATACAAAAACTATGAAAGCAGCTAAAAAAAGCGCCATCTTTATGCATTGTTTACCTGCATTTCATGATGACCGAACTGAAATATCAGCATTTGTTAAAAAAACCTATGGAAAAAAATATCCTGAAGTTTCGACTGGTGCTATGGAAGTTACCGATGAAGTATTTAAATCAAAACAAAGTGTTGTTTTTACCCAAACCGAGAATCGCGTGCATGTTATTAAAGCTTTATTATTAGCAACCTTAGGATAAATTATTTAATTTAATGGTTCTAAATTTCTTAATATAAAACGAAAATCCAGCCTTGGTTCAATACCAGCCTGGATTTGAATTTCTTGTTTAGGCGCCAGAAATTAAAGGCGGTTATTCCACATGTTTTAATTGGGGGAACGATGGCCAACATTGCTTACTAGTCTTGATATCCAGACCGAACGTAAGTCTTATGACTTAGTTCACTCAGCAATGGCATTATTATAATTTAATGCTTTGATAAATTAAGAATTTGACGGTAAAGTTGTTTTCAATATATACAATACAAAACTTTGGTGTCATTTATTACTTTTATCAATTCTTCCTTGATAGTTAATGCGATTACCTTGTTTGTCAGTAAAATAAATATATCCTGAGATACTACTGTCATCAGTAGTAACATCTTCCATCTTCAGTTGATAGCCTTTTATTTGTAAACCAAACGGGACATTCCAAAACGAATCTGGAGAACTTGGATCAGATCCAACTATATCATTTAATTGTTTAGTTACCGCTATAGAAATTGGGGTATTCATTTTTAATCCTAGCGATTTTAAATTACTTAAAATGGAATTTGGGGATTGGTTTTCATAATCACTATTGATTCGATATCCTGTAACAAATTTTTGATAGAATTTTTGAATCATTTGAGGTGCATCACTAAATCCAGTTAAAGTTATATGAATAGGTAGGTAATTATTTACTTTCCCAAATAAATTATAGAATTGACCTTGATTATCTTCAATTACTAGCGAGCCAGTGATTGTGGATATATTATTATATTGTTTTTGATCAATGGGTTGTACAGATCACTTGGTTAAATTGATTTTATATCCAGCAGAAACCAAATCTGATGGTAGGTTTGGTAGTTGAAATTTGTTTGGAATGATTGAGTTAACTTGGTCTATTGTTGGATTTGTAGTGTTTCAATTGTCAAAGATATCTTCGGCAGCTCTTTGTGTGTTATCTGTTTGAATATTTATTTCATTATTGGTTGAATCTTCATTATATTTCAGGATTAATTTGTTATAAAAATCCTTTATTTCGTTTTTGTAAATAGTGTTATATCCAGAAATATTGATATTTTTTGTTGGCCCAACAATTTGATTGTTTTTTTGAACAAAAACGTTAATTGTAAGTATTCCCTTCTTGTCATCTGCATTTAGAACTTTAAATCCAATGTTATATCCTTCGTTAGTTAAAACTTCGTTTATTTCTGGTAATGCAAAGTCAATTCCGTCTAATGTTGTTGCATATTTTACGCCACTTGGTAAGTCGTGAGTATTTGAATCGATTGAATATTCATTTTTTAATTTATTTATGTAGTTTGTAATTAAAGATTCGTCGCGTTCTTGAATCTGTTTGTCTCTAGACAATGTAGTTTGAAATCCAACAACTTTAAATTCTTTATTAAATTGGGTAAGAGGTTGTTGTTGATATGTGATAATTAGGTTATCTTTTATAAATCCGTCTTGATTAGATAATGATAAATTTGATAGTTTAATCCCATATCCTGCTTTAACCAAAATTGGATCTAATGGTGGTAATATTATTCCTAATTTAGATAGATTTGTATCCTTTATTTCAGATGGTAAAAGGTTTGACAGATTTGTTTTTACAACAGGTTTTAATTGGTTTATATAATTAGTAATTAAATCTTGGTATGTTTTAAATCCTGAAATTTTAATAGGATCTGATGTTTTAATTACTTTTTGATCTTTTTTTATTTCAATAACAACCCTCAAAGAACCTTGATTATTGTCAGATGTGTTATTTAAAACCGATAGCTTTGTTGTGTATCCACTGTTTTTTAAATCCTTTGGCAGTTCTGGAATAATGACACCCAAATCAATATTTGAATTTTTATTCATAAAACTACTTGCTAATTCGTTTTTATATTTTGTATTAAAATCGTCTGTTAAGTTATTCAAATATGTATTTATTTCAATATTTTGAGAATGTTGTAAATTAGTTTGCGTTGAATCTGAACTAGTTGAAGTAGGTTTTGCGTTAGATTGCGTATTATCTTTGTGATTAGTTAAATCACTATTATTTCCGCACGCTCCGACTGTTAAAGCTATGATTGGAGAAAGCCCTAAAATTCCTGCAAATATCCAAGTTTTTCGTTTAGTTTTTTTCATATGAATTACTCTTTATGACATTATTCTTAAGACGCTAATAATTCTACTCTTTTTTAATAGTTTTAAAAGTGGGTGTTAGTAAAAACGTTTATCAAAGTAAGTATTTGCTAGTTATTTTTTTAGTGCTGTACTGGTCTATTTTCGAATAGTCAGATGATTTAACTTTACCAGTTAATAAATGATAGGTTTTCAATCTATTTTTATGAAACCCTGGAGTATTAGTCTTCATTAACTGTTTTTTGTACAATATTAAAATTAAATATTTATCAAATAAGTGTAAGTAGAACAAATTATGAAGGATAAAAAAATATTTCCAAAAATTGTTAGTTTAGAAATATTTTTGAAAAACGTCACTCCTTTTAATACGAAAGAATACGCAAAATCTTGTGATTTAGCAAACATTGAACCTTTGAGACAGGATTTTGTTAAAATTTTAAAAGCACTTGCTAAAACCTAATCAGTTCTACAACATTTTATGAGTGATATTGTTTTTACTAAAAAGAAAAAATTAATTTCGGTCAATCTTTTTAAAGAAAATCGTGTATTTAATGATTCAGATATACATTTTCTTTAGCGTGTAATCTACAACTCTCATGTAATTTGCAGTCGTTTCGTTTGAGATCACGGAAATCTTTTTCAACACGAATATCAATCTTCTTCAAAGATAATAAAAATTGATTTTGAACTTCAAAATCTTTACTATTCTAATGATTTATTTAATTTAGAAAATGATTACAATCTGTTACAAAAAAACTTTTTATGATTGTAAAAAAGAGTTTTCAGAAATGCCACAAATTAAGACTAGTCCAATTATTTATAGCATACCGATGTATCAGTTTTCAAAGATTCAAAGTCTGATTTTCAATATAGTATTTAAATTATTTCATAACTATTATTATGATACTTTAGATTATTGATTTGAGTTCATAAAGGGGATTGCAACATCTCACGAATTTATTGACGGTAATAAGAGAACGGCGTTATTATCATTTAATAAGTTAATTGTCTCTATGGGATATTACATAAAATGATCTTCGGATGCAGATAATTATGTTTCTTACGGACAAGAATTCATGGTTAATATGGCTTGAAGCGATTGAAATGACGAAAGCAAGAAAGAATATTTCAAACTAATAATCATGGATAACGTTTGGCTATCACTTTCTTAAAATTGTTAGATTAGCCTAATATTTGAATGAATATTTCGTTAAAACAAATATTATTATTGTGTTTGCAAAAAACCGAACTAATTAAGCTTGGGTTTAATTTTGGTGACTTTGACTAGAATCAAACTAGTTCTTATTGTCATTAATGTTATGGCGGAGATGACGGGAGTCAAACACGTTTCCACAATCAACTCTGCCATAGAGTCTACAGTTTAGTACGATAAATTTTGAATTCCCAGTTAATTAGAGTTACCATCTCAGAATAATCTTAAGATAGATAGCACAGGGTTAAGTTTTTGAATGCTAAGTCGAGTTCTATTTACGGACGGCGGATAATTGTATTTAAAAAATATGTTTTCTAATTTATGTAAATTTGCAATATAACTTAAATTTTTCATAAATTTAAGTGTAATTAACTTAAAATTATTATGATTAAACGAACTATTGTCTCTGATGTTATGGATAGTATTCAACATTTTCCTGTCACGTTAATAACGGGAGCAAGACAAGTTGGAAAATCTACTCTCTGTATGTTTTTAAATAAAAATTTGAAAATGAATTATGTCTCCTTGGATGATGTTCAAGCAAGACAATTAGCTATCAATGATCCAAAAATATTTTTTAACATTTATAAACCTCCGCTAATTATTGATGAAGTTCAGTATGCGCCAATTTTATTTAATTACATTGCCCCCATTGTAAATAAAGCTAGAATGGAAAATAATCAACCAAATGGATTGTTTATTCTAACTGGATCACATCAATATAATTTGATGAAAAATGTAACCGAGTCGTTAGCTGGTAGAGTTTGTATTATCAATTTATTACCATTAAGTTTTAATGAAATAATAGGACGAAAAGAAATTGCTTTTGACATCAATCCCGAAACTTTTATCCCTCGTTTGAAAGACAAAATAGAAATTGATAATTTATATGAAAAAATATTTAAAGGATCTTACCCTGAATTATATAAAGATTCAAATTTAAATTCAAATAAATTCTATCAAGGTTATGTATCATCTTATTTAGATCGAGATATTCGTGAAATCGTTTCTGTGAAAGATTTATCTAATTTTTATAATTTTTTTCAAATGATTGCATCATTGACAGGTAAAGAACTAAATTATAGCCAGTTGTCAAAGCAAGTTGGTGTTTCGGTAAACACAATAAAAAGTTGAGTGAGTGTTTTAGAGACCTCAAGTATTATTCATTTGCTCCAACCTTTTTATGAAGCTTCAATTATTAAGCGAGTTACAAGACGACCTAAATTGTATTTTAATGATACTGGTCTGGCATGTTATTTGGCAAGACTGATTGACCCAAAAACTTTAGCAAAGTCTTATTTTTCTGGTTTTTTTGTAGAAACCTATATGATAAACGAAATTATGAAAAGTTATCAAAATACTAACACTCCTGCTGCTTTTTATTATTATCGAGATAGCAATCAAAATGAGATTGATTTAGTTATCCAGCGTAATGGAGTTTTGGAAGTAATGATTTAAGTGTGTTAATGTCTAGATTTCTTTGAAACCATTGACATCGTGTTATTAAAAGTATACTAAAAAACGGAAACGCTTTCGCAATTTTCCGTTTTTATCATTATTTAAACGCGCAAATCTTTGACTCTTGGTCAAGATTGAACAATAAATTAAGTGTTTGTATTTATTCTGGTTGCAAATCTATATCAAATAGAATTTCGAGTTGCTGAATTATACTTTGCCAATTACGAACTTTCATTTGCCTATCGTCGCGTTCGTAATTCATGATGCCTAAA
>NZ_JHXT01000032.1 GCF_000687795.1 Mycoplasma testudinis ATCC 43263
GAAAACATTACTAAGATTGTTGAAGCAATTCGCAATAAAAAAGACGTGCAATACTTCTGTAAAAATGTTGATCTAAATACAGTCAAAGAAAACGATTGAAACTTATCAGTTAATAAGTATTTAATGAAAGAAGACACTCGTGAAGTAATTGATATTAAAGTCCTTAATAATCAAATAAAAGAAACTGTAAAAAAGCAAGAAAAAATTCGTAAAGAATTAGATGCAATCATAGATAAAATTGAATCTGGTAAATAAGATGAATTATATTGATAAGTTAGTTAAGAAAATGTGTCCGGATGGGGTGGAATTTGTAAGTTTAGAAAATGTTTGTGACTTTAAAAATGGTTTTTCGTTCAAACCATCTTTATTTAGAGATAACGGATTACCTATTCTAAGAATATCTAATATTAAAGACGGGTTTATAAGTCAAAGCAATATGGTATATTTTGATAATAAAGATTATCAAGAAAATTTAGATTCTTTCAGAGTTAAAAGAAATTCAATATTAATAGCTATGTCAGGTGCAACAACAGGTAAAATTGGCATAAATGAAAGTAATGTTATTTATTATTTAAATCAACGAGTCGGGATGTTTATTCCTGATGATAATTTTATTGATTTTAGGTATCTTTATCATTTGTTGCTAACAAAACAAGATACATTTTTGCATATGACTACCGGTGGTGCTCAGCCAAATTTAGACACAAAATCTATAAAAAGACTTAAAATCCCTCTTCCACCTCTTGAAATTCAAAAAGAAATTGTTAAAATCTTAGATTCATTTACAGAACTCACTACAGAACTCACTACAGAACTCACTACAGAACTTACAGATAGAAGAAAGCAGTATGAGTATTATAGGGATTATCTTTTGTCTAATATACGTTTAAAAGAGGCTAAAAAATTAAAAATATCAGATGTTTGTGCTTCTATATCTTCAGGCGGTACACCTTTAACAAATAAATCAGAATATTATGACGGACATATTCCTTGACTCAGAACTCAAGAAGTTGATTGGCAACCAATCTGAGATACAAAGATTAAAATAAGTAAAACCGGTTTAGAAAATTCATCGGCAAAAATTATCTCAAAGAATTCTGTTATTGTTGCTATGTATGGTGCTACAGCCGGCAAAGTTGCTATAAACAAAATAGAACTTGCAACAAATCAAGCGTGTTGCAATTTGAAAGCAGATAAAAAATTGCTGAATTATAAATATTTGTATCAATGACTTGCATGTCATTATTCAACTTTAAAAAAATTAGGTAGGGGGTCACAACTCAACATAAATTCACAGATGATAAAAAATTTTCCTATATCGGTTCCTTCTCTCCAAAAACAACAAGAAATCGTTGACATCTTAGACAAATTCGAATCTTTAACTAATGATATTACTGAAGGTCTGCCAGCTGAAATTAAACTACGTCAAAAACAATATGAATACTATCGCGATAAATTATTAACTTTTCAGGAGAAACAATAAATGGAAGAATTAAAGCCAATTATTCAAAGCGATAGTTTTACAGTTGTCGGTTCATACGAAGTTAAAGAAAAAAATCGGAATGCACTGCAAAGTGAATATGAACTTGAACTAGACTTAATTGAAAGATTACAAAACCAAGGATACGAACTAGTTCATATCCAAAACAATGACGAGTTAAAGCTTAACCTTCGTAAGCAACTAGAAAAACTAAATAATATTAAATTTTCAGACAATGAGTGAAATTTTTTATTGCGAACTTATTTGGCAAACTATAGCGAAGGAATTGAAGAAAAAACTCGCAAAGTCCAAGAAGATTTTAGTAAATCTATGACTTTAGATGATGGTTCACCTGTGAACATTCATTTATTCGATAAAAACAACATTGAAAATAACACAGTTCAAGTGACGCATCAATATGTGACTGAAGGTACTTATAAAAATATTTATGATGTAACAATTTTAGTTAATGGACTGCCATTAGTTCATATTGAATTAAAAAAACGAGGTGTTAATTTAAAGAACGCTTTTAATCAAATTCAAAGATATAATCGTTTTAGTTTTTGAAGTGAAGATGCCTTTTTTGAATACACTCAAATTTACATTATTTCCAATGGTACTTTAACTAAGTATTTTTCTAATACGACAAGAGATGCTTCCATTAAAGAAAATGAGAATTACCACCGTAATCCAAATAATCAAACTGCTCATTCTTATGAATTTACAAGCTATTGAGCTGATGCCAAAAATAACCGAATTGAAGATCTTGAAGATTTTGCAGCCACTTTTTTAAAAAAACAAACTTTACTAAATGTTTTGTTTAAGTATTGTGTTTTCACTGTTGATAAGGAATTATTAGTAATGCGTCCTTATCAAATTGCAGCTACTGAAAGAATATTGGAAAAAATCGAAAGTGCAAAGAATAATGAATTATTTGGTACAAAGCAAGCCGGTGGGTATGTTTGGCATACCACAGGTAGTGGAAAAACCTTAACATCTTTTAAAACTGCCAAATTAGCTACAAGTAAAGATTTTATTAGTAAAGTAATTTTTGTTGTTGATCGTCGTGATTTAGATTATCAAACGATGAAAGAATATGAAAAGTTTGAGAAAGGGGCTGCTGATGCCACTTCCACAACTAAAAAACTTGAAGAAAAATTAAAAGATTCGGACGTCAAAATTATCATTACGACAATTCAAAAATTGTCTACATATTTGAAAAGAATAATTTCAACCAAAAATAACTTACAAGAACGGCCGAAGATTTTAGATCAAAATGTTGTTTTAATATTCGATGAAGCCCATCGTTCACAATTTGGTGATATGCATAAAATTATTGCTAATAGTTTTAGTAAATACTGTTTGTTTGGATTTACTGGAACACCCATCTTTGCAACTAATTCAACTGTTAGTACAACTGAAGCAAACATTAAAACAACTACTGATTTGTTTGGTGAACGCATTCATACATACACTATTAAGGATGCGATTCATGATCAAACAGTTTTGCCTTTTTTAGTTGACCATGTAAAAACTTTTAAGGTTCGTGAAAAAATTGAAGATCTTAAAGTTGCTGATATTGAAAGGTCTCCAGTTTTCGAATCACAACAACGCATTAGCAAGATTACGTCTTACATCTTAAAAGACTTTAATAACAAAACGATGCGCAATCAAAAAGTATATGACCATACAAGAACCATTATTACAAAAGATTTTATAACTGGAAAAGAAACGACTGAAAAAAAGGAATTAGTTCGTATTAGTGGATTTAACTCTTTATTAGCTGTATCAAGTATTAAAGCTGCTAAAATCTATTACGAAGAATTTAAAAAACAGCAGGCTAGTTTACCAGAAAACCGTCGTTTGAAAGTTGGTATGATTTATAGTTTTGATCCGAATCAAAACTTAGCTAATTACTCCATAGATGGATTAAACGATGAAGACAATGAAGTAACTACTAAATTAGATGCAAGTGATCGTGTGGCTTTAGACCAAGCAATTAATGATTATAATCAAATGTTTCACACTCAATATAGCACTAAAGATGATGGGTTTAGCAACTATTATAAAGATGTTAGTCTGAGAGTTAAAAACAAAGAGTTAGACATTTTAATCGTTGTGAATATGTTTTTAACAGGTTTTGATGCTAAAACCCTAAATACTCTATGAATTGATCGCTTTGTAAAATATCACGGTTTAATTCAAGCTTTTTCTCGTACTAACCGAATTTTTAATGCTATTAAACCGGCAGGTAATATTGTTTGTTTTGTGAATTTGGAAGATCAAATTATTTCAGCGGTGAACCTTTTTGGAGATGCTGATAGTAATGGTGTTATTATCTTACGTCCATTCAATGATTACTACAATGGTTATGACGACGAAAAGGGAAACCATAAACTAGGATATACTGAATTAGTAAATGAATTGTTAACAAAATTCTCTTTGCTTAATTTTCCGCTCGTTTCTGAATCTTTAGAACGGGAGTTTGTCATCTTGATGAACAATTTGTTGAAGATGGCAAATGTCATTAAATGTTTTAGTGAATTTGGTGATCAACCAGAAATCCTTTCCGAAGCCAAATTTGAAGATTACCGTGGTCGTTATTTAGAATTGCGTGAAAAATATAAGAAAACTAGAGAAGCAAAAGCTGTTTCAATTCTGGAGGATTTAGAATTTGAAGTTGAACTAGTTAAACAAACCGAAGTAAATATAGATTACATTTTAAAAATTATTGCTTCTTTTGATCCATCCAAAATTGGCAATAAAGAATTATTAATTCAATTGACAAAAGCCATTAATGCTAGTCCATCCTTACGTAGTAAAAAAGAATTAATTTTAGAATTTGCTGGTCGGGTTAATCCGGGCGATGAGATTTCTGAAGATTCTTGAAATTATTTTGTTATCGATAAGAAAAAAGAAGAATTAGATCATCTAATCAATGAAGAAAAATTAGATCCACAAAAAACAGATCGTTATATCCACGATGCATTTATTAAAGGTTATATTACAGATGAAGGCGAAGATTTTTACGAGTTGATTCCAAAATTAGATCTTTTTTCACCTGTTTCACAGCAAAAGCGTAAAGAGATTTTTGAAAAAATTAAAGATTTCTTTGAAAGATATCTTAATTTATAAATTTAATTACAATCCATAAGAGGTTTTTTTAATTTAGTTGATTTTTGATGCCTTATTACTAAAACAGAAGTTGACATTTGGTATAATCATTTGGCTATAATACTCCAGATATATGAAAATCATTTTCGTACTGGTGTATTTTTTGTGAGAAAAAAATAGGAAAAGACGATAATATGAAGAATAAATTTAATTTGAAAGTGTGAATATCAACTTGAGCTGCACTAGGGGCAATCGGGATCGTGATTCCTCTAGCAATGTCACTAGATTACCAGTTGAATTCATCTTCACCCTTACGTCAAATTGATAATACCCAAACAATTAATCATACAAGAGATATTCAAGATTACTATGACTCAATCGATAATAAGCAGTTTGCCTTACAAGATGCCAGTCTAAAAAATCAACCTGCTTCTGTTTTTCGGATTAATAACAATCTTGATTTACAAGAAATTAACCGAGTTTTAGGTCAAAATAAAATTCCGGCTCTTCCCGAATCTTTAGCAAATTATCGCTTAAGAGTAGTTTTAGATAATCGTTTACCAGCAGACAATACTTTAGGGCGTGCTTATGTTAAAGTAATTGTTGAAGCTAACGCAAATTCACAACAACGTAGTGCTTCTTTAGAATATTTTAAAACTGATGGTTCAGTGACAAATTCGCTTGTGGATGCAGGAAAGCAAATTACAATTTCGGGATTTAAAACAAGTGATCAGATTCAAAAAGATAGCATTATAAATTACTATAATGAGATTGATACAAATGCATATCATAGTGCTGATTCATCTACTACAGCATCCAGTGTTGCTAAGCAAATTAGTGACGTTTCATCTATTAGTGACATCAATCGTTTACTTACGTCTGACAAACAATTAGGATTATTTAATTTAAGTGATTTTAAAGCAGATTTTTCGGTATTTAATGTCAATGATGATAATGGAAAATTGACTTTAAATTTAGTAATTGAGAGCACAAAAAATCCTGGAACTTATTACTTGCCTGATGGCTCGACAACAACCCAAAAAGATTTAGCTGGCAAACAAGTAGTTATTTCAGGGTATCAAACTACGGCAAATTTAACAACTAAAGCAATTGTTGATTATTATCAAAACCTATCTAGTGATGGATATACCCCTGCAAATAGTACACAAACCGCATCTTCTGTAGTTAGCACAATTACAGCCGGAAATTTAACAGCAATTAATAACGTCTTGTCTCAAACTAAGCAAATTTCTATCCTTGATGGTCTAATCAAAGATTACTCTTTATCTTTTCTTGTCGTTAATAGTAGTGATGATTCAGGAGTTATTACGGTTCGTGTGACTGTACGAAATGGTAACAGTTTATACAAAACAGATGGCGCTTTAACAACAAATCCTAATGATGCAGGTAAAGAAATATCCATTACTGGATTTAGAACAAATACCATGATTCAAACAGATGCTATTAAACAGTACTATAGTTCTTTACAAGCAACAGGGTATAATGTAACTGATAACACGAAAAAACCATCTGAACTTAAGACTATATTTGACTCTGGAAATCTTAATCAAATTAATAATTTATTAGGAACACAAAAAATTCCGGCTTTAAGTGGATTACCAGGTTCATTTAGTTTACAATTTGTAAGCACTCCCAATGATGCTAACGGCACAATGACAGTCCAAGTTTATGTCCGTAACGGAAATAATTATTACACTACAGAAGGCGTCGGACAAAACAATCAAAATGGCGCAGGTAAACAAATTAACATTACTGGATTTAGTACTCAAGATCAAGCAGATGCAAGAGCTGTCAAAGCTTATTATGATTCTTTAGGAAATGAACCTTATCAAGCCGTCAACACACGACAATCATCTAATTCCATTGTAATCAGAATCAATAATGCATTAAATGCAAATACAATTAATTCTTTCATTAATCCGTCAACTAAACAGTTTTCAGTTGCTTTGCCAAATTTATCTAGTCAATTTTCAGTTCGTCTTAGTCGTGCAACACCAAATTTAGAAGCAGGTACACTTACTTTCAAAGCAACTGTTGTTAAAAATAATTCAACATTGTATAAAACGGATGGAAGCATTACAACTGATGCTAATCAAGCTGGTAAGGATATTACGATTATTGGGTATCCAAAAGTTCCTTCAGATGCACAAATCAAACCAGATCCGAATGTTTCATTCTCAAACCGTATTCGTCCTTCGTTTGTCGGCACAATTCCAAATTTAATTATCCATGGTGGACTATTTGATAATTCAGACACTACCTTTTCGTGATTTGGTGTTCGTAATGACGGTTATCGAGTCAACGATTACGTTCAATTAAGTTTTCAAAATAACGAAAAATATAAAGTTAGTCGGATTTATATTGCCAATGGTGTTCCTGGAAGCGGAGATAAATTTATAAACTATAAATTACAGTATCAAGATACAGATGGATCGTGAAAAGATATCGAAGAATCTAATGACATAGCTCCGGCTGGGAGTACTCCAGAAATTAATGACTTTATCTTAAAAACACCGGTTACTACTAATGGAATTCGAATTGTGACAAACGTTGACGGAACCACTTGAATTCGTTTAGGTTCGTTTAAACTTTTTGGAACAAAAGTAACTGCTTAGGTAAGTAGGTTAGTTTCCTACCTTCTAATTTAATAAAAAATCAAGACTTTCTTAACATTTTGAAGGTCTTAATTTTTTTGTTTAATTTTTAATATGTTTCAATGTATAGTGCAAATGTATTTAGTCCAGTGTGAATTGCTATTACTGGGCTCATTTCTCGAATGATAATTTCAGTATTTTTAGGAAGGTAATTTTTTACTGATTTGAGAATTTCTTGGGTTTGTTTATCATCATATAAAGTTGATATAATTCCGACACGTTTTATTTGTTTATTTTTTCAGTGTATCCGTGAATCTAAATAAGCTAAAACCCGTTTAAGCGCTTGTTTAAAGTCTCGTCTTACATCAAGAAATTCCAAGTTTCCATCAGTTTGATCAAGTTTGACAAGAACTTTTAGTTTCATTGCTTTAACTAGGAGCGCTCGGAATCCTTTTAAACGGCCGCTTCTTACTAATTGAGTCACATCTTGTACGATAATAGTGCTGCCCTTTTTAGTATTTAATTGCATTAAAAAATGATCTAATTTATCAGGATGATAACCATTTTCTTTTATGTATTGTTTGATGTCATCAAGCGCAAAGATGATGCTATATTCAATATCTAATGTGTTTAAAACGTGAAATTTGTCCGTGCCAATTTCATTTTCTAAAATTTTTCATTGGTTATAGGTTCCAGATAATTTAGCATCCATTGGTAAACCAATTATGTGATCATATTCTTGAAGTAAAAAATCAATTTTAGTTCTTAATTGATTAGGGTTTGTCTGCCCCGTAATGAATTTATGATTTTGTTCTCACAATTGTTTTAAAGTGTTTAAATCAAAATCTATTCCTGGGTAATAAACTTTTTCTGGGTTTACACTTATATCAGTAATACACAATGGGACTAAAAAAATGTCGTTTTTAGTATCTTCATAATGTGAAGCAGCCGAATCAATCAGATATGCAATTTTTTTACTCATCTATAAATCTCCATTTTTAGGGTTTGCATATCCTAAAACTTCTTAAATAATACCAAAACATTTGGATAGTAGATACTCTATGTAACGTTAGATTTCATAAAAAAAATAGGTGGTAGAGGAAAATTCTGGCAATCAGAATTACTCAATCACCTATTTTTTGACGTTTAAGGTACAAAAAGTACACAAAAAAATCCCTTGATTGTTGCCAATCAAAGGAATTTGTACTATCATTAATTTGTTCAAAAAAAATGAAAGGTTAGTACGATGCAATTTTACATTTTTAAAAAATATCTTAATAATAAATCAATCCTGAAATTTAAAGAAGACGCAAACGAACTTATTAGCGACTTTATAAATCTCGATGAATTCAATATAACTAAAATTCAAAACGAAGATCAAGGACCT
>NZ_JHXT01000033.1 GCF_000687795.1 Mycoplasma testudinis ATCC 43263
AACAGTTTTTTCAATGAAACCATTCCGGCGATTGGAGTTTTCAGAACGCTCGTATTCGCTTCTTCCTAAATGTTCATCCATTTCGGCTTTAAGAAGTGCATTCAGTGGTTCAGAAAATACTTCTGTCATTGATTTAATTAAACTATTGGCACTGCTAGCATCAAAAATATCTGGGTTTCCTAGTACCAATTGGTTAAATTGGTCCATTACTTTTCGATAATTTTCAGATTTAGGTGGTTTTGGAGTTATTTTCTTTGCCATCTTGTTAATCATCCTTAATTAATTATTTGAATTTTAACACGATGCCAATTTAACACACTTATTTCATTACTACCTTGGTTTTCGTGATATTTTTAATTTTTATTATTTATTTAGGTTACAGAATAATACTTCATATCTTCTTTTATGAGATAAAAGATTTTACTTATAACTTCTTCAATCATTCATTATCTTTTTACTTTGTTGTTCATATTTTTTATTGTCTTTATTCATAAAGTATAATTCCTGAAAAATCGCATCAGTCAATATAAATTGCGCTGGCTTAGAACTAATAGGGATAATTGGTTTTTCTTTACAAATACATTGGCTTGAAAGAAAATAGTTTCCTTTAGAACGCAATTTTTCATTAGAAGATATAATGATTGTCCGAAGTTTTAAAGAATTACATTGTTCTAATAAAAACAGGACCTCTTTTGTTTTTCCAGAATGCGAAAATAAAATCACAACATCTCTAGCATCTAAGCTTGCAAGCTCTAAAATTGCATAACTTAAATCTTTGTATGCGTTTGCTTGTTTACGCAACATTTGTAAGTTTCTTGAAAAGTCACTTGCAGCATGAAATGATGCTCCCGTAGCATAAACAAAAATGCGTTTTGCTTTATCTATTACATGACAAATATCACGTAAATTTTTCTTATCAATATTTTTTATTGTTTGACTAATCGCGTAGATATAATAGCTTTCAAGATTGTGCACACGATCCATTAAATTATCGCTATCGTTAATTGGGTGATCGTGATATTTTGTATATTGTTCTTTGACATAAAGACGCATTTTTAAATAACTGCCAAATTTAAGCCTTTTCGCTAAACGCGATAAAGATGATTTAGTCGTAAAATAAGTTTTTGCTGCGTTTTCGATTATTAAATCTTGAAGTGGCACCGGGTCCTTATTAATTAAATTAATTGTCTTTTTATCATTTTCAGATAATCCTGGAGTTTGGGAATCCAGAATCACGAACTTTTTTTCCATTGTAGACATATTTTCTCGTTTATATTTTATTTTTAAAACATTCCAAAGCAATAACAAAAATCACTACTATTTAATATAAATTTATAAACAAATTTTAAACCTTTCACAAGTTTAAATGGTTTTCCAAAAAATCAACAATGATATCATCAGAAGCAGAAAAATTTGCTACATGTGTAGCAGCCTTTTTCACGCTCTCATTAGACTGTGGCATTGCCACTGAATACTTTGCTAATGAAAACATTGAAACATCATTTTCAGCATCACCAAAGACAATCGTTTGGTCTTTATCTAAATAATTATTTTGTTCTAAAAATAATAGTCCGCTACCTTTAGAAAAACCAATAGGCATAATATCCATATATCCGGGCCCAGGGTCAACAATATATACCTCAGATGAGTATTTTTGGTTAACCTCATCCATAACTTTTTGCATTTGTTCTTGCATATTATTTGTTGGAGCCATCACAAATTTTAAAGCACCAAGTTCTGGTGAACAGTATTTCTCATCTCAATTTATAGCTGGATAATCATTTCAAGTATCGAAAGTTTTTCAAATTTTTAAAGTATGTTCCATTTGTGGAGAATAAACATTTTTTGGGCACCACAAATAAATTACTTTAGGAGTGTTAATAAACACTGGAACCTGGTGCTTAATAATAATATTGAGAATATCTTTTGCCGTAGTAAATTTAAAGCTAGCAGTAAGTAATGGCTTATTATTAACGATGTCATAAACTAAGCCGCCATTATTAGAAATAATAGGAGTTTTAAGATTCAATTGGGAATGAAATTCAATTGCATGAAACCACGGCCTTCCAGTTGCAATGAACATTTTGATCTCTTTTAAATTCTTTAAATAATCCTGTGTTCTTTGAGACAAAAGAGACTGCTTATTTAAAAGCGTTCCATCAAGATCAAATACAAAATTTTTAATTTTAGACATTAAAAATATCCTAAATCTTTTTATTAGTATTTAACATTGTAAAAACAAATATCATAAAACGCTAACATATCTAACATAATCCTTCAATGAACAGGAGACAAAATTTATGAAACTTTGTTTTGATTATTCATATAACAATCTCAAAAAGATAAATATGACGTTACTAATTAAAACATAGAAAAAGCGCTAACTTTACAAGTTAACGCTTTCATGGATATTGACTATAATTAGTTTTAAATTACGCAAGTATCACATTCTAAATGTTCGCTGTCTTCTAATACATCTTGTCGAACACGAACATAATAAATTGAAGAACATTTCTTTTTAAAAGCACGTATATAAGCTTTGTTAAGATCTCGTGTTGTAACGCTATCAGTCATAAATAAGGTTAATGATATCGCTTGGTCAACATGACGTTGTGCCACTGCTGCAAGATCAATAATTGGGTTAGGTCCTAATTCAAAAGCACCTTGTTCGTAATATTTTTTATTTTTTTCATCAATTTTATAAGCGGGAACATAAACCCGGCCAACTTTACCTTCTTTACGAACTTCGACTGGAGCAACAACAGGTTGTAAACTAGGAGTACAAGACGATAAGTAAGATATTGAACCTGTCGGAGCAATAGCGATTAAATGAGAGTTTGCAAGACCATAAGTTTTAATGCTTTCAACCAGTTCTATTCAATCCTTTTGTGTCGGTATTTTTATTTTGTAGTGTTTTATAACGTGCGCAATTTTTTCAGTTTTACATGTAAATTCATTAACATCACACTTTGTGTACTTATCAAAATAAGACCCGTCCGCATATTTTGATTTTTTGAAATTTACATATGTTTTTCCAGAATCAATTGCTATTTGATTAGAAGCTTTAAATGCGTAATAAGCCATTGTATAAAAGAAAATATTTGTGAAATCTAAAGCTTCAGGTGAGTCATAATAAATTTCATGTGTAGCTAAAAAACCGTGCATGTTCATAGCGCCTAAGCCTAAAGCATGATTGTTTTGGTTTCCTTTTTTAACTGAAGGTGCACTACTCAAATTAGAGTTTGTAGAAACTGTATTTAGTGCATAAATAGCATCAGATATAGTGGTTCCGAATTCTTCACCAGCTTCCATAATTTTAGCGATATTAATCGAACCTAAATTACAAGCAATATCTTCACCAACTGTTTGGTAACTTAAATCTTCACCAAATTCACTAGGAGTTGAAGATTGCGCAATTTCTGAACATAAATTTGACATCACAATCCGCCCTTCGTTAGGATTGTTCCGATTAACTGTATCTTCAAATAAAATATAAGGGTATCCTGATTCAAAGTGAAGTTCAGCAATTGTTAAGAAAAACTTTCTCGCATTGATATAAGTTTTTTTAATTTTAGGATTAGCTAACATATTGTCATATTCTTCTGTAATTGAAATATCACTCATCGGTTTTCCATAAACTTTTTTAACATCGTAAGGCGAAAACAGCGCCATCGGTTGGTTGTTAGCAGCTAATTCAAAAGTAATGTCAGGAATAACTAAACCTAACGACAAAGATTTAATACGAATTTTTTCATCAGCATTTTCACGTTTGGTGTCAAGAAATTGCATCACATCTGGATGGTGGGCTTGTAAATAAACAGCTCCCGCACCTTGACGTTGGCCTAATTGATTAGCATAAGAAAAAGAGTCTTCCAAGATTTTCATTACAGGAATAACACCGCTTGATTGCCCTGCGATATTTTTGATTGGAGAACCAGCTTCACGAAGGTTTGTTAAACATAAAGCTACACCTCCAGCTCGCTTAGACAATTGTAAAGAAGTTGCAACTGCTCGGCCAATTGATTCCATATTGTCTTCAACACGAAGCAAATAACAAGAAATAAATTCACCACGTTGTTTTTTTCCAGCATTTAAAAAGGTTGGAGTTGCAGGTTGAAATCGTTGATACATCATTTGTTTTGTCAAATCTTTAGCCATTTCTTTATTTCCGTTAGCTAAAAATAAGGCATTCATGACAACCCGATCTTCAAAAGTTTCTAAATACTCTTTATGATCAAAGCTTTTCAAAACATAGGTGTTATAAAACTTTAAAGCTCCCATGAAAGAAGCAAACTCAAATTTAAAAGACTTTGCATAAATTGTTAGTTCTTTAATAAAACTTATTTCATATTTGTTTATCACTTCTTCATCATAGTAACCATTTTCTAATAAATAAACCATTCTTTCTTCAAACGAATTAAAAATCTTTGTTTTTGGTTTAACACTTCGAAGCATATATTCAGCTACAGCGCTTTTATCAGCATGAAAATTGTCTTTTCCATTAATTGTCATTTTTGACAATGCATTTAAAGCAATGTATTCGTCGTTTTCTTTTTTCAAATCATTATTTTTGTAGTTGTCGTTCATAATTTGCTTCCTTGTTTCTTGTTAATTTACTACTTATTTATTCCAAAAATCTAATACTAGTTTTTTTACTTCTTCAACATCATGAGCAGTCCCCAATAATTCAAACTGATACAATAACGGAACATTTAATTTTTTAGATAAAATAGGCCCAGCGATGGCAAAAGTTTCACCAAAATTAGTGTTGCCAGAGGCAATGACCGCTTTACAATGAATTCGATTTTGTTCGTTATTTAAAAATTTAATAACTTGTTTAGGAACCGCTCCAGCTGTTTGGTCTCCTCCACCGGCATAAGTTGGACAAATTAATACATAGTCTTGATCCATAATTAATTCAGGATCTTTAAACGAATATGGGATTCGATGGTTTGGTAAATCCAATTTTTGAATAAAGCGGTGTGTATTATTTGAAATGGACGAAAAATAAACAACAGAGCAAGCCCCGGTAGGTCTTTGAACTTCAGCAACTTTAATTAGATCTTTCATAGTTATTAATTCCTTTATAAATAATGATTAAAATTTTCAGTCGTCATCATCAGTTTCTTCAATCACACCCATAACATAAGAAGAACCATTCCCTGAAAAGAAGTCATGGTTTTCGTCTGCTCTTGCTGATAATTGAGCAAAAACTTCTGGCGCAATTCTTGTTTCTTCAGCAGTAAATGGGGATTCATAACCCAAATTTTGCAAAAACTTACCAGCATTATAGACACTGAATCGTATAGCATCTTCAGCTAAATCAAATCCTTCGTACAATTCATACAAATACTTTTTTTCTAGATCGATCAAATCATAAAGAAGTTTAAAGACAAAGGACTTCATCTCTTCTTGTTCTTTTACAGGAAGTTTTGCAACTTTCTTTTGATATTTGTAACCACTGTAATAATTATGAATGACTTTATCCCGCAAAATCAGACGGATAATATCGCTGGTGTTGGGCAACTTACCGCGAGCAGATAAATAAAATGGTAAATAAAATCCACCATACAACAAGAACCCTGGCATCAACGCTGCAGCAACTTTAGATTTCAATGGATTCTTATCGTGATAATACGGTATTAAAATTCGGGCACGGTCTTGCAAGCTTTGGTTGTTAATAACTCATTCATGACTTTCTTCAATCATTTCGCTAGAACACAAAGTTGAAAAGATTGTACCGTAAGAACGAGCGTGAACACCCACCATAAATGCGAAATTAGCATAAATTACTTGTTCATGGTCAGTTAACGAATTAGGAATTTGAGCAATATCACACACAGTGGCTTGAATCGTATCAAGTAAAGTTAAACCAGTGAAAGTACGAGTTATCAATTCTTGCCATTTATCATCTAAAGTTTTTCAAGATGAAATATCATTAGATACAGGGATTTTTTCAGGAATCCAAAAGTTTTGCGTCACGCGGGTTCAGACTTCAAGATCTTTATCATCGTTAATGACATTTCAGTTGGCCGCACGCATTTTGCCTTTAAAGCCGTTTTTATAATATTCGATTGGGGATACAGAATCCAGGTAGTACTGGTTCCGTACTTTAAGTTTATTTTCTTTCATAATATTGCCTCTAGATGGTTAAAAAGTAAGTAAATAGTTCAAAATTTGGGACAAAAAAATGTGCTGTAGGCATAGTTTATAAATTTCAAGAGATCTAATGTTTTCTTGAAATTGATTTAAAAGTTATTTTCAAACTTTCAATCTCTATTGTTCCTCGGAGCACTTCCGGTATTTAAAAAAATTTACTAGCTGAACTAAAATTTCAGACACGCAAGATGTAGTATAAAATAAATTGTGGATAAGCAACAAATATTGTTAATTTTTTTTAAAAGATTGGTGAACAACACTTTTTGAATATTTAAAAAATCAAAATAGAAGCGTTTTAAGGAAATTTTTTTCAAAATCTTGTAAATATTACGTAATACACAAAAAAACCTTTTAAAAGGCCTTATTTTTGCAAATAATAGATGTTTCTAGAAAAAAATACTCCATTTTGCTTCTAAAAAGATCAAATGATGAAATATTCAAATATTTAAAAAAATATTTTAAAAAACTATAAAAAAAATGTGAAAAAAACATGTTTTAAACATTTTCCCGGAAGTAATGATTTAAGTGTGTTAATGTCTAGATTTCTTTGAAACCATTGACATCGTGTTATTAAAAGTATACTAAAAAACGGAAACGCTTTCGCAATTTTCCGTTTTTATCATTATTTAAACGCGCAAATCTTTGACTCTTGGTCAAGATTGAACAATAAATTAAGTGTTTGTATTTATTCTGGTTGCAAATCTATATCAAATAGAATTTCGAGTTGCTGAATTATACTTTGCCAATTACGAACTTTCATTTGCCTATCGTCGCGTTCGTAATTCATGATGCCTAAATAAACAATTTTTAGAATTGCTTTATTATTAACAAAACTAGATTTGGTTTTGGTT
>NZ_JHXT01000034.1 GCF_000687795.1 Mycoplasma testudinis ATCC 43263
TAATTAATTATTTGAATTTTAACACGATGCCAATTTAACACACTTATTTCATTACTACCGCGTTTCGTACACTTAAATTACCACTTACCGTTTCTTTTAAATGTTAAATTTTAATGTTAAGTTTAAAGTTAAAAATTAACATATAAACACTATCCTTTGTGAGAATATCCTCCGGTTTTAAAAAAGCTTTTCTAATAAAAATTTGTTGTTTTTGACTTAAATTAGTTCATTAGAAATAAACGATAACCAAGCAACTTTTAAATCAAAATCATTGAATACAAAACTGTTTTCATTTGACTGATAACTCTTTTGCTCATCATACCGATATATTATTCCATCCCCAGTATTAAGCAAAGGATTTTTACTTTCGGATTGAGTTTTTCCAGTATCGCCAATATCTAATGTTGTTATATAATTTCTTCATAATTGTGGAGCATCTGCCGAATTACAGCTTATTAACTTCATGTTAATCGAAGCAAAGTCATATTCTGAATTATAGGAAGAAGATTTAGACGGAGAGTTAATACCAGATCCATTACCGTAAAATTGTAATTGAAAATCGGTAAGGATGGTGGCCCAATAATATTGGACTAATTAAGTTAATTTTAAATTACAACATTGCTTTTTTACAAAAGTAATCATTTTTGTACCTATGAGGAGTTGTTCCTCCAAGTGATAACATAATGCGTTTAAAGGTAAAATATTCTCGGTAATCTTCAAAAGCATTGTATACAGCATCTACTGATTCATACTTATTTCTCATTCCGTGTCACATTTCTCGTTTCATTCTTGAAAAATAAGTTTCGGGAATGATATTATCAACCGTTTTTCCTCTTCGGGACATACTTTGAATGAACCCATTGTCTTTTAAAAATGACATGTATTCATTACTAGTGTATTGAATCCCTTGATCAGAGGGTAATGGCCCTATAATTCCGGAGTAAAATCCAGATTAAAGGACCGTTTATATGAAACTATCACTAAAACAAAGAATTACTATTGTTGCAATGAAAACATCGGGTAAGTCTGTAAAAAATGTAGCAAAAAAATTGAAAATATCAGTAACGAGAGTTAATGATTTTCTTAATATGTGGAATTATCACGGAAATAATGCTTTTGATTGTACTGATATTAAAACATACTGCACACCAAAATTTAAATTACAAATTATCAAACAGGTTTTAAAAGGCAAATCTGTATGGTAATTATCAGGAAAATACCGAATTGATAAAACTAGGATTGCTGTATGAGTAAAAAAGTTTCAAAAATTTGGTTATAATGGTTTCAAAACAAATATAAAAACCAAAGGAACTCAAAAATTCCCAATGAATAAGACCGATTTAAACGCTAATTTACTTGATAAATTGAATAAAGGTATATCAATAATCACTACAGAGTGTCTTTTAGATACAATAAAGACTAAAAATACTGAAGAAAAACCGGTTGAGCCAGAAAAACAAGATGCCGAATACTGAAAAGAAAAGTTTGAAAAACAACAAAAGGAAAATCAAAAATTAGAAATTTTAATTCGTTATTACGACCGTATTATCAAAAATCGTGAAATCGATATTAAAAAGATTAAAAATACTGAAAAGGCTAGTTCAGTAAAATAATTGTCTGACCGTTTTCCAATTCAGTTACTAATTAACATTATTGGTATACCTGAATCCACCTACTATGATAATGTAAAAGCCACAAGCAAACCAGACAAGTATAGTGATTTACGAAAAATTATTCAAATCATTCATAAAAAATCAAAGAAAACCATTGGCTACAAGCCAATTACGGACATTATAAACAAATCTATTACGGATTTAAAAACCAGAAATTACTATAAGATTCAAAATTTTAAGTATTGAAAAGAAGCCAAGAACATTGGCAAAAATAAAGTGCTGGAACTAATTCAAGAAATGGAATTGAAGCATAAAAAAATTAAACGACATTATAGTAGCTATGAAGGTGGCCCTCGGCAAACAATTCCTAATCGTTTATTAACTCCTATCATTAATTACACAACTGGAAAAATTTATTGAAAAGCGAATTTCAATGTAACGGAGCCTTATAAAGTTTTTGCTACAGATATTACCATGTTCTTTATAGGCAATCAAAAACTGTATTTTTCACCATTAATAGATTTATTTAATGGTGAAGTTGTATCACATACAATTTCTACATCTCCAGATGCCAAGATGGTTTGTAAAATGGTTGAAATTGCTGTTCAAAAAATTGGAGTGGATAAAATGAAAAATGCAATCATTCATTCTGACCAAGGAAGTCAATATTGTAGTAATAAATATATGGATTTAATTAAAAAATACAAAATTTTACAAAGTATGTCTCGAAAAGAACGATCTGGAGATAATGCAATCGTTGAGAACTTTTTTTGGCAGACTAAAAAATGAGGTTTTTTACGGATATGAGCATGAAATCAGAAATATTAAAAATCTAAAAAAAGTAATTTCTAGTTATATTTATTATTTTAACAATATCCGAATGATAAGAAAATTTGGCGATTATCAATCCCCTGTTGAATACCGTTTAAATTACATTGATAAGACATTATTAACTGCTGTAGTAAAATAATAATAATTAAACTCCGAAATTTTAGGGCTACCACCTTTTAATAAATAGTTTAAAAAAACTATTAAATATTAAAATTCATGGTTTTATAAAAAAATAGGGGGAAGAATTTTAAACTCTTGTCCCCTGTGTTTTTATAAAGTTAATATCCATCAGCATATAATGGTACAAACTAAAAAATGTTAGAATTAGAATGCTAAACAAGGAGAAAATATAATGCAAAACAAAACAGTTGAAAGCCGGACTTTTACGCTATCTGCGTTATTTAAAGAAAAATTTAGCGTGGATTATTATCAACGTGGATATGTTTGAGAAAAGAAGCATTTAGAAGATTTGATTAATGATTTATCTAATGCTTTTTTGAAAAATTGGAACGAAAATCACAAAACAGAAGACGTCATAAATTACGACCCATACTTTATGGGTGAAATCATACTATCAACACAATCCGGAAATAATGAACTGATTATTGACGGGCAGCAGCGAATTACTACTCTCACGTTATTACTAATCTACATATTGCAAAAATTCGGAAATGTTGGAAAGTTTCCAAAATCTTATATACAAGAACTTATTTATTCTGATTATTATGGAACCAGAAATTTTAATTTAGATATTAAATCTCGAACCAACTGTATGCAAGGACTTTTTCAAAAAGGAGATTATGAGGTAACCGAACAAGACGAAGAATATATTAAAAACATCGTAGACATATATAAATACATTGAAGAATGCTGAAATGAAAAAATTGATGAAAAAAATATAGCTAATTTTGCATATTGAATAAAAGAAAAAATTTTATTTTCAAAAGTATGAACCAATAGTGATGAATTTGCTTATATCATTTTTGAAACTATGAATGACAGAGGAGTAAATTTGACCTCAGTTGAAATGCTAAGAAGTTATTTACTATCAAATATAGAAAAAGGGGAAAGACAACATGCGATTAATATTTTTGATTTACTAATAAAAAGTTTGAATAGTATTAAATTAAAATCGAAATCGAAAGCAGTGTTTGAATTTTTTAAGGTGTATTTGCGATGTCATCATGCTGAAGATTTTTCACAATCGAAAGAAAAAACATCAGATTTTGTAAAAATAGGAAACGAATTTCATCGTTGAGTTAGTGACCACGGAAAGGATGATATACTGGGATTAAAAAGTTCTACAGATTAATTAAAATTTCTAGAAAAAATTTCATATTATGGCGAACAATATGTAAAAATCAATAAGTTGCTATCTGATAATCGAGATTCAAAAAAATACTTATATTTAATAGTAAATGAAGATTATGGATTTACTTTGCAAACTGCCCTAATCATTGCTTCAATTGACTTTCATGACTCTGACGAAGTAGTTGAGCAAAAAATACAAATAGTTTCTAAATATTTAACTAAACTCTTAACTTGACGCGTGTGAAATCACATGATGATTTCTCAAAGTTCTTTAGAATCTTCTATTTATGGATTATGTAAAATTATTCGCAGAATGTCTATAGATAATTTAAAAAAAACATTAAACGAAGACCCTTTAATTGACTCGTTGAAGTTAGAAAACCCACCTACATTAAATCAGCAAAATCAAACCAAAGTAAAAGTTCTACTAGCTCTGATTACTGAAATAGTTGCCAAAGAGTCAAACGAGTCAGATTATCTATTAGATAAGCCTAAAATTGAGATAGAACATATCTGGAATAGTCACTTTGAAGAACACAGAGATGAATTCGATAATGATGCTGATTTCAAAAATGTCCGAAATTGAATTGGGGATTTACTTCTATTGCCAAAGAGTATTAACGCTTCTCACGGTGACGATCCATATGAAAAAAAAGTAAAAGGTTATTTTGGGCAAAATATTTTAGCTCAATCTTTAAACGAAGACAAATATAAAAACAATCCAGGTTTTTTAAATTTTATAAAAAGAAGCAACCTTGAATTTAAACCATATAAAGAATTTAAGAAACAAGCTATATCTGAAAGAGCGAAGCTTTATGAACAAATCCTATTATGAAATTGAAGAAAGACTCAAGATAATCATTAAAGTTTAATTAAGGTAAATATCAGCTTCTATTGCACCACTTAATTTACCTCTATATAAATAGCAATTGCTAATGCACCACTGATATGCGAATAAAAGTGCTTATATATAATTAGTCAATATAATCCACTCTAGTTCCAGAAGAACCTAATTTTATGATTGGATATATGTTTTCCAAACAATCTTTTATTTTTTAAAAAGTTTAATTTAAAAAGATTTTTTACCTGGATTTTACTCCGGAATTATAGGGCCATTACCCAATGACCATAAAATTTATAAAATCCATCAAGACTATTTTGTTATGTTCAATTTTGAATTCAAATTTTATATAATCTGAAAATCAAAATTATTAATTACTCATATTCACCTTACAATAACCAAAACTATTAAGTAAATTACATACTTAAAAAACTATTTTTTCAAGCAAAAATACGTTTATGGTTTTCAAAAATAGTAAAAGAATTTATATTTTTTAAACTCCTAGCATATTAAGTGGTGTAACAATAATTCCATCATCACGAACATACGCATTTCCGGTTGCTGTAATTACCATCAAAAATTTGGGTTTCACAAAATTTGCATTAACAGCATTGTCTTTAATCATTTTCTGTTGAATTTTTAGTAAGGATTTTGCTGCTAAATTTATTTGTTCAGAGCTGCCTATCTTAATTTGTATGAGTGCTAAATCACCCTTTTTTAAGCTCATTACTGCATCGCATTCAAGGCCATGCTCCTCACGATACTTATAAATATTTCCGTTTAAATAATCAGCATAAATTCTCAAATCTCTAATAACAAAATCCTCAAACAAAAACCCAGCTGTATTAAAATCATGAATAAGTTTTTCTGGGGTTAAGTTTAAGGCCGCACAAGCGATCGAGGTATCAACAAAATGATGTGTAGGTGATGTTCTAAAAATTGTTTTAGAACGATAGTTAGGATTTCATGCTTCGAGTTCTTCAAGCAAAAAAATATCTTTTAAAACTGCAATATATTTTAAAAGCGTTTTTTCAGAAATTTTTTCGTTTAAATTATCAACAATATCGTTCAATATCGTTTTAATTGATGCTTCTGTAGAAACGTTACGTGAAAAACTTTTAATTATCTTAGATAACACTCTGACGTTAATTTTTTTGTATTTACTTCCTTCCAGATTGCCAAAATCTAAAAGTGCTGAAAAATAATCTTGCATCTTACTTAATGCATCACTTCTATTTTTGACAAAAACAATTTCAGGTCATCCCCCACGACACATCAAAAAAAATGTATCTAAAATATTAAAATTAGTATTTTCATGCAAAAATGGTTTTATTTTGGTTTGATTAAATAGTTTTTTAAAAGAAATCAAATTTAATGATTCGCCAGATTCATAAAGAGACATTGGACGCATTTTTATAGTTACTATTCGTCCAGCTCCTGAATGGTATATTTGCTTTTTGTTTATTGGCGAGGCACTACCTGTTAAAAGATACATTCCGTTTTTCGATTCATTATCGATTCTAATTTTAATTTGATCTCAAACTTTAGGTAACATTTGCCATTCATCAATTAAAACAGGATAACTATTACCAAAAATTTCAACGGAATTACTATCAAGCAATTGCAAATAGTTTGAATTAGTTAAATTATAGTAAGACTCACAGAAAAGCTTAGCGGTTGTAGTTTTCCCACAGTATTTTGGACCCATGATATGAACACCACCAGTTATTCGTAATTTTTCTTTTATTTTTTCCTCAATAAGTCGTGTTCAATAATTTTTTAGTTTCATTTTTTTATAAACCTGAATTCATTTTATAGTAAAACTTGATAATAATTTCCATAAATAAGCAGATTCAATTTCCATAAATAAGCAAATTTGATTTACATAAATAAGCAATTTAGTTTACTATAAAAATGAAAATTTTGTGTTTTTAAAAACTTTTAAATTTAATTATTTTGTTTTACAAATACTTTTTTTAAAAAATAAGGAAGTAATGATTTAAGTGTGTTAATGTCTAGATTTCTTTGAAACCATTGACATCGTGTTATTAAAAGTATACTAAAAAACGGAAACGCTTTCGC
>NZ_JHXT01000035.1 GCF_000687795.1 Mycoplasma testudinis ATCC 43263
TATAATTCAGCAACTCGAAATTCTATTTGATATAGATTTGCAACCAGAATAAATACAAACACTTAATTTATTGTTCAATCTTGACCAAGAGTCAAAGATTTGCGCGTTTAAATAATGATAAAAACGGAAAATTGCGAAAGCGTTTCCGTTTTTTAGTATACTTTTAATAACACGATGTCAATGGTTTCAAAGAAATCTAGACATTAACACACTTAAATCATTACTTCCTTTTTGTTCAAATTGCGGACCCAATAATTTGATGAATTCAGAAGTTAAAGCTTTAGAATCGTTAAGTTCAGCTAAATTGGATAAGAGGTCACTAATTTGTTTGCTCGTTATCTTTCGATAGAACAAAAAAATGAAATTATCTAATAGTTTATGACGAATTAATTTTATTTGGTTTAATGGTGTATCGATCATAATAAAAACAATTTTATTAAATTATGTAATATGTAATTTATATTATAAAGTACTTTATTTGAAAAAAACGATCGCATAAAAAATAAAACTTACTCATTTAGAGTAAGTTCTTGTTATACGAATGACTTTATAAAAAAGTCATTATGTCTATTTGGTTAAAATGGAGCGGGTAATCGGAATCGGACCGACATCAACAGCTTGGAAGGCTGTGGTTCTACCATTGAACTATACCCGCAAAATATGGTGCCCGAAGCCGGACTTGAACCGGCACGGTATTTCTACCCCAGGATTTTAAGTCCTGTACGTCTACCATTCCGTCACTCGGGCACTGGTGATCCGCCCGAGGCTCGAACTCGGGACCCTTTGATTAAAAGTCAAATGCTCTTCCACTGAGCTAGCGGACCATGAAAATAAGGATAACACCCTTATTTTAAAATTTATTTTATTGGCTGGGATGGATGGGATCGAACCATCGCATGATAGAGTCAAAGTCTATTGCCTTGCCGCTTGGCTACATCCCAATAAAATGGTGGACAGGGACGGATTCGAACCGCCGAAACCATATGGTGTCTGATTTACAGTCAGAAGCGTTTAGCCACTTCGCTACCTGTCCAAAAATAAGGCATTAACGCCTTTACAATTATATCCTAAAAATTATTTATATAGAAATTAATTGTTACGAATTTTTTTAATTGTTACTGTATATGGAATTTCAATTCCCCGAACTTCACTATCATCGCCTTCTTTTTTATCAATAATAGCTTTAGCTAAAGGTGATTCATTAGAAATTTTATTTTTTGAGGGATCTGCTTCAATTGCCCCAACGATTTCATAACTATAATTTTTCTTATCATGATGATCATAAATTTCTACATGAGTACCAACCCGAACACGTGATTGGTGGGATGCGTTTTTTGATTCTTTGATAATTTCGACATTACTTAAAATGTCTTGAATTTCTTTAATTCGACTTTCGATTTCGCCTTGGGAACTTTTAGCAGCATCGTAATCTGCGTTTTCTGATAAGTCCCCTTGTTCTCTAGCTTCTTGAATTAACTTGATAATTTCTGGTCGACGGACGTCAACTAAATATCTTAATTCTTCTTCAAGATTTTTTTTACCAGTTGCTGTTAACAAGTTTTTATTTGATGCCATTACTAATATCTTCCTTAATACAATAGACAATCTTATGTCTAAAAATGCTTTATTATTATATAAAATATTTGTTATACTTCAAAAGAAATAATAGATCTCTGTTTTATATAGTAAACTATTGCAGTAAATAATTGAAATAGTGGTTCCATGATTGATATAAAAAATCGGTATGAACATTTGCTTCATCTTGCTAAAGATAATGGATATCAAGAAAACGAAATTGCCTTAATTGAAAAGGCCTATAATTTTGCAACCTCCGCACATGCTAATCAAAAGCGTAAAAGTGGAGACCTTTTTATTATCCACCCATTAGAAACATCCATTAAATTAGTCGAATGAAAAATGGATGCAAATACGATTGCAGCCGGTTTACTGCATGACGTAATTGAAGATACAGAAATTTCTGAAGATCAAATCAATAAAGAATTTGGGTCAGATATAACCAATTTGGTAAAACTAGTGACTAAAATTGCCTTAGTTGCTAAAAAGAATCGGGAAGCTAGTCAACTTAAGAATTTGTCAACTAATTATCAAATTCAGGTTTTTATGTCAATCTCCAAAGATATTCGTGCCATTATTATTAAATTAGCTGACCGATTCCACAATTTAAGTACGATTGGATTTTTAGCAATTGATCGGCAAAGAGCAATTGCTCAAGAAACTTTTGATATTTATGCCAATATAGCTGGCCGATTAGGAATGTACAACGTTAAGACAGAACTACTTGATATTGCTTTTTCGATTATTAATCGTGAAGCTTATGAGCAAACGCTTTCCATTATGAATGAATATAAGCTTATTAATTCAGACCAGTGAAAAGCCATTACCGAACAAATTCAGCACCTACTTGAAGAACAAAATATTAAATATTTTTTCGAAAGTCGGATTAAAAGCGTGTATTCAACTTACAATAAATTAAATTCAATTTCCCGAATTAATAACATTCATGACGTTTACGCATTACGAATTATTTTAAATGACGAACTTGATATCTATCATGTTTTAGGATTAATCCACTTAAATTTCAAGTATATTCCTAAATTTTTCAAAGATTATGTTTCAGCACCAAAAAATAATTTATATCAATCAGTCCACACAACCATTATTAGTAATAAAACTTTAGTTGAAATTCAGATTCGAACAAAGCGAATGGATCAAAATAGTAAATTAGGATACGCCAGTCACTGGTTATATAAAGAAAAAAATAATCTAGATTTAACCCAAGAAGCTATGCAGCGGTTTCAAGTTGAATTGTTTGCTGACGAAAGTTCTAATAAAAATCCTGCCTTATTAAAAGAACTAACTAAAATTCCAATTATCGATGTAATTGTAACTAATAACCAAAACACATACACAATTCCGGCAAGTTCAACTGTATTAGACTTAGCATACCGGGTAGATCCGGAAAAATTTGCCTATATCAATGGCATTTATTTATTTGGTGAGAAACTAGCATGAGATGCTCACTTAGAAAATGGGGACGCAATTGAAATCACATATCATGATAAACCTCAAGTTAGTGAACGATGAATGCGTTATGTTAGTAACCCAACCGTCCGAAAACATATTTTTGAAATCATTGGCAGCTTAGAGAAAATTGAATATACTTCTGCCCAAAATTTTTTAAATGTTTTAAATACAACT
Organism: Mycoplasma testudinis ATCC 43263; assembly: GCF_000687795.1. Lineage (GTDB taxonomy): Bacteria > Bacillota_I > Bacilli_A > Mycoplasmatales > Mycoplasmoidaceae > Mycoplasmoides > Mycoplasmoides testudinis. The sequence continues at coordinate 3,220 of NZ_JHXT01000035.1, forward strand.
CTAAAAGAAAATCGCATTGGGGATGGCGAGATCATTGAACGTTTAAAGATTTTGAAAATTAAATCAATCAAAGAATATCTCTCATACGTTGCAGTTTTACATTTATCAGTCGATGATAAAATCAACTTCTTTGCTAAAGGCAATCGGTGAAAATCAGTTTTGAAAGAAATTCGAAGACAAAACAATCGTTGGATTTTTAGTCAATCGTATTTTGAATTAATTTCTGGTTTAAAAATTAATGGAATTGAAATTACTAAATGCTGTAGCAAATTACCATATATGCCACTCGTTGGAATTATTCACAAAACCAGATTATATGTTCATCGGCCCCAATGCCAAACAATTCAAGGAATTAAAGATGCTAAGTTAGTCTCATTACACTGGAATAAAAAAATGCTTGAACATCATCCCCGAAAATTTCGGGCTAATGTCGAGATTACAGGGCCTTGAAGTGAATCCGTGATCAATACAATAGTGTTAACAATTTTAAGAAATCAGGGCAGCCTGCAAGAAATTACTGTGAATCGAAATAAGACGACTGATCAATTTAAAGCTAACGTTGTTTTGTACGTCACTACAATCACCCACCTAAATCATGGGATGGATGAATTGATCTTAAGAAATTTAAATTTTAAGTGAACACTAATTTAGGAGAATTAATTATGCAATGAAATCAAAAAACCAAATTTATTTTTATGACTGGAGGCGTTTTTTCTTCGCTTGGAAAAGGATTAAGTGCTGCTAGTGTTGGATCAATTCTATCCCAACTAGGATTAGACGTACGAGCTTTGAAGTTAGATCCATATTTGAATGTTGATCCTGGAACAATGTCACCATATCAACACGGAGAAGTTTTTGTAACGGGTGATGGTGCTGAAACTGACTTGGACTTAGGTCATTACGAACGTTTTTTAAATAAAGAATTATCTAAGGGTTCGTCAATCACCGCAGGAAAGATTTATAACCAAGTAATTCAAAACGAACGGAAAGGAAAATATCTTGGCAAAACCATCCAAGTAGTACCTCACGTTACTAATCAGATTAAAGAATGTATTTATAATCTAGCTAATGAAACCAATGCAGATGTTATCTTAATCGAAATTGGTGGAACTGTTGGTGATATTGAATCTTTACCATTCTTAGAAGCCATGCGCCAAATTTGTTGAGAGTTACCTCGTGGTAATACTTTAGCCATTCATGCGGTTCCAGTAATTGAATTACAAACAACTAATGAAGTAAAAACCAAACCTTTACAACATTCAACCCAACAATTAAGAAATTTAGGAATTACTCCTGACTTTTTATTTGTTCGTTCCAAATTACCTTTATCACCAGAAATCAAAAATAAAATAGCTTCAATGTGCTCAATTTATATTGATCATATTTTTTCGTGTGTTGATGTAAGCAATGTCTATTTATTGCCTGAATTTTTATACGATCAAAAAGTTCATGTTGAAATAGCAAAATTGATGGATTTAAAATTTACTAGAAAACAATTAAGTAAAGAATGATTAACCTTTACAAAATCAATTAAAGCAACAAAAAAACAAAAAGTCAAAATTGCTTTAGTTGGGAAATATACCGAATTAAAAGATGCGTATATGTCATTATATGAATCTTTAAAAATTGCCAGCTATTACCAAAATGTTGATTTATATGTTGAATGAGTTAATTCAAGTAAAGTTAAACCAGATGAACTTATCAAGATTCTTAAAAACATGGATGGTTTAGTTGTTCCTGGAGGATTTGATAAACGTGGCATTGAAGGAAAACTACAAGCAATCGAATACGCCCGAACCCACGATTTACCATTCTTAGGAATTTGTTTAGGAATGCAATTAGCTTGTGTAGAATTTGCTCGAAATGTATTAAAACTACAAGACGCTAATTCAACCGAATTTGATAAAAACGCAAAAGCTAATATTATTGATTTGATTACCAAAAGAAAAGTTGATGTCGGAGGAACTTTAAGATTGGGTAATTATCATTGTTCAATCAAACCTAATACTTTGGCTTCGCGGTTATATGAATCAAAAAGTGTAACCCGAAGACACCGTCACCGATACGAATTTAATAATGATTACATTAAAGCATTTGAAAAAGCTGGATTTGTTTTCTCGGGAACTTTTGTTAAAAACGATTTACAAGAAATTATTGAAATCCCAAAACATTCATTCTTCATCGGTTGTCAATATCATCCTGAATTTAATTCAACACCATACACACCTGAGCCATTATTTATGGGATTAATTGAAAGTGCTAAAGCAAAAGCAATAAAAAAATAGTTAGTCCATTATATAAATTGAAAAAAAGGAAGTAATGATTTAAGTGTGTTAATGTCTAGATTTCTTTGAAACCATTGACATCGTGTTATTAAAAGTATACTAAAAAACGGAAACGCTTTCGCAATTTTCCGTTTTTATCATTATTTAAACGCGCAAATCTTTGACTCTTGGTCAAGATTGAACAATAAATTAAGTGTTTGTATTTATTCTGGTTGCAAATCTATATCAAATAGAATTTCGAGTTGCTGAATTATA
>NZ_JHXT01000036.1 GCF_000687795.1 Mycoplasma testudinis ATCC 43263
TTTCAAAAACACGATTGTTAATAAAATAAAATCATTGATTGAATGAAAACAATATTTTATGATTCAAAAGAAGATGAAACATCAAACGGGAGGTCATTCGCTTATAAGAATATTACAACACGCTCAACTTTCGTCTGCCAAAAAATTAGACCAAAACTATCAAGTTGTGTATAATTTTTCAAATCAAAAAAGTAATATTATAGAAACAGAAACTATAACTTATAAAAGTGGATCAAAGGGATTGCTAAAAACAAAAATGTTAGAGGGATATTTCATCAATTATTCCTTAGATAATACAATTCACTAACTGTTCTTCTACCACCTATTTATTTTATGAAACCGAATTTTTAACACACGCTATAGACAAGCAAGAAAGTGTTATCAATTATTATTTGGTTTTATTTTTCAAGAACGAAGTAACTTTAGAAAACAATTTTTCAGGAGCTAATTTCAACCGTTCTATAACATCATTGGGCGAAGCACTAAAACCAAAAGAATCTACGCCCAGAACAAGATCAGCGATTGATAATCAAGGGGTTGAAGAACCAAACTCAATAGCTATTATTGGCTTATTCCCTAAAACAGATTTTTGATATTGACTAGTTTGCTGCGTAAAAAGGTTCCAAGATGGAATAGATACTATATTAGCAATCAATTTCTTTTTCGCTAAGAGTTCATTTAATTTAAAAGCAATTTCAACTTCGCTACCACTTGCTAAGAAAGTCAAATCATATCTTTTGTTGCTTACTACTTTATAAGCACCCTTCTCAATGTTGTCATTTGTGCCAAAATTGTATTGTAAAAATTCTGTTCGCGAAGTAATGATAGTGACAGGTTTTAGTTTAGATTCTAAAGCATACAAAAAACTGAAAATAGTTTCACTAAGGTTTGCTGGTCTAAATAAAATGTGGTTTGGTATTAACCTAAGTGATCATAATTGTTCAACAGCTTGATGCGTTGGTCCGTCGTATCCAACTGTAACTGTATCGTGACTAAAAACAGATGTAATTGGAGAATCAGAGATTGCAGCAAGCCGTAGTGCCGCCTTGCTATAGTCGCTAAACACTAGGAAAGTAGAATTAATTGATTTAAAGCCACTGTGCAAAGTTATTCCTGAATTAATAGCAGTCATTCCAAATTCTCTAACACCCATGTTGATATTTACACCTAGGCGGTTATTAACATCATATACTGAACCAAATTTGGATCACATCTTTGTACTAGAAGCTAAGTCAGCAGAAGCAATAAAGATGAATGGATTATGCTTTACAAATTGTTGAATAATGTCTCCACTAATGTTACGAATTGCTGCTTTTTCATATTTCAAGTTTTTAAATCAAGAATTATCAAATCTTATTTTTTGGTTCGCTAATAAATCAAAATCAGATTTTTTAGACCCATTTAATTTTTTGAGATTTTTTTGGAATAAAGCAGACGAATTTTTTCCTCTGATATGAAATTGCTTAAAGTCTTTGTAAACATCGTTATCTACAGTAAATGGCTTTTGATTGTAACCCAAATCTTTTTTAAACTGATTTATCTCATCATCTGATAAAACCAAAGCGTGACTTTTGTTTGTACCCTCATATTTGGTCTTAAAACCGATTTTAGTACGAACTTCAATTATCGAAGGTTTATCAACTGATTTTTTAGCATCTGTTATACTTTTTGAAATCAATTCTCAATCTTCACCATTTTCAACTAAAAAATAGTTAAAACCTAGCGAGTTAAAATATTGTTTAGTATTAAAATTAGTAGAAGCACACACGTTACTGTCTGACTGTACTTGATTACTGTCGTAAATATAAATTAATTTGTTAAGTTGATAACGACCAGCGAGTGAAAATGCCTCAAAAGAAATACCTTCTTGCAAGCATGCATCTCCAAAAAGACAATACGTATAATGATTAAACAATTGTTCTTTTCTGAAATATTCAGATAACTTTGTTTCTGCTATCGCCATTCCTGTTGCAATAGCAACACCTTGCCCTAATGGTCCAGTCGAACAATCAACTCCAGGCAAAACCACATTTTCTGGATGTCCAGGGGTCTTAGAGTCAATACTTCGAAAGCGTTTTAATTGCTCAATTGTCACATCTTTGTATCCTGCTAAATGCATTGTTGTATATAACAGTGCTGATCCGTGTCCTGCACTCAAAACAAAACGATCACGATTAAGATATTTCGGGTTTTCTACGTCTACAACTAAATGATCTTTAAACAGCGCATACATGATAGGAGCGGCTCCAAGTGGCATGCCAGTATGACCAGACTTAGCTTTATTTACTACCTCTGCAGAAAGTACTCTAATTGCAGTTATTGATTTTTTGCTTAATAAATTATTTTTTACTTGCGACATTATTCAATTTCCTTTAATTTTTCATATAGATCATCTACCGAATTACAAGCTATTAATTCCTTAGTCAGATTTGGATTATTAGCAAAAACGGTGGCAAATTTTTGAAGGGTTTCAATATGATCATCAGGCGTTGTTGTGCATAAAGTAAATAACAAATTTACCTTATGCTTTTCATCACTACTGAACATAATAGGTTCTTTAAATAAAACCAAAGATAAGCCAACTTGTTTCACTCCTATTCCAGCTTCAGCATGAGCTAAAGCCAATAAGGGTGCAATTACGTAATATGGTCCATGTTTTTTCGTAGATTCAAAAATAGCCTCAGCATATGTTTCATCACATGCTTCATCTTTAACTAAGAGGTTAACTCCTTTTTTTATTGCGTCTTTCCAATCAAGTGTATTGTTTACTATTTCAATCAATTTCTTTTTCATTAAATAATCTCCTTCTCTATAATAGATAAATTTTTTTCAAAATTATCACCAGCAAAAAGGATGCTGCCGACCACACAATAGTCACAATATTTTTTTAATTCTTGAAGGTGATTCAATCTAACTGATCCATCGACCATAATGTTTTTTTTATAATCGGTGTATTTGTTTCTGAATTCCTTAATTTTCATAAACACCGATTCTTCAAATTGAACATTCGTCATACCAAGTTTTCTTACACTCATAAAATTTACTAATTCGATTTGCTTCAGATACGGCGCAACTACATTTATATTATTATCTAAATCCAAACTAATCCCGATTTTAAAACCTTTTTCTTTGCAAATTTCAAAATATTTATTAATGTTATTTAAAAAATTGAAATGCGTATGCACAATGGCCCGATCTGACTTTGGAATTCTTTCAATAATGTGTATTGGATTAACACTCATAATATGAAAATCATAAGTTATAGAATTCTCCAACAAACCAAAATTAATCAGTGAAAGATCACTATTAGGTGTAACACTTCCATCAGTCAAGTCCAAATGAAAATGGCTCAATCCAATGGATATAAGTTTTTTGGAAAACTGGTCTGGCCAGGGTAAACCTGTCTTATTTTTAGCAGCTGATAGACTTGGTACAATGGTCATTAAATACCTTCAAAAAGATTAAAGAAAACACTTCTTGATTCATTATAAACAAAAATATCCTTTTTTTGTGAAAACGATTCCTTATGCGTATTAAAAATTGGTATATCATTTCGTATCTATGTAACAAAAAATTAAATATTTTATGATTTCATATATTACCAGCCGTACAAAGAAGTCGATGCAAAAATACAAATAATTAAAGTATTATAGTTATATTATCGGGTGAAAGGAACATTTTATGAATAATCACCAAGCTATTTATAATCAGGCGATTGGCAGCACGATATTCACAAGCACTGTAACTCCTGGAGATATTGCAATTTATTTTTTTATATGCCTTCTAGTTGTGATCTTAATAGGCGTTATTTTATGAACTAAAGTCATTAGAAAAGCCGGTTTTTCATATTTATCGTCAAATTATATTTTGCGTTATAAACGTCATAAAACTTTAATTTCTCTAACCAAAAAAGGCATACTAAAAAGATATTATATAAATTGTGTAATAATCAATGGTCCATATTCCCTTGGTGTCTTTAAAAGCATAATAATAGGTAATAATTATGTTTATTTGATTGCAAAGCCCCTTTTAAAAAATATATATGATGTTAAGTATGTTAAAAATAAATATATAACAATTCTCAAAAAATCAGAAAAAGAAATTAACCCGGAAATCGATTTGTTTTTAAAAGGAATGATAGATTTAAGACAGCAATACAAAATAATGAACCAAATAAAAGTTGTTGTACCTTATCTTAACGAAAATATGCCATCGAAAACTATCAATGGAGTAAATTTTATTAAAGAGAAAAATATTGAAAATTTTATAACAGATAACGAAAAAAATATTCAAGAAGAAAATACGAAAATTACGGCAGATTTTTGTAAGAAACTAACCAAAAACATTCGTTTTTTAAAAATTCATTTTTTCTGAGTTTTCAAAAATAAATGAGTGTTCAATTCTAACCAAGATGAAGCGCAAAATGATTTAAAATCAAATGATAAATAGATTACGTAATGGTTAAATTCAAAACTGATATGTGCAATAAAAAAATTAAAACAGGAACTAAATCTCCATCACAAAAAGATGATGCTTTAATTAATAATATTCAAGATATAGGCAAAGACGGATGAACAATTAATAAGCTAGGTCAAGCTTTGTCTTGGGTAGCACAAAATGTGGTTGAAACCAAGACTGAATTAAAAGAGACAAACAACAAATTGAATGAGACAAAAAGCGAATTAAAAAATGATTTAAAAACAGAAATAAGCAAATTATACACTTTAATCAAAAAATATCATCCAGATGAAACTCCGATCCCACCACCAGATGAACCAATCATAACGTATACTGGAAACGAAGTTCGTTATTACAATATCTTTCGCAATGAATCTAACGCTTGATTTGAACAACTAGCAAAGTTGTATGGAATGCATCGCTCACAA
>NZ_JHXT01000037.1 GCF_000687795.1 Mycoplasma testudinis ATCC 43263
TAATTAATTATTTGAATTTTAACACGATGCCAATTTAACACACTTATTTCATTACTACCCAAAATATGCACTAATAGGTTATTTTCTAGCAGCTTAGCAATCAGTCTGTTAAATTAATAATTTTGATTCTTTCATAATCATATTCTGGAAGTTTAGTTCTAGCTATTATTATTTTAGAGTAAGCATCTTTTATTTGCAAAAGAGGTGTTATTTCACGTTTAAAAGTACTATCTTCTTCAATCGTAGCAGCTACCTGAATGTAGAACTTTTCGTTATTTTTGGTCGCAATAAAATCAATTTCTTTATCGTTTATCTTTCCAATGTAAACATCATAACCATGTCTTAAAAGCTCAATCGCTACGATGTTCTCGTATATTTTTCCGTAACTTAGATTTAAATTGCTTAATTTTGACATACGAATGGCATGATCTACTAAATAAAATTTATTAACTGTTTTTAAGTATCTTTTTCCTTTAATGTAATAACGTTTAAATCTATAAAACACAAATGCGTCACACAAAAAATTTAAATAGTTGAAAATAGTTTTTATTGAAATAGGAATTATGTTTTCATTCAAACTATTGGCAATTTTATTTGGGAAGTCAAATTAGCAATGTTATCAAGTAAAAAAAGCAATTAGGTTGATCATTGCTTCATTATTTTTAATGTGATTTAACGCAAATATATCCTTTTGAATAACACCGTCAAAAATATCATTAACATACAAGTGCTTTTGATCTGCATTATTCAATTGATACGACCCTGAAAAGCCACCAAACTCAACGTACGAATCGAAAGCAGATTCGACATTTTTTTCATCTTGATAATAATCAAGATATTCTTTAAATGAAAAAGGAAAAACTTCAATTGTTTGATATCTACCTGTTAGCAGTGTTCTTAATGAACCGCTTAATAAAGATGAGTTAGATCCAGTAACATAAATATCAAATTTTTTTAGAGTTATAAAAATCGATTAAAACATTTTCAAAACTAGTGCAAAGTTGAATCTCATCAAGGAACAAAAAGTTTGTTTTATTTTTTTGATACTTAGAATAAGCAGCTTCGTAAAGTTGCTTTGGATCCCGTAGCGGTAATAAATTAAAATTCGATGAATCGAAAAAAATGATATTGTAATTTTTTTCTGTTTTTTTAAATAAGAAATGTATTCAACAAGAAGAGTGGATTTACCTGCACGGCGAGTTCCATTCACAATCTTGATTAAATCCGTTTTTTTAAGTTAATTAACTCATCTAAATAATTGTCTCGAATAATTTTCTCCATAATATCTCTATAATGGCAGAAATATTGAATGTTATTCCAAAAACTTTCAATTTTTAGATTTTTTTGGAGTATATTCCAAAAACTTCTAATTTTTGGATTTTTTTGGAGTTAAGCAAATGATTTTATCGTTAAACATTTTATAGCCTTATGAGATATTGGACCATATAAAATATTTTTAAAGTACATGTCACCTTGTAACCAGTTTATTATTTTGGAATTTACTCACCAAATAACTGATATCAAAATCTTGCGAATAAGCTTTCATTGTGAACATCGTTTTTATAATAGAAACTAATTGTCTAAGCAATAGGATAAATAATTCACTTCGAAACCCATCACATTATTATTGTGTATAATCTAATCATTATTAGATTAAATTACAAGGAGGCCAAATAATGTATGAATTAAGCACTGATTATGGTCGATGAATTACGCTAGCTTTTTGGGTTGCTATTTTTGTTGTTTCATTAATAGTTGAATTAAGTATTACTAATTTCTTTACATTAGTCACCTCTTTAGCAGCCGTTCCTAGCGCAATTATTGCTGGTGCTACAGAATTTGGAAATCACTTATGGTGAGTTGTAATCATTGAAATTGCTGCTTTTGGAATTTTATGAATCATAATTTATTTAATAGTCTTTAATGGTTTCAAAATTAAACAACGTCTCAATAGCCGCCACAATTCAGGGCCAGGGATTAATTTAATTGGTCGTGAAATTATCTTAACTAAAGAAGCTGGAAACGTTGATTGGATTCCAGAATATGGAAAAACAAAAATTGATGATGTTACATACTTGGTATTGCCAATTGATCCGATATTAATTGATGCAGGAGTAACTGTTAGAGTTTTAAAAATTGATGGGGCAACATTACTAGTTGAACCATTACATAAATATCAGCCAAGATATTAATCAAAATACAGGAGAATAAATATGTTAACAGCTGGAGCCATTGTTGGAATTGTTATTGCTACAATTGTCTTTTTATTATTCATTTTAATAATTGCGACATCAGTAAAAATCGTTAATCAGTCAAATTTTTATATCATCGAACGTTTGGGATCATTTCACAAAACCTGAGAAAAAGGTTTACATTTTTTAAGACCTTTTATAGACCGAATTGTAAAAAAAGAAACTTATAAAGAAAAAGTGATGAACTTTCCTGAACAATCAATTATTACGTCTGATAATGCTACAGTTAAGGTTGATACTGTTTGCTATTTAGAAATCACTGATGGATTTAAATACACATATGGTGTAGAAGATGCAATTAAAGCTATTGAAAACTTAGTGGCTACAACTTTAAGAAATTACTTAGGTGAAAAGAAATTAGACGAAACATTAGTCAGCCGTCAAGAACTAAACGAACGCTTAACTGCGACATTAGATTTAGCTGGTAATCAATGAGGAATCAAAGTCAAGCGGGTGGAGTTAAAAAATATTGTTCCCCCTGCTTCGATCCAAATGGCGATGGAAAAGCAAATGCAATCAGAACGGGAAAAACGGGCAATGGTAACAATTGCTGAAGGTCGTCGAGATTCTGCCATCTTCCAAGCTGATGGTGAACAAACAGCTATGATTAAAGTAGCCGAAGGAAAAAAGCAAGCACAAATTTTAGAAGCTGAAGGTAAAAGACAAGCAACTGAATTATTGCTTAGTGCTAAAATCGATGAACGTGTTTTAACTTGAATGGCAATCGATAAAATTGATGTTTTAGCAAACGGAACTGCTACCAAAATCATTATTCCGCCAAATCTACAATCGATTGCATCAATTATGGCTACGGCTGTAGAAATTGGTAAACCACCAAAAACTATTATTTAAGAAATTCTTTCTAAAAGTACCTCCTCCGAATTCTTGAAAGGAGGGTACTTTTTTGATGTATTAGCATTGCAAAAATGTCATGATTTTTTACTTTCAACAATTTTTGCAATTGATTAAGATTATTTCCATTAAGTACATTTTTAAAAACTGATCAATCGATTTTGATTATTACAAATTACTTGCCATCTAGAAAAAGAAATTGCTATGACAACTATATCGCCGAATCATTCTTTGAGTTGCGAAAATTAAATTTTCTATGGGTTTGAAGCAGAGTTCAAAACCTTTTCGTCAATCTAGAAAAGCAATTGCTGAATAGATTGATTATTGCATCAACAGATAGGATTCCTCATTCTATTTTAAGAGAAACATTCATTTCTTATTAATGCTAAACACAATTATTCACTCAATGAAACTGGGTACAGATCACTTACATCAGCTTTCTTTTTTTATACTCATATCAGTGGTAACTTAGCAATTGCTATTTAGATAGTGATACATATCAAGCGGCCAATAGAAACTGATATTTACCGACAATATAAATAATTATGCATTAATAACACAATGTATTAATGTTCTTGTTAAAAGAGATTATCGTTAAGCTTTTAGAAAAAAAAGACGGTAGTAATGAAATAAGTGTGTTAAATTGGCATCGTGTTAAAATTCAAATAATTAATTA
>NZ_JHXT01000038.1 GCF_000687795.1 Mycoplasma testudinis ATCC 43263
GAAAGCGTTTCCGTTTTTTAGTATACTTTTAATAACACGATGTCAATGGTTTCAAAGAAATCTAGACATTAACACACTTAAATCATTACTTCCCATTTATCTTAGTTCAATCATTTTTAGTTAAATTTAAAAGCGAAAGGTTTTCGTTTATTTCATCATATAAATCTGAAGTTAAGGTTTTTAAATGATTAGAAGATTGTTGAATCTTGTTGTAAAGCTGTTTCGCATAAACTAAAAAATCATTATATGTCATAGTTTTCGGTGAACTAATATATTTCTTTAATTTTTCAGTATTAGTGATTTTTTCGGTCTGAATTATCGGTTGATTCGTCTTGTGTAAAAAGAAATTTAGTTTCAACAAATCTTTTGCATTATTATCGATTTTTTGTTTAGATAAAAAACTAATGGTTTTTAAATCTACATATTTGTATAGATCTAAGGTTTTTAGTTTTAAATACTCATTTAGTTTTTCCTCCATTTCAATCGAAAATAAATTGTTTAAAATAATTTCTGAATCAAGTTTATCTTTTTCAACAAATGAATTAAATTCCTGAATCGTTTTAATTGCCTTTTCATTTAGTTGTACATTAGGTTTGTTATTAATAAATTTAACAACAGATTCAAAACTATAATTTTTAAAATATTTTTCTTGCAATATTTTGTCACGAATATCAAAATATTGTCCAATCGTCTGATTTGCTTGTTGAATGTTGTTCTCATCAGCTAAATAATCTAAATTATTAGTTGTGGCTTTTAACTGAGCATAAAAATCATCACGATTGTGAATGTGGTCTTTAATTAATAAAGCATTTTCACGCAAGTTTCCCAAACGGTTGTAAACAACTTCTAAGGCTGCTAATTTTTGTGAAACAAACAAAACCCGTTTATTGCTGTTAATCAGGTTAATAATGATATTAACAATCGTTTGAGACTTTCCTGTTCCTGGTGGTCCTTCAATAACTAGATTATTTGATAAGGCATCTTTGATAACTACGCGTTGACTTCAGTCAAGTGGTGATACATATAAAATTTCTTTTTCTTTTGGAGCATAATCTTTTTCGCCTTCATTAAACGTTTTTGTACTATTAAAAAAATCTTTTAATAAAGGGGAAGCCTTGTCTGGATTTTTCTCTAAATAGTCTAAATCTTTATATAAAGCTAAATCCGAAACTGGAAACATTCCAATGACAACGTTGTTTTTAATAACAAAGTGGTTAACTGGCTGTAAATTTATTTCTTCAATACTTTCAAAATCTTTTTTGGTTATGCTTTTGATCGGCAACAAAGCAGAAGTTTGCGGCTTTGTATATTTAATGCCCAAGCCATCTAAGAGTTTAAATGCATCGTCTAAAATAGTTATTTCATCAGTGTCATCATTGTCATCTTGAATCTTAAAATCAAGTAATTTAGCATCTTGTTCATTAAAACTTAAATAAGCTAAAACAAACACTGGATTAATCATTTTGCCATCTTTAACAAATGTTATTTTATGTTTAGCATTAGCTTCTGTTAATTTGATTTTATGTAATACAAGAGGTGCGCGGAAGTATTTCCCGCCCGGAAATTTCCCCTCAATAAATGGATATCCAAGATATAAATCGTCTTTTCCGTGATCACGATTGTCGCTTTGAACTGAGCGTTCTAAAGATTTAAATTGATCTAATAAGGATTTTTGCTCTGTATCTAATTTAGCAATGATATTTGCCAAAAACTCTTTAATTTCTGAATACGACCCTTTAGCTTTTAAATCGATTCATTTTTTAATATCATTATCTTTTATACATTGTAAAGATTTTTTGATTTCGCTATATGGATTACTACTTTCGGTTTCGAATATTTTAGTAATCTCTTGAAGAGGGTAAGTTTGGGATTGATAGGAAATATCGTAGTTGTATAAAATTGATTTTGTTAAATCACCATCAAATTGCAAAAGACTAGACATTGTGACTAAATCCAGATGATTTTTAGGATATAAAACACTTAAAAAGAATGATTTATTGCGAGAGTCAAGACTAACCAAACGTTGCTTATAAGTTTGATATATATTTTTTACTGTATCCATTGTTAATTCCTATCTTTTTAGCTTATCTTTTTTTAAACACATACTTTTAATAGTTTTAAAAGCATTATCAATTTTACAACAAAATAATGTCTTAAAAAGAATGGTTTTGCTTATTAAATAGATTTATAGAAATACCACAAGTAGTAAAAAAACGGAAGTAATGATTTAAGTGTGTTAATGTCTAGATTTCTTTGAAACCATTGACATCGTGTTATTAAAAGTATACTAAAAAACGGAAACGCTTTC